>NZ_JADQAM010000061.1:0-612035 GCF_022129405.1 Psychrobacter sp. Ps2 | reverse complement strand
GCAATTTAGCAATTTAGCAATTTAGCAATTTAGCAATTTAGCAATTTAGCAATTTAGCAATTTAGCAATTTAGCAATTTAGCAATCAGCTATAGTATCAACACGCTGGCCAATCCTAAAAAGGACATAAAGCCGACGATATCCGTGACAGTCGTTAAGATAACCGAAGCAGATAGAGCAGGGTCGATATTCATCCGTTTTAGCATCAGCGGTATGCTGATACCCGAGACATTAGCTGCAGTCATGTTGATTGCAATGGCAAAACCGATGACGGCACTGATCTTAATATCATGAAACCATAACTGAGCAATAAACGCCATAATTATCGCCCAGATGATACCGTTTATCGCACCCACCCACAGCTCTTTATTTAACAGCCAGACACGGTTGGAACCACCGATTTGACCCATCGCCATCCCGCGGATAACGACCGTCAGCGTTTGCGAGCCAGCAATACCGCCCATACTGGCGACCACTGGCATCAATATCGCTAGCGCCACGACTTGTGCCAATACTTCTTCAAACTGTCCAATCACTGCTGCGGCTAAAAGGGCAGTACATAAATTGATACCTAGCCAAACGCTACGGCTTTTAGCACTGGTTAGGATGGGGGCAAACAGCTCTTCATCTTGGCTAACACCAGCGAGGTTTTTCATGGTGCTGTCGACATCATCTTGGATAATCTCCATGATGTCTTCACCGTTTAGTTGACCAACCAGCTCGCCATGGCTATTGATGACGGGGGCAAAGCGGATGTCTTCTGAACGAAAAATCGCGGCTGCATCTTGAATATCCAAGCGATCATTAATTGTAATGGCAGTATCAATCAGCTCCGAGACTAATGTATTCTGTTTATGCTTAATTAAATCTACTAGACTCAGTAGCCCTAGCAATTGCTGGCTTTGATCGACAACTAACAGCTCTTGGCTCTCGTCATCGAGCAGGTCATCGTTTTCACGCAGCCACTCTTGTACATCTGCTAGGTAGATATCGTCCCTTATCTGGATAATATCTGGATCCATATAGCTACCCACTTCCCAGTCAGCATAAGTATCAAGCTTATTGACTTGGACCCGCGTCTCTTCGTCCAGCGTTGCCATGACTGAGGTACGTACGCTCTCAGTGACGGTATCCAAAATCTCAGAGATGTCTTGAGCATCAAGGTCTTGGGTAAACAAGGAGATTTCTTGAGAAGAAATATTCTCCATCAACGGCTGGCGCGTATCGACATCTAGTTCGGCAAGTACCTCACCTTTGATATGCTCTGGCACCTGCGCCCAAATCAACAGACGGTTTTGAGTCGGGAAGGATTCTAGTAGGTTGGCAATCTCATATTCGGACTGCTTTTCCAAAAACTCTGTAATGGCCTCGTATGCTTTATCAGCAACCAACCCCTGCAGATACAGAAGCTTATATTCGGCACTATATTCAGCCGAGTTATAATCTCCTGACAGCATGGCGGTTCGTTCCTGATTGGGCGTCGGGGTAGGCATAAGTGTTCCAAGTTTTTACAGTCGAGTTTTTACAGTATATAAAGAACAATAACGATTATAACAATCGTTTTTTGCACAGTCTAAAGCGTGTTCTTGCAAGCGTTTTACTTAAGTGTTTATTACTCAGATGCTTAAATGTTTTGAGTAAGATTAACGCTTACCCAGTAACGCTCGAATATTGGCCAGATATTCATCAGCAACGGCTTCGGGGTCTTTGGTCGCTTTTTTCTTTTTCGCTTTGGCAGGCCAATCAATATGATCCTCAGGTAACTCATCCAAAAATCTGGATTCTGAGGTAACGCGCATCTGACCACCAGCACGGCGCTGGGTCGCGAGCGTCAATGTTAGTTCACGACGTGCACGAGTAATACCCACGTACATCAGACGGCGCTCTTCTTCGACCGTCTCACTCATAATGGAGTTGCGATGCGGTAGCATCTCTTCCTCGAGCCCCATGATATAAACAAAATCAAACTCCAAGCCCTTTGCCGCATGTAAGGTCATCAAGTTAACTTTGTTGGTATTCTCTTCTTCTTGCTGTTGCTCGAGCATATCAAGCAAAACCAGTTTACGAATGATGGTATCAATCGTCCGATCTTCGTCTTCTTCAGCGCGATTAATCAAGGACTGAATACTGGTGTAGAGCATATCGATATTATCAATACGGTTTTTTTCTTGTTGCGGCGTTTTGGCATCGCTACGCACGAAATCAATATAACCTGTCTCATCAATCATCTGGCGTACGATCGGCACAGGGTCTGGGTGTTGATCCAGCTCACGCGTATAGTGCTCGATGAATTCACCAAACTCTTTTATCGTACCATAAGCCTTTGATGGCAATACATGAGTCAGGCCAGCATGGGTACAAGAAGCCAATAGCGATATGCTGTGCTCTTGCGCAAATAAACCAAGTTTTTCTAGCGTTGCGGGTCCCATACCGCGCTTAGGTGTATTGATAATACGCAAAAATGCGCTGTCATCTTCGGGGTTCAAAATCAGGCGTAGATAGCCCATGATGTCTTTGATTTCACTACGCGCAAAGAACGACTGACCGCCTGATAATTTATAAGGTACTTGCAACTGGCGCAGTTGTGCCTCTAGCATACGTGCCTGAAAGTTACTGCGGTACAGTACCGCATACTGTTCCCACTCATTACCAAAACGCAGCTTATGAGTGACGATTTCTTTGGCCACGCGCTCGGATTCATCATCGTCATTACGGCAGTTAATAATGCGGATTTTTTCGCCTTGACCTTTATCTGACCACAGTTTTTTCTCGAATAAATGCTCGTTGTTTAGAATAACGGCGTTGGCAGAGGTCAAAATACGCGTGGTTGAGCGATAGTTTTGCTCAAGCATAACGATTTTTAGTTTTGGAAAATCTTCTTTTAGCAGGGCCATGTTTTCAGGCTTCGCCCCGCGCCACGCATAGATAGATTGGTCATCATCACCTACCACGGTGAAGCGACCTTGCGGACCGACCAAGTATTTAATCATTTCATACTGGGCGGTATTGGTATCTTGATACTCATCGACCAATAGATAACGAATACGGTTTTGCCATTTGTCTCGCAGTTCTCTGTTTTCACGCAATATCTTGGTTGGCAAGACAATCAAGTCATCAAAATCGACGGCATTATAAGCACGCAAGTTACGCTCATAAAGCGCATATAACGTGGCAAAAATCATGTCTTCTGGATCGTCTAGCGTTTCCATCGCCTTATCGGGCTCGACCAAATCATTTTTCCAATCCGAAATCATTTTGATGGCTTTACCGACCAACTCGCGGCTTTCAGCGCCACTCAAGTTGTCGCGCATCATCAACTCCATCAGCAAGCGCTTACTGTCGTCGCTGTCCATGATAGAAAAATTGCCTTTTAGTGGAGTATGAATCAGCTCATAGCGCAAAAACTGTAGACCAAATTGGTGAAAGGTCGATACCGTTAACCCGCGCATTTTTTCGCTTGGTAGCAATTTGCTTACCCGCGCTTTCATCTCACGTGCTGCTTTATTGGTAAAGGTCACGGCGGTGATGCGCTCAGCTGGCATGTCACATTCTTGGATTAGGTAAGCAATCTTACGCGTAATCACAGAGGTTTTGCCGGAGCCAGCACCTGCAAGTACAAGTAATGGACCAGATACGTAGAGCATGGCTTCTTGTTGTTTGGGATTGAGTTGACTCATAACGTGACCTGTAAGACAAAAGCAAAAAAGAAGGTAGCGCTGATATGAAAAAGATAGATAAACGCAGCGCGCATCATCAAAATTCGTATCGTTGCGATATTTTCATAATCTTTATTATAAGAATAATAGAATTTAAGGTTTGATGATGGCATATCATAAAAATCTGGTGGGTCATTATAAAGCAAAAATGCCCACTTTGGGGGAGGACTTGGGTGATGAAAGTGGGGTATTTGGACACTTGATTTTTGACAAATAGCGTGGCAGTGTTTGCTCGTAGCCAAAAGTACGGATTTGGGGTTAATATAAGGTAAGGTCTATATCATAATTCATAGTAAAAAAAACACATTTTTTTTACACAGAAAGTGACCGTTCAATACAGTTAAAAACTAGCTTTTAGGCACTGATATGCGTATAGTACGTAAATAATTTATGCCAGTTGTCACGTCATTGTTGACCACGTGTAATGAGCTATTAAATCAATTAAGTAAGCAGTCAGATATGATATTGATTTAATACGTTGATCTTACGTTGTTAGAAGATGCGTTGGGCGACCAGCCTTTATCCGCGCGAATACCGGAATCTCTACAGTTGGTCACGTCTGACATCGTCGTCAATAAGCTTGATAATTGGTTGTTACCAGCAAAATACCTAACATGTGACTCAATGACAGTTACTTAAACACAGTGACAGTTACTGAAGTGCAGTGACAATTACTTAAATAAAGTCACTTTTTAAATAAAGTCACTTTGTGTTTTCGTCTGCGTTATACCTGTCGCAACATGGCCTGAGTGGGTCAGTGCTTGCGCTGTGTCTAACACTCGATTGGGTGAGGAGCACGTATTATCATGTCTGCTTTTAATTGGTCAGCCATTGCTTTTATTTTAGCCGCCATTGGGCTAGTTGTCTTTATGCTGGTCGTACCGCGTTTACTTGGCGGTCGCTCTCAAGGCTCACAAAAGGAAGAAGTATTTGAAGCGGGTGTTGTCGGATCTGGCAACGCCCGTATTCGTTTGTCTGCAAAATTCTATTTAGTGGCCATCTTCTTCGTTATTTTTGACTTAGAAGCGCTGTACTTATACGCTTACGCTGTTTCCGTTCGTGAAACTGGCTGGGCGGGGTTTATTGCGGCAGCGACCTTTATCATTGATTTGTTAATTGGTCTGGTATACGCTTTAAGTCTGGGGGCTCTAAACTGGGCACCTGCTGACAAATTGCGTAAAAAAGTACGTCTCTATACTGCGCCTGCTGGCTTTAACTTAGCAGACATCACCAAGTTTGATGGTGTCGATGAGCTGATGGTCGACCCGACTGGTAAGATACCCGCGCAGTCCTCAGGACAGATTAATGTCTCAAACAATATTGAGACCAATCGTCGTCATTTACAAAATATCGATCATATTAATACCACAGGTAATGTTACTTCTGTGGACTTTGCGACGTCTGCGCATCAGGATAATAAGCGCTAACTATTTTGCTTATAGTTATTGGCTTTTAAAACTGATATCTAGGTTTGATAAAAAGTTATAAAGATCAAAGCTAGTGGCAACAATATGATAACGACAAGATTGTAAAGAATATGGCAGTCGATTTATATTAATGGCCACTTATTAATAATAGAAGTTATGGCGCTAGTGAAGACAAGATAATTGCCACGCTGAGCCTAATATAAAGGTTGTATGTTATGAAATACACATTAACAAAAGCCAACCCTGATGCAGATGTCTATCCTGCACAGACCAGTCAAACAGTCAACGATCCTATCGAAGACGAAGTCAATAAAAACGTCTTTATGGGTCGTCTTGAAGACCTCGTCCATTCAACAGCAAACTGGGGGCGCAAGCACTCATTATGGCCATTTAACTTTGGTACGTCTTGCTGTTACGTCGAATACGCCACTACTTTAACCGCGGTTCATGATTTGTCACGCTTTGGGGCAGAAGTTATTCGTGCTTCACCGCGTCAGGCCGATGTGATGATCGTCGCTGGTACTTGCTTCGTCAAAATGGCCCCCGTTATTCAGCGCCTCTATGAGCAAATGCTTGAGCCAAAATGGGTCATCTCGATGGGTGCTTGTGCCAACTCGGGCGGTATGTATGATATCTATTCTGTCGTGCAAGGCGTGGATAAAATAATACCCGTCGATGTCTATGTACCGGGTTGTCCGCCGCGTCCAGAAGCGTTGATTCAAGGTTTGATGCTGCTACAAGAATCTATTACCAAAGAGCGTCGTCCGCTGGGTATTCATGTCAATGAGCAGGGTATTTATAAGCCACAAATGACCCCTGAGCGTGACCGTAAGCAAGCGGATCGTATCGCGGTCAAAAACTTACGTAGCCCAGATAGCATTTAAGTTACAGACAGTATTTAAGTGTTAGAGAGCATTTAGACTTATAGCAACAGTTTCAATATTTTATGCGCTTATCATAGTTCGGTTATGATTAACATAGCTCAGTTATGGTTGACATAGTTCGGTTATGACTAACATAGTTCAGTTATGATTAATGAAGGAATACATCATTCATGGTCACGGTAGTCGAAAACATAGATCCTAAGATCAAGCCCGTCCCAGCAGTCATCACAGAGCTGGAGCAAAAGTATGCTGGTAAATTTGTCGTGCAGCAGACTGTGGATGAGATTCCAACGGTTTGGGTTGCGCGTGCGGATTTGCTCGATGTTCTCTTATTCCTGCGTAAATTGCCACAGCCATACGTCATGCTATTTGACTTGTCAGCGATAGATGAGCGTCTGCGTCAGCATCGCGCGGGTTTGCCTGACAGTGACTTTACGGTGTTTTATCACCTAATGTCGCTTGAGCGTAATAGTGATGTACGTATTAAGGTCGCGCTGAGTGAAGACGATGTTAATGTACCAAGCGCCACCAATATTTGGCCAAATGCTAACTGGTATGAGCGTGAAGTGTGGGACATGTTCGGTATCATCTTTACAGGTCATCCGCATTTGACCCGTATTTTATTACCGAAATACTGGGAAGGTCATCCACTGCGTAAAGAATATCATGCGCGTGCGACGGAATTTACCCCATATTTCTTGAATACGGCCAAGCAACAATACGAGCAAGAAAACCTGCGTTTCGTCCCAGAAGAGTGGGGCATGAAGCGTTCAGGTCGTGATGAAGACTTTATGTTCTTAAACATCGGTCCTAACCATCCTTCTGCTCACGGTGCGTTCCGTTTGGTGCTACAGCTGGATGGCGAAGAAGTTGTCGATTGTATCCCTGATATTGGCTATCACCATCGCGGCGCAGAAAAAATGGCTGAGCGTCAAACATGGCACTCATTTATTCCTTATACCGACCGTATCGATTATCTTGGCGGTGTAATGAATGAGCTGCCGTACATCATGTCGGTTGAAAAGCTTGCAGGGATTACGATTCCACCGCGCGCTGAAACCATCCGCGTGATGATGAGTGAGTTTTTCCGTATTACCAATAACTTACTATTCGTCGGTACCTTCATTCAGGATGCGGGCGGTATGACCCCGGTATTCTATATGTTTACCGATCGCCAAAAAGCTTATGACGTGATCGAAGCCGTGACTGGCTATCGTATGCATCCTGCTTGGTTCCGTATCGGTGGTACGGCTGCTGATCTGCCACGTGGTTGGCAGCGTTTGGTGCGTGAGTTCTTAGATTGGATGCCAAAACGCTTGGACGAATATGTCAAAGCGGCATTGCAAAACAGCGTACTCAAAGGCCGTACCCAAGGTGTTGCTCAGTACAATGCCAAGCAAGCATTGGCTTGGGGCGTGACGGGTGCAGGTCTGCGTGCGACAGGCGTTGACTTTGATCTGCGTAAAGCGCGTCCATACATGGGCTATGAAAATTACGATTTTGAAGTGCCAGTCGGTTACAACGGTGATGCTTATGATCGTTGTATGGTAAAAGTCGAAGAGATGCGTCAGTCATTGCGTATTATTCGTCAATGTATGGACAATATGCCGCAAGGCCCTTATAAAGCGGATCATCCGCTGGCCGTACCACCGCCGAAAGACCGTACATTGAATGATATCGAAACGCTTATTAACCACTTTATCTCGGTATCTTGGGGTCCTGTGATGCCAGCGGGCGAATGTACAACGATCGTTGAGGCGACCAAAGGTCTGAACAGTTATTACATTACCTCAGACAAGGCCACGATGAGCTATCGTACCCGTATCCGTACGCCGACATTTGCGCATTTGCAGCAGATGCCATCGGTTATTAATGGCTCGCTGGTTTCTGATGCCATTATGTATTTGGCATCGATCGATATTGTGATGGCGGATTGTGATCGTTAGAGCCGTGCTTCAAAAGTATTTGTTCATCAATATATTATTGCCTGATGGCACACCAAAATGCTGTCACTCGTCAATATAACTACAGTTTTAAGCAGACTGATATTGGCTTGTGATAGAGCAGGATGAGTGAGGAAAGACAGAAGATTATGAAAATTGTTTCCGACAAAATGCCAAAAGTAGATGTGGAAAGCATTCTCACCAGTGATGAAATTGCTGCCATTCATGAGTTTATGCACCATTACCCACAGGCGCGTGCCGCCTCGCTAGATGCGCTAAAAATCGTGCAAAAGCGTAACGGCTGGGTCGATGATGCGCAAGCAAATGCCATTGCCAACATCCTAGACATTCCGATGTCAGATATGGATGGGGTTGCGACTTTCTTTAACCGTATTTATCGCCAACCTGTCGGTCGCCATGTGATTCTCATATGTGACTCTGTGGCTTGTTATTTGACAGGTTATGAGGCGCTGTCAGCTGAGATTAGATCACAGCTGGGTATTGAGTATGGTCAGACTACTGCTGATGGACGTTTTACCCTATTGCCAATTTGCTGCTTGGGCAACTGTGATAAGGGACCAGCGGTACTGATTGATGAAGACACTTACGGCCCTGTCCAGCCATCTGAGGTCGCGCAATTATTGGAGCTATACGCATGAGTTTAACGATTTCAGAGCAAATTGCTCGTCGCGGTCAAGGTCAAGCGCCAAGCCAGCTAAATGCACAGCGTGTTCCAATCTATGGTGATAAAGCGACAGCCACTAGCGAAACCAAGCCTTTGACTTGGCGTTTAGCCCATCATGATGCGGTGCTTGATTTAGCCACTTATGAATCTCTAAAAGGCTTTACAGGTCTAAAAGAAGCACTATCTAAGTCGCCTAAAGACGTCGGCAATATGATTAAAGCGGCCAATGTTCGAGGTCGCGGCGGTGCAGGTTTTAACGCTGGTCTTAAATGGTCGTTTATGTCGCCGCCGGACGGTTTGCCGCGCTACCTCATCTGTAATGCGGATGAAATGGAGCCGGGCACGTTTAAAGACCGTCTGCTCATGGAGCGTCTACCGTTTCAGCTGATCGAAGGTATGCTAATTACCGCTCATGCGATTGGCGCCACTGACGGTTATATCTTTATCCGTGGTGAGTATATCTTGGCCGCTGAGCGTTTGGTCGCTGCTATCGAAGAGTGCTTGGCCAACAATCTCATGGGTAACAACATTCTGGGCTCAGATTTTAGTTTTAACCTGCATGTGCATACGGGCGCTGGACGTTATATCTGCGGTGAAGAAACAGCGTTAATTAACTGTCTAGAAGGCCGCCGTGCTAACCCACGTACTAAGCCGCCATTTCCACAAATCTCTGGTGCATGGGGTCGTCCAACCGTTGTTAATAACGTTGAAACTCTATGCAATATGCCAGCGATTTTGAATCATGGCGTTGAATGGTATCAGTCGTTATCTGAAATTAAAGGCAAAAGTAAAACGCCAGGAACCAAACTATTCGGTTGCTCAGGATTGGTTAATGATCCAGGCCTTTGGGAATTACCATTTGGTTATACAGCTCGCGAAATCATTGAAGATTTAGCGGGTGGTATGAAAGATGGTAAAACACTGAAAGCTTGGCTACCGGGCGGCGCCTCGACTGACTTTTTGACCGCAGAACATTTGGATGTGGTGGTGGATTTTGACACCATTCAAAACGCTGGTAGCCGTATGGGTACTGGTCTGATTATGGTCGTCGATGAATCACAAGACATGGTGCCATTACTACGTAACCTTGAGATTTTCTTTCAGCGCGAGTCATGTGGTTGGTGTACACCATGCCGTGATGGTCTACCGTGGGGTGTCAAGCTGCTTACCGCCATCAATGATGGTGAAGGGCAAGTGGGCGATGTAGAAAAACTAGAAGGCCTGACGCGTGATTTATGGATTGGTAAAACGTTCTGTGCGCATGCCCCAGGTGCGATGGAACCACTAATGAGTGCGATTAAATATTTCCGTCCAGAGTTTGATCAAAAAATCGCGCAGGCGGTTGGTGTCGATGTTATTGATGCTGCAGCCAACCAACAGCCAGTAGTGAAATAAGGAGAGCGGCATGGCAGTCATACATATTGATGGAACCACTGTCGAAGTAGATAGCGCAGATAACTTGCTACAAGCCTGCTTATCACTCGGCATTGATGTGCCGTATTTTTGTTATCATCCAGCCCTTGGCTCAGTAGGCTCGTGCCGTCAGTGCGCGGTCAAACAATTCCAAAATAAA
Organism: Psychrobacter sp. Ps2; assembly: GCF_022129405.1. Classification (NCBI taxonomy): domain Bacteria; kingdom Pseudomonadati; phylum Pseudomonadota; class Gammaproteobacteria; order Moraxellales; family Moraxellaceae; genus Psychrobacter; species Psychrobacter sp. Ps2. The sequence continues at coordinate 601,808 of NZ_JADQAM010000061.1, read as the reverse complement.
GAAGATATGGAAGCGGGTCGCGGTCGCCTTGTGATGTCTTGTATGGTCGCTCCTGGCGATGATATGTACATCTCGGTCACTGACGATGAAGCCAAAGCATTCCGCAAGTCGATGGTTGAGCTACTCATGACCAACCATCCACATGACTGTCCAACTTGTGAAGAAGGCGGACATTGTCATTTGCAGGACATGACGTATATGTCAGGTCATAGCCGTCGTCGCTATCGCTTTACCAAACGCACGCATCATAACCAAGAGCTTGGGCCATTCATTGCGCATGAGATGAACCGTTGTATCGCTTGCTATCGCTGTGTACGTTTTTATAAAGACTACGCGGGCGGCGAAGATTTAGGCGTTTATGGCTCAAACAATCGTGTTTACTTTGGCCGTGATAAAGATGGTCAGTTTGAAAGTGAATTTTCAGGCAATTTAACCGAAGTATGCCCAACAGGTGTATTTACCGACAAAACTCACTCTGAGCGCTACAACCGTAAATGGGACATGCAGTATGCGCCAAGCATCTGTCATGGTTGCTCAGCTGGTTGTAATATTTCACCGGGCGAGCGTTATGGTGAATTGCGCCGTATCGAAAACCGTTATAACGGCGAAGTAAACCGCTATTTCTTATGTGACCGTGGCCGCTTTGGTTATGGCTATGTCAATCGTGATGATCGTCCAACGCAAGCGCTTGAACGTATCAATGATAAGCATGTCAAAATCAATATTGACTACGCACTTGATGAAACCATCAAACGTATCAAAGATAAAAAAGTCATCGGGATTGGCTCACCGCGTGCCAGTTTAGAGACCAACTTTGCGCTAAAAAATCTCGTTGGCTTTGATAACTTTTCAACAGGTCTGAATCATCAGCAGCAAGCACTGGTCAATAAATGCATCGAAGTGCTTAGCACTGAAGGCATTTATAACCCTAGCATGACCGATATCGAAACGCATGATGCAGTGCTCGTATTAGGTGAAGACATCACGCAAACTTCATCACGTGTTGCGCTGTCAGTACGTCAAGCCGCAAAAAATGAAGGCTTGAAAATGGCAGCGGCGCTGCAAACGCAACCTTGGCTTGCTGAACCAGTTAAGCGTATCGCTCAAGATGCGCTAAGCCCAGTCTATGTCATCGATGTAACGCAAACTAAGCTAGAAGATATCAGTAAAGTGAGCGTAGTGGCGACCCCTGAAGACATCACTAAGCTTGGCTTCAAGGTTGCTGATGAGATTGCTAATTTCGCTGATGATTTAGCAGACATAGCAGATCCACAAGCAGCTGAACAAGATGCTGATACAAGTACTGAAACTGACGGTATGCAAGCATTGGCGCAGCAAATCGCTTATGACTTGATTCAAGCTGATAAGCCTTTAGTTGTCTCGGGTAGTAGCTTGTCTTCTACCGCATTGATAGAAGCAGCAGCACAGATTACCCAAGCATTGACCCAAAAACGCGCAGCAATTAAAGCGACTGAGCAGCAGCAGGTTGATGCACATAATGCCAAAGTACAGGCAGCGCAAGCGAAAGCGGCTAATGACCAGCCTGAAGAAGACCAAGATTTATCTGCTAAGCCAAACAAACCTGAAACAGGCGTGAATACAGAAGCTCAAGATGATGTCGAGCGTGAGCCTGCTGAAAAACTTGAATTAAAAGAAGTAAATAACAAGTATCAGGCACAAGCAGGTATTTACCTAACGGTCCCTGATGCCAATAGCATAGGCGTTTGTATGCTTGGCGGTCAGTCAGTTGAAGAACTGCTAGCGACTGATTACGATGTGGTCGTGGTTGCAGAAAACCAGCTAACAGATGCGATTGATGCCAATAAATTGACGCAGCTATTGACTGATAAAACAGTCATCGCATTAGATCATCAGCTCCTTGATTGGCATAAAGATGTCGATATTGTATTGCCAGCGGCGAGCTTTGCAGAAGCGGATGGTACATTAATATCAGCTGAAGGCCGTGCGCAGCGCTTCTTCCAAGTTTACGATAATGAATACTACCATCCGATGAGCAGCATTAAAGAAGGCTGGCGTTGGATACATGCTGTGCATAGCAGCATTGAAGGTCGTGATGTCGATTGGACGCAGCTAGATGATGTAATCAATGCATTGATTGCCACCCATCCTAAACTTGCAGGTATCAAAGGCGCTGCGCCTGATGCTGATTACCGTATAACGGGTCTGAAAATCGCGCGTCAACCGCGTCGTTATTCAGGTCGTACTGCTATGCGCGCGCCAATCTCAGTGCACGAGCCAATGCAGCCGAAAGATTTGGATACTGGTTTGACCTTCTCAATGGAAGGTTATAGCGGTAAAGAAACGCCAAGCTCGATGATTCCTTTTGCCAATGCGGCAGGTTGGAATTCACCGCAAGCATGGAACAAATACCAAGATAAAGTTGGTGGTCATCTCAAAAATGGTGATCCAGGTGTACGTTTGTTCGATCAGCTAGAGCGTCTAGCCACTCGTCAATATGTGGCGCCAGAAGCGATGTCTTCGAATACAACTGACTTACAGCACGGCCAAGCGAAACTGGTACCGATTCATAATATTTATGCCAGCTCAATGATGGCATCACGTAGCCCAATCGTCGCAGAGCAACTACCCGTTGCAACATGGCATATCGGTATAGATGATGCCAAAGACTGGAATATCGCTGCTGGTGATTACTTGGCGATTGAGATTGACAAGCAACAAATCACTTTGCCAGTACAGCTGGTCGGTTATTTGGCAGAAGGCTGTATCGGTTACCCCGTTGGGCAGGTGAGTATTATTCACCCATCAATGCCAGCATCGGTACGTAAAGTGGATGCACCAGTAACGATGATGGGTAGCATGGCTAACGACATGATTAATGATAATGACACAGCGCAAATAAACGCAGCGCCGACCACCACACAGGAGGTGTAATATGCAAGTTACCCGTATTATCCCTGATGTGCCAAGCTTTTTGGCCAATAGCATGAGCTTTGATACTTGGTCTATTCTGTTTTTGGTGGGTCAATCGCTAGTCATCTTTTTGGTCGTGGTATTGGTTGCCGCGATGATGATTATCTATGAGCGCCGTATGTTGGCCTTATGGCAAGATCGTTATGGTCCAAACCGTGTTGGGCCTTTTGGTTCGTTGCAGTTAGTCGCCGATATGCTCAAAATCTTCTTTAAGGAAGATTGGACACCAAACTTTACCGATAAGTTTATGTTCACGTTGGCACCTGCGGTCGCAATGTTTACTGCCTTGGCCTCATTTGCCATTATTCCTATCTCACCATCACTTGGCGTGGTTGATTGGGATATTGGTATTCTATTTTTCTTTGCCATGGCGGGTATTGCTGTCTATGCGGTGATGTTCGGCGGTTGGGCCTCTGCCAACAAATTCTCGCTACTCGGTGGTTTGCGCTCAGCTGCACAGACGATCAGTTACGAAGTGTTTTTGGGTTTGTCGTTGATGGGCGTTGTTGCGCTAACAGGTTCATTTAACCTACGTGCCATTGTTGAAGCGCAAGCGGACGGCTGGTATATCATTCCGCAGTTCTTCGGATTTTTGACCTTTGTGGTGGCTGGTGTGGCCGTTACCCATAGACATCCATTTGACCAACCAGAAGCAGAGCAAGAACTGGCTGAAGGCTATCATGTCGAATATTCTGGCATGAAGTTTGGTATGTTCTTCATTGGTGAGTATGTCAATGTTGTCTTAATTTCTGCCTTAATGACTTGCTTGTTCTTTGGCGGTTGGCTTGCGCCGTTCAATTTAGATATTCCATTTATTCCACCAGCTTTTTGGTTCATGATTAAAACGCTGTTCTTTATGACCATGTTTGTTTTGGCTCGAGGCTCACTCATGCGTCCGCGTTATGATCAGGTGATGAACTTTGGCTGGAAAGTATGTCTGCCCGTAACCTTAATCAATCTATTGATTACTGCTGCGGTCATTTTGATCTTTTCCCCAACGTTATAGTCATTACTAGTAGCCATCACTAGCCATTACTGATGAACTAGGGTAAAGCTGATAAGGATAATAATCCCATGTTTACTACCATAAAAAAGACCGTCATTGGTATATTTACCATTGTCCGCAGCATGTGGATGGTCAATAGTCATGCGCTCAGACCGCGTGACACCATCCTTTATCCTGAAGAGCCGGTACCTGTACCGCCGCGTTTTCGTGGACGTATTGTCCTAACGCGTGATCCTGATGGAGACGAGCGCTGTGTCGCTTGTAACTTGTGTGCGGTGGCATGTCCGGTAGGGTGTATCTCATTACAAAAAGCCGAGCGTGAAGATGGACGCTGGTATCCAGAGTTTTTCCGTATTAACTTCTCACGCTGTATTTTTTGTGGATTGTGTGAAGAGGCCTGTCCAACGACAGCGATTCAAATGACCCCAGATTTTGAGCTGGGTGAATATAAGCGCCAAGATTTGGTCTACGAAAAAGAGCATTTGCTCATTTCAGGACCAGGTAAATACCCTGATTATAACTATTATCGTGTGACAGGTATGGCGGTAGCAGATAAACCAAAAGGCGCAGCACAAAATGAGTCTGCACCGATTGATCTAAGGAGCTTGCTACCATGATGAATATTTTGAACCATCCTGAACTGGCTGGGTTTTATTCGCTTGCAGCAGTGGCAGTATTTGCCAGTCTGCGCGTAGTGACTCAGGCCAATCCAGTGCATGCTATCTTATCGATGATTGTATCGTTGCTGGCAATTGCTGGGATATTTTTTGTATTAGGTGCGCCGTTTGCGGGTGCGCTAGAGATTGTTGTTTATGCTGGTGCCATTATGGTGCTATTTGTCTTTGTCATTATGATGCTTAATTTGGGCATGAGCAATGACGAGCGCGAAGAGCGTTGGCTCGATGCCGGCACTTGGGCGATACCGACAGGATTGACGATAATCATTGCCGTTGTGCTCTATGCGATGATTGGTCTCAATCATGATGAAGCCGTTATGATGGGTGGCACGACTATCTCTGCCAAAGCAGTGGGTACGGTGTTATTTACCAAATACATTATGCTGGTTGAAGTAGCAGCATTGCTATTATTGGCAGCCTTGGTCGCCGCTTATCATTTAGGTAAAGAGACAGTCGACGATGAGGTCATCGGTAATGATAGCCAAAACTTCAAGCCAAGCGTAGGCAGTATCAAACAATACGACAATGATAGTAGGCTTACAAAGCATGACGGCGTAGAAATGGCTAAGCCTTACGAATATAAAGATGTTGACCCGCATGACTATGTAGGTATGAAGGTAGGCATGAAAGCAGGTAGTCAAGTAGGTGCGAATAAAGTTACGCGCAAGGAGTCAGACTAATGGTACTAGCAGCAAGCGTGGCACAAGATGTGTCAAACGTGCCGTTTGCCCACGAGGTGGCAGGCTTAGTACAGCCAGTTGCTGAGGCGCAAAATGTACTGGGTATGATACCCATGAGCCATGGACTGATTTTGGCAGGTATTTTATTTGCCATCGGTCTGTGCGGCGTCATGGTACGACGTAACTTCTTATTTATGCTAATGAGTCTTGAGATCATGATGAATGCGGCAGCATTGGCATTTGTAGTGGCAGGTAGTCGCTGGGTCGATCCAGACGGACAGATTATGTTTATCTTTATTTTGACCTTGGCCGCGGCTGAAGCGTCAATTGGTCTGGCAATATTATTGCGTTTTTATCATCAGCGTGGGCATCTCGATGTCGATAGCGCCAATGAGATGAAAGGATGATGTCATGAGTTTATTACCATTAACCTTTATATTCCCGCTCATTGGCTTTTTGATTTTAGCCTTTATGCGCGACAAATTATCAGAAACGGTCGCAGCGATTGTTGGCGTGGGTAGCATGCTGCTCTCAGCATTATGCACGCTAGTGGTTAGCTATACCTTTTTGACCACTAATCCAGCTGGAACGGTAATTGACGTTCCGCTATGGACGTGGTTCCAAGTTGGCGATTTTGCCCCACATTTCGGTTTGAGCTTTGATGGTCTTGCATTGACCATGACAGGTGTTATCACTGGGATTGGCTTTTTAATTCATCTGTTTGCCTCTTGGTATATGAAAGGCGACACTGGCTTTGCTCGTTTCTTTAGCTATATGAATTTGTTTGTGGCCAGTATGTTGTTACTGGTACTCGCAGATGATCTGTTCTTGCTATATCTCGGTTGGGAAGGCGTGGGTATCTGTTCGTACCTATTGATTGGTTATTATTACCATGACAGAGCCAACGGCCGTGCTGCGATGAAAGCCTTTACCGTCACGCGTGTCGGTGATGTATTCTTAGCCTTTGGTTTGTTTCTATTATTCCGCGAATTCGGCACGCTCAATATTCAAGAAATTATTACGCGCGCGCCAGAAGTGTTTGATATTAATAATCCAACGATGATGCTTACCACCATGATGTTGGTCGGCGGCGCGATGGGTAAGTCAGCGCAGTTGCCACTACATACATGGCTTGCTGATGCGATGGCAGGCCCGACACCAGTATCGGCATTGATTCACGCGGCAACAATGGTGACGGCAGGTGTTTATTTGATTGCTCGTCTACATCCATTGTTTGAGTTGACCCCAGGTATCTTATTGTATTGGGTTGGCGGCGTAGGGGCATTGACGTTGGTTGTTGCTGGATTCTGTGCGCTTGCACAAACGGACATCAAACGTATCCTTGCGTACTCAACCATGAGTCAGATTGGCTATATGTTTTTGGCCTTAGGCGTGGGCGCGTGGCAAGGGGCAATCTTCCACTTGATGACGCACGCCTTCTTTAAAGCATTGCTGTTCTTATCATCCGGTGCGGTCATCCTTGCGGTACATCACGAGCAAGATATCTTTAAAATGGGTGGTCTACGTAAAAAGATACCATTGGTATTTTGGTGTTATATCGTCGGTGGTGGTGCGCTCGCTGCCATACCTTGGGTTACCGTTGGTTTTTATTCTAAAGAAGCAATTCTTTGGGAAACCTATGCTACAGGTCATCTAGTATTATTCTATATGGGTGTATTCGGTGCGTTCCTAACGGCGATTTATACGTTCCGTATGATTTGGATCATATTCTTTGGTGAAGAAAAAACCCATGCTCATAAGCTATCAGGTGTGTCGTATTGGTTGCCTTTGACCGTGTTGCTAGTGCTATCTACAGCCGTTGGTGCTTGGATTACGCCACCATTAGATGGTGTCTTACCAGAGAGCGTTGGCCATCTATTAGAAGTTGCTGGTCAAGCTCATGCTAAGCATACCGCAGAGTATATCGCGATGGGTGCAATGGCAGCAGGTTTGATATTGGCTGCACTGTTGTATGTCGTCAATAAAGGCAGAATGCTCACTAGCTTTAAGCGCTCACGTATTGGTGGGGCGCTATATCACTGGTGTTATCATGGCCTAGGTTTCGACGCGCTATATGATGTAATTTTTGTAAAACCCTTTTTATTCATCGGCCGCTTACTTAAAGCCGACCCTATCGATAAAACGTGGTTGCTGTTACCTAAGCTGGCCTCAGCAGGTAATAAAGTATTGTCTGCGACGCAAACAGGGTCTCTTCGAGGTTATGCCACAAGCTTTGGCTTGGGTATGGCTGTATTGCTGGTGCTGGTAATGATGACGGTGGTGTAAAGATGATTGAGTTACAACAAACGTGGATGCTACCAGCATTAATTGCAATTCCTTTTATTGCAGGATTGCTATGCTGGGTGGTAGAGCGATTTAATAAACGTCTGCCGCGCTGGATTGCCTTGATCGGTATGACGTTGACCTTTGCTTTGTCATTGGTGCTTTGGCAGCAAGGTGATTTTAGCGGTATGAGTAAGCAGGTCATTGCGCCAGATGCTGCCGTGCCTTGGGTAGCAGAATTTAGTGTGCCGTGGATACCAAGTTTCGGTATTAGCTTTCACTTAGCGCTAGATGGTTTGTCATTGATGATGGTGGCCTTAACAGGGTTGCTTGGTGTGGCAGCCGTTGCTTGTTCGTGGAATGAGATTCAGCGCCGTGTTGGTTTCTTCCATTTAAACTTGCTATGGAGTTTGGGCGGCGTCATCGGTGTTTTCTTGGCCATTGACTTATTCTTATTCTTCTTCTTTTGGGAGATGATGCTGGTTCCTATCTACTTCTTGATCGCAATTTGGGGTCATGATGTGGTTGGCAAAACCAAAGAATACGCGGCCACCAAGTTCTTTATCTATACCCAAGCGTCTGGGCTTATCATGCTCATCGGTATTTTGGTATTGGTCATTATCAGCTACGCCCAAAAAGGGGTAGTGAGCTTTAACTATAATGATTTGCTCGGTACGTCACTTGGTGGCTGGGAATATCCCATCATGCTGTGCTTCTTTATTGGCTTTGCGGTGAAGTTGCCAATCATTCCTTTCCACGGCTGGTTGCCAGATGCGCATGCACAGGCACCAACGGCAGGTTCGGTGGATTTGGCAGGGGTGCTCATTAAGACTGCCGCCTATGGTTTGATTCGTTTTGTGTTGCCGCTATTTCCAGTAGCGTCACAAGAGTTTGCGCCGATAGCGATAACATTAGGTACGATTGGTATCTTCTATGGTGCATGGCTTGCGTTTATGCAGACCGATATGAAGCGTTTGCTAGCGTATACCAGTATCTCGCATATGGGCTTTGTGGTACTGGCAATCTATGCTGGTACATTACTCAGCTTACAAGGTCTGATGATTCAGATGCTTGCTCATGGCTTGAGTTCAGCCGCACTATTCATCATGGCAGGACAGCTATATGAGCGTCTGCATACGCGTGATTTGACGTTGATGGGTGGTATGTGGGGACAGTTCCGTTACTACGCACCGATACTGATGTTCTTCTGTGCAGCATTGCTTGGTATTCCAGGCACAGGTAACTTCATTGGCGAGTTCATGATTTTATTCGGCTCATTTGCTCAGTATCCCGTGTTTGTGGTATTTGCGACATTCAGTTTGGTATTAGCAGGTCTTTATTCACTGATTTTGATTCATCGCGCGTTATTTGGTGAAAACAACATCGCTGCATTGGCAGAGCGAGAGACTAAGTCACATGGCTTACCTGCACGTAAACTAAAAGATTTGGGCAAGCGCGAGCTGTCATTACTACTGATATTAGCTGCTGGTTTGGTATGGCTCGGACTGTACCCACAGCCGTTCCTTGATACCTCAAGTCACGCTATGCAGTGGATCAATAACGCATATATATACAGTCAAGTGACACAGGTAGATGCGTCGCAGCTGCTTGATGTAATGGAGGCACGTTAAGTCATGAATGATATTACGATGAATGATTTGATAGGATTGTTGCCTTACGCGCCGATTATCGCCGTAGTGATTACGGTACTGACGGTTATGATCGCGATTACCTTTAAACGCTCGCACATGGTCACTGGTACGATTACGGTGGCAGGCTTAAACATTGGTCTATTTACCCTGATCGGTCAGATGATCGGTGTGATTGAAAGCGGATCTATCGCGCCAAATGCTGAGCAGTTATTTGTTATTGATAACTTTGCTCAGTTTAATATGGTGGTGATTTTTATCTGTGCCTTGGCTTGTTGTACGCTGTCTTATGCGTATCTGGCCAACCTAAAAGACAATAAAGAAGAGCTGTACTTGCTCATGCTGCTATCGACCATTGGTGCATTACTCATGGTAAGCGCGCAGCATATGGCGTCATTCTTTATGAGCCTAGAGATGCTATCAGTACCACTATATGGTTTGCTTGCTTATACTTATATGCGCAACCAGTCACTTGAGTCGGGATTGAAGTATTTGGTATTGTCGGCGACTGCATCAGCGACGTTGCTGATGGGTATGGCCTTTATCTATGCAGAAGTAGGCTCGCTAGCATTTAAGCCAATCAGCATGGTGCTAGGCAATATCTTTGAGTCGCCACTACTGATACTGGGCGCGGCAATGATGATGTTTGGTATCGCCTTTAAACTCTCAGCTGCTCCTTTCCATATGTGGACGCCAGATGTTTACGAAGGTGCACCAGCGCCTATCGCTACCTTTTTAGCATCAGTATCAAAAGTGGCGATGATGGCACTAGCCGTGCGTTTCTTAATCGATACTGCTTTGCTGGCATTGCCATCAGTGCAGATGCTATTGATGGTAATGGCCACTTTATCTATCTTGGTAGGTAACTTATTGGCAGTACGTCAAACTAGCCTTAAGCGTCTACTCGGTTACTCATCTATTGCCCATATGGGTTATGTGATGATCGTGATTGTCAGCATTGGCTCGGCCGCTGATAGTATCTCTAGTATGTATATGGCGGTTTATGCCTTTACCTCTATCGGTGCCTTTGGTGTAGTGACGTTGATGTCGAGTCCGTATCGCTTATCTGGTGAAGCTGATGAGTTGACGCATTATCAAGGGCTATTCTGGCGTCGTCCATTATTGACCGCTGTCATGACTATCATGATGTTGTCATTGGCTGGTATTCCGTTGACGGCAGGCTTTATCACTAAGCTATTTGCTATCTTAGCTGCGGTACAAGGCACCAACTGGTTCTTGGCTGCGATGATTATCTTGGGCAGTGCGATTGGTCTATTCTACTACTTACGCGTTTTACTCACGCTGTTCAAACGTCCTAAGCAGTTCATCGAGTTTGACGTGTCTGGGCAATGGGGTATTCGTACCGGTGGTATCATGGTCATTGCTGTGACGGCGATTATTCTATTCTTTGGTATCTTGCCAAATAGTATGATTGAGTGGGCAAGTTTGGCTCGCATTTGGTAATGTCGCTGAGTTAATACAACAGATAAGTCGCTGCGATCTATCTGTTGTTACGGTTAAAAAACCAAGATGCGCCAGCTTTATGATAAGCTTGGCGCATCTTTTTTTATGCTTACCTTTTTGGTATTTATTTTCTTTTGCCTATCAAAGGTATCTTATAAAAATACAGTTTAATAAAGTATAAGTGACGAATAATTATGAGTGATAATATTCAAACAGTAACGGTGCTCAGTAAAACTACATGGACGCCGAACTTATTTAGCTTTACCGTCAGCCGTCCCGATAGTTTTAAGTTTACAGCGGGGCAGTTTGTACGTTTAGGCGTCAATCCCAGTCAATTAAAATATTACCAGCAGACTGATGCAAGTGATGAAACTGCTGATAGCGCATTGAATGAAGATGTCTTTCGCGCGTATTCGATTGTCTCTTCGCCCTTTGATGAGGTGATAGAGTTTTTCTCTATCGTGATTCCTGATGGTGCATTTACGTCGCAATTGCAGCACTTACAAGTGGGTGATGAACTGCTACTTAATACGATGCCATTTGGATTTTTGACGTTAGCACGTTACCAAAAACCATTGCCCAAAGACTTATGGCTGCTAGCAACAGGGACTGGTTTAGCACCGTTTTTGTCAATGCTGCAAGATTTAAAGACATGGGAAGATTACGAGCACATCGTATTGGCTTATAGCGCACGTTCGCTCGATGAACTTGCTTACGTTGAGAAAATCGAAAGCCTACAAGAAGACTTCGGTACACTGGTTGATAATCCAGCAAAGCTTATCTTTATCCCAACCGTCACTCGTGAGCCTGTCGAAGGCGCGTTGTCAGAGCGTCTGCCGAAGCTACTGCTAGAGGGTACGTTACAAGCGCGCGCGGGTATCGCATTAGATATTGATACTACGCATGTCATGCTATGTGGCAACCCAGACATGGTAGAAGATACCAAAGAGGCGTTAAAGACATTGGGTCTGGTGATGAATCGCCGAGGTGAGGGTAATATCGCTGTTGAGAACTATTGGTAGAGGTAGCTGACGATTATCTTGGTTAACAAAAAACGCTGCATCTTACAGGTTATTAGCCTTACAGATGCAGCGTTTTCTTATGGGATAAAACATTAGCGACTTACTCTTGACTTGGCTCAGTCGCATCGTCTACAGGGTTAATAGGGCCTTGCATCAATTCAGGATCGTCATCATCACCGATGATATCTTCGTTACTGCTGGCCGCCAGTAAATCACGATAGTTGATTTGAGCCTTCAAAATCATTTGTTCTTCTTCTAGCTCGCCATAATTTATCTGTACCTTATGCAAGGTACTCATGATTTTCTTGTTGTTTTTTAACCAACGATGGATATCGAGATAAATCACTTCGTCTTTTGCGCGAGCAATATTGACGTACGACAGAATAAAGCCTAAAGGGTCTTTTTTGAGGACGCTATGATAAAACCAAATCGCCAGTTTGACGCCTTGACGTTTCACGAAAGATTCGCAGCGCAGATTCAATATATCGGTATAAGTTTGCTGACCAAATACAAAGCGTTGCACATTGCGATCGAGTTGGACGTGAACTAAGCTAAAGTTACTTGCCACCTCGGCATAGATGCCGCCTGCATTGACAGTGCAGTACAAACGAAACCAATCCTCATGCATCTCGACACGTAGCTCTAAAATGGCTTTTACATTGTCGGTGACGAATTTTTGTAGTGCATCATTAACGTAAGTCTGTGCCACTGGCAATGACAACTCATCTTCGAACTTGTCCGTCGTCTTATTATAGATATCTTTAACCGATTGGGCGATACGCTCCCAACCACTGCCGAATGACTCGTCAAAACGATAGCCAATACTCTCGAAGAACTCATCAAAATTGTCTGAATTATTCACGTTATCAAAGTCACTCAAACTTATTATCCTTATAGGGCGCGTCATTCAATCGGTGACGTAAAAATGGCTAAACAAACTTTGCATGCTATCGTTAATTTGAACGAAAGCTAATCATCTATAATTTCTAAATATCTACGACCATTAGTAATTTTTATACTGATAGGTAGCAAAAGCGAAAAACTGACCTCTGATACTAGTGCATAGTGAATCTACATTTACTGTGCTGCTTGATAATCTGCCGTGCCTAATCAACACGATGCACAGTTTTGATTGTTGCAAAGTATCTTGCTACTAATTCTATTGTGATAAAGTAGTATATAACAAATACAGTGGCTTCAAAATGAACACATGCGTTTTGTAGCAATTCATTTGGTATAGACAGTGTTTCGTCTGCCTTATATATTCTCAAATGCACGTTTTTTAATTAGCGGATAAGGTTACCAATACGGCATAGCAGATGTCAAAATGCCGTCTCAGTGTTTATACTGGCGACATAATTCTATGTCATGTTATGATAGCGCCAGTATAAATCATGCCTATCGTTACAACACTTGTTAAATAGTGCTTTGTACTGCTGTGCTCACAAGCTGAGATTCATTGTGGCCTATATAAAAGACTCACAGAGCTATCATTTTTCCGCGCAAGCGCCCAAGCGTGATATAAGTTTGCCTGTTGCTATTGTTATTGCGGTGGCTGTTCATGTGCTGATTATTTTCGGAATTAGCTTTTCTATGGGAAAAGACCCAGCTGCTATGATGCAAGATGTGGCAAAGGTACTGACCGACAATATGAAGCCCAATGAAGATGCACACTTTATTGCCAACGCTTCACAAGAGGGCGGCGGTACAATAGAAGAGCAGCTCAGACAAGAGAACAATCAGTTAAGTGCAATGTCTGCTGAGCAAATGAGTGAGACTCAAGACATCGTTAACTTACAGCGTAAAGTGCGTCAGCAGCGTTATCAAGAAAGCTACCTACGCACGACGTTGAGTTGGCGTCAGGCCACTGTAGAGTCGGATAATGACAGCGAGCAAGCGCAAGATGACGCGATGGCGCAAGAAGAGCGGCTACGTAAGCAGATTGCTACCTTAGAAGCTCAGCTATCTCAGCGTCAGCAGGTCTACGCGACCAAATCCAAAGTCGTGACCATGGATAGTAACTCGACCACACGGGGTGCGGCAGCAGACTATATCAATACATTCCGTGAGCATGTCGAGCGTGTAGGTAACTTGCATTATCCCGTGCAAGCGCGCGCTCAAGGCATTACGGGTGAAGTACGGCTAATGGTTATCATCAGTAACGACGGCAATATCAAAGCCATTCGACTGCTTGAAAGCTCGAACTCTACGATATTGGATGAAGCGGCCAAGCAGTCGGTACGACAAGCTGCACCCTTTGGTAAATTCACCGAAGACATGAACGATATCGTCGAGCTGCGCTTGATACGTACTTACCGCTATAGTGATACAGTCGAAGTAACGTACTAAGGTTAATGTATTCATGCACTAAGAAGATAGGTGCTAAGAAGACAAGCACTAAGAAAAAAGCTACTGAAATTAAAGTTACTGAAAAAATGTCACTGAAAACACAACTGTTAAGAATAACGCTTAACGCACTATTTTTTATAATCACAGATATCCAAGTTCATAACACACAGCTATAAAATAAAGAGTCAGTATGGAATTTTTAGGTTTTACCGTCGATGTCGCTACCTTAACGAGCAATGCCCTAGAGCTGGTCATTAAAGTCGCTTTAGCAATACTTATATTTATCGTTGGACGTTGGCTTGCCAAAAAGGCAGTCGCTTTTTCCGATCGCTTGATGACGCGCAGCCATCTGGACGAGACAGTTGCTAGTTTTTTAAGTCGCCTATTGTATGGCGTGCTACTGGTCGTGGTGATTTTAGCTGCACTTAGCAAAGTCGGTGTACAGACTACGTCGGTCGTCGCAATCTTAGGTGGTGCCGCTGTTGCCGTTGGTTTGTCACTAAAAGACCAGTTATCAAATTTTGCCGCTGGTATTATGATTGTGACGTTTCGCCCGTTTGTACGCGGCGATTACGTACAGATTAGTAGCTACACAGGTACAGTGACAGAGATTACCTTGGTTAATACCCATCTGACGACCATTAACAATCACGATATCATCATTCCCAATAGCGATATCACGACTTCACCTGTGGTCAATTATACAGCGCTACCCAATCGCCGCGTCGATATCACTGTCGGTATTGGCTATGATGCTGATATCAAAACGGCTAAAGACGTGATGTTAAGTCTGGCAAGAAATAACCCATTGGCTTTTACTGATCCTGAGCCTATCGTGCGAGTGACCAATCTAGGCGATAACTCAGTAGATCTTACCTTAAACGTTTGGACAACCAATGCCGACTGGTGGTCGATGCAATGCGAGCTATTGGAGCAATTCAAGCAAGCTTTAGATGATGAGAAAATCGAGATTCCATTCCCGCAGCGCAGTGTCCATGTTAAAGGCTTAGACCATATGATCAACCAAATGGGTCAAGCGCAAAAGCTACCATTAACTAAAGATTAATGAGTAGCTGCCTAATAGTTAGAAGGCTGTTTAATAAAGCAGTGCTAGTTTAGATATAAGGATTTGGTAGGTTTAGGCCTGCCAAAATCTCAATTTCAAAGTACTCCATCTCATCTTGTTCAGCTTGTCCGAGCTCATGATCAAAACCTAGTAGGTGTAGCACGCCATGCACTAGCAAATGGCTGATGTGCTGCGCCACTGTTTTGTC
This sequence comes from Psychrobacter sp. Ps2, assembly GCF_022129405.1. Taxonomy (NCBI): domain Bacteria; kingdom Pseudomonadati; phylum Pseudomonadota; class Gammaproteobacteria; order Moraxellales; family Moraxellaceae; genus Psychrobacter; species Psychrobacter sp. Ps2. The sequence goes on along the minus strand of NZ_JADQAM010000061.1, from coordinate 586,452 downwards.
CTGTTCAGCCGCTTCACGTACTATCACTTCATGACAGATAACCAGCTCTCCAAGAGGCAATGTTGGCATCAGCTCAATGACGGCTGCAGGTAATTCGCTTGGATAAGACAAAATATTGGTCGCATAGTCCTTGCCGCGTGCTTCTAGATTTAAAGCACGGCCTTCGAATTCATCAGTGATATATATATCTAGTGTTTTAGACTTTTCCTGCCAAAGCTCAGGATCAATATCTGCAAAATAGGGTAAGGTCAGACCATTATTAGTACGACCATCTATATAATCTAAAGTCGCCATCATGACTGACAGTAAATGCTCGCGATTATAAAAAGTATCTAATATTTCATCATCAATACTGTCGGTCGCACTGATATCAAGTGCTGCTAAGCTAGCATGGTTGCTAGCGATCTTGTCATCGAAGTTAGTATTGTCAAGTTGGCTCATATTGATGTCCTTTTTATTATAAATAAATGCGTTTCTAATGCTGCATCTTCTAGGTGATTTATTTGCCAGCTCTTTTAATATAAAAGTAGCTTAATTATTGTCTCTTATTGCTAAGTTTTTGACTCGTAAATAGAGGCCTATGTATAGAATACATAGAGGCTACTATAGCTAAGTTACTGGTAGGCTACTAGTAGCGAAAGAGCTAAATTCAATAAACTGCTGGTAAGAAAAAACCGGACTACTTTGAGTAATCCGGTTTTCTTATACAAGCTAAATGCTCATAGCAAATGATTGTAATTCAATGATTAGCTTGATTATTACAGATTGGCTGCTGCATTAGCGACGGCTTGTCTACGCTCTTGTTCTTTAATACGTTCAAACTTACGTTTTTCTTCTAAAGCCATTTGTTCTTCATCAAATACGTCATAGGCTTCAACAATTTGTTGTACCAATTGATGTCGTACGACGTCTTTTGAATCAAACTTTGTGATATGAATCTCTTCGATATCCTTTAGAATATCCATCGCTTGTGCCAAGCCTGATTTGTGACCCCGTGGCAAATCGACCTGAGTAATGTCACCAGTAATGACGGCACGTGAGCCAAAGCCCAAACGGGTCAAAAACATTTTCATCTGTTCAGGCGTGGTATTTTGCGCTTCATCTAGAATGACAAACGAGTTATTCAAAGTACGACCACGCATATAAGCAAGCGGTGCCACTTCGATAATCTGACGCTCAATCATTTTACCGACTTTTTCAAAGCCTATCATCTCATAGAGTGCGTCATATAGCGGGCGTAAGTACGGATCGATTTTTTGGGTCAAATCACCTGGCAAGAAGCCCAACTTTTCGCCAGCTTCTACTGCTGGACGTACTAGCAAAATACGCTCAATCTCATTACGCTCAAGCATATCGACGGCACATGCCACTGCTAGATACGTTTTACCCGTACCAGCTGGCCCAATACCAAACGATACATCAGAGCTCAGGACGTTTTTTACGTAGCGCTGTTGGTTGCCACCACGCGGAACGATGCGGCCTTTACGTGTGCGTAAACTGATGGGCGTAAATTCGCTAGCCTCATCCAAATCTTCATCATATTCCATATCATCATGGTCTTGCTCGTCTTCTTCGATGTCTTCATCACGAGAGAGGCTAGATTGGATGATGAGATGCAGCTCTTCTGCACTGATGTCTTTGGTGTTCTGTGCTTCATCTACCATTTTGTAGATAATACGTTCACCGCGTTCGACATTGGTCACATCGCCACTCAGGCAAAAATCGCCTTGGCGCTGCATGATTTTAATATCGAGGCGTTCTTGGATATATTTCATGTGATTGTTATATTCACCAAGCACGGTTTTTAGCTGTGCTGGGGTCAATGATTCAAACTTTATACGGCGGCTCATGGAATCAGTCAAGCGATTATCCTTTTATTGTGTACCCGACGCTATGATTTGGTTTTAATTGCGTGGCGGGTTGCAGAGATAAAATAGTTAGTGGAATTACAGTGTTTAGGTGATAAAAAGATTGTAGATGATAAAAATGACGGCGTTATTATTGTTGTTTTTGTGGAAGGTAGTAAGTAAAAGTAATGAAAGTCTTGCCTTCATTATGGTAGAGAATTTTTAAATTTCAAGCCATACATTAGATAGATAACGCTGTTTTTGTATGCTGATTGCAACTGCTACAGCGATTTTCTATAGATCGATTCGATGTTGCTATCAGTTCTATATAATTCATCGCTACCCATCGTATGATAGTGCTCTAATAAAATTAAGATTTTTGAGTTTTATGAATATAAACATCATTTACGATGATAGTGAAGAAACGATTTGTCTACGGTTAAGACCACGGCATAATAGACAATTTGTGGTAATCTATGGGCGATACCATGAGTTGCTGCAACCTATCTAACCACGACAGTAACGTGATAAAAATTATAAAATAAAGTCAGTGACGAGCAGTTGTCTATCATAAATAAACTGCTTGTCCAAAAAATTATAATAGGAAAATAACGATGCAAGATACTGATTCACATTTATCCAATGCTGACAGCATACCTAAAAAGTTCGACAGCATCTCTAAAAAGAAAGAAGCGATAACTGACCAGCAAGTGCTTATCGCAGGTGGTGGTCATGTTGGTTTGTCTTTTGCATTGCTATTGGCCCATCACGGTATTGCGAGTACCTTATTAGAAAAAAACAGTTATCCAACCATCAGTCCAACGGATGATAGGACTCGCAGCCATTATTTAGACAGTCGCAATACGGCGTTATCACGGCGCACGGTACAAATATATCAAGAGATTGGCCTGTGGGATGAGTTACAGAGCCATGCCTGCCGTATCGACACTGTACAGATTAGTGAGCAAGGCAGCTTTGGGCGCGCGCAGCTAAATAAAGCAGAAGAGCGCGTTGAGTCATTTGGGCAAGTCATCGAAAACGCTTGGCTGGGTCGTAAACTTTTATTAGCCGCACAGCAAGCGCCATTAATTACCTTGATAGATAATGCCAATGTGACGACTGTCCAGCAGCAAGCCGATAGTGTGACACTTAGCTTTAATTATAACGATGAAGCCGAAAACGAGCAGCAGCTACAAGCTAGCGTATTAGTCGCTTGTGATGGACGCGATTCTACAGTACGCCAACTGCTAGATATTAGTACAACTACGTATGACTATCAGCAAACGGCCATCGTCGGCGTAGTAGAGACAGATATGCCACACGGGCATGCAGCGATTGAGCGTTTCAGTCCAGCTGGCCCACTTGCCGTGCTCCCACTGACCGATCCAGAGGGCGATGGCAACGATGAGTATCAACAAGGCTACAGACGCTCCGTGGTGTGGATATGCCCAACAGGTGAAGAAACTAGATACTTAGAAGACGACGCCCATTTCTTGCAGACGCTACAGCAAGCTTTCGGTCAACGCGCTGGCAAGTTCACAACTGCTGGTCGCCGCGGCGCCTATCCATTGACCCGCGTACTAGCAAATAAGCAAGTAGAAGGGCGCTGCGTCATTATGGGCAATGCCGCTCATACCTTACACCCTGTCGCTGGTCAAGGGTTTAATCTCTGTATGCGAGATGCACATGTGCTGGCACAAATGCTAAATGCACAAGTGCTCAAAGGCGCAGATATCGGTGATGCACAGCTATTAAAGCGTTATGAAAAAGCACGTCAAACCGACCAGAAGCGAGTGATTCGTTTTTGTGATGCGGTAGTACATGGCTTCACCCATCCTAACCCAGCGATTAAACTGGCAAGAAATATGGCATTGTTGGCCTTTGATAAATTGCCAAATATCAAGCCACTAGTCGCCACTTATGCGATGGGTCTAAAATCATAGCGCTATAGCTAATCCTCTTTAAAGGAGTGACAGCGTTAACCTCGCTTGAAGTATTGCCTATACAGCTGCACTCGGTTGCCTTGTCTCTCTTTTAAACTGAATCAACTAACTGTAATTAAGATTGATAATAAGCATTCTAATATTGAGCAATATTGAGAGACACCTTATGAAAAAAAACCATACGTTGATCATCGGTAGCGGTATCGTTGGGGCAACGCTTGCTCTAAAGTTGGCACAAGCAAAAATGTCAGTGACGTTGATTGATGCCCGTCCTGAGCGTGATGAGTCAGCTTGGCAACATGTACTTAGCAAACGTGATGCACGTGTCTATGCACTTAGTATGGCTAGTATTAATTTGCTTAAAGATATTGGCGCGTGGCAACATATTGCCGTCTCTAAACGCAAAGCAGACTACTCGCAAATGCAGGTATGGCAGCTAAATGGTATGGGTGAGTTGTTATTTGGCGAAAGTGAAGATAGCAGCGCCGAGGATAATAGTAATAAAAATCATGAGTATACAGTATTAGGTAGTATGGTTGAGCCTGCTGTCATTGAGCACGCACTATGGCAGCGTTTGCATGAAGATGATGTCAGTGACTATCTGACCCTTATCGCTGGTCATAAAGTTGTCAATATGGATTGGCTAGGGGCGCAGCAAGGCTACCGTGTAACTCTAGACAATGGCGAAGCGATTGATGCGTGTCTATTAGTTGGTGCTGATGGTCGCGGTTCATTTGTCCGTCAGCAAGCAGGGATTGGCGTAGATACACTTGACTATAAACAAACTGCCATCTGCTGTGCGATTCAGACTGAGAAACCACATCAAGCGACAGCACGTCAAGCTATGCTACCAACAGGTACGTTGGCACTATTGCCACTAGCTGATATAACCGATGTTGATAAGGCAAGCCCGCAGCATTGGCAGTCGATCGTATGGACATTGCCGCGCAATCAAGCGTTGGCATTGATAGAGGAAGAAGATCGATTTATTGCTGATAAGTTAGCAGCTGCCAGCAATTACGAGTTGGGTGCGATTAATCAGATTGAGTCTATCGCTAGTTTTCCATTAGCGGCACAGCAAGCGAAAAGCTACGTCGCTGATAACTTGGTACTTATTGGCGATGCAGCTCATGGCGTACATCCGCTGGCAGGTCAAGGACTGAACCTTGGTATGCTGGACGTGCAAGTATTATGTGAGCAGCTAACGCATGACTTTACCCGTAGTGGCGGTACGCTTTGGGGCAGCAATCAAACGCTACGTCATTATGAGCGTTCGCGCCGTCCGCATAATAGCCTGATGATGCACAGCTTTTCTGCGCTTAATTGGTTATTTGCAGGGTCGCTTGCACAAATGCGTCCTGTGCAGCAGATACGTAATGAGGGTATGTACCGAGTCAGCAAAATCAAGCCATTGATGCGTTTATTTGCTAAGCAAGCGAGTGGGGTTTAGGAATAACAATTTAAATTAAATAATAAGAATATTTTCATGAAGCACATTTTAATCGACTATGAGAACATTCAGCCCAAAAGCTTCGATAATGTAGAGGTGGATGAATGTCATGTATGGCTTTTTTTGGGTATTAATCAGCAGAAGAGTCTACCTCTTGAATTGGTTGAAAACTTGCTCAGGTTTGATAATGAAAATGTGCACATTATTAAGATGCAACATGCAGGGAAGAATGCGCTAGATTTTTACTTGTCTTTTTATCTTGGCAAAATCTCTGAAATTGATCCTAGTGCTGATGTTTGTATTTTAGCAAGAGATAGTGGTTATGATATCTTGGTTGAGCATCTCAATAGTGCCTATGATGGTATGAGTATCATGCGGTTAGAAAATGCTAATCAGCTAACTGTGGCTTACGAGTCAAACATAGAAAGTGCATCAGATATAAAAAAAAGCCAACTTGTCATCGAAGACAGTCATCATGTTTTGTGTGATGACGTTACTAGCGTTGCCATGGACAATAAAAAATCTTTAGAGCAAAGCCTTGAAGAGAGTGTTCCCAAATCGGTTATACATGAGTGTTACGTGTTGGTTTTTGATAGCATTGTCAATCGTAAGGTGTTTTTACCGGGCTATAAATCTAACCTATTGTACTCGATAAAGAAGTACGTTCCAGTGACAGTACTAAAGAGATTTAATAGTACTGAGCAAGATTATATTTTTGAACAGGTTTTTGGAAAATTTATCAAAGCAGGACTTATTAGCCTTGATGAAAATGAAGAAAAATTAATTTATAAAATAGATAGTCAAGGAATATTAGATTTAGTCACTGATCAAGTTTTACGAAGTAAGGCAAAAGAAATTGATGGATTGAATAATGTGATCAAGCAAAAACTTGCAAGTTATCGCCAAGCAAATAGTCAGGATCAAATTGATTTAGTTGTAACTTACCTCAAAAAAAAGGCAATAATAAAACAGGATAACAAAGCTATCTATTACTCACCTTTCGATAATATCAAAGGAAATTCGAGTAAAGTTTCACAAGATGATAATAAGAATAGCAAAGACTCTGCTACAACATATCAACGTGCAATAGCACAGCTAAAAAGTAGACCAGCAGGTACTCGACCATCCAAAAAGTCAAGTTTAACAAACTATCTTAAAAGCCATTTACGTAATGAAGACTCTAAAACCATCGATAAGCTAGTTAAACAGATGGTTAGTAATAAAATAATCGTAATATCAAATACGAATAAGCTGATCTACAAAATATAGCTTAGCCAAGCGCCGAAAAGAACACCATCAGTACTGGCGAGACAATGTTAATCAAAAAGCCAAAGCTAATCGCTAGTGGCACGACTTTTAGACCACCTGACTGCTGAATGATAGGCAAGGTAAAGTCTAAACTGGTCGCGCCGCCAAGCCCAACCGCAGCGGAGGGGTATTTGCGCATAAATACCGGAATAAAGATTAACGCAAAGAACTCGCGTACCAAGTCATTAAACAACGCGACACTACCCCAAACCGCGCCATAAGCATCGGTCATGACAATCGCTGATAGCGAGTACCAACCAAACCCTGACGATAGTGCTAAGCCTTTCGTCCATGACACATCAGTAAATAGTAGTGCAAAGATAAGCCCACCCGCCAATACCGCTAGCGTAAAGATGACACTCATTTCTACGCCGCGTTTATTCAGTAGTACTTCTTTTAAGGTGATGCCCGATCCTTTTAAGCCTATACCGACCAGTAAAATCAAAATCATCAGCATGACAGTCATAGAGTTTTCAGGCGGCATATAATCAGCAGGCAAGAAATAGCCAATCACCATCCCGATCACCACACAAACCACTTGCGCCAAGCTACCTCGAATGCTCACCCGATGCTCTTTAGATTTTACGCTTGATTTTTTGGCATGCCACGGGCGCAGATGATCGAACAACATCAGCCCAAATAAACCTGAACCAATCGTCAGTATCGATAATACAGTGACATATAAGGCAATTTCACCCAACTGATTACCTAGACCTTCTACCTGAGACAGCTCAATACCGATCAACGCTAGGATAATAAATACCAAGTATGATAGACCTTTGTCGGCCAATTTTGTCATAGTAGGGTTAGACGGAATGGCAAAGCCAATAAACATTGGCATTAATACCAGAACAAGGGTGACTAGGCTTTCCATGATAAAGGGCTCGCAGCATTTTTAATAAGGCGTTTTTAAGAAGCTGAAGATTGTACCATATAAGGTTAATAGTATTGATATGAGCCACTGAGATTCATTGTAAATCATCGCTCATTGTTGGCTAAACTGGAAAAACTGGACGATTATAATGATGTTAATAAATATCTTTTTCAAAATGTTTGAACGTTTTTGAGCGCTTTGTAATTCTTTACCTTATAAACTTTTGTTGCTACATTAAAGTACTGAAAATATTTGGCTAAACTCATGTCGCTATATCAGCTCAAAACTCAGTTTCAAAATCAACTACGTCCGATAAGCAATACGCTGGTTGAGCAAAATGTTACCGCTAATCAAGTGACAGTATCCGCTGTTTTATTAAGTATCGGTACTGCCTATATCATTGCCAAACCAGCGGCTGAACAGCAGCGGCTGTGGCTTTTATTACCATCATCATTATTTGTACGTATGGCACTCAATGCCATCGATGGCATGATGGCCCGTGAACATGGCCAGGCATCAACGCTAGGAGCCGTGTTAAACGAGGTAGGTGATATGGTTGCCGATACGGCTCTATTAGCGAGTCTGGCGCCTCATATTCTGACCCCTCATATCAATAACAAAGAACGGCAAACGGTAATAGCCAACTTACCAACGAACATATCAATTTCTCAGCACCATATCACTGCTCTGATCGCGCTTAGTATTGGCACCGAGCTGTTGGGCGTTACTAGTAATACCATGTTAGGTGTTCGTGCTAACCAAGGGCCTTTGGGCAAAAGCGATCGTGCCTTCTTATTAGGTATGCTTGGTGCGTTTATGGGCATTAGAGCCAAAGCGCCAGTAAGTATTAAAGGGCAGGTGGCTTTACCTGCTATCAGAATGAGTCAATTATTTATATTAACAGAGATAATGCTACTAAAGACCTGTCTCAATCGACTACGTTATATGACAGAGTTATACTTGATGCATAACCCACCTCAGCTGCGATCCGTACTGGGTGAGTCAACAAACAACTCACTATTTCTTACTGTTGTTTTACCAAGTACTTCTACTGATAACGCTCGCCCATTGGAGTTCAAAGAAATGCCAACCACAACCGTTGATAGTCAAAAATTCGAAGAACAGGCCAGTGTTGGTTTTGACTTGCCTGCATCTAAAATCATCAATGGTGAAAGCTGTTATAACGCTTACGACGGCACGGCTATTTATTATCGCTATTGGCTAACGACGCCTTTAGAAGACATGAAAAAATCAGCTATCAAGCAAGCCAACCAACCGTTGCGCCAAGTTATTTTATTGCACCGAGGACATGAGCATTCAGGACGATTGGCAGAGCTAGGAGAGCAGTTTGCAACCGCTGGCTATCAAGTATTTGCTTGGGATGCGCGCGGTAATGGTCGCTCAGGCGGCATCAAAGACCATGCAGAGAGCGTTACCGAGCTTGAGCGAGATTTAGAAGGTTTTGTCCAACTGGTGATTGAGCACACAGGCATTGCTATCGAGGATACGCTGATTGTCGCCAGTAGTATCGGCGCGGTATTGGCAGCAGCATGGGTACACGATTATGCGCCTAATATTCGTGGCATGATACTTGGTACGCCTGCGCTCAGTATTCGTCTGTATCTGCCCTTTGCCATACCATCGCTAAAGGTGGCGCGTACGCTAGGTCTGATGTCACGTGTCAGCAGCTATGTTAAAGCACAAGTACTGACCCATGATAAAGACGCGCAGCAAGCTTACAATGCTGATCCGTTAATTTCCAACAGTATCTCGACCGACTTACTCATCGACACTCATGCAACGGGTCAGCGTTTACTTGATGATGCTGGTGCTATTACCGTACCGACGTTTGTCTTGTGTGCGGGCAAGGATTATGTGGTCGATAAGCAGGCTGAGCGCGCATTTTATGAAGCGATTAACACACCGATCAAACGCTGGCAGTTGTATCCAGACAGCTACCATGCAATTTTTCATGAGACCAATAAAGCCGATATATTTGCCGACTGTATTGATTTCGCTGAGGAAATATTTAGCACGCCAGTTCAAGCCCCTGATTTGAGTACGGCTCACTTAAACAGTGCCAGTAAGGATAAAGTAGATCGTTTGGCGATTAAACCATTCAATCCAAACTTTGCAATTACCCGTTTTGCGATGCAGAAATTTGGTCATGTCAGCGATGCAATTGCTACAGGGCTTGAGCATGGATTTGATTCAGGTCACTCGCTGGATCACGTCTATTACAATCAGCCTAGCGGTCAGAATAAATTTGGCCAGGCAATCGATAAGTTTTATTTAAATAATATTGGTTGGCAAGGTATTCGTATTCGTCGTGAGCATATATTGGAATTGGCACGCTTAGCACTCGCAGATATTGAAGATAAAAATCAAAGTAGTAATAAACCATACCGACCAAAACTGTTAGATATCGCTAGTGGACATGGTTTTTATGCATTTGATCTGCTGACAGAGTTTGCAGATTTGTATGCTGAGCTGCGTGATTATGAGATGCATAATATTCAAGCATTGCAAGCAAAGGCGGAGCGTTTGGCCATAAGCAATCGAGTAATGACCAGTCAAAAGGACGCCTTTGATCCTGCCAGTTATATTGATGTACATACGAATGACACTAGCACCGATACTAAAAAAGCAGATCTTGCTATTGCTTCTGGGTTATTTGAATTATTCTCTGATAATGCGCTACCAGCGACAGCTTTAGCAGGTATTTATAACAGTTTAAAATCAGGCGGTTATCTGATTTATACCAACCAACCGTGGCACCCTGAGCAAGAATTTATCAGTAAGACATTAAACAATCACCGTGGCAGTAGTTGGGTGATGCGCTGTCGCTCGCAAGCGGAGATGGATCAACTGGTTGAGCGTGCAGGCTTTAAGAAAGTCACGATGCGTATCGATCGCTTTGGTATTTTTACCGTGTCATTAGCGATTAAAACTGCACAAACTGATGATGAGTGATAGATGAACAATGAGCAGGTTAAACCTTATGAACGTGTTCAGCTGTTTTCAGGGGGAGGGTCACGTTTCGGTTACTATTTGGGCAGTTATGCAGCCTTAGTGTCTCATGATTTAGCGCCAGATATTATCGTCGGTACTTGCGGTGGTAGTTTGTCTGCTTACTTAGTACAACTTGCGCCTGACCCCAAGGATTTGCAAGCGCTGATGTGTAGTCGTGAGTTGTATCGTGTCATCACTGCCATCAGACATGTCGCGCCAGATGAAGCCAATAAACGTCTAAAGCTGCGTTATATGACCCATGCACTCAAACGTTGGCGGTTATCAAAGCAAAGGGATAACGGACAAGGCCAACGGCAAGCAGACAGCTACGAGCGACTGTTAAATGAGCTACAGCAGTTGGCAATGTTTCGTATTGATAACGAGCAGTACTGGCTAGATGAGCTGTCGAGGTTTGCTGCTAGTGATAATGGTAGCGCTGCTGATAAAACAACGCCAGAGATAGCTATCATTGCCAGTCGATTGTATCAAGCATCTACTGATGGCTTATATAATGAAAAAACCACACTGCAAGAGTTGTTATTTGCGCCGCCGTGCTTAGCAAATTTGCCAAATTTCGCATCAGGTCTGGCCGACGGGCAAATGACATCACCTGCGCACACATTCGCAAACGGGCGCATACACTCGTCTGTAAAAGTACAAACACAATGGGATTTTGCCCCAGTGATTCGCGCTTCTATGGCTGATATGTATTATCTACCGCCCACACATATCACAGAGCTTGGCTGGTGCTTGGGAGGTGTGATCAATCTGACACCTATCGAACTGGCCTGTCAGTTGGGTGATAGCGTATTTGCCGAGACTAAGGCAGGTTATGACCCATGGCTGGCTGCTCCCGCGATTCAGCGTGTTTTTGGTTTTGATCCAAATGAGCGTTTGGCAGTAGTACACGGTTATCAACCAATGAGAAAGCCATCGCATGCTACTAGCAATCACCATCAACTACACTGGTTACCATTTGCAGATAACGAACAGCAACTGAGAGGGCAAAATGTGCAAAAGCGTTTCAACCTAAAGCAAATGACCGTTGAGCTAATACACAGCGACTATGACAGTTTTGTGCAGCAAATGCAGGCGCAATGGCAATATGGCTATCAGCGCACAGCCAGTTATATACAGCAGCATAAATTATGAAGACTCTCGTAGAAGATACCGCCGAAACCTATACGCCACATGCTATTGTCGTCGGTGGCACGAGTGGTCTTGGCTTAGCTTTGGCGTTGCATCATCAGATGCTTGGCTGGCAAGTAAGCGTTGTTGGAAGTAGCGCAGCAAAGATAGCCGATATCAACAGCCAGCATCCTGCTATCGTGACTTATGTGTGTGATTTAACTGAGCCAAATCAAACGCAAACATTATTAGGCAGTTTGTCAGGTATTTCATTTCAAAGACTGATCTATAGTGCTGGTAGCTATACCAATGAGCGTATCCATCACTTAAATCAAGCAGATAGCGACCAAATGCTAGCAATTAATTTACAGGCATTTGAGCAGGTTTTTAGATGGGCAAGTGATCAGTTAAAGCAGCAGTTAAAACAATCACATCAGGCGTTGGATTTGACTGGAAGTGACAGAACTAGCCTCATCTGTATTGCCTCTATCGCAGGTACGATGGATTATCCTTATGCTAGCCTTTATGCAAAAAGCAAACGTGCAATGATTGCTACGGCTAGCGCTTATCGAGCAGCACTTGCGCCTTACAACATCCAAGTGAACTGTATTGCTTCAGGCTATATCAATACTCAAGCACTACGTGATTTAAACGATGGCGATGCTAGCCATAAGCCATTTATCATGAGCACGCAAGCAGCTGTTGTTCGTATTATGCAGGCGATTGACGATGATGTAGAACTAGCGATATTCCCACGCTCAATGCGCTATATCACGAGTGCCTTAAATCATTTGCCTAAGCCTGTGCTCAATTGGATATTGCGCAGTAAACTAGATAAAGCATAGATGACTATGCTATCTGTGCTTTGATTGTATTTAACCAAATAACCAGTACAGTAGGGTAAATACTGGCACTCCAATCAGCAAACTGTCTATCCGATCTAATACCCCACCATGACCAGCGAGCATCGTTCCGGTGTCTTTCACCCCGTGTTGGCGCTTAAAGGCTGATTCCAACAAGTCTCCAAATATACCGCTTACAGCCAAGCCATAGGCAGCTAATAGACAGACCCACCAATCAAAAGGGGTGAGCCAAAAACCTAGTGCTGTTGCCAAGATTGCCGCAACTAAACTACCAAAGATAGCACCTTCAATGCTTTTATTCGGGCTAATAGTCGGCGCTAGACCTCGTTTAAAAAGCTTACGTCCAAGCAGCCTTCCGCATAGATATTGGGCAATATCATTAAACTGACTGGCAAATAATACGAAGAGTAAAACACCATATTGTTCGCGTTGCCAGGTCAATTGCTGCAAGACAATAAGGCTAATGATGAGTGAAATGAATGCAATACTTAATAGCAGGTCTAAGTAATTAAGCCGTGTATAGTGTTGAGTCAGATTGAGAGAGGTTTTCGGTAGCAGGGGAGTACTTGGCTGTAAGCCTTGCGCTTGGAGTTTATGAATGAGCACGGTTTTACTGCGCAAACACCATAGGCGTTTAATCTCGTAGCTGCCGCGTAGACCAATTAATATAAAAAATAAAATGAGCAGCCATTGATAGGGATATGCTTGCAAATGAGAACCTTGCGTATCGTGCGTTATTTTTGCAATAACATAGCAAGTGCAGAGCGCGGCGAGCATCAACCACCACGAGCGGGCTATCAGGTAGATTTTTGGCAAGCGTTTGCGCAGACGAGGTACGGCAAGTACACTCCAAGCCAAGCTGACGATTATCATCAGGGCAATCACAAACACAATATCAGAAGCCATACCATGGACACTCAAAGAAGAGGTAATATTTTAAGCCTATCCATAATGATAGCTTAAATGCTTCTTTAACTATAGTGTTAGATATCCTCTTGATGGGTTTAGTTATTATCTGTCGTAGGCTTAAATATGGTCAGTAACAGGTATCGGACAACGCTCATTTTCTATAACGTGCGAAAAGGAGTTAAGCGTAGCGTTTCTTGATGGCAAAATGATACTGGTCAAAGGCGTTTCAGCTAAGTTAGGATAATCCTCGCGATAATGTCCACCGCGACTCTCAAAGCGCTGATAAGCCGATTGGACAATCATCGTTGCTAACGCTAATTGCCTCACCAATTGAAAAATGTCAAGCTCACTGTCAGTAGTAGGGGCTTTACTACTCATATCAGATAGCATGGTTTCAGTATGTTCAATTGACTCTTGCCACTGCTCAATTTGTCGCAATGCTTGCTCTAATTTTTCATCGCTACGTGTGATGCCCATATTTGCTGTCAAAAGAGCTTTCAACGCTATAGTTATCTCTGCAATATTTACGTCAGAATGAAACGTTTTATCAGCCTTATAATTTGGATACGATGACTGCTTGGAAGATGCCAAGATGACAAATTGCGTGTTTTCTAGTGTCGGATATTGCCAAATATCGGCAGCTAACTGATGCAGTCCATAATAGGCAGTCGTATGTGGCTGTGCCATTTTTTCTAAAACTTCAGCCGTTTTCTCTAAAGCTTCTAAGTTCTTTAAGCGTTCCAATTTTGTTAAATAATGAGGTAAGTTGGCGGCGATATTGCGACCAACTACCACACACTCCAACAATGAATTACTTGCTAAACGGTTGGCTCCATGCAGCCCTGTATAAGCAACTTCACCTGCTGCATACAGCCCTGCAATATCGGTCAATCCATTGGCATCAGTCACCACGCCGCCACAACTATAATGGGCAGTCGGAGCGACCGGAATAGGGTCTGTGGTCATATCGATGCCGAGTGCTAGCAGCGTCTGATAAATCTGCGGGAAATGTGCCTGTATAAATGCGGCTGGCAAGTGACTGACATCAAGGTGCACGTAGCCAAGTCCGTTACTACTAATCTGATTAGCTATTGCTCGAGCGACGATATCGCGTGGCGCCAATTCAGCGCGCTCATCAACGTCTAACATAAAGCGCGCGCCAGTCTGTGGACAATACAGTCGTCCACCTTCACCGCGTAACGCTTCAGATATCAAAAAACTGCTGTCACCTAACGCTAAGCCCGTTGGGTGAAATTGAATAAATTCTAAATTTGCCAAACGACAGCCTGCTTGCCATGCCATCATAACGCCATCACCAACACAGACGTTAGGCGCGCTGGCACGCTTAAATAGTTGACCTAAGCCACCACTAGCCAGTACAACAGCCGCACTATGAATGGTGAGTTGGCGCTCATTGATATGATCAAAGACCAGCGCCCCTCGGCAATGTCTAATATCGCTATCGTTCATGCTAAAAGAGGAGCTGCTAATCATAGGTGAAGTCAGTAACTCTAATGCTTCATGATAAGGCAAGATAGTGATATGGGTTGCAGCTTGTGCTTTGGTAATTAATGCATCCATCACGTGTCGACCCGTTGCATCATCCGCATGAGCCACACGTCTACAGCCATGACCGCCTTCTTTAGTCAAGTGTAAGTCACTGGTTTTTAAGACTGAAAAATCAGGTGTATTATCATTTTCTTTAGTTAAAGTAGTTTGAGTAAATGGCACACCTTGCTCGCATAGCCACTGCACCGCTTGCTGTCCTGCACCCAAGATACGAGCAGTATTGTCCGTCGCACACAATCCTGCACCAGCGATTAAGGTATCAGCGACATGATCAGTCACAGAGTCTGCTTTGTCTAAGCTAGCTGCAATACCACCTTGAGCGTAATGACTTGAGCACACCTCAAGCGCGGCTTTGCTTAAAACAGTGATATTCAGCGATTTCGGCAGAGATAGCGCGGTGCTCAAACCTGCCAGACCAGCTCCAATAATAAGAACATCAGTTTTTATAATATGACTCATATCACTGCTGCTCCTGTTATTTATATAGCGAGTGGTGCTGGAACGATCAACTGAATGCGACTGACTCATGCTAGGCTGCCCCAACGTTAGCAAACAGTGTACGGTCTTTTACAATGTCGCCACTAGCGGCCACGCGTTGCTTTTGTACTTCAGCAAAATCGAGCATCCGTTGTAAAGGTTTCTTAGCTGCTACTGCTAGCTCAGGTGTCATTAGCACTTCACCGCTTTGATTGGTTAAGCACTGTTCAATCCCTTTTAAGCCGTTCATAGCCATCCAAGGACAAAACGCGCAGCTCTTACAGCTAGCGCTCTCGCCAGCAGTTGGTGCGGCCAAAAATCGCTTGTTTGGTGAGCGTTTTTGCATCTCGTGCAATATGCCCAAATCAGTAGCGACGATAAAGGTATCAGCATCCATCTCATACGTTGATTGCAAAAGTTTACTAGTCGAGCCGACCACATCAGCGAGTGCCACCACGCTATCAGGTGACTCAGGATGTACCAAGACTTTGGCCTCTGGATGTTCCTCTTTTAATCGCATTAGTTCAGTGGCTTTGAATTCGTTATGCACGAGGCAAGACCCTTGCCACAGCATCATATCTGCACCAGTCTCACGAGCGATGTATTTGCCTAAATGACGGTCAGGGCCCCAAATAATCGGCTCACCTTGGGCGTGTAAATGACGAACGATGTCGATACCGACAGATGAGGTGACCACCCAATCAGCTCTCGCTTTCACCGCGGCGCTGGTATTGGCGTAAACGACCACAGTACGTTCAGGATGGGCATCACAAAATGCTGAAAACTCGTCAGCAGGGCAGCCCAAATCAAGCGAGCATTCGGCTTCCAAATCTGGCATGAGTACAGTCTTTTCCATACTTAATATTTTTGCTGATTCACCCATAAAGCGCACACCAGCGACGACCAAAGTCTGAGCGCTGTGAGCTTGTCCAAACCGAGCCATTTCAAGTGAGTCACCGACGCAGCCACCGGTTGCCAATGCCAAGTCTTGGATAAAAGGATCGACATAGTAGTGTGCTACCAGTACGGCATTATTCTCTTTCAGTAGCTGCTTGATATTTTCTTCGACCACGATGCGTTCAGCGTGGGGCAAGTCTGCAGGCATTTTAGCCTTGGCATATTCAATGTTCATCTGAGTGGCGATGCGATTGTTCGTACTCATGATAGGTGCGTCGTAAGGATATTTTTTCATAATGGCAGCCTTTGTTGGTGCGATAACGATAAATGTATGAGCTAAAAAATATGCAATTGAACATAATAAATTTATAAGTTATCTTAATTATGCTCATTTTGAGCATAATTACAAGTAGTTTTTTATACTTAATAAGTCAAAAGATTAGGTTTTAGTGCTCAAAGTGATGTGCAATTAAGCCGTACTAAGCTTAAAAATAGTGCTAATTCATGCCCCTTATAACTATTTATCGATATTGATTTTTCATACTTACAACCACAGACTATGATAGTTTTAGATTCTAGCTATACTAAGCCATACAACGGCTATTAGTTCCAATAGCCTTTTACATTTAAGAGAAAAAGGATAATTCCCAAAGCCATGACGTTGTCTTATTCACATGCGCACCAGCAAGGTAGCGGCACGACAGAAGTGGTCGCCGTATTGGTCGCTATCACCGATCATATCGCGCGCGTTCTAACCGTTGACCAAGGTAAGCTGTTGCCAAATGGGCCACTTATGCCGCTACATCGCTCTCTACAAGCGGGCGTACGTCAGTGGGTAGAGGAGCAAACGCAGCAACCGCTTGGATATTTGGAGCAGTTATATACCTTTGTCGATACCAATAGACGTAACATCGACGGTCATGCGTTGGTGTATGTGAGTTATTTAGGTTTGGTGCAAGAGACGCAAACGCAGGCACTCCAAAGCAAAGCACTCTGGCGAGATTGGTACGACTATTTCCCATGGGAAAACCATTTGGACGGTATGCCTAGCATTATTATGGACTTTATCGTGCCAGCACTACTCGAATGGGCCAATACTGCCAACGACTCGATTGTCCAACAGCGCAGGCGTCAGCGCATTGGATTATGTTGGGGGCTAGACGAAGCGTTTTTGACAAGTGGCAAACTCACTGACAGTCAATCCGTCAACGAACACGATAATGAAAGTAGAGAATGGATTGCAGAGCATGTATTACTACGTTATGAAATGCTTTATGAAGCAGGTCTGATACCCGAAGCGCCTAATTATCCGCCCAATTATCAGGCTGTTTCCTTGCCAGAAGACTGGTCACAACGCATAGGTGTACCGATGTATTATGATCACCGTCGCGTGATTGCTACTGCTATCTCAAGACTGCGCGCGAAAATTGAATATAGACCGCTTATTTTTGGTCTGATGCCAGACGTCTTTACCTTATCGCAGTTGCAGCAGAGTGTTGAGGCATTATCAGGCGTGCGTTTGCACAAGCAAAACTTCCGTCGCTTGCTCGATTCGCAAAACCTAGTAATGGAGACAGGAGAGAGTAGTACTGCTCAGCGCGGTCGCCCTGCCAAGCTATATCGCTTCCGCCATGATATTGAATTACAGAGTTTACTGATGGATAGCAAACTTCCTAAGCGCAAATAGTCATGTCAAGCCAGTCCGTTGTATCTCTAAATCGGTTTGTAACACGAAAAATTTGTCACCTTTCCTTGCAGGGTGGCTAACTTTACGCTATATTTATGCTCATTTTGAGTTTAAATGACGAGCAATTTCTATCAATATCATGCCTAGATAAGGGTCAAAGATGACAATTGAAAAAGAGCCAGCATTGGATGACGTATTGCTCAAGCCATTGGTTGAGAATGCACTAACTGAAGATTTGGGTAGGCGTGGTGATGTAACCTCACAAGCTACTATCCCAACCGATATGCAAGCGCAGTTGCAGATCAAAGCGCGGCAAGCAGGCGTGATATGCGGTATCGATTTGGCACGCTTGTCTTTTGCCTTAGTCGATGCGCAAATTGAGTTTATTGCACAAGTACAGGATGGTGACATAGTAAAGGCTGGCGCAGTGTTAGCGACCGTAAAAGGTAACGCGCGTCACTTATTGACAGCAGAACGCACGGCCCTGAACTTTATGACCCATCTCAGTGGTATTGCGACAGCGACCCGTCAAATTGTCGATAGCGTGGCGCAATATCCTGCGCAAATTACTTGTACACGCAAGACCATTCCAGGCTTACGTATTGTACAAAAATACGCCGTACGCTGCGGCGGCGGACGTAATCATCGCTTGGGGTTAGATGATGCGATTTTAATTAAAGACAATCATATCGCCATTGCGGGTGACATCAAAACGGCCATTCAGCAAGCACAGAAATTTGCTGGGCATCTGATTCCTATTGAGGTCGAAGTCGATACGCTAGAGCAATTAGAGCAAGCGCTCGATGCAGGTGTGAGTTTAGTGCTATTAGACAACATGTCGCCTGAAACATTGTCGCAAGCGGTTACTATGTGTCAGGGTCGCGCAAAGACTGAAGCCTCAGGTGGTATTACGCCTGAAACGGTACAAGCGGCGGCAAGTACAGGGGTTGATTTTATCGCGATGGGTTACTTGACGCACAGTACTACTGCTTTGGATATTGGGCTGGATTTTAGTGCATAAATACAGACGTAATAAAGGCTAATAGCGTTATATACGCTCGATTTTATGACAAGGGTTACCACCGAGTTAATAAAATGGTAATTTATACTGATAGCTTTTACTAACAACCTGTTAAATGTTTGTTTTTACACTGAAGCTTTACTAAGGTGACATATAGGCGTAACGGCGCAAAGTTAATGATTTTATTAGCTTATCTGCCTATGCTACAATGCTATTTTTAGTTGCCTATTGGGTCATCGTTGCACTCGCACGATGACCTTATCTTTTTGCACAAGCGGTATCAATAGACAAGCGAGCGCTCAGTGAATACTGAAATTATCAAGATAATCCTAGCCTTTATGGTATTGATCAATCCATTTAGCGCATTGACGTTATTTTTAGATTTGACTCGCGGCTATTCGATGAACAATCGACGTAAGGTCGCGCGCGTTGCTTGTCTGACCATTTTTATCACCATCAGCTTTTTTACGATTGCAGGTGAGACGCTACTAAAAACCCTTGGTATTTCTATCGGCTCGTTCCAGTTGGCAGGCGGTATATTGGTGTTTTTAATTGCCCTAAATATGATGAATGGAGAGGGTAACCCTGTTAAACCTGATCAAGAGAACTTCGATGTTGATCATGTGAAAGATGCACCAGTCTCGATGGCGGCTGCCGTGGTTCCCCTCGCGATTCCGATGATGATTGGGCCTGGTGGTATCTCAACGGTTATTATTTATTCTTCACAAGTATCAGGTATTTTGCAGGTATCTGCCATTTTGATTGCTGGCTTATTCATCAGTCTGTTTTGCTATTTGGCATTGATGGCGGCAGGTCGTATCAGTCGCTTACTAGGCGATACTGGCTTGAACATTATGAGCCGGATCATGGGTATGCTATTAGCAGCCGTTTCTATCGAAATTATCGTTAATGGTCTGCGTACGCTCTTTCCTAGCTTGATGTAAACGATCAATACAATATTACCGCTAACCATGTATATTTATACAGCGGTTAGCGGTTATCAACGTCATTCATTTTATTCAACACTCAGCTTATCTATCATTTCCTAGTTATACTTCTATCAGCTTTGATACAAATGCCAAGCCAGATACAGCATCAGTAACCCTACCAAAGCGTCCAGTATGTTCCATGCTTTAGGCTTCTCAAATAAAGGCCTGAGTAATCGCGCACCATACCCAAGCGCAAAGAAGAAAAAGAACGAAGCGCTAATTGCGCCTGCGGCAAACGTCAATTTACTGCTTGCACCCGTAGAGACCATGCCGACGAGTACCAATGTGTCTAGATAGACGTGCGGGTTTAGCCAAGTAAAGCCAAAGCATAGTAGTAAGGCTTTTTTTAAGCTAGTCACGACTTGTCCTTCGACAGTCAAAGCATGTGACACGCGTACGCTGGCATACAAACTCTGTAAGCCATATCCTAATAAAAATATAACGCCTGCTATTTTTGCGATATCTATAACGTGAGGATAGCGAGCCGTAACTGCACCAAAACCACCAACACCTGCTGAGATTAAAAACGCATCGCTCACCGCACAAAACAAGCAAACAAAAAATATGTGCTCGCGTTTGAGACCTTGTTTAAGTACAAAAGCGTTTTGGGAGCCAATAGCAATGATGAGAGATAACCCAAGTAGGAAACCAGAGATATAATCGGGAGCATTCATAATACGGTGCTTAACGGTTGGCGTGTAGGAATGGTGACATTTTGCTTACTGGCAGGCCAGCAAAAACCTGCTAAGATACGCTATTGAATGAATGTATGCAATATGCGCACAATGTGAGTGTAATAGACGAGGGGCAGAGCAAGTCATGGTAGTCAGTTTGACAAGAATGCTACAGTCATTTGGGCAAGCTCAAGATGACCTACCGACATTGGCAGCAAAGAATGCTCAGGAGATGAGTGTCAATCATGAACGGGATGCTGCTGCCAATAGTGATAGCAATCACGCAGTACAAGAGCGTTCTACACTGACTCCGCCTGAACGTGTAAACCGTATATGTGATGCGTTGGCACAAGTCAGTGATAGCCAATCATCCACGCCTTTGACTGATCGCTATCTGAGTAATCGTGCTCAAATGCGCCCAACCAATAGACCGCCTTTTGACCCAGATACTTTATGGTATCTCAAACATGGACGTTGTCCGATTATGACTGAGCTTGTTGATGTGGTCGATGAGGCCACCCTAAATGCCATGCCTATTGAAGCCGTTGCGATACTAGACCGTATCAACGGTAAGCTAAAGCGTTATCGTGAGTGGAGTAGTGAGCTGAACGAACAGCAACAGCAGCAGCATAACGAGCGTCAGTTCGTCATCGATAAATTGGTGTTCGAAAGTATCCCTGAAGCATTACATCATTATGAGCAGCTACAACGCTTTAGTCCGCATCGCACCAAAAATAATATGGTGCAGGGCAAGATGACGGCCGGTGATATGCTGACAGATTTGTTCTTAGAGATTGACTACGAGCTTGACGAATTATTGGACGAATTGCACCAAACAGTCTTAAACCGCCTTGCCTCAACCCACCGTTATGTTAAGAGCCGTACGCAAAGTTAAATGTTCTTTGATGACACTTTCTCTCGTACACTTGCAAAGGTTAAGTATTATCAAAAAACACAATCGACCTAGTGCATAACAATATAGGGCTTTAATAGAGCCTTATTTTTTTGTTTAATAATAACAACCATAAGAAATCAGCCACGACATTCTGATAAGTAATAAGGACAATATAATGACCCAAATGACTGCGATGTTCGTAATGTTTGTTTTGTATGGGCTGTTGCCAGCGGCTGGGTTATATCTAGGTTATCGTGGCATTAAAAAAGTCACAGCACCCAAAATGCTCGAATATAAGGTGATGCCGCAACTGGGTTATATACCTGAAAAAAGCCTACCTGACGACGTTAAAACCGCTCTTGATCAAATTAATACAAAGGGCGAAAAGCTGCGTGTCATGTATGGCGATACCAATAACGATGGCAAGATTGATGATAAAGATACCGTCAACGAAACCTATATCATGATTCAAAACCTAATGGATAGGCATGTGCCACAAGCAGTTGCTGATTATCGCCGCTTGCACGATTTAGATGTGACGGATAATGCGCTTGCTGACACTACCAAAATTAAGCATTCTAATGTCACGGGCAAAGAAGCCTTGTTAGACGTGCTTAAGACAATTAACACACAGTTCGATGACCTGCTCAACGCGTCATATCATCAAGACGGTCAAAAGCTACTCGCAACCAATCGCTATCTCCAAAAACGTTTTGACAATCCTGCTAATAACACAGAGTTTCAAAAGCCCGATAGCAATGCCAGTAGCAATGCCAGCAGTAATGTTAGTAGTAATGCTAGCAGTGATGTCAATATCCAAGCGATTGAAAGCCCAACTGGTGAAAATGTGAGTGCTAAAGACATTAAGCTATAAATACAAAGTTGAATGGTGAAAGGGTAAAGAGCAAGCGTATATGAGTATCTTAATAGGCATCGGCATTGTAACGACCGTCACTACCTTTTATCTAGGTAGAAAAGGCTGGCAGGCTTTTCATAAAGCCGTCGGTATCTCACCTGGCGTACTCACTTATCAAGATTATGATGCGCCCTTGTCATTAGCCACATTAAGCTTGCAGCAGTTAACGTTAAATAAACAGCACTTAAAAAACTTGTCTGAGCAGCAACTACGCCAGTTAAAACGTATTGATGAGAAAGTAAGCAGTTATCACGCTTATCAAGCAGCCCTACAAACTCAGAATAAGACACCAGCGATAACAGAAGCGCAGTTTGTATTGAATAAAATGCTGCAAACACGGTTACCGGAAATGCTAGCCACTCACTATCAGTTAACAAATATAAATGCCAATAATGGGAATAACGACAAGAGATTGGAAGCTAGTGAGTTATTGCAGAGTGTTTTAGATAATATTGAGCAGCGTTTGGACAGACTACTGGCACAAATGGACGAGGAGCAGCTACAAGAGCTGCGAGTCATGAAGCATTATATTAATAGTCACGATAGCTGAGCCGCTATATCTATACTGAGCAACTGTGACGCCTGTAAACTGTGACGCCCATAAAGAGACACAAAAAAAGCGGTCAATGACTATTCATCATTGACCGCTTTTTTATGTTTATCCCAAATCTATTTAAGACTTAGAATAATGTTAAACCAATTTAACTAGCGCTTATCATTGCGATCACGGGTGTTACGTGTACCGCGACTGGCAGGGCTAGCACTACTTTTAGGTTTCGCGCTGCTGTTGCGGTTATCGCTACGAGTATCAGTGCGACGCGCTTTAAGCGGCTTGTTTCTGATACGTTCTTGTTTTTCTTTGGCTGCGCCATGTAGACCCGTGCCATAACGTGGGCGTAAGCTGACCAAATCCGTCAACGTGTTGATTTCTTTTTTATCAAGCTCTAAGAAACGGCCAGTACGTAGCTCTTTTGGTAGAACAATCGTGCCATAGCGTGTACGTAATAGACGACTAACTTTTAGACCTTGTGATTCAAATAAACGACGTACTTCGCGGTTACGGCCTTCTTTTAGCTGGACGTGATACCACTTGTTGACGCCTTCGCCGCCGCCTTCTTTGATGTCTTCAAATTTTGCAAGGCCATCTTCTAGCATGACGCCAGCGGTCAATGCACGAGCGATATCAGGCGTTACTTCACCCAATACACGTACCGCATATTCACGCGTGACTTCACCAGATGGATGCATCAAGCGATGCGCCATTTCACCATCATTAGTAAATAACAATAGGCCAGTTGAGTTGATGTCCAAGCGTCCAACCATTACCCAGCGGTCATGCGTTAGCTTTGGCAAGCGTTCAAAAACAGTTGGGCGACCTTCTGGATCTTTAGCCGAGCAAACTTCACCTTCAGGCTTGTAGTAAGCGATAACACGGCGACGCTTCTCATTTTCAGAAGTGTATTTGATTTGACGGCCATCAACGCGAATCTCATCACCTTGTGAGACGCGATCACCGATGGTCGCAGGACCGTTATTAACCGTTACGCGGCCAGATTTGATGACTTCTTCCATTTGACGGCGTGAACCAAGTCCCATACGGGCGAGTGCTTTCTGTAGTTTTTCGTCTTTCATCATAATATCCTTGAGTCGGTGGGTTTACATTTCTCAATGTAAAAAATTGGATTGACTATTCTACGCTATTCTAACAAATTTAGCACGTAAACCAATACCTTACTGATTATTAATGCCTAAACAAACATAGTGCTAATCAATAAAAGTTTATTAGTCGTATACGAAATATAGACTCGAAGAGTCTTAGTGACTGACTATATAAGTTAATACATAGATACAAACAATTACACTAATTCGGCTCTAAAAGGATAGTTCCAATCATAGATGCAATCGAAACAAGCCTTCATTAAGTTGAAGTTTTTCAAATTAAAAATAAAAATTTTATTTATAACGAAGCTGTTTTCACTTGCGTTTTTTTATCGCTCAACAATCTAAAAGTTAATAAAAATTTTCATAATTAGCCGCAAATAAAGGGCTTGATGAGAAATTGCAAAATAGTCACTTAATTATTTTATGGCAGGTTATATGTATTGCACTGAATATAGTTTAGGTGTATATTTATTAAATATACTCTTTTTTACGAATATAGACATTGTGGTGAGGTTTCCTGGTTTGATTCACAAATATAAATATGAGTAACTGTTATGGTTGATAAATATTTCATTTTTGTACACAAACGCTTCTTGGTAATGAGCATATTTTGCTTATTTCTGATGGGGTTGTTTAGTGGCTGTACGATCAACTCAGGACTTCAGTCAGGAAATCTTCCTGAATCTGGCACCTTTACCGCAGAAAACGGCCTTCAATTTCATATTCAGCCTTTAAGTCTGGCAACTTTACCGCGTACAGCGCCGCCTACTGTTACGCAAGACCTCTCTCATTTGATCAAAACCTCTGGACGAGTCAATTACGGCATTGCGAAAGGGGACATGCTGAATATCATCCTTACCAATTATCCGGATATTAATGCGTCAACTGCTAGCTTAACGGTAGATCAACAAGGGTATATACAGTTTCCATTGATAGGTAGAGTTCAAGCCAGTGGGTTGAGCGTGCCGCAGTTCACCGCTACGTTGCAAAGCAAACTACAGCGCTATCTCAAGTACTCAGATCCTCAAGTCAAAATCATCAATTACCGTGGCAGCAAGTTTTTCGTAGATGGTGCGGTGAAGCAGTCTGGTGAGTTTGCTATTGCTGATGTGCCAGTGTCGGTATATGGCGCTATTTCTATGGCAGGTGGTACTACCGAGACTGGGGATTCAAATAACATTGTGCTAAATCGTCAGGGCAACAGCTATCGCTTAGGAGTGCAATCACTACATAAAATGGGCCTGTCTGCCAATCAAATCTATCTGCGGGATGGTGACTCTATTCACGTCAATAACCAAAGCCGCAATAAGGTCTACGTATTGGGTGAATTTGGCAAAATTGAGCCAGTGGCGATTCCAGAACAAGGGCTAAGCTTAGCGCATGTATTGGGCGAGTCAAATGGACTAAATTCCAATACGGCTAATGCAGCCAAAGTATATATCGTGCGCGACAACCCTCAGTACCAGTACACCAATATCTATTACGTCGACATGCAGAGCATCACAAGCTTGGCACTAGCCAGTCGCTTTGACATGCAAGCCAATGACATTCTTTATGTAGATCCAACAGGCTTGGCTCGCTGGAATCGTGTGATTAGCGCGATACTACCATCAACCTCTGCCATCAACGTGATATCAGGGTTATAAATGATGGCTAGTGAAAATACTGGATGTGCTTTGAATTTCGATACTGAGATTAAGTGAGATAAGAATAGGAAGTAGAGTGATAGATTTTATAAGGTGCGATAAGGCAGAGAGCAATCTAACTGCAATCAAGGGCAGTTAGGGTCTTGGAGCTACACGAAAGCTATTAAGCGATTAACATTGAATAATGGGTATATGGTTATGAATAATATAGATTCAAAAGACCTATCGACACCTAAGGGTGACA
Organism: Psychrobacter sp. Ps2; assembly: GCF_022129405.1. NCBI lineage: Bacteria > Pseudomonadati > Pseudomonadota > Gammaproteobacteria > Moraxellales > Moraxellaceae > Psychrobacter > Psychrobacter sp. Ps2. The sequence goes on along the minus strand of NZ_JADQAM010000061.1, from coordinate 560,441 downwards.
ACGACAATGACAACATCGACTTAACGGCGCTGGTTTTGGTTTTGTTGCGTGGCTGGAAAGTCATAGCGCTCATGGCAGCAATCGGACTCTTAATAGGATTTTTTTATACACGCTATATTAATCCAACCTTCAAGTCTGATGCGCTAATCCAAATTGAAGAAAACTCCCAAGGAGTCGATGCGCTTGGGGCGAATATCTCAGAGTTGGTCGGAGAAGAAGTGAGCAAGGCTGAGGCAGAAGCCGAGCTCATACGGTCTCGGATGATACTAGAGCCAGTCGTCGATATGCTACATCTAGACATCAAACTGACCGATCCTAATATTGGCTATCTCGATAAAATAACAAACGACCGCATTAACACTCAGTTGAACACGAATGATGGTGTGTCTCTGAGCACAAAAAACGGTTCCGTACAAATCAATCAGTTCGATGTGTCACCAGCGTATTTAAACCAATCTTTTACGCTATCACAGTCTGACACAGGGTTTGTCCTGAGCAATGGACTAGATGATTTTAAAGGACAATTGGGTCAGCCGCATCAGTTCAATGGGGTAAACGGTGAGATTAACATTACGGTGACTGAGCTACCTGCAGACGGTTACCCTATTGGCATCACTCAGCAGACCTTAAAGACCACGACAGATGCAATGAATAGCGCCTTGTCTGTGGAAGAAAAAGGCGATAAAACCAACATTATTCAGCTGTCGATGACAGGCACAAACCAACAGCAAATCACGACCACACTTGATCAGATAGTCCAGTCATATATCGATCAAAACCAATCTCGTGGTACGGAAGAAACGACCAAAACATTGGCTTTTATGGAGACGCAGATTCCAGCGTTAAAAGAGAAATTAGACACCTCTGAAGCTCAGTTCAATGAGTTTCGTAAAAAACACGGCACCATCGATGTAGGTAAAGAAGCTGAGCTATTACTAAATGAAAAGTCTCGAATCGATGAGCAGCTTAATGATCTCAAATTAAAGAGAGCCGATCTAACGACTTACTATACCAATGAACACCCACTCGTCATCCAGATCAATGAGCAACTAAAAGTCCTCAACAGTCGAATAGGAGCGATAGGTAGCACCGTCGCAGGACTGCCTGAAATACAGCGAGAGTTCTTAAAGCTATCAGAAGATACAGCTATCAATAGAGAGATTTACCTCACGCTGCTCAAAAACTATGAGCAACTAAAAATCGTTAGAGCTGGTCAGGTTGGTTATGCCCGTATTCTAGACCGACCGACCAGTACCTTCGACGCCATTGCACCAAACAAATTCCAAATTATGCTGTTGGCGCTACTCGTAGGTACTGTACTTGGGGTAATGCTGGTTCTAATCAGAAACTTAATTAGAAATGTCGTGAAGGACCCAGAGCATCTAGAGTCTAAAACGGGAATTCCTGTCATTGCAACGATTCCACGTTCGACCTCGATATCTAAGCTAGGTAGGAACAAAAAAAATACTGGTCGGATGCTTGCTCACGTTGATCACAATGGCTTGAGTTATGAAGCAATTAAAAATTTAAGGACAAACCTTTTATTCGGTAAGACGACGAAGACAATAGATGAGAAATCCGCTCAGACCATATTAATCACTGGAGAAAGCCCGGGTGTCGGTAAGTCTTTTATTACGGCTAATTTATCTGAGGTATTTGCACAGCTTGACAAAAAAGTGCTGATTATCGATGGAGATATGCGTTTAGGGGAGCTGCACAAAATGTTTGGTATGAATCCAGACAGTGGTCTCACAGATTACTTACTGCAAGATAAAGATAGCTCTCTATCAGATAATGAGCCTCGGTTAGATATTGACATGGCTAAGTTAAACTTTGAAAGCTTTATTCAGCCGACTGGTATGGAGCATATCGACCTTATATCGCGGGGACGACCATCGCATAATCCGACTTCGTTATTGATAGGAGAGAGGTTCAATCATTTGATGGTAGCGCTCAAAACGAAGTACGACTATATCGTTATTGATGCACCTCCTATATTGGCTGCATCAGACGCCATGGTATTGGCACAGCACGCAGACAAAGTACTGATCGTCACCAAATTTGATCATTCAGTAGAAGGTCAGCTGGTCTATGCCATTAAACAGATGAGTAAAGCAAACGTACAAGTCGATGGCATCATCTTAAATGACATACAGCAAAGTATTTTGAATAGGTACAGCTATCACTACCATTATGCTTATGGACACAATTCGTAGTTAGCTACTGTTCATTGTCCATGGCAAACGAGCGACATAACTTAAGTAGGTGGATCTTATGTTTATAAAAACAGAGTCTAACAATGCTTATCAAACGCCAAGTGACCTCAATCGATGGTCGAGGCGTATGACGCTGTTTTTATTAGCTTTACCACGCTTTGCTAAATGCTCTATCTTATTTGGTATCGATTTTTCAGTTGCTGTCCTTTGCTTGGTAGCGGCATTGGAATTGCGTCAGGGTTATGTCGATGATCAAATCGGTCTTACGGTATTAGCTTTTTATGCATTGATACCTGTCGTCAGCTTATATCTGATTGGCTTTTATAGAGGTGCTTCTAGAGGATTTTTCGATGCTGCGATGGGTCGAGTACTACAGTTGTTTTTATTACTTATTATCGTTTATCAGTTCATCATTTATGTGAACCCAGTGTCAACGATGCCGCGCTCAGCGCCAATCATATTTTTGTTCTTATTCTTTATTTGGTTGTGGAACAGTCGGCTAATGATTCGCGGGTTGCTGAATCGACTACAGAAACCAGACAATCAAAGTAGCCTAGATAGTTGCTGCGATAATGTGATTATTTATGGCGCAGGATCGGCTGGTAGAGAGCTATTAGAGAGCTTGAGACATTCTCATAAATACAATGTAGTGGCATATATCGATGATGATCCGCAGCTAATAGGGGCTTATCTACATGGTAAAAAAATATATGCTGCTCATGCGTTACCTTGGTTAATAGAAAAATTAAATGTCGCGCAAGTGATTTTGGCAATACCTTCTATGAGCCGTGGTCGTAAAAAACAGATTATGGATAGCCTGTCAGGCGTTTCTGTCAAATTAAAAGATTTACCGAGCTTACGAGAGCTTGCTGATGAGATCGTAACAGTCAGCCATATACGGCCAGTCGATATATTAGATGTGCTTGAAAGAGAGACTGTCGAACCAGTTGCTGAGTTACTGCAAAAAAACATTACCGGTAAGAATGTTCTTGTCACAGGTGCAGGTGGTTCTATTGGTAGTGAGCTATGTCGACAAATAATGAAAAACAAACCCTTATGTCTAGTGTTATATGAACAATCTGAGTATGCCTTATATACGATAGATCAAGAGCTCAGAAAGCAAAAAGCAGATGATAGCGAGTACCAAAATATTGAGATCATCAGTATCATTGGGAGCGTGGCAAACGAAAAAAAATTGATCAATATATTCGAAAAATACCATATAAAAACGATTTATCACGCTGCTGCATATAAACATGTACCGATTGTCGAGTCCAATCCATTTGAAGGCACGATTAATAATACCAAAGGCACCTACCATTGTGCTTGTGCCGCGATAAAGGCTCACGTTGATACGTTTGTACTGATCTCTACTGACAAAGCAGTGCGACCAACCAACGTGATGGGAGCTTCCAAACGCTTAGCTGAACTCGTCTGCCAAGGACTGAGCCAAAGCAACAGTCATACATGTTTTAGTATGGTGCGTTTCGGCAACGTTTTGGGTTCATCAGGCTCTGTGGTACCACTATTCACCAAACAAATTGAACAAGGTGGTCCGATTACCATCACCCATCCAGACATCACGCGCTACTTTATGACCATACCGGAAGCAGCCAGTTTGGTGATTCAGGCAGGGGCCATGGCGTTCGGTGGTGAAGTATTTGTACTTGATATGGGTGCACCCGTCAAAATCGTGGATCTCGCCAAACGTATGATTCGTCTAACAGGGTGCGAGCTAAAAGATGCGAGCAATCCTAATGGTGATATCGAAATTGTGTTTACTGGATTGAGACCAGGTGAAAAGCTCTATGAAGAGTTAATCATTGGTGCTGACAACATAGAGACCACGTTTCATCCACTCATTATGCAAGCAATGGAGCATAGCTTTCCTTTGGAAGACATCGAGAAAATTTTGTTTGAATCTATAGAAAGAGCGAAACAGCAAGATATCCTCTGGCTAAAAACGCAGTTTAGATCTTTTGTCGAAGGATACCGCGAGGGACCAAATACTGAGATCGAAAAGGTAGATATAGAAATAATTGATGAGGTCGGTTGAAAGAGTGTTTCGCACTATTTTTAAAGTCCTTATAGATTTTTGAGTTATCAAACTGGGTATACACCATGGTATCCGAAGTGTTTTTATCGATACAGAGCTATTAATAACAACATAGGAAATAAAATAGTTAAAATCAAATAATTGGTTTATTGTAATGGTCATTTAAACTCTTTGCTAAAAGTTACTGGGCTATAAAAATGTCTATTGATAAAAAAATATTTTATAACTCAGCTTGGATGATGCTAGAAAAATTCCTTGGTATTTTCGGACTAATCTTCGTTAATTCTTATATGGCTAAATATATAGGTCCAGAAAGTTTTGGAAAGTTAGCATTTGCTATGTCTATTTTTGTATTTGTACAGACTTTTTCTTGGTTTGGAGCTGAGAACGTATTATTTAAACGCTTAAGTGAAAATGTAAATTCTGGTGTAAAGCTATCATTAGCCTCACAGTATTTGAGACGGGTCCTTTTTGTTATTTCATCTATAGGATGTTTACTATATCTGTGGTTATCTGCAGATACTTTAACCTTTATATTTGGTTTAGGAAATTGTATCGCAAGCTATTTTATCGTTAGTGATATTTATTCAATATACAACAATAGCCAGTTAGCCTCATATGTAAACGCTTTAACCAATATATTAGGCCTTAGTTTAGCGTTGCTTTTAAGATTCATGTTAGTCTTTTTTGAAGCTGAACATTACAGTATGGTTTTCCCTATTATAGTTATAGCTTTAGTGCCTTATATGATTAGAAAGTGGTACTTTCAATATGTCGGTAAGCACTCTTCTAAAATAAAAGTAAGTAAAAAGTATAATAAATATATGTTGATGACTGGTGGTAGTTTAGTACTATCCACATTATCAATTACGCTCTACACACAGATATCTAATATATTTTTAGCTGAGTACACTTCTTTCAGCTCTTTAGGAATATATAATGTGGCGCTCATGATTGGTGGTGCATGGGGCTTTATAAGTATAGCTCTGATTACTAGTTATTTTTCAAAGATATATTCAACTAAAAGCAATGGTGAAGAGATTCAACTATTAAGACAGATTCATTTGATAGCAGTTGGAGTTGGGATAGGCTGTCTATTGGCTGTAAGTTTAATTGGAAAGTGGTTTATAGAGTTGCTATATGGCTCTGATTATATTAAAGCTGCAAGTTTCTTACCGTTGATAGTCATTGGTACGATATTATCTACGCTAGGAACTATTAGTTATCGATATATGATTAAGTATAGTGGTTATAAATACTTATCTATAAAAATGTTTATAGTGAGTTTGTTGAGTGTGCCACTATCTTATTTTTTAATTAAAGCATATGGAGCTATGGGTGCAGCAATATGTTTTATTATAATTGAGTTTTTATCTTTAACAGTTGGGAATTATTTTTTTAGAAAGGGTTTGGTTTTGAAAGTGCATTTATCCATATTTAAGTTAAATAACAGGAATCCTATTTAATATTAGGGATATTAAGGGTGGTGAAATGAATTTCTCGATTAAATTTTATATTGAAAATACATGGTTATATGCGATTAACTGCTTGAATGCAATATCGCCTACTTACGCAACAAAAATATTACACTATAGAACTACCAAAGATTTTTTAAATCTTAAAAAACCTGTAACTTTTAATGAAAAGCTGCAGTGGCTAAAGTTGTATTGGAATGATCCACTTATTTCTATCTGTGCAGATAAATATGAAATATATAACTATGTAAAGTTAAATAGTAATCCTAAGATACTTAACAATCTTCTAAGCGTATATGATAGTGCTGATCAGATTATATGGGAGGAGTTACCTAAAAAGTTTGCATTAAAATGTACACATGGGTCTGGATATAATATTGTTACTAACAATAAGTCCGAACTTAATCAGTTAGAGGTTATTGAGAAGCTAAATAAATGGATGAAAGAGAAATTTGGTAGATATAGTCTAGAACCGCATTATGATAAAATAAAACCAAGAATTATACTAGAAGAGTATATAGAAAGTAGCCAGGGATTTTTACCAATTGACTATAAAATATACTGTTTTAATGGAGTAGCTAAACTAGTATTAATTTGTTCTGAGCGGGAAAATGATATAAAGTTTGACTGTTTTGACTTAGAATGGAATAGACTAAGTATTATGAATAAGAAATATGAAAGTAATATAGAAATAAAAAGACCGGATTGTTTTGATGAGATGATTCAACATGCAAACCTATTAGCTAAACCTTTTCCTTTTGTCAGAGTTGATTTTTATGATAAGGATGGTTCAGTAATCTTAGGGGAGATGACTTTTACTCCAGCAGCTAATATGGATGTAGATTATACTGATTATGGTCAAAAATACTTAGGTGATTTATTAACTCTTCCTAAAAAAATATAATATTATAGTTATATACATTAATAAATTTTTTTACTAAACTGAAACAAGTGATTGCGTAAAAAGGTTTAGTATAAAAATATTAATACTAGATTTTGGTTATGTTGAACTATTTAATAATATATAGATTATTATGAAAAAATTAAAAATAAGGTGAAATATTCTACCTACTAACAGACTAATGATTAAATTGATGTAAAAAACCCTGTATTTATAGGGTGTTTATTTGGAGAAGGTTAATGAACATATTTAATGATCTTAATCCCTTAGTAACTGTTTATATTCCAACATATAATCGAGTTGATCTACTGGAAAGAGCAGTAACATCTGTCCTTAAACAAACTTATATCAATTTGGAAATTATAATAGTAGATGATTGTTCGATAGATGATACACATGATTATTTAGAAGAATTAGCTAAAAGAGAAAAACGTGTGCGTTATTTTATACAAGAAAAAAATTCAGGATCTTGTGCTAGTCGTAATATTGCTATTAAAAATGCAAAGGGGTTTTTTATTACAGGGCTAGATGATGATGATTATTTTGAAGAAAGCAGAATAGAGGAATTTATTAGTAAATGGAAGAAAAAATCTATAAACACTAAGGTTTTATATAGCTTGTACGGTAGGGAGAATGAAAAAAACCCTAGCAAAGCAAAGCGTATTTTCAAAAGAATGTTTTTCAAGAAAAAAGTTGATTCTAAGGATTTATTGTATTTTTTTTACACAGGTAACCAGATTTTTACTGAAACTAAGCTACTTCAAGATAATTTATTTGATGTAAGTTTGCCAGCTTGGCAAGATTTTGAATGCTTTTATAGGTTGTTAGATAATTATGATTGTAATGCGGAATTAATATATAAAAAAAACTATATTGTAGATACAAGTCATGAGTATGAAAGGATTTCAACTAAGGGTCTATACAATATTAAAAAGGCTTTTGCACTATTCAAAGAAAAACACAAGTTGAATAATACTGAATCGAAACTACTGTACTGCCACTTATACAACTATCCTGATATTAAAATATCAAAAATTATTATTCTAAGAAGATTTTTCTACAAAGCTTCCATTTTGGATATTAAGAGATTGGTAAATATTAAGGTTGCTAAATGAATGCCACGATTTCTGTTATTATGCCAGCTTATAATGCTGAAAAAACTATTGAATTAGCAATTAAAAGTATACTGAATCAAACATATAGGAATTTTGAATTAATAATTTGTGATGATGGATCCAATGATAATACTGTTAATATTATTAAAAACATAAAAGATAAAAGAATTAGGTTAATAATTAATGATGAAAATATAGGTAATTTGCAAACTACTAACAAATTATTTTCATTATGTACAGGGGAGTATATAGCGATACAAGACGCAGATGATTACTCGTTAAAGGAGCGATTTGAAAAGCAGATTGAAGTTATTTGTAAAGATAACGCTGATTTAGTAGGTACACAAGTAGGGATGTGGTTTGAAAATTCGATAGTTAGTACCACTAACCATCCTGAAAAAAACAAAGATATAATGAGAATTATGTATAGCTCCCGTACTATTCCTATTATCTGGGGAAGTGTTTTATTTAAAAAATCAATTTACGAGTCTATTGGGGGGTTTGATAGTATATTTAATAGAATAGGTGCAGCTGATTGTAACTGGTTGCATAGAGCAAGTTTCAATAGTAGGTTTTATAACTTGCAAGATACACTTTATTTATATAGACAGCACATTGATAGTTTTACAAAGAAAAAAAACGATTTTAGTATAGCTAAGCTTTATAGTGAAGAAATTGCATTTGATATATTTGAATTTTTCAAAAACACTAGGGATTATAGTTTTTACAATTCTAGTAAAATATTTATAGAAAGGGTTGATTTTTATAGGATTCAGTTCTCAAAAGATCAAAAAAAATTAGCTAATATATATTATAGCAACTTAATATTTAAAAAAATAAATTTTTATGATTATATGAAGAAAATAGTTGGGCTTAAAGCTCCACTGATAATAAAGTTTAGATTCTTTTTTCAAGGGTTGCTAATTAACTCTCTTGGAATTGAAAAAATTCAAAAAATAAAAAAAATGATGAGATAATCTAATGCTTCCATACCTGTTGGTTCCTGGCCTTGTTATCTTTTGGGTCGTACTGGAGAAGAAATCTCTCAACCGTACGTCTTTTTGGTTGCCTTTGATTGCCTTGACACTATTTGCAGGTGTTCGTAGCTATTGGGTTGGTACCGATACAGTGAACTATACGAGGAACTTCAACAATCGACTGCAGCCTGAGTATTTCAGGTTTAATGAAGACATTGAATATGGTTATCAGCTACTAGAGTATTGGCTGTTGCATGTGACGGCTAACTATTTTTGGTTACTTTTTATTACCAGCTTTGTCATTGTATATTGTTATCTAAGTATTATTAAAAAATATAGCGTAAATTATTGGTTTTCTATTTTTCTATTCATTACATTGGGTGTCTATACCTTTTCTTTTAATGGATTGCGTCAGGGGATAGCAATGGCAATGTTTACTTTGGCCACTCCTTATCTCTTAGAAAAAAGGCTTTTTCCTTATCTGCTGGTATGTGCTATTGGATCATTATTCCATGTAACTGCTTTATTTATCATTCCATTTTATTTCATCGTAAATTTAAGGGTAAGACCCGCATATAAGATAATAGCGACATTTTTCGGATCACTGCTCGTTAGTAGATTATTAGTATCTTATATTTCGTCGACTAATGATCGATACGAAGACTATGCAAAAGTATCTGAAGAGTCAGGAGGGTTTTTAACTCTTGGTTTTTATACCGTACTTATGCTTTTAATAATTATTGCCAGTTATGTATATAAAATTAAAGATAAGAATTTTCAGAAACTACTTACTTTTTACGCATCAGGTGTGGCTTCTGTCATACCGTTAGCGATGTTAGGTACGAATGCTTCAGGTCCACAAAGGCTCCTTTCCTATTTTACATGGACGCTAATTTTAATATTACCTGTGGTTTTAAAGAAAATAAATAATATTTACATTTATATAATTAGTGTATTTATTTTTATCATATATTTCATATTGAGTACATCGAGATTTAGTGATTTGAGTCCATATGTCATCAACCCGATATTTAAGGTTTTCTAATGAGCGATTCTGTTTATATAACTGTTGGAATTCCATTCTATAATGCTGAAAAGTACTTAGAAGATGCTATTTGCTCAGTAATAGCTCAAACACATAAAAAATGGGAATTGATACTTATAAATGATGGGTCAAATGACAAATCATTGGATATTGCAGTTAAGTATAGTCTGGTGGATAAACGCATAAGAGTAATATCAGATGGAGTGAATAAAAAACTTCCCAACCGTTTAAATCAAATTATACAAGAATCTAATTATGACTTTATCGCACGTATGGATGCTGATGATTTAATGAGCAATGATAGATTAGAAAAACAGTTGAAAATTTTAAAAAATAACAAAGAAATTGATTTCGTAACGACTGGTTGTTTAACGATTGGTAAGGATAATGAATTAACAGGGGTGTCTGAAGGCAGAGACTATCAGATGAGTGCAGCAAATATTTTAGAAGGAGTTACTAATATATTGCACGCTTCTTTACTTGCTCGTAAAAATTGGTATATAAGGAATCAGTATAATGAAACCATTGTCCAAGCAGAGGATTTTGATCTATGGTTGCAAGCTGCAAAAAATAATGACTTAAATTATATAGTAATTAAAGATCCCTTGTATTGGTATAGGGTCGTAGAAAACGTAACCATAGAAAAAATTGTGAATGGTTATAATGCGCAGATTGAAATAATTAATAATAACTATGATGGCGTTATATTTTATATAAGTAAATATAAAATAATAAAAAAATTCAAAATAAAGAAAGTAATTGTAAAATCTCTCGATACTATGGGTTTGTTAAAAATATTACTTAAACGTAGGTCTAATAGGTATAACAAAGAACAGTTAGACTACTATAATGATCATTTTACCAAAATACAAAGCGTAAGAGTTCAAGGATGAAAATAGTCATTTTAGGCACCATTGCTTATAGTCTTTATGGCTTTCGCGCTGATCTAATCAAAGCGTTGGTCAAGCAGCAACATACTGTCTATGCCTTTACCTCTGAATATACCCAAGAGGAATTAAAGAAGATAGAAGTTTTAGGTGCTATCCCAATGACCTACAATTTAAATCGAGGTGGCCTGAATCCTTTATCTGATATAAGAGCAACTTATCACCTATCCAAAGTTATCAAAGAGATATCACCAGATATCGTATTCTCTTACTTTTCTAAGCCAGTTATTTTTGGAACATTGGCAGCAAAAATGGCAAAAATTCCGCAAGTTGTAGGTATGCTTGAAGGGTTAGGTTACTGTTTTACAGACCAACCCGAAGGTCTTAGCAAAAAAGTGAAAGTTATCAAAGCGATTCAAATTATGCTATATAGAGTGGTTCTACCTCAGATAGATACGCTCATATTTTTAAATGCTGATGATCCTAATGATTTGTTGAGGAAGTACAAAATACGAGCAAAGCAGGTAGAAATTTTAGGCGGGATTGGTTTGAGTTTGAGTCAGTACGAGTATCAGCCTATAGCAACTATTCAAAAGCCTATTAAATTTTTATTTATTGGTCGCTTATTGAAAGAAAAAGGTGTCCATGATCTTATTTCCGCTATAAAAATAGTAAAGAAAATATATCCTGAAGCATATTTCACTATTTTAGGAGAGATAGATGCTTCTAATATGGGTGCATTGCAGAAATCAGAGTTAGATGAGTTGATTGCATCGAACATCGTAAACTATCCTGGTCATGTTGATAATGTAAAAGACTGGATTGCAAATCATCATGTATTTGTACTGCCGTCTTATCGTGAAGGTGTGCCGCGCAGCACTCAAGAAGCGATGGCAATTGGAAGACCTATTATCACTACTGATGTACCTGGTTGCCGTGAGACGGTTATTGATGGAGTAAATGGGTTTTTAGTAGAAAAATGGAACCCAAAAGCTTTGGCAGAGAAGATGATTTATTTTATAGAACATCCTGAACAGATTAAAAAGATGGGTGATGAAAGCTACAAGCTAGCACAAGAGAAATTTGATGCAGATAAAGTCAATAAACGACTAATAAATATGTTGGGTTTATAAATGATAAAACGACTGTTTGACATTGTAGGTGCAACGACAGCGTTAGTAGTACTGTCTCCTGTCTATGCTGCAACTGCATACAATGTGAGTAAAAATCTTGGCGCGCCTGTTCTATTTCGTCAGATTCGTCCAGGTCTATATGGTAAGCCATTTGAGATGATAAAGTTTCGCTCAATGAAGGATGATATAGATACAGATGGCAATCCTTTGGAAGATGGCGCGCGATTGACATCGTTTGGTAAAGCGCTGCGTAACACCAGCCTTGATGAGTTGCCCGAGCTTTGGAATGTCATAAAAGGTGATATGAGTCTAGTGGGCCCGCGACCATTATTGATGGAGTATCTACCCTTATATAATGATGAACAAGCGCGCCGACACGACGTCCGCCCAGGTATTACAGGGTATGCTCAAGTTAATGGTCGCAATGCTATTGGATGGGCTGAGAGGTTTGCACTTGATACATGGTATGTGGACAATCAGTCGCTGTGGCTGGATATCAAGATTTTATTTAAAACAGTGGAAAAGGTCATTATCAAAGATGGCATTAGTGCTGAGGGAGAAGCGACTATGAGTAAATTCACGGGCAATAGTATTAATGAAGAAATGCTTTAAAAGTACTCTTTGGTGATAGCAATACAGCTAATTAAAAAAGTTGTGTATCAAGAAAGTCATGATAGATAGTAAGGTTAACAACATAGTGAGCAGTTTATCGTAGAGCGTGACACAACATTAGACATAAGTACCATAGAGGAACATATGCTAAATACCCCTTTTTCACCTTGGCCAAAATTCACGCAGCATGAAGCCGACGCTGTCAGTCGAGTGCTACTATCTAACAAAGTCAATTATTGGACAGGCGAAGAATGTCGTCAGTTTGAGCGAGAGTTTGCTGACTGGACAGGTAGTAAGTACGCAATAGCATTGGGTAATGGCACCTTGGCATTGGATGTCACGTTACAAGCACTCGATATAGGTGCAGGTGATGAGGTCATTGTCACACCGCGTACCTTTATTGCTAGTATCTCATCAATCGTTAATGCAGGTGCGACCCCCATCTTTGCAGATGTCGATGAAGCAACTGGCAATATCACCGCTGAAACCATCACAGCTGTACTGAGTGATAAAACCAAAGGTATCGTGTGCGTCCATCTGGCTGGCTGGCCATGCGATATGGACAGCATTATGGCACTGGCAGATGAGCATGACTTATATGTTATTGAAGACTGCGCGCAAGCTCATGGCGCACGATATAAAGGGCGAAGCGTGGGCAGTATTGGTCATATTGGGGCATGGAGTTTTTGCCAAGATAAGATTATGACCACAGGAGGTGAGGGTGGTATGGTCACCACTGATAGCGAACTGCTATGGCGAAAAATGTGGGCGTATAAGGATCATGGTAAGAGCTATGCTGCAGTCTATGAAACGGAGCAATCACCTGGCTACAACTGGCTCCATGAGAGCTTTGGCACCAATTGGCGTATGACTGAGATGCAAGGCGTTCTAGGACGTATTCAACTGGAAAAAATGAGTGAATGGACAGCCAAACGGACCACTAATGCGCAAGCCATACTAGAGGCCTGTAGCAAGTGGGAGTCCAAAGGCTACCTTTGTGTGCCGAGACTAGAGCATTTCGAGCAGTTCTCCAATACGAACCATGCTTACTACAAATTATATGTCTATGTGCAGTCCGATAATCTACCTGATGGCTGGACACGTGACCGCATTATTGAAGCAATTAACAATCAAGGTGTACCGTGCTTCTCTGGATCTGCGTCAGAAGTCTATTTGGAGAAGGCCTTTGATAATACAGGGTTGCGTCCAAGTATTAGATTGCCAATGGCGAAGAAGCTAGGAGAGAGTAGTCTGATGTTTCTAGTGCATCCTACGCTTACGGCGGCTGAAATTGAACTGACGATGCGGGCGATCGATAGTGTATTTGGTTCGATGGTCGAATAAAATGGCAATGAATGATTATTTTTAGAAATTTACTTTGTGGTCGATGCTACTCTTACTAAAAGCATAAGGTACATTTGCCTATATATAAGCAATACTGTTTAATTGACTTATTATGAAAATTTATCAGTGCGCAGGCTTTATCTTACGCTAGGATTTTGTAGCGTACACAGGTACAATATTACTCTTAGTCAAAGATTGACGAAGCAAAGGACAGGCATGCAAAGTATTTGCGCGCGCTGTCTTTATTTTTTTATATCGTACCCTCTATTGGAGTTACTATGTCTACTGCCCAAGAATCCGCTACCGTTTTGGACGGCAAAGCACTTGCCAAACAAATAGAACAGGATCTGCGCACGCGCGTAGATACGATTAAGGAAAAGACTGGCCGCACCCCAAGCTTAGCGACGATATTGGTTGGTGACGATCCAGCCTCCGCCACTTATGTTCGTATGAAAGGCAACGCCTGTAAGCGTGTTGGCATGGACTCTATACGCGTTGAGATGCCGAGTGCCACGACCACTGAGCAGCTCATGGCAAAAATAGATGAGTTAAATAGCAATCCAGATGTACACGGCATTTTGCTACAGCATCCGGTTCCTGAGCATATTGATGAGCGTGCTTGTTTTGAGCAGATTGACTTAGCAAAAGACGTCGATGGTGTGACTTGTCTTGGTTTTGGTCGTATGGCGATGCAGCAGTCAGCTTATGGCTCATGCACACCGCAGGGCATTATGCATTTGTTAGAGCATTATAATATCGAGCTATCAGGTAAAGAAGCCGTAGTCGTAGGACGTAGTGCTATCTTAGGTAAGCCAATGGCGATGATGCTATTGAATGCCAACTGTACAGTGACTATCTGCCATTCAAGAACTCAAGATTTGGCAGCGCATATCAAGCGTGCAGATATCGTGGTTGGTGCCGTAGGCGTACCTGAGCTTATTAAAGCGGAGTGGATCAAATCAGGAGCGGTTGTCGTTGATGCAGGTTTCCATCCAACAGATGATGGCGGTGTTGGTGATATCGAAATGAAAGGCATGGAAAACATTGCCAGCGCTTATACGCCAGTACCAGGCGGCGTTGGACCGATGACTATCAACACGCTTATTCGCCAAACGGTCGATGCTGCTGAAAAATCAGCGGGTTTGAATAAAGGCTAAAAAAATAGTCATACGAATACTGATTGCCGATATATAAGGGGCCTGAGGTAACATAGACTCAGGCTAAATCAACCACATTTCAGTTGATAGGACCTAAACATGGCTAAAAAAAACGTAGGTGTTCATGAGCGACTACAAAGTATTGGTAGAGAGTTTGTCGATGTCTGTCATTACGTTATTTTATTTCTAATCAGTGTGGTTGTCGTTTGGACTGCAGGTAAAGAGTTTATTTATATTGTCCAAAAGGGTTCAGCGGATCTAAAAGACATATTGATGTTATTTATTTACCTTGAGCTATTGGCTATGATAGGTATCTACTTTAAAACCCACCGACTGCCAGTACAGTTTTTGATATTTATTGCCATAACGGCCTTGTCACGACATTTGGTGGTTGATGTGCAGGCTGTTTCAGACTATTTCCATTTATGGCTGCTAGCGACAATTTCCGTGGCCATCATGCTACTAAGCGGCTCTATTGTAATCTTGACTTGGACAGCAAAAACGTTTGGTCGCCCAGAAGACAATCTCGATAAACAACATGCAAACCTAACGGTTAAAGCATTGTTGCCTGATAATGCTCAAGCGCCTGATAGCCATACTAAGCATCGCCGTGAATAATTAGATAGCAATACAGAAAGATAGCAACATAAAAAAAGAGCGACCAGTGGTTGCTCTTTTTTTACGGATGGCATTTGGTATTACAACCATTTCAATCTTTTGAAGTTATAGTACAGATAGCTACATAAGGCGATAATAATGGCCATGATGACAAGGTAAGAGTATTTCCAATGAAGCTCAGGCATAAAATCAAAGTTCATGCCATAGATGCCAGCGATGGCTGTCGGCACTGCTAGAATACCTGCCCATGCAGCGAGCTTACGCACCACTTCATTCTGACCCATATTGACCATCGCCATATAGGTATTCATCACCACGCTCAGCATTTCATTGAGGCCATTAATAGCATCTAGTGAGTGCAACAGGTGATCGTTCACATCGCGAAAGTACGGCTTAGCGGCTTGAGAAAATCCAGAGACAATCTCACTTTTTTTATGATTGATAAAAAAGCTACAGATGTCTTGCACAGGTAAGATAATGGCGCGCATATGTACCAGTTGTGATTTGAGTTGATATAGGTTTTTTAGCGTTCCTTTATCAAATTCATAGGTGAAGACTTTGTGCTCCTGCTCACGCAAATAGCGACCCAATCGGTCAGTGATGGGCATGTAGTTATCAACGATAAAATCGAGGATAGCGTGCAATACAAATATAGGCCCCATGCGTAGCTTTTCGGGGCGACGATGGCAGTGCTCACGTACTGGCGCATAAGAGTTTGACGGGCCATTGCGAATCGTAATCAGGTAGTTTTTACCCATAAATATCGCAGTAGTACCATAACGGATGACATTGTCTTCGAGCTTGGCTGTACGTAGCACCACAAAGACCATATCATTATCGTAGTTTTCGACCTTAGCACGTTGATGATCAGCAAAGGCATCTTCAATCGCTAGCTCATGCAGGTCAAAGGCTTCTTTTACTTTGACCATGGTTTCTAAGCTTGGATCATATAGCCCAAGCCAAATAAATTGACCGTTGTTCCCTAGCGTACGACTCACATCGTTGAGCGCCACTCTATTAAGATTCTCACCTGTTTTACGTGAGTAAGCGTAGCAATTGACCACTTCGCCTGCGCTTGATGAGTCAATATCTTCATAGCGTTCAGAGTCAGGATCGTAGACCGTCATGGTCTCAATAGTATCTTCAGTAGTGGCGTCCACATCACCATAGATATAGCTATCATCATCGTCCAAATAGAGATGCTTGTCATTCATATTGGCGTAAATATGATTCATATTGGAATCAGGCGCAATATGCGCCGTTTTTTTAATCAATTGATTATTATCATTTTCCATATACTTTCCTGTCATATAATAAAAAAATTCAATAATCCAAATATGTCGTGAACGCTGCTACGGTTTTATCGTGTGCCAATACTAACTATAGGGCATAGCTTTTTAGCGTATCGATATCTACCAATGCCAATAGGCTCTCGTGACACGCTTCTAGCTTGATTTGCGGTGCGATATCGAAGTCCAATGCTTCAACCCAACGTAGCGCGCAGATGCACCAGTAGTCACCAGGTTTGAGACCAGGAAAATTGTATTCAGGTAGTGGGGTAATCAGGTCGTTACCGCGACTGGCAGAGAAGTTTAAAAACTCGCTGGTCATCTTGGCACAGACAGTATGTTGACCAACATCATGGTTGCCAGTATGGCAAAAACCATTGCGATAATAGCCAGTGATGGGATCGAAACAACAGCTGGCAAGTGCGGTGCCTAAGACATTGGTTTGGTTGATGGCAGGGTTTGGGTGGTAATCAGATGACATAAGGCTTCCGAGATAAAAATATGTGTTAGTGTATCATGAGTATGTGTTGATGACGTTGCCGTAATCACGCTCATTATCTTATGGTTAACAAAAAATAAACCTCTCGGCTATTCACCTAATATTGAGCTAAATATATCAATGATGACTGTTATATCTGCTAAGCTAATAAGCGGCAATTGAACTGTAATTAGATAGTGATTGTGGCTAATTGTCACTAGGCGAACCTTGAGTGCTATGCTAAACTAAAGCATAAAGTGCCTTGATTATTTGTCGCAATTTTTTAGCGCATAAAGATACTCGTCTTATCATTCTAAATTATACTTATTATTCACCCTTTTGCGGTTACCTGGTTTGTTTATAAATAATTGGGTCAATGATGTTGCGCGTTAAAAATAAACACAGCGTCAATACCCGGCAAACCACCCTTTAAGTACCGCATCAGTACCGCGTTTTTGGTAAGCGATACGCCAAACAAGGATTTATTGTGTCTGTTAGTTCTGATTCTGCAAAACCTGCCCAGCCAAATTCTACCAACGAAACAGTGTCTCAGCCTGCCGAAAACAGTGCTGCACCCAATCGCATGCCATATTTGAGTAACTTTGGCAGTGATGTTGCCAATAGTTGGCTATTGCCTGATGGGGTGGTTGATGTTCTGTTTGAAGATGCGCACAAGCAAGAAGTGCTTAGACATCAGTTAATCGAACAGCTTATTACTCATGGTTATCAACTGGTTTGCCCACCGATGATCGAGTTTACTGAGTCTTTGCTAAGTGATGCGTCAGAAGATCTGAAACGCCAAACCTTCAAAATTATCGATCAGTTGACGGGTCGTCTAATGGGCGTTCGCGCTGATATTACCCCGCAGATTTTACGTATAGATGCGCATCATGGCGGTACGGGTATTGCGCGTTATTGCTATGTTGGTGATGTGATTCATACCTTGCCATCAGGTCTGTTTGGCTCACGTACGCCGCTACAGTTGGGTGCTGAGATATTTGGCTGTGCGTCACTAGCAGCAGATATTGAGCTGATAGACGTGCTGTTTACGATGGTAAATAAACTCAATATGAGTGCAGCGCTTCATATCGATTTGGGTCACGTGGCAATATTCAAACGTTTGGCTGAATTGGCTGAATTGTCAGACAGTGATACTGAGCAATTAATGTACTTATATGCCAATAAAAACCTACCAGAGCTTAAGCGTGTTTGCCGTGCTTTGCCAATGGGTGATGATTTTTATGTGTTGGCACGCTTTGGCCACGATATCGCAAACCTATTAGCCAAATTATCAGATGCGGCGCAGCAAGACAGCCAAATCGCAACGGCAATCGATGAGCTACAGCGTTTGAAAAACTATCTACAAGACCAATGGCAGTGCCCAGTCAGTATTGATGTGACTGAACTATCAGGTTATCACTATCATACTGGCATCGTCTTCAATGGTTATATTAATAGCGAAACGCAGCCACTAGTACGTGGTGGACGTTTTGATGGTATGCAAAGCCAGACACAAGCGTTACGTGCGGCCACGGGCTTTAGTATGGATGTTAGCCGATTGCTGGCTCATACACAGTTAGATGCGCCAACCGTTGTCTTGGTTGATTTTGCCGCTTTGTCTAATGCAAATACAGATGAGATGCAGACGCTACTGCAACAAGTAGAGAGTCTGCGTCAGCAAGGCTATCGCGTTACTATGCCGTTAGATGCACAGGACAGTCCAGATGATGTGACGCATCGTTTGTGCATGGCTGATGACAGTCAATGGCAGCTACAGACTGTTTAATTGTCTGATAGTAGGCTATTGAATGGCGCACGCAGTCAAAATTATTCAGTACAAATTATGAGAACGTAAAATTATTTGTTAGATATCTCAGTGTTTCTATTTCATGAAGCACTGAGATAAAAAGATACAGCTAAGAAAATCATTTTAATTTTCAGCTTTTATTGCACACACCTCAATACATAAAGGTAAGGATTGATCATGGGTAAGAATGTTGTAGTTTTGGGTAGCCAATGGGGCGACGAAGGTAAGGGTAAAATCGTTGATTTACTTACCGAAAAAGCCTCAGCAGTAGCCCGCTTCCAAGGCGGTCATAATGCTGGTCACACGTTGGTTGTCGATGGCAAAACCACTGTCTTGCATTTGATTCCATCAGGTATCTTGCGTGAAGGCGTCACTTGCTTTATCGGTAATGGCGTGGTGTTAGCACCTGACGCACTACTAAAGGAAATGAAAGAGCTAGAAGACAACAACGTACCAGTACGTGAGCGTCTACGTATCTCTCCTAATTGCCCACTTATCATGCCTTATCACGTGGCACTTGACCAAGCTCGTGAAGCCAAACGTGGTTCTGGTAAAATCGGTACAACAGGTCGCGGTATCGGTCCTGCATACGAAGATAAAGTAGCACGCCGTGCGATTAAACTTGCTGATTTGTTCCGTGAAGATCTAGAAGAAAAACTACGTAACCTAATCGAATATCACAACTTCCAACTGACTGAGTATTATAAAGTTGAAGCGATTGATTTTGATGAGACACTTAAGCTTTGTAAAGAGTGGAAAGAAGAGATTAAAGGTATGGTTACTGATGTAACTGAAGACCTAAATCAATTACGTCTAGCTGGCAAAAACTTAATGTTTGAAGGTGCTCAAGGCACGCTACTTGATATCGACCATGGTACTTATCCGTTTGTAACCAGCTCAAGCGTAACTGCTGGCGGTGTATCAACGGGTACAGGTATCGGTCCATTGTATTTAGACTACGTACTTGGTATCACCAAAGCGTACACTACGCGCGTTGGTAGTGGTCCGTTCCCAACTGAATTGTTCGATGATGTTGGTGCTCACTTAGCCAAAGTCGGTCATGAATTTGGTGCGACGACTGGCCGTGCACGTCGCTGTGGTTGGTTCGATGCTGAAGCATTACGCCGTGCAGTAGTACTTAACTCTATGTCAGGTATCTGCTTGACCAAGCTTGACGTACTAGATGGTCTTGAAGAATTGCTAATCGGTGTGGGTTACAACCTACCTGAGACTGAATGTGCAGGCGCGCATGATGCTGAGTTCTATGAGTCAGTTACGCCTAAATACGAAACGATGCAAGGCTGGAGCGAGTCTACCGTTGGTATCACTAACTATGATGAACTTCCAGAAAACGCTAAAAAATACATCAAACGTATCGAAGCGCTGATTGGTTGCCCAGTTGATATTATCTCGACTGGTCCTGATCGTGAAGAAACGATCGTACTGCGTGATCCGTACGACGCTTAGTTTTTACTATAAACTTAATTAAATAGTTTTTAGTATTAATAAAAAACCCCAATGCTGAGCATTGGGGTTTTTTGTGTGTGTTATTTCAAGAATTTGATTGATTACCTTGATCTTCAACAGTGTAAGAGTAGGGCTACTAGCTATAATATCATCTAAAAATATCATAAATAATAGATATACTGACATTATTTTGGTTTAATTAAGTGTAAGATATTATAGACGGATTTGGTTTTATCAACATACAAAAAGGAATTTGCTATGACAACGAATACGCTTAAATCCACGATTCGCAATACCTCTATAGCAATAGTTACATCCGCAGCTTTCATGTTGCCTATGTTTGCTTGGGGTGCAGAAAACTGTGACAAACCAAACAATGACTTTGATGGGCTATATTGCCTGACGAAAGTATACTTAGAAGCAGATAAAGAGCTTAACAACTCTTACAGTAAATTGAGTAAACTCCTAAACAAACAGCAAAAAGCCACGCTTAAACGCGGACAATTAGCGTGGATGCGCGAGCGCAACGACCAATGTAGTTATAACGATGGCGATGGTTTCTTTGTCAATATGAGCTGTGCTACCAATAAGACAGCTAATCGAGTTAATTTTTTGAATGAACGTGTGCGTGAATGCAATGCAGGTAGTTGTCGAGACAGTCGCTTAGATGATTAAATGTTTTGATTGGTAGTATGTATTAGCAAAACTCTTAGCAAGGTGTGTTGAGGGTTTTCTAATCATTAATAATGATATAAATACTCTATAAAATCAGTCTGGTAGCTATAAGTGATAAATATGAGTAGCGATAAGGTAAGTAAGTCGATAGCTCATGCATCTGTTGTTGATGAGTACTTAACTTGGATGTAAGTAAGATACTGTTATAAATTTACTTTTATGCAAGGTATGGTCATAAATTAACCCTATCATTTATGGCCTTAATCATTATAATAGGCAGCAATCCGATGTTGGCGCTTATGGTTATACACTGATATACCATGAGTTGTGTAAAACAGTCCAAGTCAACATTGTGGCTAAAGCTAAAACAACGCATTAATTTTTCATATTTTATTGAATTTATCATTTATTAGGAGCTTCTCATGGCTAACGAACGTACTTTATCTATCATCAAACCTGACGCAGTTGCTGGCAACCACATCGGCGCTATCTACAGCCGTTTCGAACAAGCTGGTCTAAAAATTGTTGCAGCTAAAATGCTACAACTTGATGATGAAAAAGCAGGCGGTTTTTACGCTGAGCACGCTGAGCGTCCATTTTACAACGACCTAAAATCTTTCATGATGTCAGGTCCAGTATTGGTATCAGTACTAGAAGGCGAAAACGCTATCGCTCAGCACCGTGAAATCATGGGTGCAACTAACCCAAAAGAAGCTGCTGAAGGCACTATCCGTGCTGACTTCGCTAGCAGCATCGACGAAAACGCAGTACATGGTTCAGATTCAGCTGAATCAGCAGCACGTGAAATCAGCTACTTCTTCAGCGATGATGAAGTTTGTGCACGTACACGCTAATATAGTAAATCAGCGATAAGCTTTTACGGCATTCGATTTGTTTGAGGTAACTGCTATAATAAGACAGCTACGATTTAAACTGATCTTACCTGTATGAGTTTTATACTTGATTGACTATAGACGAATTATTTACAACATTGATTGTTTATAATTGGTTTGCGAGACGGCTTATATCTTATGGGTATAGGCCGTTTTAGCTATTATAATAATATTATAGTTAAATAATTACTAAACTGCTAGGGCGTTACCCTCCTTAGATGTACTACTTGTACAATCTGCAGTCGGCTGCCTTGTATCCGCTTTAGAGTTCTATAATTATATTATTCATTGAAATTCTTAGTGACTTGCCTCATTATTGATTTTACTTAGCGTTATCAATCCCTTATCAGCATGTTTCTGTCAATTTAGAAAACTGCGCTCATAGCGGATTGCTCATGCACCCATGCATGTATGGCAAAGCCCATATAAATAATTGCACCGCTTATCTAAGCTTCTGCAAAAAGGTTACCTATTATGTCAACTGTTCAAGCACCTACTCAGCACGTACCTGCTAAGATTACTGATAGCATTAAGCTAGTAGATGAGGCACATGCCAAAACCAATCTATTGGGTATGACGCAAGCGCAACTGGCTGATTACTTCAAGAGTATTGGCGAAAAGCCATTCCGCTCAACTCAAGTGATTAAGTGGATTTATCAGCATGGCGTGACAGATTTTGAGCAAATGACTAATCTGAGTAAGTCGTTACGAGACAAGTTATCGCTTAATGCCTGTGTGATACCGCCCAAAGTAATTCATCGTCAATACAGTGATGATGGTACACGTAAGTGGGTATTTGAAGTTACTGGCGGTTCGTTGGTTGAGACGGTGCTTATCCCTGCAGATGATAGCAAGTTAAATGGCCGTAAGACATTATGCGTGTCTTCTCAAGTAGGCTGTGCACTAGACTGTAGTTTCTGTAGTACAGGCAAGCAAGGGTTCGAGCGTGACTTAAGTGCAGCTGAAATTATCGGTCAGTTATGGGTCGCTAATGCGTCATATATGACAGATGAAAATGAAAGCTTAGAAAACGTTGATCATAGCCTATGGGAAAATAACGTCACTAACGTGGTGATGATGGGCATGGGTGAGCCGCTATTGAACTACAAGCCTGTAGTAGGCTCAATGGAGCTGATGCTAAGCGATCATGCTTATGGACTGTCAAAGCGTCGCGTTACTTTATCAACTTCTGGTGTCGTCCCGAAAATGTATCAGCTAGCACAAGACATCGATGTGGCATTGGCCATTTCACTGCATGCGCCAAATGATGAGCTGCGTAACGAGTTGGTACCAATTAACAAAAAATATCCGTTAGAAGAGCTGATTGCAGCGGCAAAAAACTATGTCTATGATGTCAATCCACGTCATAAGAAGCACGTTACGATTGAGTATGTGATGCTTGATGGGGTCAATGATAGCAATGAGCATGCCCATCAGTTGGTTGCGCTATTAGAAGGGTTACCAAGTAAAATTAACCTTATTCCGTTCAACCCATTCCCGCATGCACCGTATGACAAATCAAGCAACAACCGCATCCATGCGTTTAGTAATATATTGAGCGAAGCGGGTTTTGTTTGTACGATTCGTCAAACACGTGGTGATGATATCGATGCCGCTTGTGGTCAGTTGGTTGGACAAGTCGCCGATCGTACTAGACGCTCAGCCGCGTGGCAGCAGAGCATCAAAGATCGTGAAAGCGTTTAGCACGTTCTCTAGAAGATAAACGTTATATTCGACTGGTATAGCGTTTTAGCTGTCTTTTGTCTGTCGCAATGGTAAGAAAATGTAGCAATGACTGTCAAGATTGCAGAACGCGGCAATTAATAACAACTAAATTGTACTTATAGGGGTTAAATCTATTAAACTGAGGTCTCGAAGATCGAACGCATTGAATCCCAGTTTTATGATGGCGGCTATGATGACTTCTAAAAATTCTTGTCAGTTCAAATATCAAAAATCATTTTCTAAATTTTATAAGCAGTCGAGTATTAGTGCTGCGCAAACCGCTTTGCCAAAGCGTGCAGTGCTGTCGGCAGTATTTGGCGTCCTTGTATTAAGTGGCTGTCAGACCACCCCGAACAATGATTTGCTAGGCAACTCTCCTTATCAAACATCTACGCGCGCTAGCAACGATCGAAATTTAGATCAGCAGGAAATCGCCCGTGTGCGTACCTCACTTGCCGCGCAATACATCCGAAAAAATGAGCTTGATACCGCGCAGCAGCAGCTCGAAAAAGCCTTTGCTGCCGATAGCCGTTATGCGCCAGCCTATGATATGATGGGCGTTTTGTTGCAGCAAGAAGGCAGCCGTATCAATCTAGCCAAAGCTGATGAGTACTTCAAAAAAGCAATCGCGCTAGATAAAGATTTTGTACAAGCACATAATAATTATGGCGTGTATCTGTCACAGACAAAGCGCTATCGTGAAGCAGCAGAACAGTTTGAGATTGCAGGGGCGACGCTAGGCTATGAAGGCCGTATTGGCGCGCTAGAAAACCTAGGTCGTACTTATCTACAGTTGGGTGATGATAGTGCCGCTTCAAAAGCATTTTTACGGGCACTCGATGGCAATCGTAATAGCATCATTGCTCATATCGAATTGGTAGATTTATTGCTCGACCAACAGCGTGTACCGCAGGCACAGAGACTGTATGATGAGACGCTGATATTGGTGCAGGGGCAGGGTGTTAGCCCGCGCTTGCTCTTACAAGGTATCAAGCTTGCAGCAGCACAAAATAATATAACAACGCGCCAGCAATTGGCACAGCAGCTTTTATCCGCTTATCCGCTAAGTGATGAAGCAAAACAACTTAAGACTTGGCTTAACAATCCAGAGGCACCATGGAAATGATCACCCCATCATCAAACACTCAATCTAACGCTCAGGGATCATTTGGTGCCGTGTTGCAGCAAGCCCGTAAAAACAAGCAAGTCACTTTAGAAGCCGCGGCGGCTGAGCTGTTCATTCTAAAGCGTCATCTAGAAGCGCTAGAAAGCGAAAATTTCGCTGAGCTACCACAGGCTGCGTTTGCTCGTGGTTTTGCGATTAACTATGCCAAATATTTGGGCTTAGATTCAGCAAAAATCGCTAGTAGCTTCGATGCCGCCTATCCTAATGAGCTAAAGGCCAAATCAGCCAGCAACATCGATACGCCACTGCGTCCAATGGGGACTTTGCAGCGTGATACTCATAACCGTATCCGATTTAACCCGCTATTGATCATAGGCGTTATCGGATTGATTATCTTGGCGGTATTCCTATTCCGCATGGTGAGTAACGCTAGCAAAGAAAACACCCAAGAGCCTGTATCAGCTGTTGAAGACATGTCAGTGATAGAGCAAGCCCAAGGTGCCGCCATCAATAGTGACGCGAGTGGCGTTGGTGCTTCTGGCTCTGCATTGAATCTGGGTGATGCTGCAACGACTGCTACCTTAAACCTTGTATTAACAAGCGACGCTGTGGTTAGTATCACGGATGCTTCTGGAAACAGTCTGATAAATGGTTCTCAGTCTGCAGGTAACTATGACTTGTCAGGTATGCCACCGTTTAACGTGCAAATTGATAATATCGACAATGTTAGCTTGATGCTCAATCAACAAGCCGTTGCGTTAGATACTTATGCAACGGATAAGCAAGCCACTTTTGAATTAGCACCGTAGTCAGTCGTATAAGTGCCACATGTGAATAAAGCACTCATGCGTATATTGATTTAGCTAATTTATATTATATGTGCAAAGTCCTAGGGCTTTTCTATTTTTGATTTAAGGATTTATGTATGTCAATGCCATCGCCTATTAATCGTCGTCTGACCAAAAAAATCTATGTCGGTGATGTCGCGATTGGTGGTGATGCACCAATTAGCGTACAGAGCATGACCAACACTGATACCTGCGATGTAGCAGCAACGGTCGCTCAGATCGAGCGCTGTGTTGAAGCGGGTGCGGATCTGATGCGCGTGTCAACGCCAACGATGGATACCGTCAAGGCGTTTGGTGAAATTCGTAAATTGGTAAGCGTGCCTTTGATCGCTGACGTGCATTTTGACCATAAAATCGCTTTGGCCGTTGCTGAAGCAGGCGCTGACTGCTTACGTATCAACCCTGGTAACATTGGTAGCGATGCCAAAGTACGTGAAGTGGTCGCTTGCGCCAAGTATCATAATATTCCTATTCGTATTGGCGTCAACGCTGGCTCTTTAGAAAAGGATATACAGCGTAAGTATACTGAGCCAACTGGTGAGGCGATGCTAGAATCGGCAATGCGCCATATTGATATTTTAGAGCGTCTTAACTTTGACCAGTACAAAGTATCTGTCAAAGCCAGCAACGTGTTTTTGACATTAGATGCTTATCGTTTAATATCAGCGCAAATTGATAACCCATTACATTTGGGCGTAACGGAGGCGGGTGTCTACCGTACGGGCGCTGTCAAATCTGCTATCGCGCTAGGTGGATTATTGCTAGACGGTATTGGCGATACTATTCGTATCTCATTAGCCGCTGAGCCTGAAGAAGAGATTAAGATTGGTTTTGATATCTTAAAGTCGCTTAATATTCGTTCGAACGGCGTAAACTTTATCGCCTGTCCAAGCTGCTCGCGTCAAGAGTTTGACGTGATTAAAGTAATGACAGCGTTAGAGTCTCGCTTAGAAGATATTCGTGAACCAATGAATCTATCCGTGATTGGCTGCAAGGTAAACGGTCCAGGAGAGGCAAAAGAGGCCGATATCGGTATCGTTGGTGCTGCCCCTAGATCACTGGTCTATCGTATGGGTGAAAAAAGCCACCTTATCGATACAGGCAATCTGGTTGATGAAATAGAAGGTATGGTTCGCGCCCATGCAGAAGACTTGGCAAAAAAACGTGAGAATGAAATCATTCGCGTAAAATAAGCCATAGAATAGATTGATACGTTAGGCCATACCGTCACAGTATCAATTAGATATAGCGCTTATTTGAATGCATAGAAAACAATAATAGAATACCTGTTAAACATTTAAGGATACGACCGTACCATGATCAAAGCTATCAAAGGTTTTAATGATATTTTGCCTGACCAATCAGCAAAGTGGCTGCATTTAGAAGCAATATTGGCTGATGTACTTGGTAGGTACGGTTACGAGCATATTCGCTTGCCTATCGTTGAACAAACGGATCTATTTGCCCGTGCTATTGGCGGCGCGACTGACATCGTCGAAAAAGAGATGTACAGCTTTACTGATAAATCTGAGCCGCCAACGCCATTAGCATTACGTCCTGAAGGCACAGCTGGAGCAGTGCGCGCAGTTATCGAGCACAACTTGCTACGCGGTGACACACCTAAGCTTTGGTACATCGGTCCAATGTTCCGCTACGAGCGTCCGCAAAAAGGCCGCTATCGCCAGTTTCATCAGTTAGGTGTCGAGAGCTTCGGTAGCGCACTACCGGATGCTGATGCTGAGCTGATTGCGATGACTCATTTGATGTGGCAAGAGCTAGGTCTCAACAATGAAATGCGTTTGCAACTAAACAGTTTGGGTGAGCTGGATGAGCGCTATGCTTATCGCGAAGCATTGGTTGCCTATTTAACTGATAAAAAAGACCAGCTAGACGAAGACAGTAAGCGCCGTCTAACGACTAACCCTTTACGTATCTTGGATAGTAAAGAAGCGAGTACGCAAGCAGTATTGGTAGATGCGCCAAAGCTTGCTGACTTCTTGGGTGAAGAGAGTGTGGCGCATTTTGATCAGGTCAAAGCCTATCTGACTGCGCTTAATATCGATTTTGAAATCAATCCGCACTTAGTACGTGGCCTTGATTATTACAATAAAACGGTATTTGAGTGGGTAACGGATAAGCTTGGAAGCCAAGCTACCGTTTGTGCGGGTGGTCGTTATGACGGCCTAGTAGGGCAATTAAAATCAATCGGTACAGATGGCAATAAACCAGTCAAATCTGAGCCTGGTGTTGGTTTTGCAATGGGGCTTGAGCGTCTATTATTACTGATAGAAGCGGTAGCGCCGATTGCTGACATACCTGCTTGTGATGTATTCGTTGTGGCTCATCCTGAGGTATATAGTGCTGGTATAAGCTATGCACAGAACTTACGTCACAGTCGTCCAGATGTACGAGTAAAGATGGCCAGTGCCACGAGTCTAAAAGCGCAAATGAAGAAGGCAGACAAGTCAGGCGCGGCATTGACAGTCATCATCGCCCAGCAAGAGCTGGATGATAATACGATTAGTATTAAAGATATGCAGACAGGTGAGCAAAAGACGGTCGCCCAAGATTGGCTATCAAATAAAGATAACTTTTCTCGTCGCTAACCGACTTTGACTAATCAGCTTTGTTTGTAGTACTAGCAATTTAATGTAAATTTTATCAGGTAAATATATATGGCTCTGACACCTAATTCGCCAAATGCAGATAACTCCATGCAAGCGCTAAAGCAATATGGTAGTTATATCGTTACTGCGATTTTGTTAGCACTGGCCGCCTACTTTGGTTGGACATACTGGCAAAACAATCATGCGCGAGTAGATACCGTCGCCGCCGATCAATATGCTGATATTCAGCAGCTAAACGAAGAGGTTAAACTGGCCTCGCAAAACCCAGATTTGGAGGCAGAGGCTCAAGAAGCACTTACCCAAAGTCGTAGCCAACTAGACAAAGATATTGATACTTTGGTCAGCACGCACGGTGAGTCGGTTTATGCATGGCAAGCGCTAATGATAAAAGCACGTCAACAAGTAGACAATGATGACTTTGCAGCAGCGACTGAGACATTCAAAAAAGCATTGGCCATCGATTTGGGTGATGCTGGTCTGGCAGCGATTACTCGTTTACGCTATGCAAAAACATTATTGGCTGCAGGTGATACAGA
Organism: Psychrobacter sp. Ps2; assembly: GCF_022129405.1. Classification (NCBI taxonomy): domain Bacteria; kingdom Pseudomonadati; phylum Pseudomonadota; class Gammaproteobacteria; order Moraxellales; family Moraxellaceae; genus Psychrobacter; species Psychrobacter sp. Ps2. The sequence goes on along the minus strand of NZ_JADQAM010000061.1, from coordinate 531,434 downwards.
TGCTGCACTTTCAGAAGCAAACAATGATATGCCAAGCTCGTTTGAAGCAAGTCAGCAGGAGCTGCTAGGGGATATTTACTTAGCGCAAGACAATAAAGATTCAGCGATTAAATCTTATAGCAATGCGTGGGAGCTATTACGTAGCCGTCAAGAAACGCGTGCAGTATTGGCATTAAAGATGGAAAGCTTAGGTATCACGGCTGAGCCGATTGCTGAACAAACCAGTCTTGTTCAAGAGCCATCTGCTCCTGAGCCGTCGCTAGTGATGGATACCTCGAACGAAGTCGCTGTCGAAGCAGGGCAGTAAGTCAGTAGGCTAGATATTAAGTCAGTAGTATAGTATTGAGAGTTGGTAATCATCCGAAGCTCTTTTTTAATATAACCTAATGATTACTAATTTGCGGTTGGCCAATTTACCAATTAATAATAATTTATCTGTAGTGAGAACATACAATGACTCAATCTATTCGCTCTAGCAAAATATTAAACACCAAGACTATCAAAAAGACAGTTATGCATGTGGCCGTACTGGCAGTAATGAGCACGGCAGTGATTGGATGTAATCGCGGTATTAAGCCTGTGGTTAATGATCCGGTAAAATTGGTACAAATCGCTCAGCCGATTAGCGTACTACAGCCTGTTTTCAGTACCGATGTTGGCAATAAAAAAGCCAGCAAAAAAGATCCGTTAGATTTGCAAGTTGGCTATGCCAATGGTCAAATCGTTACTGCATCACGCGGTGGTGAGCTGTCAGGGTTTAATAGCGCAGGCGAACGTGTATGGTCAATCAATGTTGACGATCAAATCACCGGCGGTGTTGCATTGGATGCATTGAGCCAGACAGCTATCGTTAGTACTCGTGGTGGCAAGGTCATGGCATTTGATAGCGCGACTGGTGCAAAACGCTGGCAGCAGCAGTTATCAGGTTCGGTTTTGACGCCAGCACTGATTACTAATAATCGTGTGGTATTATCAGCGAATGATGGTTTCTTACATGGTCTATCGCTGCAAACTGGACAGTCAGTATGGCAGTTCGCAACTCAAGTACCTGCTATCAGCGTTCGCGGTAGCGCTGCGCCAACTTTATTAGACAATGAGACGGCACTTTTGGCGACAGCTGATGGTCGTTTGCACGCAATTACTGTCGATAACGGTCTTCCGCTATGGTCAAGACGTGTTGGCGTAGGCGCTGGTAGTAGTGAAGTTGAGCGCATGAGTGATGTCGATGGCAAACCTATCGTAGATAAAAATCAGTTGTTTGCGATCAGCTATAGTGGTCAGCTATTAGGTATTGATTTGGCCTCACGTCAGGTAATGTTCGTTAATGAAATTGCAAGCCTCAAATCACTGGCGGTAAATCCTCAGCAAGTCATCGCGACCAGTCTAGATGGCAAAGTAGTTGCTTATGATCGCAACAGTGGCGAGACACTTTGGGAAAGTGACGAATTGGCTTATCGTGATCTCACCAATCCTGTGATGATTGGCAACTATATCGCCATTGGTGATTTCGATGGCGTAGTGCATTTGTTTGATCCTGCTACGGGTCGCATCGTCAGTCGTGTAGAGACAAAAGGTGCGTTGACCAACTTGCAAGTTCAAGGTAGCCGTTTAATGACTCAAAGTACGTCAGGACAAATTGCTATCTGGCAGTTAGTGCGCTAATAACTATATAGATAGGTGCTTATAGATAATTAACGAAGTGTCATATTTCACTATAGCCCTTAAGCCTATTCTTGATTATCATTTATAAAACACAAACGCTGCTTAGTCAGCGTTTAGTGCCTTGTGTAAATTGCTTGTTTAAACACAGGCTTTCGCGTACTCTATGCGACCGATGTGCTATCCATATATACTACTTATTTATGTATAATAGGTATAATGAAGCCATCCTATATACTATTTTTAATCGTAAAATAGCCATCTATTATTTTTGCTATTGTTCTATCATTCATTTTAATTCACGGTCAATTGCAGCATATCTATTACTATTGTTATGTCACTGGTTATAAGAATAACTGTACTGCCCGTCATTGTGCCTTTCACTGAGAGTAACCCATGAGTATCAAGCCTGTGGTCGCCTTAATTGGTCGTCCAAACGTCGGTAAATCCACCTTATTTAATCAGTTCACAAAAAGTCGGCAGGCATTGGTCGCTGACCTTTCAGGATTGACTCGTGACCGTCAGTACGGTGATGCAACTTATGAAGACAAATCCTTTATCGTTGTAGATACGGGTGGTATCGGTGAAGCTGACGACGGTAGCGGCAATATCGATGACTATATGTCTGAGCAGTCTCATACAGCAATCCATGAAGCAGATATTATTGTATTCGTCGTTGACGCTCGTGCCGGTATGATTGGCGCAGACGCTGAAATTGGTAAATTTTTGCATACGTTAGGCAAGCCTGTGTATGTTGTCGCCAATAAAGTCGACGGTGTACATGATGCAGCGCCTGCTGAGTTTTATGCATTAGGATTGGGCGAGCCGTATCCGATGGCAGCCAGTCATGGTCGCGGTGTGGGCAACTTGCTTGAAGTGCTAACGGCTGATATGCCTGAGCAAGAAAACATAGTAGAACCAAGAGGCTTGAAGCTCGCCATTATTGGTCGTCCAAACGTTGGTAAATCGACGCTCGTCAACCGCCTGCTTGGCGAAGACCGAGTAGTGGTATTTGATATGCCAGGCACGACGCGCGATAGTATTTATATTCCTTATCAGCGTGAAGGTCGTGACTATGTTTTGATCGACACTGCTGGTGTACGTCGCCGCGGTAAAATCGATGAAAAAGTGGAAAAGTTCTCTGTCATCAAGACCTTGCAAGCGATTGAAGATTCTAACGTAACCGTGATTGTCATTGATGCTCATGAAGGTATCGTGGATCAAGATTTGCATATGATTGGTTATGCACTTGACGCTGGACGAGCGTTAGTCGTTGCGATCAATAAATGGGATGGTCTAACGCAAGATCAAAGAGACTATATCAAGCTTGAAATGGATCGCCGTTTTAGCTTTATTCCTTATGTAAAAATACATTTGATTTCAGCATTGCATGGTACAGGCGTCGGTAACTTATATCCGTCTATCTTACGCGCGTATAAATCTTCGATGTTTGAAGTATCGACCAACCGTTTGACCCAGATTTTGCAAGATGCAGTAACGGCCAATCCGCCACCAACCGTTGCTGGTCGTCGTATCAAGTTACGTTATGCGCATATTGGTGGTCACAATCCACCCGTTATTGTGATTCATGGTAACCAAACCAGTGCGCTTCCTAAGAGCTATCAACGTTATCTAGAGAATCAATTCCGTCAAGTGTTTAAGCTAGAAGGCACACCGCTTAACGTTATCTTGAAGCAAAATGACAACCCATACGCCAATAAGAGCGATACGCCAACCAAGGCAAAAGCTCAACAATTGCGTCAGCGTGAGCGTAATAGATCACAGAAATTTACTACCAAAGATAAAAAGCCTCGTTAATTCTAGTGTCTATTGGCTTATAGTTAATGTCATCCGCTTGATAGTGTGATGACATTTTTCTATTAATACTCTATAGGTTGAGCTCATAGGTATCTATCTTGCTTAGTACTTCAAAAAATACTCAAATGTTTTACTTATCACATCTTCAAAACACTTGTACTATAAACGAAAGCTACCCGCGACTTAGTAGAGTGATATGAACAAGCGTTCGTCTCAAACCATCCATATGCTTATCTGGCGTTCTGTCATACAAGCTGTCATATTGGCAGTGCTGGCAGGCTTTTTGTTGCCTTTTATTTATGGCTTAGTACATTACTATCAAGAGAAAAACCACCATATCCAACAACTGGCAGCATTACTAACGACTAGTGCATCCACTGCAGATGGGGCACAGGTTGTGGCTAAGCAAGTTAATATCTTGTTAGAGAATGAGCCCACTATTCAAAGTATTGTATTTTACTCAACCTCTGAGCCAATTGAGGATATAGACCAGTCGCTTGCTGATTGGAAAAATGCTTTATTTGCGCATACGGTCAGTTTCAACTATCCAGTGATTAGTAAAGACCTTGATGCCAATAGTGCCGCGTCCAATGAGTCTGATTCCAATCAGCAGTTGGCACTGGCTTTATCAAACATTATGAGCGAGTCATCAGCGCCAGATCAGTTGGCTGGTAAGACCACTACAAATAGTACACTAATTGGTTATATTAATATTACGATAGATGTAAAGTTGATCCGTTTATATTGGTTCCAAAATATCCTATGGTTATGGCTAACAACAGTTGTGCTGATTATTATTTTTGCTTTTTACATTTTCCGAAAACTTAATTGGCCAGTTAAAGATATCGAAGCATTGACCGATGTTTGTGACATTGTTATAAGTAACTCTAATGTAGAGCAGTTGCCAGTTATTCCGCAACAATTCAATTTCCAAGAACTGACCCAGATCAAGAAAGCATTAATTGTATTATTCAATCGATTACAAGAAGCAAGGCAAGGTTATGAAACCCTTGCGGCTTTTGAACAGCAATTACACAATAAAGATGTATCGTTAGATGTGCAGTTGCACAATTTTCAAAGCATGATTTCTCACGAGTTAAAAACGTCATTGAATGCAATTGTAGGCGGTTTACAACTGTTAGATTATGAGACTCTCAGCAGAGAGCAAAAAGACGCAGTAGAGATTATCAGTAGTGGCAGTGATAAATTGGTATTGTCTTTAGATCATATTATACAGTTGAACCAGATCCAAAAAGGTCAGATAAGAATTCATAAAAATGAGTTTAATCCATTACAGTTAATCGCTGATCTATTAGCCAAGTTTGAAAATATGGCTACTCAAAAAGGGCTAGAGTTAATCAGTAATATTCATCATATAGACTATAGCCTATATGGTGATTCAGAAAAAATATATCAGATACTATCGATACTGCTCAATAATGCGATTAAGTTCACGCCTGTCGGGAAAGTTACGATTACGTCGCAACTGACACATTTTAATAAAAGTAATAGGTGGCAGATTAGCGTGAAAGATACGGGTATTGGTATCGATAATGAGCACCTAGACGATATATTTAATCCGTTCTTTCAGGTGGATTCGTCGCAAACTCGCCAATACGAAGGCTCGGGGGTTGGCTTGCCGATTGTTAGACAAATGGCGCAGCTTATGGGTGCTACGATTGATGTTGATAGTGTGCTTGGCGTAGGTACACAGTTTACGCTGACCATAGCAATGCCCAACCAACAGCAATCAAAACAGCAGCGCTTATTGTCTGGCCTAACGATTATTTATTATTACTATCATGAGACAGGCTCCTTATTAGATGAATTGGAATACCTAGGTGCTACGATCATTTGTCGCCAAGGTAACCAACTCGTCATAGAGGAGATGCGTAAGCAGAAAGTTGACATGGTAATGTTTGCTGAAGATGTTTTCCCAGAAAAAGCTGAGATACTAGCCAAGCGCATTCGTCAGTATGAAAGCGATGAGGGCAGTAAGAGCGAGCATCGTGCGTTATTGGTATATTGGTATCCGCAGCATCGGGCGCGCTATGTAGACAGTTTTGAGTATGGTTTAAAAGCAGCTGGCATTGACTATTGTCATATTGCTACTTATAAAGACAAAGCATTAAGCGACTTATTAAAACAATGGTTGGTTTGGACGTAGTACGGTTCTATTAAATCGGTGTTCCTAGTTAGGCTTATTTAATTTACTAGGTAGCATTTTTCATATTTTTTACTATCGAAGCACTGTTGAATTAAAGTAAGCATAAAAAGAAAAAAGACGCCCATTTTGAGGCGTCTTTTTTTTAAACAGTTTTTAGCTAGAATTGCTTTTTAAAGGTTTCTCTTAGAGAAGATTCTTTACCCAGCGTATGATATGTTCCCAAGTACGGCTCATAAAGCCTGACTGTTCGATATCGTTGGTTGCAATGATAGGAACTGAGGCTACCGCTTTACCATCAATGACAGCCATCATTTTACCAACTTCCTGACCTTTTTTGATCGGTGCTTCTAAACTCTCAGGAATATCCACCACTGTGGTAATTTTGTTTTTCTGGGTTTTACTGGTTAGGATTTGCAAGTTGTCGCCAGTTGCAAGCTCTACCTCGTCAGCTTCTCCAAACCATACTGGAAGCTTACTAACGAACTGCCCAGCAGGCGCCTTGGTAACCGTTGTAAAGTGACCGAAACCCCAGTTAAGTAGTTCGCGTGACTGATCAGCGCGAGCCTGTTGGCTCTTGGTACCCATAATGACAGAGATTAGACGCATGCCTTCACGGTTGCTTGATGCAACCAAGCAGTAGCCTGCTGCATCAGTGTGGCCAGTTTTTAGGCCATCAACAGTTGGGTCAGTAATCAGCAGAGCATTACGGTTACCTTGGGTAATACCGTTATAAGTGAACTCTTTTTCTGCGTAGATACTATAGTAGTCGCCGCTGTTTTTGATAATAGCGCGAGCAAGTTTAGACAAATCCAAAGCAGATGCTAAATGACCTTCATCAGGCATACCCGTAGCATTGACAAAGTTAGAGTTCTCCATGCCAATTTTTTGCGCTTGTTCGTTCATCAAGATTGCAAACGAGGCTTCGCTACCAGCAATATGTTCAGCCATGGCTTTTGATGCATCATTACCTGATTGAATAATAATACCGCGTAGCATATCGATGACGCTGGCAGTTTTGTTCACAGGCACATACATACAAGATTGGCTGCTGCTACCACGGCACCATGCGTTTGGACTCATCAATACCTGTTCATCTTCTTTCAGGTCGCCTGATGCTAAGCGTTGCTCAATGATATAACTAGTCATCATCTTAGTCAGAGATGCTGGCGGCAGCGCCTCATTGGCGTTCTTTTGAGCCAAAATTTCGCCAGTGTTATAGTCCATCAACACATAGGCAGTATTGTCCATTTCAGGTGGTTGAATGGCTGCGTTTGCCACTACTGCACTCATCGAGATACTTACACCAACTACCAGCTGTATCAGCTGATTTTTTACACGCTTTACTGTCATATATCATTACACCGCATCATGGAACCAAATGTATCTATCGCTTATGTTTTGTACCTATTTCCATACATTATTTTAAGCAGCATGTCTTAAATGCAGTGTTTAAAATAATGTATCGATGAAAATAGTAACGCCTACACAATAGACATAAAATTAACGCCTTATCTTAGCAAAATGACTACCGATGGGGAATCGATAAATGCAAAAATAAGGCAAGTTTGAAAAGAAAAATGAAGGCCTATCATATATTTGTCGTGTCTATCATCTGACCAGTCTCTGTAATAAAAATTTAACGCTCACAAAAAAGCCTGCTGCACTGCTTGTGAATAACAAGTAAAGTGACAGCAAGCTTTGATGCTACAGATATCTAGACAATCAGTTGATAATATTTGCTTAATTGATGTTATAAAGAGTACATAGCTTTTATTTTATTATCATTGATACCAATATTATTAACACATTAAGCAGAGGACGCTAGTTATTGAATTAAACTAGCTAGTTGTCTAATAATCCGCGTTTGCCAAATCTTCACATAGTGCTTTGTTTTCTTGCTTTGAGAATCCCATCGTCCAACTACGAATACCTTGTAGTATCTGGCGGTAGTCTTGCTGTGTAGATAAGTATTGAATAGCCGCTTTTGGATCTTCTAGAGAAGGCATTAGCTCATGCAGCTGTACGGTGTACGACTTATAGAACCGCTGTTTTTGCTTACCATTTAGCATTGGTGGGCATATCTCTGATAGTACCTGCATCACCGCAATTTCGTGCTTAGTGATATTGATGCCAGACATGTCTAGCGGAATGGTAGTGCCAGAGTTATTCGCAGCATTAGAAGCTTGAGACAGCATAGCAACAGACGTTATCAGTCCTGCAATCCCAACTTTTGAGGCAGTATTTGCTATCACAGAAGCTATAGATAATATCGATTGTTTATTCATTCAGTATTACACTCGCTCGTCTTTATTTAATGGTCATATGTTAATCGGTAAAAAAACAAAAGTCACATAAAATATTGATTTATGTGTAGATATCTTGTGAGCCAAAACCATTTTTTAGCAACATATCAGTAGCATACCCTAATGACGTTACTTCAGTATCAGTACATCAGTTTGTATTGTTGTGGGGTGTTGCGTATTGTAACGCGATGCTGAATCTACTGGTTGTCATCCGCTCTATACAAATATTGGTCACGTTATTTTTCTCATATAATCATTAGCATAAGAAGAACATGATACTTTGCTAATGACAGGGTTCGTGTCTATATATTATTCAGTTATAATCGCCCATGCTATCAAAATGATACTTTTTCGTTAGACTGAGATGTCATGTCATTGAAGAATTAGAGTATCATGTTTTCATTTTAAATATGAGCATCGTTCTTTGATGGCTATCTTGAACAGACATGGCACGATAGCAGAATGATCAAATAGAGATGTAGAAAAATCGGCAATAAAATATTAACCACATACTGAGCAGAAATGAGATTTTTAATTAGTAATGATGACGGTGTATATGCGCCAGGATTATTGGCACTATCTCAAGCATTATCGACTATTGGTGAAGTGATGGTCGTCGCCCCGAACGATGAACAAAGCGGTTATGCCAGTGCGTTAAGTGTTTCAAGACCACTGCACACGCATCAGTTGCCTTCTGGATTTGTAGCGGTAAATGGTTCACCAGCTGATTGTGTTTATCTAGCAATCCATGAGTTGTATCGTGATACTGACTTTGACTGCGTGATTACAGGCATTAACTCAGGGGCTAACTTGGGACAGGATGTGATGTTCTCTGGTACGTTCGGTGCTGCATTGACTGCGCAACTATCTGGTATTCCTGCTATAGCAACGTCTTTGGTAGGCGGAGGTGTCAAAAACGGCGGGCAAGAATCAGCCAGTGATTATCAAGTGGCCGCACATGAAATCGTCAAGCTGCTTACTGAAACTTCGGTTTTAGAGATGCTCAAAAGTTTGCCCTATCATGTATTAAACGTTAATATTCCTGATGTGCAGCATGCCGATGATATCAAGGGTCGAAAAATAACCTCGCTAGGCCATAAGCAGGCTGCTCAGCCAGTACGCCATATGATAGACCCACGCGGTCGAGATGCGTATTGGTTGTCTCTACGAAAAGGTAAAAATGAGCGACCATTAGAAACATCAATCAATGCGGTACAAGCAAAGCAGGATATGATGATAGATTATCAAGCTGTAGCGGCAGGGTATGTCAGTTTGTCACCAGTACGCCTACATCATACGCCAACGGCAGCGCTGGATAGATTATCAACACTCGCGCTATAAATTCTATAAGATATAATCCATACCGGCTTATTAAACACTGACGTGTTATGAGAATATCAGAAGACTCTTGTATGGCATTAAGATCTTTTGAATGATTAAACAATGAATGAGCAACACAAAGAATAGGAACCTTGTATGAAAAAAATCATAGCTGGATCGCACCTTGTTAAAGCCGCGTTGATTGGTACTATGGCAGTCGCTACTCTATCTGTCGTCGGCTGTGCAACGAAGCCTACCTATCAATCAGCAAACCAAGCAGGTCCTAAGATTATTACTAACGCGCAAGGCGTCCCTAACTATCACCGTGTACAACGCGGCGATACGGTCAGCCAGATTGCAGCGCGCTATCGTCTGAACTACCGCCAAATCGGAGCGATGAACAATCTAGATAGTAAATACACCATCTATAGTGGCCAATGGCTCAAACTATGGCAAGGCAATGTGGCAACCACTGCAAGTAACAATAGCTACAGTGCTCCAGTTCAAACGCAACCAACTTATACGCCACCTGTGACCCAATCTCAAACACCAGCTTATGAGGCCACTGCCAACTCGACCTCTGGTTATGATTATCCTACGCGTAACCCAGTGACTCGTAATATTGACCCTGCTACGGGCAATATGGGAATGTGGTTTGCGGGCAAAGTTGGTGATCCAGTACTTGCCAGCCAATCAGGAACTGTGCTTTACTCAGGCAACGGTCTGCCAGAGTATGGCAATCTAATTATGATTCGTCATAGTGATAACTACATCACAGCCTACGCGCACAATAGCCAATTATTGGTGCAAGAGGGCGATACAGTACAGCGTGGCCAACGTATTGCTAGTATGGGTAGCAGTGGTCAGACCAATGAGGTAGGCTTAGAGTTTCAAGTTCGCTTAAATGGTAATCCTATTGACCCACGTAGCGTACTTGGGCGTTAGACTTAAATAATAGCTACGGATAGCTTGGCTACTGTGAGCCATTTTATTTATTCATGTTTGAGATTTTTTATGAGATTAAAAAAGCAATACCTCACCCTTATGCCAGCATTAGTGATGGTCGGGTGTACAAGCCAGCAGGCAATGCAAAGTAAGCCTGTTCGTCAAGGCGGCGTTGAGATTACTCAAACCCAAACCGTTCAGGTCAAACCAACACCTGCACCAGTCGTAAAACCGCAGCCTGCGCCCAAGCCTAGCTATAGTAGCTTTTCTGATTGGAAGTCAGACTTTTCTATGCGTGCCATATCGTCAGGCTATGATGCCCAAGTTATTGGTCGATTGCTTGATTCTGCTTATCTAAACCAGCAAGTCATCTCATTAGATTCAGGTCAGCCCGAGTTTTCCAAGATGCCGTGGGAATACGTAGATTCTGCGGTATCAAGTGGACGCGTCAGTGTAGGGAAGCGTAAATTTGCCGAGCAGCGTGCTTATTTGTCTCAGCTAGAGTCTCAGTATGGGGTCAATGCAGAGATTATCGCTGCGATATGGGGCATGGAGTCATCGTATGGCGCTGTGACCGGTAATAGTGATTTGCCAAGTTCGCTTGCCAGCCTTGCCTATGATGGTCGTCGTCAAGAGTTCGCTGAAACGCAGTTGCTATCGTTAGCGACCTTGCTACAACGCGGTGACGTATCATGGTCACAGTTGGACGGTTCTTGGGCAGGTGGTATGGGACAAACCCAGTTTATCCCTGAGACTTGGCTCAAACAAGGGGTCGATGGTGATGGCAATGGGCATCGCAATCCATGGGCCACTGGTGATGCACTAGCCTCGACGGCCAACTATCTGAGTAACTCAGGTTGGGTTCGTGGCTTAGCACCGTTTTATGAGGCAACGGTGCCAGCCTCGTTTGATTACTCAGTGGTTGGTAGTAAACAGCCTGCTGCTAGATGGGCTGCAATGGGTGTCGATACGATAGCGGACGTTTACTTAGATGCCAATACTCAGATGGAGCTTTGGTTACCCGCTGGTAAAGACGGTCCAGTGTTACTGTTAAGCCCAAACTTTGATGTGATCAAAGTCTATAACAACTCATCAAGCTATGCATTGGGCGTTAGCCTGCTAGGCAAAACGATTAATGGACAAAGCGGTTTGCAAAAATCTTGGCCTCGTTATGAGCGTCCATTATCGACCACACAAGTGACTAACCTACAACGTCGTTTGACTAGCATGGGTTATGATACCAAAGGCGCTGATGGTATCGTGGGTACCAATACTCGTATGGCATTCCAGCGCTGGCAAGCAGATAATGGCCAAACGCCAGATGGATTCATTACTCAAAACAGTGCGTCTTCATTGGCTGGATGGTGAGGTAGGCTGAGGGTATTTATACATTGTATAAAAGCGGCTCTTTTTAATCGTATTTAGCCATTATTAATTAGCCACTAGTCATCAAATGATAATTTACTTTGTTCTACAAAAAGCACCTTGCCAAGGTGCTTTTTTTGTCTCAATCTATGTCTGATTTTGCTGACATCTTTAACACAATGGACAATGCAATAAATATCAAATATTAAGACCAGTGTAATCTGGCTTTATTCAAAACTTATCAGGACAAGGTTAATACAAGAAAGTTGATACTTTGAATGATAGACTCTAGATAATGTGTTTTTTAACGATGACTTTGACGCATAGTGTTTAGTAACAGTTTTCAATGACCATTTTAAATAACAGTTTCGATTACGAATAATTAGAACGACAGTAATTAGAACGACAGAAAGAGCGTGACCTTATGATTACCATGGAAGAATTACAAGCTGCGATACAGCATCGGATAGATAATTATCATATTACTGACTTTCCGCTACAAAAAAGAGCCGTCTACACTCTAGAGTTGCTGGATAGCTTAAACCATATACTGGCTCAAGATATTGCTTCGCCTTTTGATGTGCCGCGACAAAATCTATCTGCTATGGATGGCTATGCGATTGCAAAGGGAAGTGAGTTATCAGAAAGCAGTACTATCGAAATCGTTGGTGAGTCGCAAGCTGGCAGTGCTTATACTGGTGAGATAGCGGCAGGGCAAGGGGTACGTATTTTTACGGGTGCAGTCGTGCCAGATTGCTGTGATACGGTCATTATGCAAGAGAATACAAACTTTGCAGATATCAAAGCGACCGTTGATAAATCTCGACCTTATAACATCACGCTCACACAAACCGCCAAAGTTGACAACAACATCCGCTCACAAGGCGAAGAGATTGAGTCTGGCGAATCCGTTTTAAAGATCGGTAAACGCCTTAATCCTGCAGATATTAGCTTACTGGCTAACCTTGGTATTAGCCAAGTGAACGTGTTCCAACCGCTCGTTGTAGGCGTGTTGGCAACAGGTGATGAGCTCGTGGCTATTGGCAATGAGCTACAAAGTCTAGCCCAAATATATAATTCTAATACCCCAACGCTCAAAAGCTTTCTATCAGATCTGCCTATCATTATTCGTGATTATGGCATTATCCCTGATAACCTAGAGCAGACAACTATCGCAGTTAATGAGGCTATGCAGGACTGTGATGTACTGATATCGACTGCAGGTGTCTCTGTTGGTGACTATGATTTTTTGACCACTGTGATCGAAACATTAGGTCAGATTAACCATTACAAAGTGGCGATGAAGCCTGGTAAGCCTTTTGTATTTGGTGAATTGAATAAAAATCTCGATAAGCCGGTATTTTATTTTGGCCTACCGGGCAATCCGCTCTCTACGGTTGTGGGTACGTTACAGTTTGTGATACCTGCATTGTGGCAAATGTCAGGTGCTAGCGTGTCAGAGCAGCCGATGCCGCTAACGATCAAAGCCAAACTTATCAGTGATATCAGAAAATCTCCCGGCCGCAAAGACTTTCAGCGTGGCGTATTGTCACGAGATGAGACAGGTCATTATCAAGTTGAGTGCTTTTCAAGACAGCAGTCACATAGAATCAAACAGCTGAGCCGCGCTAATTGCTTCATTGTGTTGGATAAAGATAGTGGGAACGTAGCAGCTGGTAATGACGTCGTTGTACAACCGTTTCCTTGGCTACATCGCTAATTCATCGTTTGCCAATTTATTGTAAGGTGGTCGCACAAAGTTAGAGAGCAATCCCATGACCTTACACTGGTATGCTAAACACGAATAATAAAGTAGTGCTTATAGTAAGCAGTACTGATGGCAGTAACATATGATTGATGACAACATAGATGACAAACACAAAATAGACAGCCCGCAACTCTATTCACCGAGCTTGGCACCGGCATTATCTGATGGCTACATAGAGCCTTCCTTGGTCATGCCCACTGAGCAGATGAGTGACTATCACCAGCCGCTAACCGATGGGTTTGCACGGCGTCTGACCTACTTGCGTCTGTCTATTACTGACTTTTGTAATTTTCGCTGTGAGTATTGCCTGCCAAATGGTTATCAAGGTAAGCGGCCTGATGATGAGCTGAGTATCTCTGAAATTGCAACCTTGGTGCGCGGCTTTGCTCAAGTAGGTACCAAAAAAGTTAGAATTACAGGTGGTGAGCCCTCTATTCGTCGTGATATTGTCGAAATTATCGAAACGATTAAGCAGACGGACGGTATTGAGACAGTTGCGATGACCAGTAACGGCTATAAATTGGGTAAACATATAGCCAACTGGCAAGCTGCTGGACTTGATCAGCTCAATATCAGTATGGACAGTTTTGATGCTGCTACTTTTCATAAAATGACAGGCTTTGATACCTTGCCGCAGATATTGGCTGACATGGATACATTGTTAGAAACGACTGATATCAAATTGAAAATAAATAGTGTCTTGATGGCGGAGACTGCTTTTGAGAACTTAGTCACGGCGATCGACTATGTCAAAGATAGACAAGTGACTTATCGCTTTATTGAATTTATGCAGACCAGTGATAATAGCGATTTGTTTTTTGCTCAGCACGCTCAGTCTGATATTATCACTGATTACTTGTTAGAGAATGGTTGGCAGCCGCATGAGCGCGGTAGTGCCGATGGTCCAGCAGTAGAGTATAGCCACCCTGATTATGTTGGTCGTATCGGTATGATTGCCCCATATGCGGCGCACTTCTGTGATACCTGTAACCGCTTGCGTGTAAGCAGCCAAGGCAAGGTGCATTTGTGTCTGTTTGATCAAGGCAACTACGATATCCGTCCATACTTACAGCAAGACGATATCCAAGGACTGGTGAACACTTTACATAGCTTTATGCCAATCAAGCCTGAGCATCATCATCTCCATGACTCTAACAGTGGCATCATGCACAATCTATCGATAATCGGCGGATAAAACATTTTGAGTCTGCGGTTATGACGCTGATAGAGACTGTTTTCCAACGCAATCATTTTTCTACATAACTTTTTTTGATACAACCGCCTTTTAATACAATTATAAAATGACATCTATAAAGGATTATTTATGAGTAAGCCTGCTGCACAATTTACACCGCTTAATATTGCTGTATTGACTGTTTCTGATAGCCGTACGCTGGCAGAAGATACGTCAGGTCAGTACTTAGTAGATAGCTTGACCGAAGCAGGGCATCATTTAGCAGACCGTCAATTAATCACCGACGATATCTACCAGATTCGCGCAGTCATTAGTGGCTGGATTGCTAGTCCAGACGTTCATGCGGTTATCACCACTGGCGGCACAGGGTTCTTCATCAGAGATAGCATGCCAGAAGCGGTGAGTGTGCTGTTTGATAAATCAATCGATGGTTTTGGTGAAATGTTCCGTCTAATCTCAAAAGATGAAATCGGTATGTCTACCGTACAATCGCGAGCAGTTGCTGGCATGGCCAATGGTACGGGTATATTTTGTCTACCAGGCTCTTCTGGTGCTTGCCGTACGGGTTGGGAAAATATCTTAAAGGATCAGTTTGACAGTCGTACTCGTCCATGCAATTTTGTGCCGCACTTTCTGGCACAAAATCCTAGCCATGATTGAGTTATAAATAATTGAGCTATGAGTGATATACAATCAAGCCTCACAGGTAATGGCCTAGTGACAGATTGCTCAAATAATCTGGATGGTTTGGCAGGTGTGGTTATCTTAGCAGGCGGGGCATCTAGACGTATGGGAACGGCTAAGGCGATGCTGACACTACCGTCAGGTGAGCAGCTGCTAGACTATCATGTTCGTCATGCAAGCAGTTTACAGGTTCCTATATTGATTGCAGATAATGGTCGCGACTTTCAGACTGGTTTAGATCTCCATTCCGAGAGTCTCAATGTGCCTATTATTCATATTGCTGATTATGGTGCTGATCTTGACTCTAATAAGCATGATGGGCAGATCAAAACGGGCGGTGCTTTGGTCGCTATCGAATCAGCCTTACAAACATTGAACGATTTGAACGGTTTGAATGATTCAGACGTATCAAAAAACGTACAACCATCATGGTTACTGGTTATCAGCTGTGATAGCTTAATACCAGCAACTGACTTGTGGCAGAAATTACAATGTGAAATAAGCCTTGCTACCGATAAAAAAATAATTTGCTTAAAAGATGACGGTCATTTGTATCCACTATTAGGACTGTATCAGCTAAGCATCGAGCCTGATTTGAAGGCCTATATAGATAGCGGACAGCGTAGAGTAATGCGGTTTATTCAGCCATTGGTGCAAGCTGTATCATTTAGCAAAGAGTGGCAGAATCTAACCAACTTCAATACGCCTGAAGATTTTAAGCAGGCATGTGCTGCTCTACCAAAATAATAAAAATATCACATAAAAAAGGTTATATAAATGAATGACAGCGTTCAGATAAATCAGCAATCTATTTTATCTCACTTAGATAGTGATGGTGATATTACCATGGTCGATGTCACTGGTAAGACAGCAACAACGCGAGAAGCCAATGCCACTGGACAAGTACGCTTTCCCAGTGAGATTTATGCGCAGATTAAAGCGGCTGATGGTATGACCAAAAAAGGCAGCATCACGCAAACAGCTCATATCGCTGGTATCATAGCGGCCAAACGCACTCATGATCTTATACCGCTTTGTCATCCACTACCGCTAGACAAGATAGGCTTAAGCTTTGAGTATAACGACGCGCTCAGCAGCATCACGGTCAGTGCGGTAGTCAAGGTCACGCATAAGACAGGGGTTGAGATGGAAGCGCTAACCGCAGTTAGTGTTGCTTGTTTGACTATCTATGATATGACCAAAGCACTATCGCATGACATCGTTATAGATGATATTCATTTGGTTAAAAAGACAGGTGGCAAGTCAGATTACAGTCATGCTTAAAGTGACAACATTGCAGAGTGCGTAATCAATTAATCAATCAATAAAGATATGCTAAATGCCAAGCAAGGAAGCTTGCATCAGAGGGAGAGATTTATGAGTGCTATCGATATGACAACTAATATCGAATCAACGATGAATATTAATGTCATGTATTTCGCCAGTTTGGCTGACGAGGCCAACTGTCAGCAAGAGACAGTAAGCGTACAGCAAGATACGTCATTGACTGAACTATACGAACAGCTTAGTCAAAAGCATCGTTTTAGCCGTTCGCAGTCGGAGCTACGTGTTGCAGTAAATGACTACTTTGCTAAATGGACTGATCAGATAAATGATGGTGATAGCGTGGTTTTCATCACGCCAGTGGCTGGTGGTTAGGTAAGCGTTTATTAGTGTCCATTTTATCAGTGGCTATTCAGTAGTTACGAAGAAAATAATAAATAGAGAAGAAAAATGACCGACAACGTCCACGATCATTCAATGAGCATCAAACGTAGTGCTGACGAAGCTTACCTTATCGCTGAGCGTGATGGTTTTGCACTACTAGATATTGTGATTGACGAAGATAGGCTAAAAAGTACGTTAGATAATGACAGCTGCGGCGCGTTTGTTTGCTTTGAAGGGCGAGTGCGCAATCATAATAACGCTACGAGCGTCGATCGCCTTACCTATTATGGTTATGAAGATTTGGCCATCAATCAAGGTCGCGCCATTATAGAAGAAGCCAAAAAGCGTTTTGAAATTACGCATGCTATTGCGATACATCGTATCGGTGCGTTAGAGATTGGCGATGTTGCTGTGTGGGTTGGGGTAGTGTCAGCGCACCGTTATCCAGCATTTGATGCGTGTCGCTGGATATTAGATACCATCAAAGCAGACATTCCTGTGTGGAAGCAAGAGTACTACGAAGACGACTCGTCTAAATGGCTCAGCAATAATGGTTAAGTCATTAGTTACTGCCTGTGTATCTGCTTGTCTGCTATTGTCACTAAATGCTTGTACGCAAGACAAAGACGCCAATATGGCGCTTGCTTCTGACAAAGTTGAACCAGCTCAAACATTGCGTATCGCTGCGGCTGCTAACTTATCTGATGTACTACCTCATATTATTGATAGCTATCAGGCTGATAACAGCTCACCTGCCCAAAGTATTTCAGGTATCTCAGATATTGAAGTTACTTATGCCTCTTCTGGTAAGTTATATGCACAAATCAAGGCAGGGGCACCGTATGATATATTCTTGTCTGCCAATCAAGATTTTCCTGCTAAATTGGCTGATGAAAATTCAGCTGGTGTTACTAGTAAAGAGCATAAGCTAACCAAGCCTTTTACGTATACCAGAGGTCAGTTAGCACTCTATAGTGTCACCAAACCTTTAAACGATTTCACGCCAACATCGCTAGGTGATGTGTTTACCAGTGCTGACTTTACTCAGGACACCAAGGTAGCTATTGCTAACCCTGACCTTGCTCCCTATGGTACGTCTGCAAAAACCTATCTGCAATCACAAAATATGTATGATAAGTTAAATGCTCAAAAAAGTTTGATACAGTCAGAGAATATCGGTCAAGCGTTCCAATACGCGTATACAGGTAGCGTAGACTATGGTTTTGTAGCACAGTCTCAGCTTGTTGCGATTAAAGCCAAGCCTGAGCAATTTATTACTTTGCTGCCAACGTCTTATCCAACTATCTTACAAGATGGGATAGTTATCAATAACACCGCCCCAGCAGCAGACTTCACCGACTACCTGCGCTCAAAAGCAGGGCAGCAACACTTCTTACAAGCAGGCTATCTGGCCGTCCAGTAATACGTTAGACTAACCCCTCTCATCATAGAACGAGCAGTGACATTATATGATCGACCAGTCTCTTATGTCAGATATGCTCAGTCCATTTTGGGTGAGCATCAAGCTCGCTTGCGTGACTACCTTATGCTTACTGCTATTTGCAACGCCTATAGCTTATTGGTTGGCTAAGCCGAGTCGTATAAAAGCAATTGGGCGTCTTAAGGTACTGCTCATGGGCATCATTGCGATGCCCCTGGTGCTACCACCTACCGTGATTGGTTTTTATCTACTGTTACTGCTCAGTCCTAGTGTGGGTATCGGTAAATGGTTGAGCGAACATAATATTAGCCCGTTGATTTTTACCTTTGAAGGTTTGGTCATTGGTTCCATTATTTACTCATTACCTTTTTATATACAGCCTGTCTATGCACAGTTTTTGCGTATTCCACAAAGTGTCACAGAAGTTGCTCATCTCTTAGAACCAAGTCGTATGCGACGGTTTATGAAAGTAGCCTTACCGCAAGCGCGCGTAGGTATTATTTTGGGCAGTTTGGTAAGCTTTGCCCATACCATTGGAGAGTTTGGGGTTGTACTGATGATAGGCGGCAGCATCTCAGGCGAAACTAAGGTGGTATCGATTGCTATATATGAGCAGGTAGAAGCGCTCAACTATGAGGCGGCGCATATGATGTCTGGTATTCTGATTATTATGGGTGTAGTGATGGTAGCGTTAATCGCTAGTGTGAGCCGAATAAGTCAACGTCCATAGCACTGAAACATTTGTATGCGAGTTGAGGAGTGTTAGGTAGCATAGTAGCTATATAAACAATGTCTAAACAAAATCTACAGACACAAAAAAACCTCAAACAATCTAATTGTTTGAGGCGAAACTTGCTTAAACCCAAAGGTTTAAATTCGTTTTAAATATGGCGCAGCGGACGGGACTCGAACCCGCGACCCCCGGCGTGACAGGCCGGTATTCTAACCAACTGAACTACCGCTGCTTAGGTCTCTTAGCTTGTTTAGCCACTTGCTAAGAAGTGGTGGGTGATGACGGATTCGAACCGCCGACATTCTGCGTGTAAGGCAGACGCTCTACCAACTGAGCTAATCACCCTTCGAACAATTGCTAGGCAATTTATTCAACTTCAACTGAGCTCTTAAGTTTGTCACTAAGCTCCGTTGCTGTGGGAGTGTATTATATAGATTTACAGTTGGGTGTCAAATGTTATTTTAATATTTTTAGAAAATAATTATAAATCGCACTTATAATCTATCAAAAATAGCACTCAAAGCCATGTATTATATAGCATTTCTAAAAATACACTTATTATCATTATTTGTTGTTTGGCGGTGAAAAGCTACTATACTATTGATGCTTTGCTCGTTATGGATGCTTTATTCGTTGAACACGGTTGATGGAGGCCAATATAAACACTTTTACTATTAAAGATACTTTTACTAGCTGGACCTGGGGAGACTTAGCGGGTCTAGGTCTGGTGCTGCATATTGTACTTATGATAGTAATGACGCTGCGAGTGGTTTCTGTGCAGCGCAATATTGGCGTGTCTATTGCTTGGGTGGCTGTGCTTTACACGTTGCCAGTATTTGGTTTTGTGGCTTACATTCTGCTCGGTGAGCCGATGATTGGACGGCGCTATCGTGAACGCGTAGATCAAGCCAGCATTTTGATGAATGATATGGCAAGGCGTGAGCATCTGATTTTTGATAAAGGGCAGGACTTATTACCAGCTAACTACCGCGGTGTTAGCCAAATAGGAACGCGCTGGACTGGGTTTGGCGTATTTCCCAATCATCAAATGCAACTGTTGACCGATCCTGCTTCTATCTTTCAGCGTCTGATTGAAGATATTCATGCCGCCCAGCGTATTGTCCTTATGGAGTTTTATATTGTCTATCCAAAAGGACAGGTGTTAGAAGTTATAGAGGCGCTGTCTGTAGCGGCTCAACGCGGCGTAGAGTGTCATATATTGGCTGATAGTGTGGGCAGCTTTAGCTTTATTAATAGTAGCGTGCATCGCAAATTAGAAAAAGCAGGGGTTTATGTCCATCAGTCATTGCCAGTAGGACTGTTTAAGACGCTATTTAAACGTTCTGATTTGCGCAATCATCGCAAAATGGTGGTTATCGATGAACATATTGGCTATATCGGCAGCTTCAATCTGGTTGATCCAAGGTTTTTTAAGCAAAACAAAAATGTCGGTCAATGGATTGATGTGGCGCTACGAACGACTAGCCAGCACTCAATTAGTATTAATACAGCGATGGCTAAGGTGATTGTTACCGACATCGGTGCTGAAAGTAATGACAATCTTGCTGAACTGCATCAGCGGGTTAATAACTACACTCGTAAGTTGTATGTGATGCATCCGACCATCAATGATCTAAATAGCCGAGTGAAGGTATTGGCGGATACGATTGATGATCATGAGCAGCCAGATATTGGCGCCACCTCAATTGTCGTACCAAAGATGCCTGTCGTGGACAAAGTTCTGGCGCAACTAATACCTTCAGCACCGCAGCTAACGGCTCATGTGATTTACAATACGTTAGTTACCGTGATTCACCGTGCCAATAAGCGCATCCGTATTACCACACCTTATTTTGTCCCTGATGAGTCCCTATCGGGTGCGCTGACGATAGCGGCTAAGCGCGGCGTTGATGTGACGATTATTGTTCCTGAAAAGGTGGATTCATTTCTGGTACAGCATGCTTCTCAAGCTTACTATCAAGAGTTGTTGGATGCAGGGGTAACGATCGCATTGTTTAGAGGTGGTTTGCTACACGCAAAGACAGTAGTTATCGATGATGACTACTGTCTATTTGGCACCGTCAATATTGATATGCGCAGCTTTTATCTAAATATGGAAGTCAGTTTGGCGATTTATACGCCAGAAATGGTTGCCCAAGTAGCGGACTGTCAGGAAGTCTACTTAGAAAACTGCCGAATCTTGGATAGTGATGAGTGGCAACAGCGTCACGGCTCAAAACGATTGTTTGATAATGTCGTGCGCTTGTTCAGTCCTTTATTGTAGCACTCGGATTTTTAGGTTAAGGTAAACTGTCCGTGTTTTTTTATGCTCATATTTTTAATCATTATTATTGCCTCTATAATCAACTTATCTAAAAAAGGACACGCCTGTCTATGTCTGCCTCGCCCTTAACACCACTTGACTATATTGCAGAAGGCTACTGGCAAGATTTCTTGGCTGAGCGTTCTATTGCAGGCGGTATTGCTTACGAAACTGAGCTGCGCGCTTGTACGTTAGATGAGTCGCTTGAGAGTTTACAGCGTGTCGATACGCTATTGTCTCAAGTACGCCGAGATATGATCAAGAGCGGTATATGGGAAGAGGCGACGCTGCTGATCGATGAGCGCTATCGTAATTTCATGGTGTTTTTGGCGTTTTATGCCGGTCGTGTATTGGCGCAGCAGTGGCAAAGCAAGCCACATTGGTATGGTCAGTTTGAGCTGCGTAAACGTTACCCTGAGCTAACGTTGATCACCGATGATTTTTATCAGCATATGGCGGTTGGTTATGATAATGACGGGGTTAAAGAGCGCTTATTTTTTGCTTTAGAGCCAATAGGGCTACGTCTGTTTGGTCATATTGATCGGCAGTTTGATGCAGTACAAGGTGGGCAGGTAGAGAGTGGGCTGTATCAAGCGGTTAGCCTTAGACTACCAACTATTTTAAGTAACGACGTTCATTCAGTGTCCGAATTAACATCGAATAAAGTAGCAATAAACAAAATAACAACACATAAAGCAACCACTCATCAAGTCGCTGATAGTGGTAATCCGAGCGCAGATTCAAATACACATGTCGGTACTAGCCAATCGAATGAGCTTCTTGAAAAGCCAGAGGAAGTATCGATAGGAACTGAGCATAACCTAGCTAATGCAGTTGTAACTGATGGTGAGAGTCTCGCAGCTCTATCTGCTATGCCTGATACTGTAACTGAGTTGCAAACAAGTGTAGTGCCTCCTGAGTCTGAGAATCCAATAAAGCCTGAGCTGACTAAAGTAAAGAAGCCAACAGCTAAGCCTACGTCACCTGTAAAAAACACATCAACGCCAGAGATGTTTACGCAACTGCTGGTAGAGTTAGATGAGATAGCGGTGCCACAACCAACTGGTGATGTTCAGTATCTGCAAGCACGCAAAGTATTAGATCAGTTCGAGCAGCATATTGCCAAACAGAACAAACCTCGTCGCCAAGTTATATTTTCAAATGATCACAACACGGCAAAAAACAAAGCGTTGCTATTACTACAAGCGGCTGCTGAAGATGGTAATACAGCGGCTATGTTACGTTTGGCCATGTATGAACTGTTAGGTGAAGGTTTGACAGCGGACAGTGACAATCAAAAAAAATCTGGCGTAGATTGGGTTAATCAAGCCGCCAGCAAAAACGACAGCCGTGCTCAGCGTCTACTCAGTAAAATGTATTATCAAGGAGTAGGGGTATCCCAAGATATAGATAGCGGTAAATACTGGTTAGAGCAGGCAGCAGATAATGGTCATGCAGAAGCGGCCAATCTGGTTCAGCAATGGCAGCAAGCAGAAGTGCTGCTGACCACACAGAAGCAAGAGCAGCATAGCACCAAGCGTTATCAGCTGTTAATTGGCGCAATCCTCGCAGTCGCTTTATTGATAATAGTCATTATCTAACAATCGTTATCTAATAACTATTTACTCAGTAACTTTTTAAAAGCTTATTGTTACAGCTTAAATTCAGGTAGAATTGGCGCGCTTTACCTTTACCCTTTTATTGTTTGATTGATAACTAATCTGGGCTGTTCCATGCCATCATCTAATACCCCGTCTGACCACTCTGCAAATCCAATTAACCCTGTGTTATCGCCTAGTCGAGCGGTACACGAGACACCTTTATACTATCAGTCTCTTATTGGGTTACTAAAGCCATTATACCGTCTACAAGTATGGCGTCGATCTCATAAAAACGACAACTATCAGCAGGAAATCGATCAGCGTTTTGGTAAGCAGTATCCACCGCGTCCAGTGGTCAATGCTGATATCGATAAAGGGGTGATTTGGTGCCATGCAGTCTCATTAGGCGAGACCAATACGGTTGCGCCTTTATTAGATATGTTATTGGCTAATGGCTATCAGATATGGTTGACCAATACGACTCAGACAGGTTTTGCTCGTGGCGCTAGTCGTTTTGCAGAACAGATAGCTCAAGGTCAGATGAGTCATAGCTATGTGCCAGTCGACAGCCCTGCTGTTATCGAGACTTTCTTGACGCATGTACAGCCTATCGCTGCGTTGTTTGTAGAAACAGAGCTGTGGGCAAATATCTTGACCAAATTATCTCAGCACCGTATTCCAAGTATTCTAGTCAATGGTCGACTATCTGCTTCTTCTTTTCAGAGCTATCAAAAAATTGGTGCAGTCAGTGCCAGTATGATGAAAAATCTTTCCTTAATCATTGCGCAAGACAGCGACTCTGCTAAACGCTTTCGGCAGTTAGGGGCTAGTAGCGCCCAAATTCGTGTGGCAGGCTCATTAAAGTGGGTAATCAATGCGTCCAAAACTGATGACAAAGCGGTAGAAGATAACCGTATCTATAATAAGAAAGCTGATCTGCGAGCAGAGTTTGGTATAGCAGATCGTCCTGTGTGGGTAGCTGCGAGTACTCATGATGGCGAAGAGGCAGCAGTGTTGTCATTGCAGCAGCAACTACTGTCTCAAGCTACATTAGCAGATACGTTGCTTGTTATTGTCCCTAGGCATCCTGAGCGTTTTGATGCAGTAGCAGATCTCATTCAAAAAACTGGGTTAAATATGGCTCGGCGCAGTGATGGAGATATGATTAGTGCAGATACGCAAGTCTATCTAGCAGATAGCATGGGTGAGATGATGACTTGGTATACATTGGCAAATGTAGCATTTGTGGGCGGCTCGCTGGTAGATATTGGCGGGCATAATCCAGTGGAGCCTGCTAGTGTGGCAACGCCTGTATTGATGGGATGTTATACTCAGTCGTGCCAAAGCGTGATAGACAAATTGGCTGAAGTAGGCGCTTTATATCAGCCAAGTAATTACTTCTATCGTCCAATCGAGTCAAATCGCGCAAGTAGTTCGGATGCACAGATAGTCAGTGATGATCAGTTAAAGGCGAACAAAAAATCCTCTCGTAAGAAAACAGCTTATAACCGTGAAGACGCTGTGAGTATTTATACGCAGCTAGAGACTTGGCTGTGCAATTTGTCATTGGCCGCACAGGCAGGGCAAGCTGGCGAGCAAATGACGATACAGCAGCAAGCGGTATTGACCCGCCAATTTACGATGATTGAAGACGCAATCGAGATGTCTTCTAACCAAGATAACTTATGAACTGTATATTATTGCCTGCTGAAAACCTCTCATCAGACGCAGCAAAAATCGATGCCTTGTCTCAAGTCAGCCATGTAACTAAAGTGCTGGGTGCAAAAGTCGGTGATAGGCTTAAAATTGGACAAATCGGTGGCAACCTTGGTACGGCCGTCATTGAAAGTATTACCGCTGACAGTATTCAGCTAGGTAACGTCCAGCTCAATACTGCGCCGCCTGCCAAATTGGATCTGACTGTCATTTTGGCGTTACCGCGTCCTAAAGTGCTACGGCGTTTAATCATGGATATGACGGCGCTTGGTGTACGCGATATCATTCTTATCAATAGCTATCGTACTCAAAAAAGCTATTGGCAAAGCCCAATGCTTGAGCGGGTTGACGAGTTTGTATTAGAAGGTCTACAGCAGAGCATCGATACGATCGTTCCTAGTATTACGCTACAAAAACGTTTTAAGCCATTTGTCGAAGACTCACTTGGAAGCCTAATAAGCAGTCAAGCGATTGTCGCGCATCCTTATAGTCAGCAGTCCTTTTCTGAATTTTTACAACAGCAACCATCACGAGAGCTACCAAATCTAGTCTGTATAGGCGCTGAAGGTGGTTGGATTGACTATGAGATAGAGCTGTTGTTAGCTCAAGGCTGCACGCCTGTACATATAGGCTCTCGTATCTTACGTACAGAAGCTGCAGTCAATGCAATATTGGGACAATGGCTGCTTTAGATGGATACTAAAACGCGTCGCTAGACCAAACTATGGAAAGAGCGGTTAAAAAATAGTTCTTAAAAATCAATGCTAAAGACTCATCACAGGTATATTTACCAGTTAAACAAATGTATTGATAATTAATCTCACTTCCATTAGTATGTTGCTTTGATATATTATGGCCTGATTACTGCTAGCGCTTAGCAAATCATCGTTATAATCACTGTTGTTTTGTCTCACCATCCGTCTTACTTTTTTTACAGCATTACTATGGGGAAAACCATGTCATTGAACGCTATCAGCGCTAATCTAACCTCTACGAAGCTTATTCTACCTGCAGCCGTATTTGGCATGATGTTGGGTTTGGCAGGTTGTAGTAATTCTTCAACCACAGAAGAGAGCGTAGAAGTAGAGTCAACAGAAACAGGTGCTGAGCAGCAAGCAGCAACTGACGAAGCTACGACTGCTGATGGTCAGACAATTACTATCTACTCATCACGTAATGAGCAGCTGATTAAGCCATTGTTAGATCGCTATACTGAGCAAACAGGTGTAAAAATTGAACTGGTTACAGACCAAACTGGGCCTTTGATGGCACGTCTAAAAGCTGAAGGTCAGAATACTCCTGCTGATATGCTATTGACCGTTGACGCTGGCAACTTATGGCAGGCTGCAGAGCAAGGCCTATTACAACCAGTATCGTCTACTGTATTAGAAGCTAATGTCCCTGCAAAATACCGTGATCCAAAAGGTCAGTGGACTGGTTTGTCACTACGTGCACGTACTATCTTTTATGACCCAAGCAAAGTCACTGCCGACCAGTTGTCTACTTATGCAGATTTGGCCGATCCAAAATGGAAAGGCAAACTATGCCTACGTACCTCTAAAAAGGTTTATAACCAATCGCTTGTTGCTAGCATGATGGAGCATTTGGGCGAAGAAAAAACCGAAGCAGTTATTAAAGGGTGGGTTGATAACCTAGCGACTGATGTGTTCAGTGATGACGTTGCGATGCTAGAAGCCATCGCTGCTGGTCAGTGTGAAGTCGGTATCGCCAATAGTTACTACTATGGTCGTCTATTGGACGAAAAACCAAACTTCCCTGTTAAGATATTCTGGGCAAACCAAGATACGACTGGTACGCACGTAAACATCTCAGGCGCTGGTGTGGTTGCAGGTTCAGACAATCCAGATGGTACGCTTAAACTGATAGAGTGGTTGTCATCTGACGAGGCACAAGGTCTCTATGCTAGCTCTGACAAAGAATTCCCAGTAAAAGTAGGTATCGATGAGTCAGACATGCTCAGATCATGGGGCGAGTTCAAAAAAGACGATATCAATGTACAGAAATTCGGTGAACTACAAACTCAAGCTATCCAAATGATGGATAAAGCGGGTTATAAATAAGGGATCGCCAGTAATACTGATACCAATCGCAAAATCATAACTTCGAGACAATAGTTCTTAAAGAATAGGTTCAAAGGTTAGTTATTACAGATCAGTTATTCAAGTAATGACGATTTTGAGGTTGGTATAAGCTTACAAGGTTTCTATACGTATGACACGGTAATGATAATATGATCACAACGCCAGATGCGTCTGTTAGTCAAAATGATACTGTCAATAACGGTGTTAACGACCAGCAGACTGTCAGCCAAGACCACGCCCTTCGTAAACGTATTATCTCGAAATCAGTCTTAGGGCTGATTTCGTTGTTTATGCTAGTACCGATTTTAATCGTGCTGCTGTCGTGGACTCAGCCAGTGGCAGAGATTTGGACACATATGGCAGACTATGTACTGCCGCAAGTGCTCAAAAACACGGCAATTTTATTGCTAATGGTGACTGTCGTTTCAGGTACTATTGGTACTGCTCTGGCTTGGGTCACTAGTATGTATCGTTTCCCTGGTCAGCGTTTCTTTTCGTGGGCGTTGATGTTGCCACTTGCCATCCCTGCTTATGTATTGGCATTTGTCACTATTGGGATTGTTGACTTTAGTGGGCCGCTACAGACAGCTCTGCGCGACTCTGGTATAAGTACTGCCATACCGTCGATAAGGAACGTATGGGGCGCAGGCTTGGTATTATCGCTAGCGTTTTACCCTTATGTATATTTGCTCGCGCGTCAGGCATTTTTGTCACAAGGTAGGCGAGCGATAGAAGCGGGGCAGATGCTAGGTTTGAGTCGTAGCCGTGTATTTTTTCGTCTGGCGCTACCACAAGCACTACCGTGGATCATTGGCGGCTTGTTGCTAGCCAGTATGGAAACCTTAGCGGATTTTGGTGCAGTATCGGTATTCAATGTCGATACTTTTACTACCGCCATTTATAAGGCATGGTTTGGTTTTTTCAGTTTGACCACAGCGGCTCAGTTAGCAGCCTTGCTCATTGGCGTGATCTTTATTGTGGTATTGTTTGAGCAGTATTGGCAAGCTAAGCGTGGTAGCTCACTGACCCAAGGTAGCAGCCAACGCTTTGACGCTAGCAAACCTGCCAAACTCGCCATGACACTGCTGTGTACGCTGATCTTTTTAGTTGCCTTTTTAATACCTTTTTTGCAGCTCATCTATTGGACAGCACTTAATTTTCGCCAAGATTTTGATGCACGTTACATTGATTTTGTCACCAATAGCCTCATGATTGCTAGTATGACCACGCTGTTTATTGCCTTTTTGGCCATTATTATTGCGTGGATCAAACGGCAGTATCCTGATAAATCGACTAAGCTAATGACCACTTTAGCCAATTTAGGCTATGTCGTACCGGGGACTGTATTGGCGGTAGGGATATTTATACCTATTGCGTGGCTTGATAATCAAATGATTGCCTTTGGTATCACCTCACAGCAAGTGCTTTCTGGCAGTGTTATTGTTATGCTACTGGCGCTATCGACGCGTTTTATGACAGTGAGTTTTCAGCCAGTTGACAGACAGTTGCAGCGATTGACAGTCAATCAAGAAGCTGCTGCAAAATTACTGAGCGACAGTCCTTATCAGCGCTGGCGTCATGTGATGCTGCCTGTGCTTAGCCCTGGCGTATTGACTGCATTATTGATGGGTTTTGTCGAAGTGATGAAAGAGATGCCCATTACGCTGATGACACGTCGTCAAGGCTGGGATACGCTTGCAGTACGAGTATTTGAAATGACGAGCGAAGGTATGTGGGGACGAGCCGCATTGCCGAGCTTGCTAATCGTGCTGGTTGGTTTGCTCCCTGTTTGGATATTACTGCGTCAAAGCGACAAACACAGTTAGTAACAACAAAGCTAATAGCAATAATTTGGCATAAGTTTAACAGCACACTCGTAATGTCAGTTATATTATAATTTGCTCTGTTTTATCGATGGTTTTACTTACTAATAGCGAACTGGTACCGTCTATGTACACTGATTCAATGAACGACTCTACAAATGCTAAGTCAGAAAAGGCTCGGGCTAGCCATACGCCTGTAGCAAAATCACCACTGTCACAAAATAGAATCAATCCAGTTCAGCCGAATAAAACTGTAGAGCAGAGCAATACCTCACAACAAAATACTGAGAAACATATCGCGACGGATCCTTATTTTAGTGTGCAAAATCTCATCGTAGGCTATGACGATACTATTGTTGTCAATGGTCTATCATTGATGCTGGAACAAGGCGAGATTGGTTGTTTCTTGGGTTATAGCGGCTGCGGGAAGACCACAGCGCTACGAGCAATCGCGGGACTGGAGCAAAGTCGTGGCGGCACTATTTATCTAAACAACCAACGCCTAACAGAGAAAACTGCTCGTCAATCATTTGCAGTTGCGCCAGCCAAGCGTGGCATGGGCATGGTGTTTCAAGACTATGCTCTGTTTGGGCATTTAAGCGTGGCAAAAAACATCGCCTTTGGTCTCAATAAGTGGTCAGCTGCTGACAAAAAAGCCCGTGTGGCTGAGATGCTAAGTTTAGTTGAATTGACTGAACATGCAGACAAACGTCCAAATGAGCTTTCTGGTGGTCAGCAGCAGCGTGTGGCTCTAGCAAGAGCGCTAGCCCCCAAACCAAAACTACTATTACTTGATGAACCATTCTCTAATCTAGATGTGGTGCTGCGTGAATCACTAGCAATGAATGTCCGTGATATTCTTAAACGTACCAACACCACAGCAATTTTGGTCACTCATGATCAAAATGAAGCGTTCGCGCTAGCGGATAAAGTAGGGGTAATGGATAAAGGACGATTGGTGCAGTGGGCGCGACCAAGCGAGCTGTATCATGAGCCTGTCAGTCCTTTTGTCGCTGAATTCGTAGGCGAAGGCGCGATGGTAGACGGCATTATCAAAGAAGGTCATGTTGAGACGGCGCTAGGTAATATCTATCGTCGCATGGAAGTCTATGATGAATCAGGCCAGCCACAGTATTGCGAATATGACTATCCAAACGGTACACCGATCAAAGTACTTGTACGCCCTGATGATATTATTCATGATGATGACAGTACCCAGACAGCTTTAGTTATTGGACGTGTGTTTCGCGGTGCCAACTATTTGTACCGTCTGCAGTTAGACAACGGACAGACTGTCTTATCCTTGGTTGCGAGCCATCATAATCATGCAATCGGCTCGCATATTGGTATTCTGCCTTTGCTGGAGCATGTCGTAGTCTTCGATGAAAAAGACATCAATGCCACTACTTGGTCAGAATACGATAGGTCATCAAGAATGGATGAAGAGGTTTAGTAATCTCCACGATTCTTGAACTGCTGTCTCAATTTACCGTTTAGCTAGAATATGTAAATAACGGCCAAGCCATTTGTACGGCTCTAATTGTGAGTAGCGTAACTCCATTCTGATCACTGCATCTGGATCGTTATGACCGCCACGTTTGAGTGGTGCATAGTCATGAAATACTCGTAGACCACTGCTACGTACCGTCTGATAATCATGCGCTTTTAGCCAAGACTCGACTTCTTCTTTGGCCACGGGATGGTTAGGGGTGAGGCTTTTCTTATTGTCCGCTTTGTAATCGTTACCATCAAGTAAGCTATCGAGTAAGTTAAAATTCCCCATGATAAGATTGCGATAATCAAAACTCGCTGGATTATAAAAGCAGACGGATAGTGCGCCACCATCTATTAATTGCTTATCAAAAAAGTCCATGACCGCCGCTGGTTCTGCCAACCATTCAAGTAGCGCGTGCGACATAATCAAATCAAACTTTTCTGTCTGAGCCAGTTTTTCTTCAAGCGCTTGATAAGGGCAAACATACCAAGTGATGTCTAGCTTTTTATCAATTTTCTCTGCGCTCGCTTTTGCTTTCTCAAGCATATTCGCTGATATATCATTGATGACTACGCTATGACCTTGAGCACCAAGTTCTATCGCAATTTGCGCAAGCCCTGCACCCACATCCAAGATACGTAAAGGTCGCCCAAGCACCTCACTCATCTGTGAACTATATTCAAAAATATCACGGCGTAGCACAGCCAATCGAATCTCGCCTTTTAAACCGCCATAGACCTTTTTTTCGAA
Organism: Psychrobacter sp. Ps2; assembly: GCF_022129405.1. NCBI lineage: Bacteria > Pseudomonadati > Pseudomonadota > Gammaproteobacteria > Moraxellales > Moraxellaceae > Psychrobacter > Psychrobacter sp. Ps2. The sequence continues at coordinate 500,558 of NZ_JADQAM010000061.1, read as the reverse complement.
ATGATCGGCAATGGCATCGAAGCTACGATCTGCTCGATCGTTTTCTGCTGGTATAGAAAGGTTTGAGTCAGGCTGGCTATCTTGATGTTTAATTGTCATAGGTATTAGATCAATAAGTGAGAGGGTCAAATTAATAAAACTATTCAGTATTAACTAGCGTTTCAGGCGTCTGTTAATTACCCATTTAAAAACGACTTTCGCTAAAACAATAACGATAAATACCACGATAACAAACACCCACATACCATTGCCTTGTAGGTTTTCTTGGTAGGCTTTTGACAAGTATGCTGATAAAGCCATAGCGACTAAAAGTGCTCCCCAACGGACATAGGGTACAGCGCGATTGTTATGGTTAGGAAAGCTAGCAACATAATCGCTCGAAAAGCTGTATAGCACCATTGCTAAAATCCAAACAATTGCAAGAATGATATCCATAATAAAAGTAGCCTGTTAGGTCGTTATTTAAGTGCTATAAAAGATGAGGTAGTGTAGCGTTTAGAATTTTTTTGTCCAGTATCACTAAAAAATAACCGCATTAAAGTGGTTTAAATCACCATGTACTCATTAAAATAATATGATTTTGAAAGCTATTAGCTCATGGCAAAGCATTATGGTTATGAAAACAATATGACCATAACAACAATCAGTTCACGTCAGAGACAGTTGTAGGTGTTGTTGTATTGGCTAAATATTCTAAGCATCCTAGTTGTTTGGTCAATAGAGCTTATATGCAAACCACGTATGAGTTCTATATTCAAGATTTTAGCGTTAAATTAAATGTTATGTTGAATTTTAGATAGAAATATAAGTATCCACTCAGTTAGTCAAAATAAATCTTGTCGAACTGTAGCTAATGAGTATAGTATTTTTCTATTTAATATCCATCAGATATGGAGAATAAACAATGAAACCAATCAGCACAGCGGTACTCGCCCTAGTATTTGCCTTCACATCTATGAGCCAGGCCCAAGCTCGAAATACGCCTTGTTCAGGAAAAATGGGCGGGGTGTCTCATTGCTCAGCAGATGGTAAGTTCGTCTGTAAAAATGGCAAAATCAGCCAATCAAAAAAAACCTGTCATTAGAATTATTTTAGTGTGTGTCAATAATTCAAAATATCACTGCGAATGAACCGTCTAGCTTGATTTTAATGACGCTCAGAACCCCTAAATCAGCAAATTTGTGCTAAAATAGCTTCTTTTATTAAACATTGTTTTTAACAAAAACCGTATCACAGTTTTCTGGTTGTTTTGCACGTGCAGTAGTGTTTTTTATGGTGTCTATTTTGGTCATGACTGCCCATTTATGTGGCAGTATTTTTATATGATCTATGGGTGCCATAAGCGATGTGTCAACGTTAGAAAAAGAATGTGAGTGAAGGAGTGTATATGAGCGAATCGGTCAGTCCTATTGGCATCGTAGATGAACTAAAGCAGTCGTATTTGGATTATGCGATGAGCGTGATCGTCTCGCGTGCGCTGCCTGATGTGCGTGATGGGTTCAAACCTGTACACCGCCGCGTGATGTATGCCATGCACGTGCTATCAAACGATTATAATAAACCGTATAAAAAATCAGCACGTGTGGTCGGTGATGTTATCGGTAAGTACCATCCACATGGCGATATTGCGGTATATGATGCCATCGTGCGTATGGCGCAGGATTTCAGCTTGCGCTATCCAATGGTTGATGGTCAAGGTAACTTTGGCTCGATCGATGATGATCCTCCGGCAGCCATGCGTTATACCGAAGTACGTATGACCAAGCTGACTCACCAAATGCTTGCTGATTTGGACAAAGACACGGTCGATTGGGAAGACAACTACGATGGCTCTGAGCGCATGCCAAGCGTGATGCCAGCGCGTATTCCTAACCTATTGGTCAACGGTGCAACGGGTATTGCCGTTGGTATGGCGACCAATATGGCCCCGCATAACCTGACTGAAGTGATCAATGCCTGTCTAGCCTATGCTGAAAACCCACAAGTTTCAGCCGAAGAGCTGATGTCGCATATCTCAGGTCCTGATTTTCCTACGGGCGGTATTATCTATGGCCGCGCGGGCATTTTAGATGCTTATCGTACGGGTAAAGGCCGTTTGCATATCCGTGGTCGCTATCATATCGAGCCGATGAGTAATGCTGGCGTCAACCGCGATCGTGAGCGTATTGTATTTACCGAAGTACCTTATCAGGCCAACAAAGCCAAGCTGATCGAGCGTATCGCAGAGCTTGTTCGTGATAAAAAAATCGAAGGTATTAGCGAAATTCGTGATGAGTCTGATAAAGATGGTATGCGTATCGCTATTGATTTGCGTCGTGGCGAGACAGCTGAAGTTATTGTTAATAACCTATTTCTACAAACGCCGCTAGAGTCTAGCTTTAGTATCAATATGGTGGCGCTCGATAATGGTCAGCCAAAACTATTGACCTTGCGTCAGCTTATCGCTGCATTTGTCCGTCATCGTCAAGAGGTAGTGACACGCCGTACGATTTATGAATTGAACAAAGCCCGCGTTCGTGGTCATTTGCTAGAAGGTCTAACGGTTGCTCTAGCCAATATCGACGAAATTATCGCGACGATTAAAGCTTCTGCAAACCGTGGCCTAGCACGTGAAAGCTTATTAAATAACACGTGGGGTTCAGGTAGCGTCGTTGCGATGCTTACAGCTGCTGGTAGTCAGTCAGTACGTCCTGAGTTTATCGATGGCGAAGATCCTAAAGCGCCGTTTGGTCTAATCGAAGGCGAAGAGCGTTATCGCTTATCACTTGAGCAGGTCAATGCGATTTTAGATATGCAATTGCATCGTTTGACTGGTCTTGAGCAAGATAAATTGACCGAAGAATACCAAGACTTACTGCGTGAAATCGCGCATTTAGAGTCTATCCTTGGCGATTTTGATAAGCTGATGGCGATTATCTCTAATGAGATGATCGAGATTCGCGATAATTTTGGTGATGAGCGCCGTACCGATATCATCGATTCACGTATGGACTTTAGTCGCGAAGACCTTATCCCTGAGCAAACGGTCGTCATGACGGTATCGCGTACTGGCTACGCCAAAACTCAGCCGATTGATGACTATGTCGCACAAAAACGTGGCGGTAAAGGTAAGTCTGCCACAGCAATGAAAGAAGACGATGTAATCGATCATTTAGTCGTGACATCAACGCATTCTACGGTACTGTGTTTCACTGATAGTGGACGTGTCTTTAGCTTACGTGGTTTTGAAGTGCCGATTGCCAGTCGCGGTGCTCGTGGTCGTCCATTGGTCAATCTAATTGGTCTAAATAGCGACGAAACCGTTACAACCATACTACCAATTCCAAAAATTGTGGAAGATACATCAGTAGTAAGTGAAGTATCAGAAGTAAGCAATGATGACGATTCGGTAGAAGATAGCAACCAAGCAGAGCCACCTTTTGTATTCTTTGCTACGGCCAACGGTACAGTGAAGCGGGTAGAGTTGAAGCAGTTTGCCAATATCAGATCGAACGGTCTCATTGCAGTTGGTCTAGAAGACGGCGATAAATTGGTCAGCGCTCGTATCACTGATGGTAGCCAAGAAGTCATGTTGTTTGCCTCAAGTGGTAAAGCCATTCGTTTTGATGAGAATGATGCACGTGCGATGGGCCGTACGGCTAAAGGCGTCCGCGGTATGCGTCTGGCTACTGACGAATTTATCAAATCATTAGTCGTTATCGAAGATGATGTACGTGAAATCTTGATTGCTTGTGAAAATGGCTTTGGTAAACGTACCTTTATCGATGAGTTCAATACGCAAAATCGTGGGGGTGGCGGTGTGATCGCTATCAAGACCAGTGAGCGTAATGGCGCACTAGTACGAGCGACCAAGGTTGACTCTACCGACGACATTATCTTAATCTCTGATAAAGGTACGTTGGTTCGTACCCCAGTTGAGCATGTCGCTAGCTCTGGTCGTAATACGCAAGGCGTAACATTGATTCGTCTGTCAAAAGATGAAAAACTGGTTGCCATGGCGCGTGTTGAGCACGAAGAGAGCGATGACGAGCTTATCGATGCGATGAGAGAGGACGGTACGTTTGAGGTAGAAGGTCAGGAGCAGATAGATATTGATGCGACAACTGACAATACCGCAACTACTGACGTCGATGATGTGATTGATATTGCAAACGATCATAAACCAAATGACAATCTATAATAGACTAACTATGCATAAGACGATGACGAGTAATAGTCTTGGTAATTAGCTTTTGAGTCTAGTCTCTTAGCACTTTTCTAGAAAAAAGCCTCTGACGTTGTCGTCGGAGGCTTTTGTTTTTTAACTCTCATATTTTCAATACTGTAAATAAGGTTCTATTTTTTAAGGCTGTTGTTATGCTTACGACCAATCAAACTTTTCAGGGAACTGTTGCTTCGGTATCATCGAGCTTTTTATTCTCGATGATGTTTTTGTTTGGACTGTTTATGCTGCCCTTAACAGGGACGCAGGTAGCATCATGGCGTGTGCTCATGATGTTGCTCAGTTTGGTGATATTGGTCAGTTTGACTAAGCAGTGGCAACGTGTTTTTGATTATATAAAGACGCTAAAGACGCCAAAAGAATGGCTAATATTTATACTGCCTGCACCAATCCTAGGTGGACAGATTTGGTTGTTTATGTGGGCACCGGTCAATGGGTTTGGTCTCGATGTCACATTGGGCTATTTTTTATTGCCGCTAGTGATGATTGTGCTTGGTCGATTCTTTTACCATGAATATATGAGTATCTTGCAATGGGCTGCCGCGATATTTGCAGCACTCGGTATCGGCTACGATATTGTTCAGTATGGTTCAGTATCTTGGGTGACACTGTTTGTATGCTTGGGTTATCCACCGTATTATCTGCTACGGCGCACCCTTTCTGTACCACCTATTACGGGTTTGTTATTTGATTTGACGCTGTTGACACCAGTAGTGCTCATCGTGCTTTATATGACTGGCGGTTTTGATGTTGCAGCGCAAGACATGAAGTTCTGGTATCTATTGCCGCTGCTTGGTGCTTTTAGTGCGCTTGCGATGTCGCTGACGATGATTGCTAGTAGTAAGCTGCCAGTATCACTGTTTGGGGCGCTAAGTTATATAGAGCCGATGCTGTTATTCGTATTGTCTATTACTATTTTGAGTCAAAGCCTTGAAGAAGGTGGTTCGCTCTTTATGTACGGCATGATTACGCTTGCGCTACTGGTTATGATGGCTGATAGCATAAAAGGCTATCTCGTTCGTCAGCGTAATGATCGCTTGCATGGCTATAGAGAGCTTCAGATTGGCGGCTTTCCACCGCGTCGTCATTTTATCAATCAGCGTATCGATGGCGTGCTAAAAGCCCATCGTTTTCGCAAGATTCGTCGTTACCAAAAGAAGATGGATAAGATACAACAAAAAATCCAACAACTTGATGCAAAATAAGTATTTACCTGCATTAAATTTACTCAATTTAAAAGTTTAGACACTAGATGAACAGTGGCATTGCTTATTCATTCTGACTTTGACATAATGCCGACCATGATGTAAGCCTAGTACATCAAAAGCGTTCAACTTAGATTGCGCGACGACCTTATATGCAAAAGCCTCAGACGTTCTCGTCTGAGGCTTTTGTTTTTTTTAAAAATTGCCATGGATGTGCCCCAATCTTTAAAGGCTGTTGTGATGCTGACTACTAACCAAACCTCGCAGGGTACAATCACTGCCGTCGCTGCAAATTTTTTATACTCATTGCTGTTCTTATTTGGTCTACTGCTGCAACCATTATCAGGTACGCAAGTCGCTTCGTGGCGCGTGCTGACAATGTTTTTTAGTCTAGTACTGCTGGTAAGCGTATTAAAGCAGTGGCAGCACATTTTTGATTATTTAAAAACACTAAAAAATGCAAAAGAGTGGTTTTTATTTATATTACCCACACCGATTTTGGGTGCGCAAATCTGGATATTCATGTGGGCGCCAGTTAATGGTTTGGGACTTGAGGTAACGTTGGGTTACTTCCTATATCCGATGATTATGATCGTTGTCGGCAGGTTCTTTTATAACGAAGACATGAGCTTACTTCAGTGGGCTGCCATTGTATGTGCAGGTCTGGGTATCGCTTACGATATTTTTGAGTATGGTGCTATTTCTTGGGCGACTTTGTTTGTTTGCTTGGGTTATCCTCCTTATTATCTACTACGCCGTAAGCTTGCAGTACCGCCTATTACTGGTCTGATTTCAGACCTTGTATTGTTGTTGCCAGTGGTATTGGTCGCACTGTATATGAATGGTGGTTTTGAAGTAGCAATCACCAACCACAAGCTTTGGTATCTGCTGCCATTATTAGGCATTATTAGCACCGCTGCGATGTCACTAACGATGGTGGCCAGTCAGAAGTTGCCTGTTTCACTGTTTGGCACTCTGTGCTACCTTGAGCCAATATTCTTGTTCATATTCTCAATCGCAATTTTAGATCGTAACTTACATGATGGTGGCTCCATGCTGATGTACAGCATGATCTTTATCGCACTGCTGATTATGATTGCCGATAGCGCATTAGGTTATACGGCGCGTAAACGTGAAGACCGCTTACATGGCTACAATGAGCCACAAGTAGGCAGTTTTCCACCACGTCGTCGTCTGAAAAATCGCCGTATCAAAGGCGTGCTAATCGCGCATCGATTCCGCCAGATCAAAAAATATCAGCAAAAGATAGATAAAATGACGCGTAAGATTGAAGCATTACATTTAGATTAATGTTGAAGAGTACACCGTCTGAGATAGTATCGATTCGGTAGGCATAGTTTTCCAGCATGTCTGCCAACTCACAGTATTAAAGAAGTACAAATTACGCTATTATCGAGAGCAGTGGTGCCACAATCGATTAAACGTATGGTGCTATATCTGAGATATTATGCTGATTTACTACAATATATAACTAGGACGGTTTATGTTACATCTTCATCATTTAGCAAACTCGCGCTCGTTTCGTATTATCTGGCTGTTGGAAGAGCTCGGCGTTGATTATAAACTGACTTGCTATGAGCGCAATAAGGCATACCGTGCCCCTGATAGCTTAAAGCAAGTGCATCCGATTGGTAATGCACCGATACTAGAAGCAGACGATCGTGTGCTGATTGAGTCAGGGTTTATCATTGAGTATTTGATTAAGCACTATGATAAAGAAAAGCAGTTCAAACCTGACGATAATAACGAAGCAGCGTGGGAAGCCTACACGTTTTGGCTACACTTTGCAGAGGCTTCATTGATGCCACTGTTGGTCATGCGTTTGGTATTCACCAAAGTAGTGTCTCAATCGCCGATGCTAATCAAACCTATCAGCAAAAAAATCCAAGGTCAGATTGAAAAGAACATGATCAGTAGCGGTTTGCAGAAGATGCTAGATATGATGGAGCGTCATCTACATGAAAACCATTGGTTTGCAGGTAGTGAATTTAGCGCCGCTGATATTCAAATGCATCTTGCGGTCTTAGGTGCCAATGCTGGTGCAGGTTTAGATCAGAGTAAATATACCAATCTTTTGAACTGGCTCAAACGCTGCGAAGAGCGAGATGCCTTTAAGCGAGCAGAAAAAAAGGGCGGCCGTCTGAATTTCTAGAGGATACTGGTATAATCATCTCTCAACGCTTAAGTAGCCATGTAGACCAAAGGCTTTGTTTATGAATAAACAAAGCCTTTTTTAGGATAATGTTATGACAGATCTAAATACCTCGAATAAAGACCATCTGAAACAAGATAGCCTAGATAAAGACGATAATCAGTCAGCAACTCAAACATCACTCAATAAGCAAAATATCAGTATGCAAGAAAATAATAGACAACAGATTAATAGCCAACAAGTCTCTATCAAATCGTGGTCACAGAAAATTCTAGTGGTAATTCTATGTGCAGCGAGCTTTTATGGTGGCTGGAAATCTTACGAATCGAATATGGTAAATGAGTGCACTGCCAATGGTGGGCAAATGGTTGAAGGTCAAAAGACCATGATATGCCAATTGTCATAGCTAAGGTATATCCTCCGTTTATTCTACCTCTGTAATCGTTTTAGAGTGAAGAGACGCTCTCGTACTTCTGAGCCAGTATTCCTGATAAATAAAAGGCATCATTATGCTAAAGCTAACTTTTTTGGGTACATCTGCAGGTGTACCGACCAAACAGCGTAATGTGACTGCACTGGCAATAGAGTGTCTGAATCCGCATACCTCTGGCGTACAGCAAGGAAGTCGTCAACAGAACAATCAGAGTAAGAAATCGCGCCCATGGGTGCTGATTGATTGCGGAGAGGGCACACAGCAGCAACTGCTACATACCAAATTCTCCTTACATCAACTGGCTGCTATTTGTATCACTCATGTGCATGGTGATCATTGCTACGGTCTACCAGGGCTATTAGCAAGCGCTGCTATGTCAGGACGCCGTGAACCATTAACTTTGATTGCCCCAAAAGCGATTGCTACTTTACTTGATGCCATTACCGTCACTACAGAGCTGTATCTACCCTTTGCTCTCAATTTTATAGCGATTGAAGAAGTGTTAGCTGAGCAAGGTGATACGAACAAAGTTAGCATTAGCTTAAGCGACCAACATCAGCTTGATATTGATATCACGCGGCTATCACATCGGGTTGCTTCTCATGCCTTTGGTATTACTCAGACTATTAGCCGCCGCATCCTTAATACAGATAAGCTTGTGGCAGATGGTATTCCAGCAAGTGCACTATGGGGCAAGTTACAGCAAGGAGAAGATGTCACGACTGAGGATAATAGGCAATTGCACTCAGCAGATTATGTCGACGATGAGGTACAGCGGACGCGAGTGGTGATAGCAGGAGACAATGATACGCCAAACTGTTTGCGCAAAGCCGTTGTCAATGCGGATTTATTGGTGCATGAAGCGACTTATACCCATGAAGTACTGACTAAGATTCAAGCTAAAAATCCAGACTATGACCCAATGCATAGCAGTGCGCATGTGGTGGGCATATTCGCGCAAAAGATGAACCTGAAAAACATTATTTTGACCCACTTTAGCGCTCGCTATCAGAACTTTGATAATCCAGATAGCGAAACGCCAAATATGGCATATATTCGTTTAGATGCTGAGAGCGTCTACAAAGGCAATCTATGGCTGGCGGCAGATTTTGACCAATATATGGTTGATGGTGCAGTTGGGTCGGCAAGCAATCAAGAGAGCGGTCAAGAGGGCAGTCAAGAGTCCAACCGCGTGCAGTATATAGGCTCTGCACGCAGTGACTAGATATGGCTAAGCTTAGATATGATTTAGCGTCAAATATGACCTAGCTTTTACTGTCTTCGATAGCTAGTTGTGTTTCACCACTCCAAAATCGGCTAAATTGATAAGCAACTCGTCCTGAGCGACCACCACGTTCAGAGGCCCAACGTAGCGCATCCTTTCTAACCTTATCAGGCATAGACTGACTTTCCAAAATGTCCTTAGCATCATTATCTATATCAGCTGAGATTTTCTGCTGCTCTAAATTCAGATAATGCTGAACGATTTGCAGATAAGTCTGCTGATCCATAGGATGGAAGGTGAGGGACAAACCGAATCGATCTGATAATGACACGGTTTCATCAATGGCCTCATAGGGATTGACTTCATCCGTCTGCCCATTATAAATATCGACATTGTCTTTCATCATCTGCGGTAGCAAGCGACGACGATTACTGGTGGCGTAGACCAGTAGTTTGTCTTGCTCAGAGTCTAGCGAGCCATCAAGTACGCTCTTTAGCGCACGATAGCTTTCGTCTTGACCATTAAAAGCGAGGTCATCACAGTATACGATATAGCGGCAATGACAATCTGCTGGTAGGGCATTAATAGCAGCACGAATCTTATCCAATACTTGCAGATCATCGCGCGCAACCTCGATAATACGCAAGCCTTCACTATGATGGGCTTGTAGCAAAGCGCGAATCAATGATGACTTACCGGCACCGCGTGTGCCTGACATCAATACATGGTTGGCAGGGTAACCTTTAATAAACTGACGGGTGTTTTGTACCAGTTTCGATTTTTGCGTATCGATACCATGCAAGTCATCTAAGCTCAAAAACAAATTGACCGACAAAGGCTGGAGGTGACCAGTGCGTCCACCAACCCAGCGATAAGCAAGCTGGCTCGGATCGATTTCAATAGTTGGTGTGACTCGCTCGTGTAAGTACTGACTGAGTAAGTCTAACAACGGTGCGGGTAGGGCATAAGTAGGCTGATCAGATGGCATGGTTGGGATAGTTGGTTGTGACATAGGGGCTCTAGCAATTAAGGTTGTCTTTAATACCATACCCAAAAATACAATTAACGCTGCTGAAATTTCAGTGCCTACAATCTTAGTACCTATTAATCGTAGTACTTGTAACCATTATTCGCGCTATTATTATTTTTGGAAATGATACGAATGAGAAGGCAATAATCTCACTATATTATGAGAAACAATACCATGGAAAATAGTGCCAGTAATCCGTCTATTACGCAAGCCTTGCAAGCTCAAGCAATGCAGCTATTGCCCATTATTTCCCAAGAACTGGACGCACAGCATTTTAGTGAGATAGTGCATCAACGTATTGCTCAGCAAAGCACAGAACAAACGCAAGATATCAAAACGCAAAATATCGACAATACTTACTTCCAAGGTTTAACACGTGCCCAGCATCCACAATTTGGTAGCGTGATGATTAAATGGCAGTTGAGTGATGGCGTTTATCCTATCGCTTCTGATTTAACTCATGAAGCGGATATTTTAGCTGCTGTAAATGCTTCATTAAAAATCAAAGATAACGTTATCGCACCACCACTATTGGCTCATCATTGCGTGGATGTTCAGATACTATCGCAGTTGCAACGACTAGTTATAGTAGTCACACCTTATTACTCTAATGGTAGCTTGGCGAGTCAACTGACCGCTTCAAAACATCTGTCACTAATAGCATCACAAAAGCATCATTTCATCATGAAGTCTGCATACTTGATAGCTAATTTGCATCAGGCTGGCTGGTTACATAATGATATTAAGCCCAGTAATATTTTGATTGAAGGTTCTGACGATGAATGGCCCGCAGATACCATGAGTAATAGTCTGACTCCTAGATTGTTACTCACTGATTTTGCTTTATCACAATGTATGACGATGGCTAATAGCCAACCAAATCCTGCCGGTACACCAGCGTATCTCGCACCTGAGCGTTGGCAAGGACAGAGTGCCACTGTGCACAGTGATATTTATGCGTTTGGCGTAATGATGGTTGAGATACTAACAGGCAAACGCCCGTTTCAGATAAATGCCGACAGCCATGATAAATCGAAAGCGTGGGCGATTCAGCATTGCCAACAACCTATTCCAACGTTACCAGCAGAATATAGTCACTATCAATATATTGTCGACAAATCATGGGCTAAACAAATAGAGAGGCGGTATCAGGAGATGGATAAGATATTGATAGATTTGAAGTTATTAGACAACAGCTGAATTTATGATTTTATTTTAAAAAGTGATTGTTTGTAGTATTCACATATTACCTAGTCGTTGTTTTTTATGTTTGAATGGATATTCAGGCTCATTTTAAGCGAAGTCGCTATAAACTAATTTGGGTTTCCGTATTTCATTACAATACAGTGAGAATATCATGGCTAAAGTACTTATCATTACCGGTGATTTTGTTGAAGACTATGAAAACATGGTTCCGTTCCAAGCGCTTCTAGCGATGGGGCATGAGGTTGATGCGGTCTGCCCAGATAAGGTTGCAGGTGATAGCATTGCTACCTCAATACACGACTTCGAAGGTGATCAAACTTATACCGAAAAACGCGGTCATAATTTTGTTCTTAATGCGTCTTTTGCTGATATCAATGTAGAAGATTACGATGCTTTGTATTTGCCGGGTGGACGTGCGCCAGAATACTTGCGTTTGAATGCTAAGGTCATTGCAATGATTCAGCATTTCGCAAATACTGATAAACCGATTGCATCGGTTTGCCATGGGCCACAAATGCTGACGGCTGCTGGCGTATTAAAGGGTAAAAAGGTATCTGCTTATCCTGCGTGTCAGCCAGAAATAGAAATGGCTGGCGCTGAGTATGTCAAGTTACCTATGGATGGTGCTATTACCGATGGACAACTGGTAACGGCTCCTGCGTGGCCTGCCCACCCAGCGATGCTGAAGCAATTTGTTGCTTTGCTATAATCTTTAATTAGGGTCTGTTGAATATTCAATAGACCCTAGCATCAAGAGAGGATATATGTGCCAATTGTTTATTAGTGCTGACGACAGTTTGTGGAGCTCTAAAACCAAATCACTTCGAATTCAGGGAGTAGTCACCTCAATTCGTTTAGAAGTGTTTTTCTGGGATATATTAGAAGAGTTGTCATTTCGGGATCAAATGACGGTTAATCAGCTGATCACTAAGCTATACCTTGAATCTCTCGATGCTGATCATGATATTGGTAATTTCACCTCTTTTTTAAGAGTTTGTTGTTCTCGTTATTTATCCTTAATAGCTGATGGCGATCTTTCTCGCGAAACAGCATTACCTTTAGAAAAGGTCGATGCAAAAAATATCATTGAACGTGAAAACCTCCGTAAAAATCAACGCAGTGCCTTATTCAATGACAGTGAGAAAAATCCCTCTGTTCATTAGAACATCCCCTAGTTATGCCTATAGCAAGTGTATGAAAGCATTGATGCAGCGGGTAGAGAGGCGCTATCAGAGTATGGATGAGGTGTTGAAGGACTTAGAAAGGTCATAAAAACAGATTAATACATCTGGGGAGTTATTTGATAGTTTTAACACCAAATTCCAGACACAAAAAAACCTGCTAAAAAGCAGGTTTTGATATTTGGTCTAAGATGTACTATCCGAAAATGGTGGGGCTGGAGAGACTCGAACTCTCACACCTTGCGGCGCCAGAACCTAAATCTGGTGCGTCTACCAATTCCGCCACAGCCCCATTTTCGTTACTCTATCATCAAAAGCGATTAAACTCAAACGCTATCTAGATAGTTAACTGATTCGGTAGTGCGTCTCAGTGGTTGGCTATTATATAGAGTTTTAATTTTTTGGCAACCCCTATTTGCAATTATTTAGCATTTATTTTCGATATTAATTTTAAGTAATTGATATTAATAATAATTTAATATCATGTTTTATGCGTTTATTTACTCTTTAGTTGGTACTCTCGGGGCAGAGATATCCAACTGCTGCAATTTGCGCGTCAGAGTATTGCGTCCCCAACCAAGTAAGCTCGCGGCTTCTATCTTTTTGCCGCCGCTATGATTGAGTGCTGCTGTTAATAAAACACGCTCAAACTCAGGGGTTGCTGTTTGCAAAATATCAGTTTCCCCCGTGCTTAACGACTGCTCAGCCCAATCAGCCAATGCTTGCTGCCAACTTTGGTTTTTAGGCAACTGGCTACTTTGATGACTGTTTAACGCACTGCCATTTAATGATCTACCATTTAACACATTGCCATTTTGTGCCAAATGCTCTTGAGCGTCTTCCTCTGTTGGGCCGTGCTCTTCATAAAGCACCGTATTAGGTGAGATGTTTTCAAGTAGCTCTGGTGGCAAGTCTGTCGCCATCACAGTGTCACCAGTAGCCATGACCGTGAGCCATAAACAGACATTTTCTAATTGACGTACGTTACCGCGCCAGTCAAACGTCTGCATAATTTGCAATGCGGCAGGATGTAAATGCTTTGGAGTGGTATTCATTTGCTCTGCGGCAGACTGCATAAAGTAGAGGGCTAATGCAGGAATGTCTTCAGGGCGTGTACGTAGTGGCGGTAGGGGTAATCGAATGACATTGAGGCGATAAAATAAGTCTTCGCGGAATCGGCTTTGTTTTACCAGCTCTTCTAAGTTTTGGTGGGTGGCTGCGATGATACGTACATCGACCTTTATTGGCTGCTGACCACCAACACGATAAAATTCACCATTGGCCAGTACGCGTAACAGCCTTGTCTGAGTGCTAAAAGGCATGTCACCGATTTCATCTAAAAATAGAGTACCACCGTCTGCCTGCTCAAAACGGCCTTGACGCATCGTCGTTGCACCAGTAAACGCACCTTTTTCGTGACCAAATAGCTCAGACTCGATCAAGTCATGCGGTATGGCTGCCATATTAAGTGCAATAAATGGTTGTTGCTTACGCGGGGAGTGCTGATGTAGAGCACTGGCTACCAACTCTTTACCTGTTCCAGACTCGCCAGTGATTAAGACGGAAATGGGGGATTGAGCCAGTCTGCCAATAGCACGAAACACCGTTTGCATGGCTGGTGACTGTCCAATGATGCCGCTAGGGTTCCTATTACTTTTGCCTTCGACGGCACCTTTGTTCTTATTGTCTTTGGTTGTCTTACTGGCAGGTGCTGCTTTAGATTTCATCAGGTCTTCGGTGGAAGTGTCAGACGTTGTATTGGTATTGGATTCATCTAAAAGGGAAACAGTTGTTGTTTCTAAATTGGGCTGATAATTGATGGCTTTATAAATCGTTGCAACCGCGTCATCTAAGTCAAAAGGCTTGGGCAAGTATTCAAAAGCCCCTGTCTGATAGCTATTGATAGCAGAGGTTAGGTCTGAGTGTGCCGTCATAATTACGATTGGCATTTTAGGGAAGTGCTGATGGACCCAGTCGCTAAAAGACAATCCATCCATCATTGGCATACGAATATCGGTCAGTATGACGTCTGGTAATTGCTCGGCTGACTCTTGCTGTTTTAACACATCGTTAAGGCGAGTCCATGCTGCTTGTGCTTGGGTAAAACTGATAACGGTCAATCCAGCATCTTCAAACGTGTCTGCCAACACCATACGTAGGGCTGCATCGTCATCGATTAACCACAATGTTGCAGGGTGGTCGCTGGGTGCATTATTCACAGTTACTATTTGTGATTGTGTTGATTGATCATCGCTTTTAGGTTGGAGGTCGTCGCTATATTCAGTCATGTATTGGGCCTAATCAGCAATTATTGATAGTAAGTTGGGGATTGGGAGTTGGGCATTAGGAAACTTAGCAGCCTTTAATTCATAAATTCATAATTTGTTTTATGTCTCAGTGATGGGTTGAGTAAATGGTAGGTATAGCGTAAATCGGGTTTGCTTGTCCTCTTGTTCTTTTGTCGAGCTCACATCAATCATACCATGATGATGACTGATAATATCTTGGACGATGGATAATCCAAGACCTGTACCAGCTGCACGGCTGGTGACCATCGGGAAAAATATCTGACCGATCAATGCTGGATCAATGCCTGAGCCATTATCAGTAATAGTAATTTGCATCACTTGCTTGTGCTGCTGTCCGACGATCGTATGCTGAAAGGCAACCCGCGTTTGGATATGCAATGTCGGTTGATAGTCAGAATTGCTCTCAGTTTGTATGGTAGCTTGTGGTGATTCTTGAGACTCTGAGATTTTATTCTGTTGTAGTGTTTGTTCGAACTCAGTCATCGACTCACAAGCATTATTAATAAGATTTAAAAACACTTGAATCAGCTGATCCTTATCAGCGCATAACTCTGGCAATGATAAATCATAATCACGCTGTAACACTACCTGTGGATACTGATTGGTCACTAAGGTTAAGACATGCTCCAGAGGCTCATGGATATTGAGCGTTTGCCAGTTTGGCAGTTGATTGGAACCCAGAAGCTGCCCAATAAGATGGGTCAATCGATCAGTTTCTGAAATAATAATGTCCGTATAGTTGCGCAGTTTTTGATTCATTTTTTGCAAATCATGCTGCGCGTCAATGTTAGTAGTTGTCAAAGCATTATCAGCGTTAGAGGTGCTAGTAGTGGATGCGTCGCTGAATTTAATAAACTGCCGTTGCAACAGCTGGGCTGCCCCGCGAATACCAGCAAGAGGGTTTTTTATTTCGTGTGCCACCGAGCGTAGCATATGACGGGCAACTGTATATTGCTGCTGTTGACGCTGCTCCTCAGAGATACGACTTTGCCGATCTTTACCCCACATCTCGATAATAAAATAAGGCTGCTGTTCATAGATAACTGGCGTGACGCTATAGTCGACTGACAATGATAAATTACCGTTTAGCGGTGTTTTTATGATGTGGTCATGATCGATAAAAGGCTGCTGATAGTTCTGCGCTTGCACAAAGCGCTCGGTTAACGAGTAGGCTGGCTCGCTCGAAGGCTCGTTTTCATTTGTATCACCACTATCATTATCTATAGATACAGTATCTTTGTTCTTTAACTCATCGGGTGCTAGCAGGGTCAATATTGATTGATTGATTAGTCTGCCGCTACTAATGGCGAGTAGCTGCTCGGCTTGAGCATTCAACCGTGTGATTGATAGCTCATCGTTAACCCATAAAATAGCGGTGAATAAATGCTGAGATATAAATGCGAGGTCAGGGGTTGTCTTAGTGGTGATAAAATCAGCGTTCATCAGTAGTGCCCAAAAAAAATCAGATGCTTGAGATAATATTTAACCACAAATCAAGACTATAGAGCGGCAAAACTGGTGATTTTTGCAAAAAAAACGTACAATGCGCTCAGCCAATTTATCTCTAGCAAGGTCAGCCATGTCCAAAACTTCTACCGAGTCAGTGAATACGACAGCAACAGCTCCTCTATCTGCCGTAAAAGACACTGCCACTATCTTCAATCCTGCCGCGCCTACCATAGTACAAGAGCAGAGTCAGGCAGATGCCAGTCAAACAGATACTAAACAGCCTTACCATCATAAAGCCAATCACAACCAAAACCGTAGTGTAGCCCAAAGCAGCGATGTAACGACTGCCAATGCGACTGCTGCGATGCCAGTTAGTGCAGCGCCAAAGATTGGTTTTGTGTCACTAGGTTGTCCAAAAGCATTGGTAGATAGTGAGCGTATTATCACTGAGCTAAGCCGTGATGGCTACCAAGTGGCCAGTGATTACGACGGTGCTGACTTGGTCGTGGTAAACACTTGCGGCTTTATTGAGTCAGCGGTACAAGAGTCACTTGATGCGATCGGCGAGGCCATTAGCAAAAACGGTAAAGTGATTGTTACTGGTTGCTTAGGTAAAGAAGCGGATAAAATCCGTGAGATGCATCCAGCTGTATTAGCAGTGACGGGCGCGCATGCCTATGACGAAGTGATTACGGCAGTAGCGCAGCATGTGCCTAAGCCAAATCGCAGTCAGGACGCCAACTATGATCCAAAAATAGATTTGATTAATGAAGCGGGTATCAAACTGACCCCAAGCCATTATGCTTATCTAAAAATATCAGAAGGCTGTAATCACCGTTGTACGTTCTGCATTATCCCAAGCTTGCGTGGTGATTTGGTATCGCGCCCGATTGATAATGTAATGAACGAAGCACTGGCACTCAAAAAAGCTGGCGTGAAAGAATTACTTATCATCTCGCAAGATACCTCGGCATATGGCCTTGACCTAAAGTACAAGACCAGCTTTTGGAATGGTATGCCGCTCAAGTCTAAGTTTTATGACTTATGCCAAGCATTGAACGATTTGGGCATTTGGGTTCGCTTGCATTATGTTTATCCGTATCCACATGTAGACAAAGTCGTTGAGTTGATGGGTGAGAAGAAACTGCTTCCTTATCTAGATATTCCGTTTCAGCATGCCAGTCATCGCATCCTAAAGGCGATGAAACGTCCTGCGCATAGTGAAAACACTTTGGCCCGTATCAAAGCGTGGCGTGATATCTGTCCTGATATTGTGATTCGCTCGACCTTTGTGGTTGGCTTCCCTGGCGAGACAGAAGAAGATTTTCAGTGCTTGCTTGATTGGTTAGTTGAAGCACGCCTCGATCGCGTGGGCGCATTTACTTATTCAGAAGTAGAAGGTGCGGTAGCCAATGACTTGCCTGATCATGTGCCTGAAGACGTTAAGCAGTCTCGCTATGAGCGACTAATGGCGCTACAGCAAGATATTTCAGCGCAAAAGCTACAGGAAAAAGTCGGCAAGACCTTAACGGTATTGGTTGATGAAATTGATAGCGATGAAAATATTGCTATTTGTCGTAGCTATGCTGATGCACCTGAAATTGATGGTCATGTCTATGTTGATGACATCAACGCTCAAGTTAAAGTAGGGCAGTTCTTAACCGTGACTATCGACGATGCTAGCGAATATGATCTATTCGCCAGTTATCAAGGCTAGATATCCAATAAGATATGCGAGTGAAAATTGCCCAATGGCGGGCAGTTTTTGCTACAATTAGCGCAATTTAGCCTTTTTAATACGCTTAGCTGTAAGTGTAGCGTTGTGGGCAAACTCGATTTGTATTTTACCGATAATTTTCTTTATAATTTCATGATAACAAGGTGACCTCATGTCTGACAAAAACCCGCGTTACGCTCGTATCTTGCTGAAACTCTCCGGTGAAGCCTTAGCTGGTAGTAAAGACATGGGTATTGATACCGAAGTGCTTGATAAAATGAGCTTGTCTATCGCTCACTTGCGTGGACTAGGTGTCCAAGTGGGTATCGTAGTCGGCGGTGGTAACTTATATCGCGGTGCACAGTTGCAAAAAGAAGGCCTGGTTGGCCGTGTTACTGGTGATCAGATGGGCATGCTAGCGACCGTTATGAACGGACTGGCGATGCGTGATGCGCTTGAGCGTCGCAACATCAAAACGCGCTTGATGTCAGCGTTACCGATTGGTGAAGTCACCGAAAGCTATAGCAGTCGTAATGCCATTCGTTATCTTAAAAACGGTGAAGTTTGTATCTTTGTCGCAGGTACGGGTAACCCATTCTTTACCACTGACACCGCTGCATGTTTGCGCGGTATCGAAATCGAAGCTGGTTTGATTTTAAAAGCGACTAAGGTCGATGGCGTTTATGACAAAGACCCAAGCCTACATGATGATGCAGTCAAATATGACGGTCTGACGTTTGATGAAGTACTAGAGCAAAAGCTAGGCGTCATGGATTTAACGGCTATCGCATTATGCCGTGAGCATAACGTACCGCTACAAGTGTTTGATATGACTAAGCCTAATGCATTGTTAAATGTCATCATGGGTGAAAATGAAGGCACACGAGTTTTTCATTAATTGACGCGATACTGGAAACTAACGTCAGTAAATAGCTAACGATTAGCAATAAATAATTAATATCCCAATAGCAAATAAAAGATTTGTCGGTAACGATAAATAAGGATACACAATGATTAAAGAGATTAAGCAAGACGGCGAAGCACGCATGCAAAAAACGTTGGAAGCGCTTGAAAGCACTTTCAGTAAAGTTCGTACTGGTCGTGCGCATCCAGGCATGTTGTCAGGTGTGATGGTTAGCTACTACGGTTCTGATACACCATTGAACCAAGTGGCAAGCGTCAACGTCGAAGACTCACGTACCTTACTGGTTCAACCATTTGACCGTACTATGGTACAAGCAGTAGATAAGGCCATTCGTGAAGCAGATTTGGGTCTAAACCCAATGTCTGCTGATGTGATTCGTGTGCCGATGCCAGCATTAACAGAAGATACTCGTCGCGATATGCAAAAACTTGCACGTGGTGAAGCTGAGAGCAGCCGTGTTTCTATCCGTAATATTCGCCGTGACATGATGAATGACATCAAAGATTTGGCAAAAGAAAAAGAAATCTCAGAAGACGATGAGCGCCGCGCTAGTGATGATATTCAAAAAATCACTGACAAATATATCGAAACAATCGATGCTCGCTTGAGTAAGAAAGAAAGCGATTTGATGGAAGTTTAATACTGATATATTTGGTATTGAGAGCAAGAAATAGTTCGGTAGATTATCTGTCATTGAGCAGCCAATACTTTATAGCTATTGGCTGTTTATTATTGTGTAGACTGATATAGTCAATCCTTTCTAAAAGAGTGACAGCGTTAACCTCGCTTGAAATATCACAGTTACATCTGCACTCGTTTGCTCTGTTTCTCTTTTAAACTGAATCAACCATATGAGGCCATATCTAAAGCAAGCCAAAGGTGTGGTTGATTGAACTGGATTCATCGAATTCTGAACGCTAAAAACTAACAATGCAATTGTGATAAGTTAGTGAATTATATAAATGGCGCTTTTTAATCGCTGTTGCACACGTTATTATTATTTTACCTCAACAATAAGCAAGTTCGCCTATGTCCACTTCAGCCGTTTTGGCGCCCGCTATTCTTCCTCGTCATATCGCCATCATTATGGATGGTAATAATCGCTATGGTAAGGCCAATGATTTGGGCCACGGTCAAGGACATGTGGCTGGCAAAGATGCGCTCGATCCTATCGTCGAGTATTGTGTCAATACAGGCATTGAAGTGCTGACCGTATTTGCGTTTTCTAGCGAAAATTGGCAGAGACCACCTAGTGAAGTGGCACTGTTGATGCAGCTGCTTACATCGACGATTCATGAGCAAATGCCGCGTATGAATGAGTATCGTATTCGCTTGCGTTTCATCGGTGATCGCAGTCAACTTAGTGAGTCATTACAAACGCTAATGGCTGACGCAGAAGAAAAGACGGCAAAGTTTGATGCGATGACGCTGGTGATTGCGATTAGTTACGGTGGGCAGTGGGATATTGCAAATGCAGCACAACAGCTGGCTCAGCAAGTGCAAGCTGGCGAATTAAAACCTGAAGATGTCAGCGAAGAGCTGTTAGGTAACTACGTACAATTAGCCGATACGCCAGCAGTAGATATGCTGGTACGTACGGGCGGCGAGTATCGTATTTCTAATTTTTTATTGTGGCAATCTGCTTATGCTGAGCTGTTTTTCACTCCCACATTATGGCCGAACTTTGCAGCAGAAGAGCTAGCTTCGATGATCGCAGAGTTTGCAAAACGTCAACGCCGCTTTGGCAAAACCAGCGAGCAAGTAGTGATAGAGCAGCAAGGTCACTGAGCAGCGAGTGGATAGATAAGTTTAGTCGGTTCAGTTCAGTTAGTATTGTATAACTGGTCAATAGGGTTGGTTTATGCAATGATAAACGGCTTGAATTAGTATTGAATGCTATCGCTCGGCCATCGTTAGTTAGCTGCTATAATGCATTTTTTGACCATCTGTTCTTCATTATTATAAGGCTCGATAAGTATGTGGCAACGAATTAAAACGGCAATTGTTCTCGTTATTATCGTTGGTATTGCAATGTTTGCGAGCCAAACGCCTATTTTATTTGCACCACTGTTGGCCATTGGGGTCATTATCGCCGCTCATGAGTGGGCTAAATTGATGCCTAAGTGGCGCCAGCCTGCTGTATTTGTTTTGTTAGTGTTGGCGATAACGCTCATATCGCTGATGTTTAAAGTGACATGGCTGTTTTGGTGGGTGGCATCACTCGTTATATGGCTGATGGCACTGTCTTGGGTCAGGGTCTTCCCGACACAAACGAGGTGGTACGGCAACCAGCTGGCAATGATGGGCGCGGTTATTTTGACGGCATCTATCACGGCGATGTTCTATCTCTGGCAACTGTCGGCATGGTGGCTGCTGTATGTGTTCTTATTAGTATGGTGTGCAGATAGTGGCGCATATTTCGTTGGACGCAAGCTTGGTCGCCGAAAAATGGCACCCAATGTCTCACCCAACAAGAGCATGGAAGGGTTGGCTGGTGGCCTCGTCACAGGGCTGTTAGTTGTGGTAGCCATTAGCGTCTTTAAATTACAGCTGACCGGTATACCATTAATCGCATTTGTAGCGTTATCGGCCATCACTATTCTTGCCTCTGTACTTGGAGACTTGTTCGAGTCGATGCTCAAACGTCGTGCTGATGTAAAAGATTCAGGCACTATCTTGCCAGGTCACGGTGGTATCCTTGATCGTATTGACTCCTTGTTGTCTGCAACACCGATATTTGCCCTTGGTTTTTGGGCGATACAGCAGTTTGGTTTGATAGTGGTGTAAGGTTATATAGCAGCACTGTTCTATTTAGACCTGTTCTGTAGTCAGTTCACCATAATATTGGTATAAGTCAGACAGCGAGCAATGCATTGGTATGGCAAGTGAAGTTATCAGAGCAGTGGCTTTATAGTTAACAGACGATATTCTATTTTTATTACTTTTAAGTATCATGGGCATTAATGGTTATGACGCAACGCATCGCCGTACTAGGCGCGACAGGCTCGATTGGCGATAGCACTTTAGCAATATTAGCGGCGCAACCGCACACTTATGAAGTCTATGCTTTGTCAGGCTATCATCGCTTAGATAAGCTATTTGCACTCTGTCAGCAGTTTTTGCCGAAACGCGTCAGTGTGCCGATGTCAGCCGTAGATGATTTTGCTCACAGGCTTAAAGCAGCAGGGATTGATAGTGATGTCGTAGGGGGCGAGGCAGGATTGGTAGATATTGCCACTGACTCACAGACTGATACGGTTGTAGCGGCGATTGTAGGGGCGGCAGGGTTGCCGTCTACATTGGCAGCAGCACGTGCAGGCAAACGTATCCTATTGGCCAACAAAGAAGCCTTAGTCATGGCAGGTAAGGTCATGATCGATGCAGTCAAAAAGCACAAAGCTACTTTGCTGCCGCTGGACTCTGAACACAATGCCATTTTTCAATGCTTGCCACTCGCTATTCAGCAAGACAATACTCAAATTCATCAGTCAAATCATGGTGTCCGTAAACTATGGTTAACAGCCTCTGGTGGGCCATTTTTGCAGCAGTCGTTCGAGCAAATGCAGCAGGCAAGCGTCGCAGAAGCGGTCAAACACCCGAATTGGTCAATGGGTCAAAAGATATCTGTCGATTCGGCCACGATGATGAATAAGGGGCTTGAGCTGATAGAAGCCTGTCACTTATTCGATTTGCCTGAAGATAAGATAAATGTGGTTATTCATCCACAAAGTATCATTCACTCAATGGTAGAATATAGCGATGGCAGCTTTTTGGCGCAGTTGGGTAGTCCAGACATGAAAACGCCCATTGCGCACGCGCTTAGCTACCCTGATCGGATGGATAGTGGCTCACAGCCGTTAGACTTATTTGCACTTAGTGGTTTGGAGTTTATTGAGCCAGATCTACAAAAATTTGCCTGTTTGCGTTTGGCCCGCCAAGCCATGCAAGCCGGAACGCAAGCCACTATTGTGCTCAATGCGGCAAACGAAATTGCAGTGGCGGCGTTCCTCGATGGGAAAATTCGTTTGACGGATATTGCTAATATTAACGAACAAGCCTTAAATGACATACAGCTGCCTCCATTGAACGAAACTGCTGACATAGAAGACATATTGGCAATCGATAAGATTGCACGCCATCTGACTGATAAGTTGGTAGCAAAGCTGACATAATCGTAGCAAGCGTCTCTTAGCTGATACGTGACATTGATAAACGATATTAGCGAAGATGTTGATGAAAATGCTGAGAGACAATACTGAGAAAAAATCATGACGTTTTTACTAACACTTCTTGCCGCTATATTTGTCTTAGGCCCGCTTATTGCCTTACACGAATGGGGACATTATATTGTGGCGCGGCTTTGCGGTGTCAAAGTGCTAACGTACTCTATCGGCTTTGGTCCTAAAGTTTTTGGTTGGACTAGCAAAAAGAGCGGCATCGACTATCGTATCTCAGCATTGCCACTCGGCGGCTATGTAAAGATGCTGGATGAGCGTGAAGGTAATGTCGCAAAAGATGAGCAGCATCTTGCATTTAATCGGCAGCATCCGCTAAAGAAAATTGCTATCGTTGCAGCTGGCCCTATCATGAATTTTGTCATCGCTATCGCGCTATTTTGGGTACTATTTATGACCCCATCTGAGCAGTTGGCGACTAAGATTGGACAGGTACTACCAGATACGCCTGCTGCGATGGCACAGCTGCCAGTCGGTGATAAGATTGTTGCGATTGATGGGCACGATGTGCAGACATGGGAAGGTATTAACTATCGCCTTGCAGGACGTATGGGTGAGACGGATAATGTCAGCATTACCTTGCAGTCAGACGCCCAAACCGATCAGTCGACTAAAACCTATCAAGCACCAGTTACGCAGTTTATGCAAGGCGAGGCTCAAGGCAAAGACGCACTGACCAGCTTTGGTATGTTGCCATGGCAGCCGCAGATTGCGCCGATTGTAGGTGGTTTGGCTCCCGATGGTGCCGCTAGCCGCCAAGGTCTAAAGGTTGGTGACCGCATTACTGCTATTAATAATGAGTCAATCGAAGATTGGATTACTGCGACGCGTATCATTCGTGATAATCCTGAAACGCTGTTGAACTTTACGGTGTTGCGTGATGACAAGCCTGTACAGTTGCAAATTATGCCCCAAGGCAAAAAAGACAACTTGGGTAATGATTACGGACAGATTGGTGCGATGGTGGATCAGACTGAGATTGTGATTCCTGATGATTACAAGACTACCGTGGTCTATGGCCCTAGTGAGTCGTTAGTTAAGTCGTTTGAAAAGACTGAGCAGCTAGCAGTAATGACCGTAAGCTCAATGGGAAAAATGCTGTCAGGTATGATTGGTTTAGACAACTTATCAGGGCCAATTACCATTGCTAAAGTCGCCAAGCAAAGCTTTGATATCAGTTGGCAAATGGTATTATCGACAGCGGCGCTTATTAGCCTGAGTCTTGCCGTCTTAAACCTTTTGCCAATCCCAGTATTAGATGGTGGTCATATTGTTTATCACTTTATTGAGTTGATTCGCGGCAAGCCACTGTCTGAAGGTGTACAAATGGTCGGTCTAAATATCGGTTTACTCTTGCTGGCAGGTTTCATGGTGTTAGCAATTGGTAATGACATCAGCCGGCTATTTTGATCGGCTGATGAGCAATATGGCTGATAAAGCACGATATACTAATGGTTTTACGCCTATTATAGGCTGATTATTGTTATGATGTGCATGCTACTCTGTGTCGTGACCTCTGTACTAATCGTAATTTTTAGTTTATTTTGTGATGCAATTTATATAAAGTGTTCTGAGTTGCCCTTGCATGGGTTTATAACCTTGTGCGCACGGGTTAGACAATACGTGCCTTTTAACTTAACTTAAGCAATTTTTTTATTGACGGATAGTGTTTATGCGTACGCCTTTAATTATGAGCGCGGCTGGGTTGCCGTTAGTTGTAGCGATGATGAGTATGCCAGTACAGGCTGCAGAATTTGTAGTAACTGACATCGGTTTTAATGGCCTACAACGCCTAACCCCTGATAGCCTCTATCCGGTCTTACCTGTTACGGTGGGCGATACGGTGAATGATAGTAGCTTAGCTGCCAGTATTAAGGCGCTATATGCAACTGAGAACTTTGCTGATATTCAAAGCCGTGTCGAAGGTGGCAAGCTAAGGTTTGACGTCATTGAGCGTCCAACGATTGCTGAAGTTACCTTTGAAGGTAACAAGCTTATTCCAAAAGAAGGGCTTGAGCAGGGATTGAAGAATGCTGGTCTTTCTGCTGGTGACGTACTTAAGCAGTCTACTTTGCAAGGCGTGGCTAATGAGCTACAACAGCAATACGTTAGCCAAGGTTACTACAATAGTAATATCGAAGTAGATCAAACGGTCCTTGATGGTAACCGCGTGAAACTTGACGTACGCTTTGTAGAAGGCAAGCCTGCTAAAGTTGTTGATATCAATATCATTGGTAACAAGCATTTTAGTGATGAAGAGATTAAAGACGTTTTCGCAGTAAAAGAGTCTTCATGGACGCGTCTATTATCTAAGTCTGATCGTTACGCTCAAGAAAAACTGGCCGCCAGTTTAGAGAGTTTAAAGGCGCTATA
Source organism: Psychrobacter sp. Ps2 (assembly GCF_022129405.1). Lineage (NCBI taxonomy): Bacteria > Pseudomonadati > Pseudomonadota > Gammaproteobacteria > Moraxellales > Moraxellaceae > Psychrobacter > Psychrobacter sp. Ps2. The sequence goes on along the minus strand of NZ_JADQAM010000061.1, from coordinate 474,875 downwards.
TCAGAACGATGGTTATGTGCGTTTTTCAGTCGATAATGCTGTATTGAATATCAGCGAAGACAAAAGTAGCGTGTTTATCGAAGTTAGCTTAAGCGAAGGCGAGCAATACCAGTTTGGCGAAGTGAACTTTTTAGGTAAACCTACCTTTGAAAATAGTGAGCTAAAAGAGCTTGTGAGCTTTGCATCTAATGAGAAATACTCGCAAGTAAAACTAGACGAAACCACTGCTTCTCTTAAAAGACGCTATGGTAATGAAGGCTATTATCTAGCTCAAATCAGACCAGTACCACGTATCAATGACGATACTAAAATGGTCGATGTCGATTACTATATCGACCCTGCACGTCCTATCTACGTTCGCCGTATCAACTTTACGGGCAATATCAAAACGCAAGACGAAGTATTACGTCGTGAAATGCGTCAGTTAGAAGGGACGCTGTCTTCTAATGACAAAATTCAGCTGTCACGCACGCGTTTGATGCGTACTGGCTTCTTTAAAAATGTCACTGTTGATGTTAAGCCAGTACCTAACCAGCCAGACCAAGTTGATGTAAATTATGTGGTTGAAGAGCAGCCTTCTGGTAGCTCAACGATTGCAGCTGGTTACTCACAAAGTGGTGGTGTAACTTTCCAATTGGATCTGACCCAAAACAACTTTATGGGTACCGGTAACCGTGTTAAAGCTGCGCTTTCTCGTTCAGAAACACGCGACTCTTATAGCCTAGGTTATACCGATCCGTACTTTACAGAAAACGGTGTTTCTCAAGGTATCAGTGGTTATTATCGCAAAACCAAATATGATGACGACAATGTTAGTAACTATGTGACCGATTCATATGGTGCGACGCTGAACTATAGTTATCCTATTGATGAAACCAAACGTCTTAGTGCTGGTCTAAATGTAGACAACACAAAGGTTCGTGGTGGTCGTTACCTAGGTATTTCTAATGTTCAAGAGATTCTAGATGATGGTGGCACACAAACATTTGACGATGATACTGATGGCGTTTCAACATTTAAAAACGACTATCAAACCTATAACTTGTTACTTGGCTGGGACTACAGCACGTTAGATCGCCCAGTATTCCCTACCAAAGGGATGAGCCATGCGATTGATGCAACCATCGGTCTTGGCGATGCCAACTACCAAAAGCTAACGTATAGCGGCAATATATATTACCCTATTTATAAAGACGTGATCGCGCGTGGTTATACTAAGCTTGGTTATGGTAATGATTTACCGTTCTATGAAAACTTCTATGCTGGTGGTTATGGCTCAGTACGTGGCTATGAATCATCTACTCTGGGACCTAAATCACAAGTCTATTATGATGCGGTCAATGATCCAGACAACCAAACCTTTACCGCAGAAGAGGTTGGTGGTAATGCGCTAGCAACGTTTGGTGCTGAATTGATTTTGCCAATGCCGTTTAAAGGTGATTGGGCAGATCAGGTACGCCCAGTATTGTTTGCTGAAGGTGGTCAGGTCTTTGACACGTCTGATAAAGAAGATCGTACTTTTAATGATTCAGATGTTCCATTGCTGACTCAAGATAATGACTTCCGCTATAGTGCTGGTGCTGGTATCACTTGGTATACGCCAATTGGTCCAATCTCACTGAGTTACGCGGTACCATTTGGTGACAAAGAGGGCGATGAGACTGAAAAAGTCCAGTTCCAGATTGGTAATACATTCTAAATTAATGACCTCATTCTCATCTATTTGAGCAGTTTCGAAGATTGTCTCAAATAGACGGAAATATCATTAGAGCTTAGTAGGTCGTCAAAACGCATTGTTATTTTGGCGACCGTTTCATTTATAACCATATTTTATTAATAGTCATTATGATAACGATTGAGCAACTCATTACTCGAATTGAGCAGCGTCAGCCTATTATTAATAAGGCTGAGATTGATACTGAGGAATTGTGTCAACCATTCAGTAGCGTCGGTAGTTTGACGACGGCCAGTCAGCAGCAGTTAAGCTTTTTGGCAGATCCTCACTATATTTCTAGCTTGTCTAGCAGTGACGCAGGCGCGGTGTTGGTGACGGAAGCATATCGTGACCAAGTGCCTACCTCAGCGATAGCGCTAGTCGTTTCAAATCCATATCTGGCTTATGCCAGTGCCAGTCAGCTGTTTGCACGTCATTCTTTATCTAACGGAATTCATCCTAGTGCTGTGATTGCAGACAGTGCTGTTATTGGCGAGCAAGTCAATATCGGCCCTTTTTGCGTGATTGGTGACAATGTGCAAATAGGGGCGCGTAGCGCACTTGATGCTCATGTCGTGGTTGAGGCCAATACCAGTATCGGTACCGATTGTGTGATTAAGTCGCAAGTCGTTGTCGGGCCTGAGTGTGTTATTGGTAATTACGTTAGATTGCATGCAGGGGCAAGCATTGGATCTGAAGGGTTCGGTTTTGCGCCTACTAAAGATCCTAGTACCACAGGTTGGGAGCGCATTGCTCAGTTAGGCCGTGTCATTATTGGTGATCATGTACGAGTTGGTAGCCAGACGTGTATCGATCGTGGCGCTATCGATGATACCGTTATTGGCAATCACGTGATTATTGATAATCTGGTACAAGTTGCCCATAACGTCCGTATCGGTGACGGTACTGCTATTGCTGCTCAAACGGGTATTGCGGGTAGTACTACGATAGGTAAGCGCTGTATAATAGGCGGCGCTGTCGGTATCACAGGGCATATTGAGATCACAGACGATGTCGTTTTATCTGGCATGACCATGGTAACCAAATCCATTAAAACCGCTGGCTCATATTCATCTGGTACTGCTGCAATGCCAACTGCTAATTGGCGACGTGCTGCTGTACGTTTTCGTCAGCTAGGCAATAACTAATGCAAATACAAACAAATAATAGATATTCAAAACACAGCAAGGAAGCGTCATTATGAGCAATAACAATATAGATATCCCAACTGATGAAGACGTTAAAAGCTTGGCTGAGCAAGGTCTTACGCTACCATTAACGTATCATACGATTAAGCATTACTTACCGCATCGTTATCCTTTTATGCTGGTAGATCGTATTGTAGCTTGTACGCCAGGCGAGTGTATTACTGGTATCAAAAACGTGACTATTAATGAAGAGTTTTTTAATGGGCATTTTCCTGACGAGCCAATCATGCCAGGGGTATTGATGGTAGAGGCAATGGCACAGGTTTCAGGCATACTTGGGTTCATTACCGCAGGTCTGACTTCAGAAGATGGCTATCTGTATTTGTTTGCTGGTGTGGATAAAGTGCGGTTTAAGCGCCGAGTGATTCCTGGTGATCAGCTTATCATTCGTGCAAAAACTGTGATGCAAAGACATGGTATCTATAAATTTGATTGTACTGTCCATGTTGAAGATGAATTGGCGGCTAGTGCGCAAATTATGATTGCACGTCAGGAACAGCAAAAACCTGCTAACGTGAAGGGTGCTTAAGTTTTTAATAAGCCATACTGTACAAAGAGCGATATTGAAACCGCTCACCATAACTGCAATAAATAGCTATATGTAAACTCAACAACACAACTGGTATTAGCTTCGTTAGTAACACTGAAATAGCGATACTTTTTTATTATTTACTCGCATCAAATGATACAAGGGCCCATCTTATGAGTCAGATTCATCCTACAGCACTCATCTCACCGTCCGCGCAGATTGACGAGACTGCTATCATCGGGCCCTATTGTATCGTTGGTGATGAAGTATCAATTGGTGCGCATACGGTTTTGCATAGACATGTGGTTGTGACTAAACTGACTCGTATTGGTCAACATAATGAGTTTTATCAGTTTGCGAGTATCGGTGAAGATCCTCAAGATTTGAAATATGCAGGTGAGCGTACTTGGCTTGAAATCGGCGATCACAATACGATTCGTGAAGCCTGCAGCTTACATCGCGGTACAGCGCAAGATGGCGAGCTGACTAAAATCGGCAGTCATAATCTACTGATGGTAAACACCCATGTCGCACATGATTGTGTCATTGGCGATCATAACGTACTGGCTAACAATGTCGGTGTAGCGGGGCATGTGACTATTGGCGACCATACCATCATCGGTGGTAACTCAGGCATACATCAGTTTTGTACAGTAGATGACTATAGCTTGATTGGCGGAGCCAGCCTCATTCTAAAAGATGTGGCAGCATTTACGATGGTATCTGGCAATCCAGCAAAGGCTCATGGACTCAATATCGAAGGCATGCGCCGTAAAGGTTGGTCAAAAGAAACCATTAATGTCTTACGTCAAGCGTACCGTACGATTTTCAGATCAGGTTTGACCACTGTACAAGCGTTGGAAGTCTTACATAATGAGCTATTAGCTAAAGAGCCAAAAATTCAGCTACTTATTGATTCATTACAAAATAGCAGCCGCGGTGTTGTGCGCTAAAGAAAACACAACTCGATTAATGATGAGTTTGATACTTTTAATCAGCTAAATTCTTATGGAATGAAGGCGAATTATATGAAAGCCATAACTATTTGTTATGGCTTTTTATATTTATGAGCACTTGACTTTTTTGGTCGCTTAGCAGAAACTGAGCGTTTACGATATTGTAATCAATTCTTTCTTAATGTTGCTGGGCGTTTCACATCGAAGCGTTTACTAAATAGCTCAATGGTAAGGCCGACTATTTATGTTGATCAAGGAAGATTATCAGTAACGTTAATTGAAGCACGAGGACGGAAAAAATGGCTATCAATAAACAAGAACATGCCCAATGGAGCTCAAGCTTTGGCTTCGTATTGGCAGCAGTAGGCTCAGCAGTTGGTTTAGGAAACATATGGAAATTTCCATACATGGTTGGCGAAAGCGGTGGTTCAGCTTTCGTTATTGCTTATTTGTTCTGTATCGCGCTGGTCGGTTTTCCGATATTAGTTGCTGAATGGTTAATTGGTCGACGTGGTCAAAAAAATCCAGTCAATACTTTTTCAGACGTAGCAGCGACTGAAGGTAAGTCACGTAGCTGGGGCATCGTTGGGGCTACTGGTATCTTAGGTGGCTTCTTAATTCTATCGTTCTATAGTGTGATCGGTGGTTGGGCGCTTAATTATATCACTAAAGTTGCAACAGGTAGCTTTGCTGGTCAAGACAGTGATTCTGTTGCTGCAACCTTTGATGCTATGCTTGCATCAGCTGGTACATTGACGATCTGGCATACGGTATTTATGATTTTAACCGCTGTCATCGTTGGTATTGGTGTGACAAGTGGTATCGAAAAAACAGCTAAGATTTTAATGCCATTATTGGGTGTAATTCTGTTTGTTATCGTCGGTTATAACGTGATGAACGGTGGATTTGGTGAAGCAGTTGCTTACCTATTTACACCAGATCTTAGCAAACTAACGGCTGATGTTATGCTTGCAGCATTAGGTCATGCATTCTTCACCCTATCAATTGGTATGGGTATAATGGTCGCTTATGGTTCGTATTTGGGCCGTGAAGTAAACTTGCTAAAAACAGCACGTACCGTTGTTATTTTGGATACGGTTATTGCGTTGGCTGCTGGTCTTGCCATCTTCCCAATCATCTTTAGCAATGGTCTAGATCCTGCATCTGGTCCTGGTCTTATCTTTGTAAGTTTACCAATTGCTTTCGGTAGCATGGGTGCGGGTACTATCATTGGCGCATTGTTCTTCTTACTTATTACCTTTGCCGCTATCACCTCATCTATCTCGTTACTTGAGCCAACCGTTGAGTTGTTAGAAGAGCGCACGTCGATGAGTCGTACTGTATCAACTATCGTGGCAAGTACAGTAATCTGGTTGTTAGGTATTGCAGCATTACTATCGTTCAACTTATGGTCTGACTTCACTATCATGGGTAATGGTATCTTTGATGCATTAGATAAACTTACAAGTAAGTTCCTATTGCCTCTAACCGGTCTGGCTGCGATTGTATTTGTTGGTTGGAAAATGGATCAACGTAACATTCAGCAAGAGCTTGGTTTATCTAATGGTACATGGCAGCTGTGGCAAATCGTTGCGAAATTCATCGCGCCAATCGCTGTTATTGTAGTATTTGTGACGTCATTGATGGGATAGTAGTCAAAATAGACTCTATATTAATCATTAGTTGATAGTCATTAAGTGATAAAAGCAGCACAAAAAAAGGGCTTAAGATTATTCTTAAACCCTTTTTTATTTCAACAGATTCGTTACACAGTCGTGAATATTAAACAGGATTAACGCAAGTTTAACTCAGGAACTGTTTGACCGCGTTTGGCATAAAACTCGCTGACAAACTCATCAAATTTATCTTGCTCAATAGCATCTCTAACACCCTGCATCAAACGTTGGTAATAGCGTAAATTATGAATAGTGGCTAACTGAGCACCTAGCATCTCTTTACACTTATTAAGATGGTACAGATAAGCACGGCTAAAGTTTTGGCAAGTATAGCAGTCGCATTCAGGATCTAATGGGCCTTCATCGTTGCGATATTGGCTATTACGAATACGTACCACACCAGCATTGTCTGCATCGCCCGTCACAAAGTAATGACCGTTACGCGCGTTACGTGTTGGCATCACACAGTCGAACATATCTACGCCGCGGCGTACACCTTCAACTAAATCCTCAGGCTTACCAACACCCATAAGATAGCGTGGCTTATCTGCTGGCATATCGTCAGGCAGGTAGTCTAGGACGTCTATCATCTCTTCTTTAGGCTCGCCAACTGATAGACCGCCAATAGCATAACCATCAAAGCCGATCTTTAACAGACCTTCAAGTGATTGCTGACGCAAATCAGGGTACATACTGCCTTGCACGATACCGAACAATGCGTTGGTACTGCCCAGTCTGTTGTGCTCATCGATACAGCGCTGTCCCCAACGTAATGATAGCTCTAACGACTTTTTTGCTTCATCATGAGTGGCTGGATACGGTGTACACTCATCGAACTGCATGACGATGTCTGAGTTCAAGCTGTACTGAATCTGCATAGATTTTTCTGGTGAGAGAAATACCTTTGCGCCATCGATAGGAGATTTAAAATTGACGCCTTCTTCGGTGATTTTACGCATCGCGCCGAGGCTAAATACTTGGAAACCGCCCGAATCGGTCAAGATAGGCTTGTCCCAATGCATAAACTTATGCAGGCCACCGAATTTATCAATGACTTCGGTACCTGGACGTAACCAGAGATGAAAGGTATTGCCCAAAATAATATCAGCACCGATGGCTTCGATATCACGTGGCAGCATGCCTTTGACCGTACCATAAGTACCAACAGGCATAAAAGCAGGCGTTTGCACGTCGCCATGATTGAGATGAACCGTACCACGGCGTGCACGCGTTGCACCGCTGGCCGTTTTATGTAAGACAAATTGCATATGATAACCGATATATGAGCTATGAAAATGGCGCTAATTATAGCATTGTTAGGGATTTTTTGGATATTGATATTCATTCTGTCAATATAGTCAGTCAGTATGCAGCAAGATGACGGAAAGTGGCGCGTACAATTCGCGATGCCCAGTAAATATACGATGGAGACGTCACCAAAACCAAATAACCCAGAAGTCGAAATCGTCGAAGTACGAGCTCAAAATTATGACATTATCAAATTCTCAGGATTTACTGGAAGTGATAAAGTAGATAAAAGGACATAAGAACTGCGAAATTGGATGCAAAGCAAACATTTAACGCCTACAGGTGAGCCAGAATTGGCACGTTACGATGAGCCATGGGCATTGCCATTTTTACGTCGTAACGAGGTAATGATTGCGTATGAGCAAAAGTAATACAAGGATACTAGGGTATATAGTCATTGTTCTTAGCCATTTAGGTTATTGACCGCACAAAAAAGACAGCACTTGCTGTCTTTTTTATCTGATATTTTGGTTATTCGATTTAGTTGTTTTGCTCACGAATGATATTCAGCATACGGCGCAATGGTTCTGCTGCGCCCCACAGTAGCTGATCACCAACGGTAAAGGCACCTAGATATTCAGGGCCCATATTAAGCTTACGCAAGCGACCTAGAGCAACAGTCAAGGTGCCAGTCACGGCTACTGGCGTTAGGCGATTCATAGTAGCTTCTTTGTCATCTTCGACCAAGTCCAACCACTCGTTGCCACTGTTTTTAAGTGCAGCTTCGATTTCTTCTAGCGGAATGTCTTTTTTCAGTTTGATCGTTAAACCTTGTGCATGGCAACGCATGGCACCGACGCGTACACACATCCCATCAATAGGAATCGTACTAGCTTCATCGTTACCCAAGATCTTATTGGTCTCAACGCCGCCTTTCCATTCCTCTTTTGACTGTTTGTTTTCTAGCTGCGCATCAATATAAGGAATCAAGCTACCTGCAAGTGGCACACCAAAGTACTGTGTAGGGAAGTCTGCTGAGCGCTGAGTCTGAGCGATTTTTTTATCAATCTCAAGAATAGCACTAGCAGGGTCAGCCAATTCGTCTTGGACGGCATCACGTAACACACCCATACCGTTGATGAGCTCGCGCATGTTGTTTGCGCCAGAGCCACTAGCAGCTTGATATGTCATGGCGCTGACCCATTCGACCCAGCCTTTGTTAAACAGCTCGCCGATAGCCATCAGCATCAATGATACGGTACAGTTACCACCGATAAAGTCTTTTTTGCCATTGGCTAGGGCACTATCAATAACGTTACGGTTGACTGGATCAAGAATGATGATGCTGTCATCTTTCATACGTAAGGTACTTGCCGCATCAACCCAATAGCCGTTCCAACCACTATCACGCAATGGTTGATGGACTTTTGACGTATAGTCACCACCTTGGCAAGTAATAACGATATCACAAGCAGCAAGTGCGTCAATATCATGAGCGTCTTTTAGTTGGCCGGTTTCAATACCATCGAATTTTGGTGCATCACCACCAGCATTACTGGTAGAAAAAAACACCGGTGTGATACCGTTAAAGTCATTTTCTTCCTGCATACGTTGTATCAATACTGACCCTACCATACCGCGCCAGCCTACCAAACCTACTGTTAAATCACTCATGAAGTTCAATCCTATTTACAATTATTTGTTGCATCGTCAACCGATAACAATGCCGTGAATGGCGCGAAAAAGCAAGGCGTTTTGGCTATTATTTGGTCGTTTTCTATACACTATTAACTATGTCGACTATAACTTTAAGTTATTACTATTGAAGAGGTACCTGGCTATCTGACAAACTCAAAAATATAATGTTCAATAAAGCACTCATTATATTGAATGAGCCAATATTGTAACGTTTTATGATAGTTGTCGCATAATTGAGACTCACCAGTAGGCGAGAATCTTCTGAAATGCTAAAGTAAGTCTCAAACACAATTATTCGACGTTAGTTATTTGATGTCAGGCGGGTTACAAACACGATATTTCTTATCAAACAAAAGCTTAACCAATATACATCATCAGCTCTATCGACACTTTAATCAACGGTTAGTACCTACTTATGGATCTCTCACTATTATATTACGCCTTACAAGGTCTAGCAGGATTCATCGCCTTTGTCACAATCTGGGGCTGGTTGCCGCTGGATAACTGGTGGGTGCGCGGTGTTGAGTTTCCACGTATTCAAATAATGGTACTTGGTATTATCGCTTGGGTTGGCATGATAGTGTTTTTCTCAGAGTGGGAGTTAGGGCAGTGGATATTGTTTGTTGTGTTGAGTGGTACGTTAGCATTTCAGCTGAGAATGGTATTGCCATATACTAAGCTGTGGAAAAAAGAAGTTCAAAAGGCAAAAGATAAGTCAGAAGGGCAAGCGCATCAAATAAAAATCATGGTATCAAACGTATTGACGCCCAATGACGAAACGCAAAAGCTGGTCGATTTGGTGAAGCAAAAGCAGCCTGATATCTTAATTACATTAGAGAGTGACAAGAAATGGGAGCAAGCCTTACAGCAAGTTGAGTCTGACTATCCCTATACCGTGAAAGTGCCACTAGATAATTTATATGGTATGCACTTGTATTCTAAGCTTGAGCTGATCGATCCTGAAGTTAAGTATTTGATGATAGATGATATACCGTCTATTCATACACAATTGCGTTTGCAAGGAGGCCGCGTCATTTGGTTATATTGTTTGCATCCCATGCCGCCTAGCCCAACTGAAGCTGATAAGTCCACCACACGTGATGCTGAGCTGCTCATGGTAGGTAAACACATAAAAGAAAACGACCAAACGGCGATACTGGCAGGTGATCTCAATGATGTCGCATGGTCAAAAACTACTCGTCGCTTTCAGCGTATTTCTGGCTTGCTAGATCCTCGCATTGGTCGACATTTTATTAATACCTTTCATGTTAAATACCCGTTTCTGCGTTGGGCTCTAGACCATATTTTCCATAGTGCTTGCTTTACGGTAGTTGATATTCAGCGTATGCCGTCGATAGGTTCCGATCATTTTCCTGTGATGACAACGCTGCAATACGAGCCAGAAGAGGCCAGCCAGCAAGAGGGTAATGCCCCTACTGCACAAGCAGAAGATATCCGAGAGACTGATAACAAAATCGAAGAAGGCAAGAAAGAAGGCGAAAAAGTGTCAGAAGAGCACAGACAAGAACAGCGCAGTTTTAGTTAATAAAAGAGACTGTTTATTAACGGTAATACATAGAGATAATGTAAGCATATGCTTACGCAAAATAGAGTCTTTAGCTTCTATCGGCACCAAATTCATTGGCCTATAATACATCCATCAACACAAGGATACGCATGGATGTAGTGTTGAGACAGTATCAATAAAAGCACAGGTCAGCCCGCTGTCTTATATTGATACCGTTAAATGACTTAGGATGAGTCAGCACGGAAGAGAGATAATAACAATAACACGAAGTATTGAAACCCTGAACCAATCGCCCTAGGTTCGGGGTTTTTCTTTGTGTATAGATTTTGGTTTATCAAGATTTAAACTATTTAACTTTGGGTTTTCCTCATCAAAGCTTCCAGTTAAATATCTAACTGCGCAAAATAAAGAAGGGTATATGCAATGGCATATACCCTTCTTTATTTAAATCGATTCAATATTCTAGCTAACTTAATACTATTAGCTTATTGCAACATATCAGCCAAGTATCTGAATATAAGCGCCAGCACGTAACTCTTGTAACCAGTCTTCTTGAGCTTGTGGTGCTAAGCGTTGATACAATGCTTGACGTGCCATATTGCGACGATATTGCTCGCTAATATCTTGATCGCGCTTACCGTCGACTTTTAGGATATGCCAACCAAACTGTGTCTTAAATGGCGCAGAGTAATCACCAACAGCCGTATTTTTCATTGTGGCTTCAAATGGACCAACCATATCTTCTTCGCTAACCCAATCAAGGTTGCCGCCACGTCCCGCAGAACCTGGATCGTCTGAATACGTTGAGGCTAAGCTAGCAAAGTCAGCGCCGCCACGAAGCTGCTCGTATAGATCATTGATTTTTTGTTCAGCAAGCGCGTCAGTCTGTAGGTCATCGACTTTGACTAGGATATGGCGAGTATGCCACTGTGGTATCAGCATCGTATTGCTGGCTTTTTTATCAGCAAGCTTGATGATATCAATCCCTTCAGGAGTCAATAATGGCTCGCTTACGGTACCAACGTCTAACTTGGTAATTTTGCTAGACAGCTCTGTTGGTAAAGAGGCTGCCTTGTGAAAGCCCATATCTCCACCTTGCAATGGAATCGGATAGCTACCTTGGCTAGCAGCAACGGCTTCAGCGACGTTGACATTTGGCTCAAGCAAACGCGTACGTAATGCTTGTGCGACTTTTAATGCTTCTTCACGTTGAGCAGCTGATAGGCGACTATAGTCATCTATATAAGGCACACGTACGTGAATGGTTTGATATTCGCTTTGATTCAGACGTTTGGCTTCAGGTGAGGCCAAAAATGCATCAATGTCTTGCTCGCTAATACGTACTCGGCGAGTAATTTGACGCTGCTGTAGCGCTTGGATAGAAGCCTCTTCGATCAGTTTGGCGCGTAGATTGGCATAACTACCAGGTTGTGCCGCATCTAGACGTTGCTGCAATGCTGCGATGCTATTAAGGCCTTCAGCTTGAGCGATTTGACCAAGACGTTGATTGATTTCTGCTTCATCGGCAGACAGTCCCGCGCGTTGGACCATAGACAGTTGTAGTTCACGCAAAATAAGCGCGTTTAGCACTTCAGACTGTAGTTGTGCTGAGTTTGCGATAGGCTCTCCAGCAGCTTTTGCACGTGCTTGAGTTTGCTCGATAGCATCAACCAGTTCGCTTTTTAAGATAGCATTTTCATTGACTAAAGCAATAATACCGTCTGTGCTATTGGCTGGCGTCAAGCGATCAACTGAGCTTTGCGCAGCAGAAGTAGAAGCTTGAGCTGCTGCAGGTTTGACAGTATCAGCGTTGGCACTTAGCGTAAGCGTAAGGCCTGCCATAGATAGCAATACTGCTCTGCTAGTCTGACGTAAAGAAAAAAATCTCATGATGCTCCTCATCAATGTCATTGCATCGGGTGGTAGTCGGTCAACTCTATCCAATACTCTTAATAATAAAATATTCGACAGCGTTTCCCATAATAGGGATTCAAATAGTGTCTTATAAATATTTACGTAAATAACTCTAATCTAGCAAAAAACTGGTTAGTCTTTCCATGCCGTCTGTACAGGTTCAAAGCCCAAAATCTTATCAGCAAGCAATCGTGTCAAGCGGCTACTGCCACTGCCAAGACCGTTTAATCTAACTTCTGCCATAATAGCTTGTGTTGGCTCGTCTTTTACGTTTAGGTCATTGTAATAGCGGCGACCATAAACAGCAAAGCCGAAACAGCAATCTTCGTAATCAACGCCGATGAGTGAATCGAGCATCTTGTTACGATTATAATCGTACTGACCTTGAGCCAATATACGCCAGCTGTTATTGATAGGGAAAACAGCGGAAGCGGTAAACGCAGATAATGGCAACTGATCGGTATTGTCATCACGCTGACGTTTAACATAACCCACATTAAATAAGCTATTGTCTGATGGCTGATAACGAAGTTCAGTAGTAATGTAGTTCAAATCATAATTACTAGTTAGGGCACCGCTGACATCAACCCAAAAATTATTATAAGGCTGAGTGCTGGTATCCCATACCATACCTGAAGAAGACGAAGTAAAAACAGGCTGATCGTCGTCAAGTGTCACACGTCCATCATCTAGATAGAACTGTTCTGCAATGCTACCATCAAAACGTGTCACACCCGTTGCATCGATGTAACGATAATTGACGCCAGGCGTAATAGAATGCAAATCCTGCAAACGATCATGACCTAAGAACCAACTGTCCGAAAACAGCTGCTCATAGTTAATAGAGGCAATACGCGTATTAAAGTTAGGAATGTCGTTTTGGTTTTTATACGGTGAATACGTATATTTTACGCGTGGGCTAAGTAAACGATAGCCGCCCATCGTATCGTCAAACGCACCAAATGGTGAGCCCGCTTGATAGAAGTGTAGACCTGCATCGATACTGGCTTGCGGAACAAAAACCGACTGACTGCCATCTTCTTCACTAAGCTGATTATCTTCTAAGCTATCTTCGTCATATGACGTATATAGATGCTGCAAGCTCAGCTTAGGTTTGATATAACCCCAAGAAGTTTCCATTGGGTAGGCGGCGCTCAGTTTATTGTAAATACGTGCGCCACTTTTTTCGTTTTCAGAGCCATCATCGATAGATTTTTTGAAGTATGCAGAATCATGAATACCAGTGATATCGAAGCGCTCGGCCCAAGGCAGGCGATAATTTAATTTGAGCTGTGGCAAGCGTGAGTACGGCTTGTCTTTGTCTTCTAACGCTTCACCACTATCAGTAAAAGCATCTAGAGTCTGGAAAGTTTCTACTTTTAATTCACCATCGACATAATCATTGTAATAATTGACGCGGGCACGACGTGGCAAGTTTATTGTGCTGTCCGATAGTCCCAACGTATCAAAATCATTAAGGTAATCGGCATCTGATACATAGTTGTATTCAGCGTCGGCGCTTAAACGTGGAATGCTTTTCGACGACCAAGTATGGTCATAAAACAAGCTGGTACGATCTTCGTCGTCATATTCTTTATCGTTAGGTAAGTATGAACCGTTTAAAATACCTTCCCCATAGCTCTCAGTCAGATAACGGAACTCACCTGATAGCATCGGGTTACGGTCAGTATAAATATGCGTGTTAAGGGTGGCATCGTAGTTAGGTGCTAAGTTGAAATAATAAGGAATATCAACTTCAAGACCGCTTTCACTGCTGACACTGGCACTTGGCAATAAAAACCCACTACTACGGCGACTGTCTATCGGGAAGTTAAAGTAGGGGAGATAAAATACGGGTATGTCAGCAACACGGAAAGTGGTGTTATACGCTTCGCCGCGCCCTGTATCGGTATTTAGATCGATACTTTTGGCTTCAAACTGCCATTTGCGGTTGGTAGGTGGACAGGTACTAAACATCACCTGATCCAGCTCGTATTCACTTTCGTTAGGTTTGTTTAAGCGTTTGGCATAGCCGTGCGCTTGTAGACCGACACTGGCAAACGCCACATCATTGGCCGTTGATTGACCAGTCTCAGTATTGTAATTCAAGCTATCTGCAACGCCAATTAGGCCGCCTTGTGCCGCTCTATCATTAAAGCTGGCTTGGCCGTTATTCGTAGCTGCATTGTTTGTAGAGACGTTGCTTGTACGCTGTCCAGTCGCATTATCTGTAAACATGACTTTGCCTTGAGCAGCTGCAACGCCATTGCTCAAGTCAATCATGACTTTTTCTGCTTCAATATGCTGAGTGCCTTGGTCAATTTTTACATTGCCTGATAGCTCAGCATAATTAATATTATTGTAATAACCGTAATCAGACTCAGTAAATAAAGGGGCTTGATTGTTCGGAACGCTAGCCACATTTGGTGCTGGTTGTCCGTTTGCCGTACCAGCTTCGTTTACAGCGCGTTGATAATTGGGGTTACTCTGCGGATATACCCATTGACCTTCACAGCGCTGGGCACTGTCCACGGCATTTGGCAACAGACGCAAATCTCTACCGACCTTTGGAATCGTCTGTGCAGCAGGCATCGCATTATTATGAGTATTGTTCGCTTCAGTGCTGATAGCCTCATTGTTTAATGTTGACGCATCGGTATCTGGCGTTAGCTCATAAAACTCTGCTAAGCGCATTAGACTGGCTTGAATACTCTCATCATTAAGATCTAGCTTGCCATTGTCAGTTGTTATCGCTTTAGGAACAAAGGCACTGCTATCTGGTGTATCAATGCTTGCTTGGTTGTTAGTTTCTGTATTTAAATTAGCAGTATTAGAAACTTCGTTGCTAAAAGCTTCAGAGTCAGCAGCCTCATTAATCTCTGTAATATTTAGGTCATTGTTCTCAGAAAATCTACTATCTAACGCAGTATCATTCGATAAAGCAGCGTTATTCGTATTAGCAGAATTAGCATCGTCTGGATAGCTGTCATTTAGAATATCTGCTTCTTGATAGCCATCATTACTTTGAGTACGACTAATACTATTGGCGTCAGTCGCCACACTATTAGAAACATAGCTGCCTGTACTATCCGTAGTGAGTGGTTCAGTTTTTTGCGTATTGGCATCACCAATGGCAGCACTGACAGTTAGGCTAGATAAGCCTAAGGCACCAAATAAGATCAAGCGGATGCTTTGGTAAAGCGGAGAATATAACAAGGGCACACCTATGATTGCAGAGCTTATTGGATTGCATGACTGAGTTTAGTAGCGGTATCACCGAACGACATAGAGCGATGAATAAGCGACTAAAATATGACTAATGTATTCTCAAAAATTTGGATGTTTTACATATAATGACGACTAATCATAGTCAAAAAAAACCAAATCAGCTACACTATTTACCAAAATTTATAATATAGCCATGCTGATTTTTAAGTAGCGATAGCGATTCTATCCGACATCAAGTATTGAATGATATAGCAATACGTCTGTGGCAGCTTGTATAGCACCGCCGCATATCGCTATTTTAGCAAGTATTTGTCAGACTTATCACTACTTTAATTATTTATGACTTATATTTAACCAGCGACGCCCAATATGACTGACAAAACGACTTTAGAGACTGATATGATCGATGAAAATAACAACCGCCAGCAGCAATTAGAACAATGGTTACAGCAAGTATTTTTAGATCAAACCTTTAGTCTAGATAGCTTACCTGGTGACGCTAGTGCCCGCCGATATCATCGTATCGAACTATCAGAGACAGATAATAATGCCAATAAGCATTATATCGTTATGGACTCCGCTGACGAGCAAGATGCGATGCTACAGTTTATCAATGTTGCGAAACTGATGGCACCTGCTGTTAACGTGCCGACCCTGACTGCACAAAACGTAGAAAAAGGATTTTTGGTATTACAAGATTTTGGCACAGTAGAATTTGCCCATTTGCTTGTCCATGCAACCGCAGACCAAATCAATGACTACTATCAACTAGCAATGCAGACACTAGTCGCGCTACAAACGGTACCAGTAGAAACGGCAAAGTCGCAACACCAGCTGCCAAATTATGACACAGCACTATTAGACCGTGAGATGGATTTATTTAGCGAATGGTTTATGCCTTATATTGGTGTCGCGCTAGATGAGCAGGTTTGGGGAAACCTAAAAACAGCGTTAATGAATGAGATTTTGCAGCAGCCACAAGTGGTGGTCCATCGTGATTATCACAGCCGCAACCTTATGCAAGATCAAGCAGACCAATCAAAGTTGGGCGTGATTGATTTTCAAGATGCTGT
Organism: Psychrobacter sp. Ps2; assembly: GCF_022129405.1. Taxonomy (NCBI): domain Bacteria; kingdom Pseudomonadati; phylum Pseudomonadota; class Gammaproteobacteria; order Moraxellales; family Moraxellaceae; genus Psychrobacter; species Psychrobacter sp. Ps2. Next base: position 458,103 of record NZ_JADQAM010000061.1, on the reverse strand, counting down.
CATTGGCTCTTATGCTTATGATTTAGTGTCGTTAGTGCGTGATGCTTATGTTGAATGGCCAGAGAGCCAAATATCTGCATGGATTAATGACTTTTGGCAGCTACAAAAGCAAAAATCACTAACCACTGCTGATAGCGCGGTACAGTTTGAAAACGATGTAAATGTCATAGGCGTACAACGTCACCTAAAAGTATTAGGGATTTTCATTCGTTTGTCTGAACGCGATGGCAAAGACCGCTATTTGGCGGATATTCCTAAAGTCATGCGTGATTTAATTATTGAATTAAACTGGCTTGCCGAACATGGCAACGATGAACTAAAGCAATCAATTATGCCGTTTAATCAATGGCTGCAAGCGGCAGTGCTACCTGCTTATAAAGAGAAGTTTGCTTCAGCGTAGATGACGCTCAGCTAAATTAATTTAAATAATAAAGATAGGAACGCAGATGTCTACCTCTACGATTACACAAGCCATGATTTTGGCAGCGGGCAAGGGCACACGCCTACGTCCATTAACACTTGAGACGCCCAAGCCTTTGGTTGAAGTCGCAGGTCAACCGCTTATAGTTTGGCATATTAGAGCACTACAAGCAGCAGGCATTACCGATATCACGGTCAATGCATCATGGTTGGCAGATAAGCTAATGGACAGCTTAGGCGACGGTTCACAGTATGGCGTAAAGCTGCATTGGTCAGTAGAAGACGATGAACCGCTTGAGACCGCAGGCGGCATTTTTCAGGCATTACAATCAGGTAAGCTAAAGGATGAGCCATTTATTCTGGTTAATTCTGATGTCTGGACTACCTATGACTTCTCTCAATTAACAGACTATACATTGGGAGCGGATCAGCGCGCGCACTTGTTATTGATAGATAATCCAGAGCACAATAATGGCGGCGATTTTGCGATTAATAATGGCCTAGCGAGTGAACAGCCGGTAGGCGATGCAGATAAGTATACCTTCGCTGGTATTAGCGTAATGTCACCCAAATTGGTAGAAGGTCTGGTATCAGGACAGCCTGCTGCATTGGCACCACTACTAAAGCAAGCAATGATAAAGTTTCAAATTACTGCTGAAGTGACGACAGATAATTGGATAGACGTGGGGACCCCAGAGCGTCTAACACAGGTTAATGAGTTTATCGAACAGAATGATATCGAGCATGCAGGTAAGCCAAGCTGATAAATTTAAGATAAATAAAAAGCAGCGTTGATTATTCAACGCTGCTTTTTTTATGCATATAGAAATATTTTTTACGACATTCTTAAAAGGGGGATTTGCAAGACAAAAGTTCAAATGTAGCATCTAGCAAGCGACTCATTAGCTAAATAACTGGCACTCAATCGTATGAGTAGGCAATTACGCTAGACACCCATGGCCAGTTTGATTAGCTGAGCAATGGTAAATACGACTAAAAACCCTGCTAAATATAGACCTACAAACCATGCCCATTGCGATTGTTTTTTACTGAACTTTTTCATAGAGATCTCCTGATTAGCGTATGAAGTGTGACTATCATCTATAAACGATGATAGCCATCCTTTTTAGCTGATCCGTTGCCCGCCGCGATTAGCGACTAGTACATCGGATTGTGATCAGATTTACCTTTGAAGGTATAGTAAGCAAATGCTGTATAGCTCAAGATAATCGGTAACATGATACAGGCGCCAATCAGCATGAATGATAATGAAGTATCGGCAGCAGCAGCCTCATAAATCGTCATTTGATACGGTACGATATAAGGGAATAGGGCGAAACAAACGCCGATGTAACCCATTAAAAATAGAGCAACCGTTAGTAAAAATGGACGATACTCACGCTCTGTTTTTAAGTCTTTACGCATGATAAAGAATAAGAGCATGACAATGATAGGCATAGGAGCAAGGTATAACAAATCTGGGAAACTAAACCATCCTTCTAATGCGTCGATGTCTGAGAAGTACATAAACGCTGTGACCACAATCATCGCTACTAGTAACGCAGTAAGCATCCATCTAGAAACTTGGCGCGCCCATACTTGTAATGTGTGCTCCGTTTTTATGATAAGCCACGTTGAACCAAGTAAGGCATAGCCGATAATCATGGCAAATCCGCACACAATCGAGAAGGGCGTGAGCCAATCAAATGGCCCGCCCGTGTACAAGCGATTGCTTGCCTCTAACCCTTGCACCAATGCCCCAAGCATAATGCCTTGAGAGAAAGTGGCAACGACTGAGCCGACAAAGAAAAAGGTATCCCACACATGCCGACGTGAAGAGGATTTGAAGCGAAACTCAAACGCCACGCCGCGCATGATAAGACCGAACAGCATGGCAGTCACGGGTAAATAAAGACCTGTCATAATGATGCCATAAGCAACAGGGAATGCTGCGAATAAACCACCACCGCCTAGCACTAGCCACGTCTCATTACCGTCCCAAAATGGCGCGATAGAGTTCATCATGCGGCTACGGTTTTTATCTGAGCCTGCAAATGGGAACAAGATACCGCAGCCCAAATCAAAGCCATCAAGCAGTACATAGACAAAGACAGACAAAGCAATTAAACCGCCCCAAATAAGAGGTAAATCTAATACATCACCGAAGTTAAACATTAGCGCAATCCTCCATCATCGACATCATTTGCAGGCTCATCTAAGCCTTCTTCAGTACCTTTGGCAGGATTACTATCACCACTTAACGCGCGGCCTTGGCTCTCGGTTACTGAGTGCTCGTAGAAATTATCTTCTGCAGGATCTGTATAAGGTTTCGGCCCTTGAGCAATCAAGCGCAAGATATAAAAACTGCCTGCACCAAAGACAAATATGTACAGCACAATAAAACCAATCAATGTAGTGGCTACTTGCTGTGCTGCAAGCGGTGACATACTTTCAGCAGTACGAATGACGCCATAAACTGTCCAAGGTTGACGTCCTGTCTCGGTTACGAACCAACCTGATAGTAATGCGATAAAACCAAGCGGTGTCATCATCATCCACGCACGGTGGAACCAGACACTTTCGGGATTGAATTGCTGTTTTTTGAAGTATTTATAGGCACTAAATAAACCGACCAGTACCATCAACATACCAATAGCGACCATAATACGGAACGCCCAAAACACAATAATGACGTGCGGTTGGTCTTCTGGTGCCCAGTTTTTGAGACCCTTCACTTCACCATCTAACGAATGGGTGAGAATCAAACCTGTGACATAAGGGATTTTTACTTCGTATTTATTGGTTTGATTTTCTTGGTCAGGAATCGCAAAGAGACGCAATGCGGCCCCACGCTCATCTTCCCAAATACCTTCCATCGCAGCCACTTTGGCTGGCTGATGCTCAAGCGTATTCAAACCATGCTCATCACCGATCAACACCTGTGCTGGTGCCACAAAGATGGCCATAATCATTGCCATACCTAGCATGACACGACCATGCTGACGGTGCTCGGCGTGTTTTTTGGACTGGATATAGTAGGCACCGATACCGCCAATGACAAAGGCAGTGGTTAAGAACGCCGCCGTCACCATATGTGCGAAACGGTAAGGGAATGAGGGATTGAATATAATCTCAAGCCAGTTGGTCGGATAAAGTAGGCCGTCTGCACCCACCATAAAACCTTGAGGGGTTTGCATAAAACTGTTAGCCGACAAAATCCAAGTAGCTGATATCAGTGTACCAATGGCAACAATGGCAGTGGCGGTAAAATGCATGCGTTTGCTTACACGGCCCCAGCCAAATAGCATAATACCTAAAAAGGAGGCTTCTAAGAAAAACGCGGTCAATACCTCATAGGCAAGTAGTGGGCCTAGAACGTTACCGGCTTTATCAGAGAATACTGCCCAGTTAGTACCGAACTGGTAGGACATTACCACGCCTGATACCACGCCTAAACCAAAGACGACAGCAAATATTTTGACCCAATGCTTGTAGACTTCAGCATAGATAGGTTCACCAGTTCTTAACCAGCGGAATTCAAGCACCGCAAGCCAGCTGGCAAGCCCGATAGAGAATGCAGGAAAGACAATATGAAACGAGACAACAAAAGCGAATTGGATACGAGCGAGTGTCAGCGCATCGAGCTGGTCAATCATAAATGTAGCGAACATAAACGGTTACTCTCATCTGTTAGCTGAATAGCGCTGACTTCCGTACAACGCTTAAGTAACTGTCCGTAACTGTACATAAATCAAGGTGACAAAGATTACGGGCAATGGCTCAGTGACGTGGGCTTAGCAACGTTGGACATAAATTGCGACTAAGTTTGCGGCTCACTGTTTAGCTGAATTGAATAATTTATGTCCCTATAAATTCATATATTACAGTCATGTGCTGTATATATTATGCGCTTCCCTAGATAGTCACGCAACCCATGCCGTTAGACAGCTACATACCTAAGAGTCATCAAAATAACATAATTCAAACATTGAAAAATAAAATTAATATTATTAAAAACAAAGCAGTATGCGTGAACATACTGCTTATCTGAAAGCTATAACTAATGTTTAAAGGTTACGATTTATACGCCAAAAACCTCGTGAAATAACAAAAATCTACATCATTCTTGTAGCTGCTTATGCAAAATCCTTCGCAACGTCAAAATGGTCTGCGGATTGGTCTGGATACTATGACCGCCATTGATAATTGTTTCAGACGCGGCACCATCGAGATGGGCACTATTATAAGGAACGATACCATCTGACAAACGCTCGGTCAGTGCTTGACTGATATCATCATTGACTGTCACAGCGGCAACAAGCGGCTCGGGTGGTAGCTGTGATGTCTCAGTATTGTCACTCACATCAACGCTCGCTGTTTCATTTCCAGAGTTGTCTTCTACAGCCTGAGACAAATCAATCTTGGCACCGTTTGGTTGCGTTTGTGCCAGTCCTTTAGTGATATCGGCATCGTTATTGGCAATGATTGAATGGTAAGTGATTCGCTCATTCATAGTGATGTCTTTGGTTAACTCTATAAAAGAAGACTTGTCACTTAACTGGCTGGCACCATTTTGCAAATATAACGCGCCCAGTGGGTTTTGTGCCAAATCGCCTTGTGTGGCAATGGTCGCTAAGTTATCTGTGAATGTCTTGACCAGCCCTACGGGTAAGTAAACGATGCGGCGTAGCGCACGGGTGAACCAACGATCTGCATAATCTGTACCACGGAAAGGTGCAGATAGAAAAACAGCGGTGTCTACTTGTGGCAATGCCTGTAGCTCAAATCGTTGCTTTAACTCATCTTCGCCAAAAGACGTTTTGAGCGCGTTACGGATTTGCTGTTTCTCATTACTAGAGAGTATGTCTTTATCATTGAGCTTATCTAAATCATCGACTAAATTTTCATCAGACAGCATCATGCGAGCGATAATGGCACCCATACTATGACTGATAATCACACTATTTCGACTGGCACGATTTTGTCCATTGGGATCAGTCTGCTGGTAGGTGCTGTTGATTAACTGCTGAATCTGATAACGATTTTCTAAAATAGGCAGATTGGTTGGATAGAATATTTGCCAAACTTGGTAATTATCACGCAGTTTGTCATCATTAAGAATATCGTTGGTCAGATTTACCCAAGTTGCTGGACTAGAAGCTAGCCCGTGCAACATAATCAACACGCGTTTATCAGGATCATAAGGCTCGAGCATAAAGAGTTTAGGCAGCTGAGCATCTGGCTGGCGCGTAATCAAGTTTAAATAACCTACGCCATCTAACTGGTTTTCTGATAACCATAAGCCATATCCCGCCGAAAAGTTAGCTGCCAGTGGGTAGTCATCGTTGAGGATATTGACGGATTCGGTTTGGTACGGATTGTATAAATGAATATCAAGCTTACGACTGCTCAGTGCGTCTAATACGCTATCACCGTCTGGCTTAATCAATCCAGTTAGTAAAAGGTGTCCAGTGGGATAAATACGTGAGCTTGGCTCGCTGTCGTCCGTGCTTTTATCCTCATTTGTTAGCCGACCAGATAATGAGGCGACCAGCAATTGACGGATCGTGGTGGTATAGCGATCATCCAATGACGCCACCAAACTGATGCCCAAACCAGGGCGTTTGCTCACAGAATTGAGACCAGATAGTCGCAGCTCATAAGTGGATGATAAGTCTGCCAAAGCGGAAGTTTGTTTATGAGCGTTTTGCAGATAGTTGTTTTCGTTGGGCAAATAAATATCGAGGTTATAGTCATTTACGGTCACTTTCATGACTTTGACTTGGTCTGTCGCTTTGCCCTTTAGTGGAGGTCGATTGGCAATCGCTGCTTCATCCGTGTTGTCACGCTTGGTAGAGGTTATTGGCAAATACTCTACCGTCGTATCACCCATCAATTTATTGGCGTTTTCAGTCGATTGATAAATTTGAGTAATAACGTCATTGCTAGCAGCGTTATAAATATCTTGGGTCTGAATGTCATTGTCATTTGGAATACGGTTTTGCGCACGATGGCTATTGCTATTTTGCTCTGCACCTTCAAAGTCATGGGTCAGACTGTCATAAAACAGATAGGTGTAGCTGTATTTGACGGCATCAAATAACCTTGCTTGATAATCGGTTAAACACAGGTCAGTCTCTTCTTGCTGTGTTTTTGAATCCTCATTACTTAAAGGCGCATTGGCGTAATACGGATCAAGTGGCGGGCGTGCAAGCGCATTACGACAGTTTTTTGAATCAGATAGTTGACGCGCTTTTGCATAGTGCAGTTCTGCAAAAATAGCTAAGGCAGGCCGATAGTGCCTGTTAAGCATACTATCAGAGAGCTGAGTCAAGCATAAGTCAAATTGCTGCATACAGGCTTGCTCATTCAGTCCTGCTGATAGCAAAGCAGATGTTGTGTCGCTACTTAGCGCATTGTCAGTGACGATATTGCCGCGCTGCGCTGAGATGGTCTTGGCCGAGGCTTGTTTATCGACCGTCACCGTACTACACGCTGGTAGCAATACTGCTGCCGCCAAAAGCATAAGTGACGTAATGGGCAGGGTTTTTTTATTAATATGCATTACTGTCTGTTTGCTAAAGCCAGCGAAAGTCATAAGTCAGTCCAATAAACGGTGGTTATGAGAGTATCAATAATGAAAGTAGCAATTGATAATGAGTGTAGCGCAACTTTTGGCATTAGACTATTCATTTGCAGTTCTACAAAAGCATGTTTTAAAACGAAAGTGTTTCTACTAGTCGAAAAAAAGCGCTTTTGTCTTATAGATATAAAACAAAAGCGCTTGGTATTTAAAGCTTGGATTTAGATTATTTATTAGAGATTTGACCTAGTGAAGGTTTTATTAAACAAATATCTTATGAATCAAACCCTCAATAGCTAATCTCAACAAGTATAAAATTTCTAAGCACCTGGTTTTACACTGATGTCAGGGGCAGGAATATCCCAAATGTAGAATTTGCCTTCTTCAACGAGTTTGATTTGTTGAGGAATAACAGTATTGTTAGGGTATTGCCCTTCAAGACGACGTAGGCGTTCTAACGCATTAGCACGGCGGTCACTAAGTAGATCTGACTGTGCCAAGCTTTGTTCTGCTTCGGTGTACCCTAGAGCGACAGCGCGATCTAGATACTTTTGACCTTCTTTGAAGCCGCCACCTTCTGATAGCATCATGCCGTATAGGAAGTTAGCCTCACCACTATCAGGTTGCAGCTTGATAGCGCGATCGACATATTGACCACCACGTACTGTGTAGTCTGAACCTAAGTCTAGGTTACGACCCATGCCGTTTAGCTTAGCGGCACGAAGCAATACATCAAAAGACGCGTCTGGCGACTTGGCATATGGCTCGATCCAATCAGCCAATACTTTGATTTTTTCACGCGTGTAATGGCGCTGTGAGCGGTTAGGGAAGTTTGGTGGATAGTGACGCGCGTTAGGGGACACGTCAGCGATGAAGTCATCTAATAAACTGACATCAAGCTTATCAGTACCTAGCCCTTTTTGTTGTGGAATTAGTACGGTTTTCACAAAGCTCATGTCTGAGAGCTGTACCTGCGGTGTAGGAATATTCGGAAGTTGTCCGCTACGCAAGTCGATACCGGTAGCTGTCATTGGACCAGGCTCATAGACACGAGTAGTGCCGTTCATGACAGGTGCAGCAGCAGGCGACATCATTTGTGGTGTTTGAGGTTGAGCAGTGCTAACAGATGCGTTGTTTTGCAGAGTGCCGCTTAGTTGCATGTTAGTTGTTTGCGCATTAGTCGGCTGGCTGTTGCTCGCAGGTGTTGCTGGCAAGCTTGTTTGAGCGGCATTGGCTTGAGCAGGACTGATAGCTGCATTAGGACGAGCAAGACGAATCACACGTTTGCTTGAATCCATTGCACTAGGTACAGCCGTTGCAGTGGCGTCAGTTTCTGCAGCGTTTACAGGTGCAGATAACAGCATGGCACAGGTTGCAGCCATGACGGTCAACGTTGCAAACTTCGGTGACTTAATAGAGTGGCTACTAGAGAGAATCGCTTTCATAAAAATCGTTACCTTGTTTAATTTATTTGGTTGTTATTCATTGATTGGACGGTAATATAAATAGCGCATTGCTGCAAAATCGTACAAATTTTTAATACCGTAGCAAATTAAGCTTCACGCTATCTGTGGTAGGATTGTTAATTGCTAGAATTAAGCAAACCTACGTAAATCTGTGTAGACGTTGATGAGTAAGAAAGTCGACAACAGCAGCTAACAACAGTACCTGTAACCATAAGCTATAAGTGATAAGCGGTATCTTTCATACGATTTGCCATCCATCGCATGGTACGACGTACTGGCGGAGACAGGGTAGCGCCGCCGCTTGCAAGTGCTAGCTCACGATGGTGCAGCTCCTCTTTATCCATTTGTGCCAATATTTCTTTTGAGCGCTGATCATGTTCAGGTAACTGCTTGATATGATCCTGTAGATGCTCGCTGACCTGCGCTTCTGTCTCCGCCACAAACCCTAGACTAAACTCATTGGAGATCGCGCCTGCGACTGCACCGAGTCCAAAAGACATACCGTACCAAAGCGGCGTAAATACGCTGGCATGGCTACCAAGTTCGCTTAGACGAGTCTCGCACCAGACCAAATGATCGACTTCTTCTTCGGCCGATTGTTGCATGGCTTGTTTGACACCACTATCTTTCGCGGCAAACGCTTGGCCATGGTATAGACCTTGCGCACATACTTCACCTGTATGATTGATACGCATAAGACCTGAGACGTGCCGAGCCTCTGTGATGGTCAGCTCAGGAATCTCATCGCTACTGACGGGCAACGGACGCGTGCTTGGATTAGAATGTGGCACGACAGCTCGTAATGCCTTATCGACCCCAAGTAACAACTGGTCAATTTTAGATAAAGGACGCAGGGTCATAACTCACTCCTGATGGTGTTAAAAACTGTCAATAAAATAAAGTGTGTTACCGTTTAAACGTAACGGCATAATGCGTATTACTATAACAAACAATCTAAATTATCGGCTCGAATATTACTGTCTAGGTAGCCCATAAATAATCTATAGATAGTGGGCAAACTACTATAGCTATCATAACGACGAAACCGTCAGCGAAACATTAGACTATATCTATGGAGCCAAACTTATTTACGGCGTTATACCATCGTTGGTTTGTATAACGGCATGCTTAATATGTTTATTGAGTTTGATGTATAAAAATGCACCAAACACGATATTCAATAGCCCTGTCACCAAAAATAGCTGCGGTAGCGTAAACCCTAAAACATTTAAGATAACAATCGCAAAAATCGCTGAGGTAACCATAAATATCGCATTAAAAATATTATTCGCGCCAACAATACGTGCTCGATGACTCTTAGGTGCGTAGGCTTGCATAGAAGCATATAGCGGTACGATATACAAACCACCGCTAAATCCTAATAAAAATAAATCTGCAAATACCCGCCAGCTACCACTTATATTAAACAAATCACCGATGCCAAGTAATGTGTCATTATTCACATTTATATCTAAACCTGAAAGTGAAAAATACAAATCAATAGCAAAGATACTTAATCCAGCAATACCAAAAGGTAATAGACGCAAGCTGACTTTGTTCTTGGTCAATGTTTTGCATAGCACCGAACCGATCGACACACCAACAGAAAACAATGTGAGTAAGAAAATAACGACTGACTCATCACCAAGCAAAATCACCTTGCTGAACTCTGGCACTTGGGTCAAAAACGTCGCCCCATAAAACCAAAACCAACTGTTGCCAAGAATGATAAAGAACAAAAAAGGCAAGGAGTATAAGTAACGAACCGTGGCTAAGCTGGTCGTAATAATATTCCAGTTAATCTTCAGGTCAGGCTGCATCGCTGGCATATTAGGAATATAGCGTGCAGCCAGATATCCTAAAACAGCGACAACCAACACCGTGGCACTAATCCAATACAGGGATTGTGATAGCTGAGTCAAAATACCAGCGACAATCATCCCGACTAAAATAGCCAGCGAAGTACCCATCTGAAAAAGGCCGTTGGCGCCGACCAACTCATCTTCTTTCATCGCTTGTGGCAGATAAGCGTACTTAATCGGTCCAAAGAAGGTCGAATGGGTACCCATCAAAAACAATGCGACAAATAGCAGTGCATACCATTCAAAGACAAAGCCGACTGCGGCAACTGCCATAATGACCAGCTCAAGCAGTTTGATAAACTGCGTGAGCTTTGATTTCTCATACTTATCAGCAATCTGTCCTGCCAAAGCAGAAAACAAAAAGTAGGGTAGGATGAATAACATGGCGGCCAAGTTATTAAGGATGCTGACCTCTACGCCCAATTTACTGGCAGCAGTATAAGTGAGCACCAGTATGAGCGCCTGCTTAAAAATATTGTCATTGAATGCGCCCAAAAACTGGGTGAAAAACATAGCGCTAAAACGACGGCGCTTGAATAACTGAAACTGGTTGGACATGGACATTCCTACAGATAAATCGCGACTGATAGAGAAAAGAGCGGCGCTGAACGACAGTTTTTTTATGATAATAATCGTAAATTTTATTAAAAACTATATCAAGATATAGCATAGGTTTTATCAATATTAAGCCGTATAATAGCAAGGCTTCGGTGAAAATACATGCAGTCAATGCTATGATTCGATATTTAACTAAGTTATGATTTATAAATTTTATGTGATTGCGTTTTAGGGTATAAATAGTAGTGAAAACAAAGGCTACTATCTATTAATGCTATCTTTAAGCTAGTAGCCTTCTCTAAGCTAGTAGGCCTATAAGGCAGTAGACACAAAGTGCTAAAGCCGACACTATAGATAACCAGTCATAAAATTAAAGTAGTAAACCATTAATTGCAGATAACTGCTATAAGTTTATTCACCGGTCAGACTTGACGATCGTTATCGTTGATAAGATTGTGCCGCGTGAGCTGATAGGACGTAAAGATGATAAAGCAGCCTTCAACTCGAGCATGCAAGGGTCTAATGATGCAGCGTGACACAGCCATAATCCAAAACGATAGTAATAATTTAAGTACGTATCCAGCAGCGCCGCGTAAAAATTTCAGACGCTCTGCACTGTGCACTGCGCTTGCGACCAGTTTCTTCGGTATAGCACCTGCAGCAATGGCAGATACCATCAATAATGTAAACGATACCGCTATCACCAACTCATCTTCTGCTGACCAAACTGATAGCAATCAAACGTTTAGTAACCAGAATAACAATAGTCAAGCTGCTAATGAGCAAGCATCTATCAAGCAGTCAGCTACATTGTCCGATGACGATACTCAGCTAGATATGGCTCTAGATGCGCTACGTCTAAAAAAGGCAGTAGAGCAAGGCATCATCGATCAGTCAGTATTGGACGACTATAGCGAACAGAGCTTGGGCATTAAAAAACCTAACTCGACAAAGTCAATATCTAAAAACTCGACGACGCAAAATACCAATGCTCAAAACGCAACTTCTCAAAACAAAAACACTCAAAATCTAGAGAGTTTCCCTGATAGTCCAAGTACTTCATATAATCCCAATAATGTTCAATCAATCTCTTCTAATGATGACCTGTTGCAACAAGCAACCGAGATCCAGCAGCAGGGTTATCAAATGATGACCCCTGAGCAGATCGATCGTGAGCTAGCTGCAATGGATGCGCAGAATGCTCAAGATATTAATAGTATTAATATTAGCAATAACGACAGTGACTTTGATGCGCCAATCGCTACGTTAGATGACACAACATCGCCAATTGGTCTCGATGTAGAGCTAGATGCGACAAACTTGCCCGCGCCTAGCAATCTTGATACGTTGGGTAGAAATGAAACAACGCAAGAACAGGCGAGCACAGCTGAAGGGATGTCACGTCCGATTGAGGTAAGTGGCGCTGTTAGCAATGAAGATGTCGCTAGGAATGAAGCTTTTGTTAAGAATGAAAGTGGCCTGACGACTGATGATAGTAGTGATGAGCTGATAGCTGGTACGAATGTACCTGCCAATGTAGAAGGTACGACAACAGATATTATCAACCCTAATGACTATCTACCAGATTATCAGAATGATACTCAGGCCGTCGATCAAAGTATCGAACAAGCCAATAGACCACGGCCACGCGCGCGCAATAGAGGTAATATCGTGACGCGTCTGTACAATCGCTTTTTTAACGACGGTGGCGTGGTGGCTTTGCCAAATGTAGAAACCACTGTTTATCTAGAGCAAGTATCCGCTGAAGACTCTCCTAACGGTAAGGCTCAGTTGATTGAAGCTGACAACGACATTCAGCCAATGAAAAACATCAAAGCAGCACTTGATGATACTTCCGTTCAGTCGGTTATAGACTTTACTGCGGCATTGCCACGTTTGCGTGAGACGGCACAGAATGCTGCTAAAGCGGTTGGTTACTATGAGGTTGAGCTGCGTTTGACCCAACCTGATCGTGACACAGTCAATGTTGTGATTGAAGAGCTAGGCGAGCCGGTACTGGTAGACAGCCGTATTATTGAGATTCGCGGTGAGGGCAGTGAGCAAGAAGAGTTTGCATCGCTTGAGGCAGACTTGCCGCCGCAAGAAGGCGATATTTTTAATCACCGTGTCTATAAGAGCAGTAAAGCGGCTTTAGAGTCCTTGAGCAATACCTACGGCTATTTTGACCAGTATTGGCTGAACAAATCCGTTGATATCATCTTGCCTGATAACAAGGCAGATGTCTCGTTGGTTTATAACACGGGTGATCGTTACGAGTTTGACGATGTGGTGTTTTTTACCTATGACAAAGAAACCAATACGCTGACCCAAGACCCTGACAAGCTACCAGTAGAGCTTTCGTTGTTACAACAGCTCTATGGCTTTACGCCGGGCGAGCCGTTTTATCGTCCAGCAGTTACTAAGTTCAGTAATGACTTATCGGCAACTCGTTACTTTAATACGGTCAACGTCGAGTCGATACTACCACCAACTGATAGTAGTGAAGCTGGTACCTTAGCGTTTGACAATGCTGCTACCGAGGGTAACGACACATTAGATGACGACATTAACAATGTGGACAATGATGGTATCGCAGATCTGAGTAGCAATGATGGCGCAGCTGCCTCAAATGTAACTGCTAGCACAGAAGATACGGTTAATGATAATAGCGATATAGGTGTAGAGAGCGATAATGCTCTGAGTGCTAACAGTGGCGAGACAGTCAATGAAGCGGATATCGCTGCGATTGATTTTGAAGCTGATGAAGCCACCCTTGATAAGCTGCAAGCCATCAGACAAAAAGCAGAGCGACTAAGCCGCTTGCCGAATGATCGGGTGCTTGATGAAAAAGATCAGGAAGCTGACAATCTATTGGGCAAAATCAGTGACTCAATCAGTAATGTCGCACAAAAGATATTCCCTGATGAAAAAAGTCTGATCGCTGATGAAAACTTTGTACCGCCAACGCTAGCAGGACGTAAAACGCCGCAAGACGTTGCAGAAAGCAAAAAAGTACCTTTATATGTGTTTGTATACACGGATAAACCACGTGATGCTCAAGTTGGTCTTGGTTATGGAACAGATACAGGCGTTCGCGCTACCGCAAAAATAGACTACAACTTGCTCAATCGCCAAGGCTATCAAGCGGGTGCAGAAACAGAAGTATCGAGAATCAGCAAAAACGTGGCTGTTTATGCCAGTCGACCATGGAATCATCCGCTCGATGATAAGTTAGATGGGCGTCTTACTTATGAAGAGGAAGTGATTGACCAAGGCGAAGGCAACTTCGACCTGTCGACCACAACGCTAAAAGCGGCTTTGGCACGTAATATCCGTAGTGACACTGGCTGGAACCGTAGCTACTCTGTGCGTTACCGCTTAGATGAGCTTGAGACAGGGGTTGATGGAGCAGCGCTAGATGATCTGCCTATCCGCTTTACCTCTTCAAGTCCGAAACAGCGCGCGCTGCTATTTGGCTATGGTATGAATAAAACAGATACCGACAACGCTACCAATCCAACGCAAGGCATGCGCCAGTACTACTCAATCGAGGCTGGCACTGATAGCGCATTCAGTGATACCGATATGGCGATTATTCGCGCAGGCGTTAGTGGTATCTATAGCTTTGGCGAAGACAAAAAGCATCAAGTATTAGGTAGTGCCAATGCCGGTTATATCTGGGCGGATGATTTTTACGATGTGCCTTATAAGTTGCGTTTCTTTGCAGGTGGCGATCAGAGTATCCGCGGTTATGACTATGAGAGCTTGTCACCATTAGACAAAGGCTATCTAACGGGTGGACAGGTTCTAGCGGTCGGTAGTGCTGAGTATAACTATGAATTTAAACCAGGTTTCCGTGGCGCATTCTTTACTGATGTCGGTAATGCCTACGACAAAGATTTTGACACTGAGACAAAAGTCGGTGTCGGTGTCGGTATCCGCTGGGCATCGCCTGTAGGAATGGTGCGCGTCGATGTGGCAGCTGGCGTGACTGAGGAAAGTATTCCAGTACGACTACACTTCTTTATTGGTTCACCGTTATAATCGCTCAATGTAGTAGTTCCAAATGTTCTAATTATCATTTATCGTACCGATTGCTGGTCTTCATTTTTTAACGTAGTTGAGTGTCATGCTGACAGAAAATACCCCGCCTAATAATGCTCCAGATGAAGATCCAGCACAGCGTGATGCCCGTGCCGTTAGGCGTTGGTATCCTTTGTCATTTCTGCTCAAACTGCTGGTATTGGTACTTATCGTACTAGCCATTATGTTTGCTATATTCTTTTATGCAGCAGGGACTGATACCGGTACGAAGTTTATATTAGAAAAAATTAGTGTTGAGACAGGTATTGATTTCAAATACGGACGCGGTAACTTGCGCGATGGTATTTGGGTCACTGATATCGATATTGAAGCGACTGAAGATCTTGAGATATTAGTAGATAAGGCCTACGTCAAAATAGGCTGGCGCGCAGTATTTGCAAAAGAAGTGCATTTAAGCGATGCAGATATCCAGACCATAGAGATTATCAATAAAAAACCGCCTACTGGTGAACCGTTTGATTATAAAACTTTAAAGTTGCCAGTAAACTTGCGTTTTGACCAAGCAAAAATTAAGAAAATCACCTATAAGCAAGTAACCAAAGATCCTATCGTTATTCAAGATATTACGGCGCGTGACCTGACGTGGGTAGGTAGTACGGTGACCGTTGGCCGTGGTGACCTGCAGTACGCTGATATCGTAAAAGTCAGTGCCTTACAAGGAGAGATCGACCTACAGGGCGACTATCCACTAGATTTGAGTGCGATTGCGGAAGTCAGCGCCCTTGAAAAAGCCTATATCGACCCGTTAAATATCTCTGCAACGGGAACGCTTAAACGTACTGTCGGTAAAGTACGTAGTCGTTATAACGATAGCGATGTGAAAGGCGACTTTGTAGTACAGGGGCTAGATGCAGGTGCGCCGTTTGATGCAAAACTACAGTGGGATAATATTCTTATCCCTTATGCTGATAGCCAAAACATTCGCCTACAAAGCGGTACAGCCACAGCTTCTGGTGTCATCTCTGAGATACGATTGCGTATCAATACTGAATTGACGGCCAAAGACATCCCATCAGGTCATTATCAAGGCCGTGCCGTTATTGCCAACAGTCAGCTACGTATAGATCGCCTAGATGCTGACGTGCCAGCGGGACGTTTGGCATTACAAGGTATTTTAGATTGGAAAGACAGCTTTGAGGCCACGGTGCGTGCGACGGGTAGCAACTTTGATATTCGCCGTGCTATTCCTGATGAATATACTGATTTTAAAGCTTATGCGCCGCAAACCCTTAACGGTAGGCTGTCACTGCGTTATCAGCAGCAGAATGCCACTGGTAATACGCAGATCGATGCAGATTTACGTCAGCGCGATGGTGAGCACATCAATGCCAATATGGTTCGCGGTAAAACCTCTGCCAAGTCCAAGCAAGTTGCGCCTTGGTATATTGACGCTAACTGGAAAAACCTAACCCGCCGTAACGTACCCAATATTGGCAATATAGACAGTCCTAGTGGGCAGGCGGACGTTATCGTTCGAGGTTCGACTCTATCAGTCGATGCCAATGCCGTTATCAATGAGCTAAATGCTGCCCCCAAAGGCAACTATGATCTACGTATACGTAAGGCTGGTGATGTCATTGATATCAATCGTCTCAATTACAATGGCATAGTAGGAGACTTATCTGGCACAGGACAGATTCAGTTAGCGAGCAAACAGCGTCCACTGACATGGCAAATTGATGCCAGTACTAAAGGTCTACTCCCTAAGAAATATCGTAGCGATCTACCGCTTGAGCGCCTAACAGGTAGTATAAGTGCGCGTGGTCGACTGCTAAATATCACCAAAAATGGTGTCAGTGGTCAGCGTCATGTGATTACTTTAAACAATACCGATATGCAAGCGCAGCTCGATGCGACGCAAGCAGATCGTGCTATTGGTATCACAGGTGCTGGTGATGCCAGTGTTGATATCGTAGGTGGTGAGCTGTCGGTGTTCGATGCGCGTTTTGATGGTCGGATTGATACAGCAGATGTACCGCAGGGACGTCTATCTATCGATGCTGCGGGTACGCCAAAGCTGATTAGTATTCGTAAGCTGAACTATAAGGGTGAAGCGGGCGCAGTTGATGCGAAAGGTGTTATCGACTTACGTAAAAATATCGGCTGGAATATAGATGGTCATTTTGACCAGTTCAACTTGGGTTATTTTTTACCCAATAATCCAGCGATAATCACAGGCGATCTAAAGACCAGTGGCGAATGGCAAAATGTGCCAAAAAACAGCAAAAACACCGCAGGCACATTGCAGCGCTTTGCCGTAAATTTCAACGGCATATTAGATGCCGAGCAATTGCCAGCAGGTAAGCTAAATATAGAAGCCAGTGGTGACAGTCAGTTGATCCGCATCAACCGTTTCCGTCATGTGGGTGCGGCAGGTAGTATCGATGCCAGCGGTACCGTTGATGTGCGTCAAGGCGTTGCATGGGATATCAACGCGGTGATGGATCGTTTTAACATTGGTTATTTCCTAAAAGATACCCCAAGCCTCATTACTGGTACGATTGATACAGATGGCCGCTGGAGTGACACGCAGCAGATTGTCAATATTAAACAAGTTAATCTGAATGGCATGCTAAAAGGGCAGCAACTGAGTGCCAAAGGCAGCCTATCAGCGAAAATGCGTTTGCCTAAAGATTTAGCAAGTTACTTCAAACAACTTCAGACCCAAGATGCCCAAGCACAATATAAGCAAGTGAATGCTTTGATTGATAGCCTAAATGCTAATAATCTGGTGCTGCGTTGGGGTGATAACTATGTCACGGCTAACGGCAATGCCAAACAGCTACAAACCAAAATTAATATCACCAGTCTAGATCAGCTGTCTAGCCAATTAGCTGGTAAAGTCACTGGCGGTGCCACGCTGTCTCAACCAGCTGGTCAAGCACTGCCTACTATTTATATTGATTTGGTTGGTGAGCGACTCGCGCTACCTGGTTTTATATTGCGTCAAGGCCGTGTACGCGGCAAGCTGGTCAACTTAGCCAATAGTCCAAGTCAGCTAATCGTAACGGCTGAAGGCCTAGATGCTGCTGGTCAAAGTTTCGATAGTGTTAAAGCGTCTTTTAATGGGACAGAGAAATCTCATGTGGTCGATCTAAATGTGGCCAATAAGCAACTCGATGTTGGCGCTAGGCTAAAAGGTGGTTTTGATCGAGATAGGCTAAGCTGGTCAGGTGTCATTGGAAAAGGCCGCATTAAATCTAAATATGCGACTTTGAATCAATTGCAACCTGCACAGCTGATTGTGAATTTACCTTACAATCAAGGTGGTGAGAATCGTGATCTAAAAGTACAGCTTGCCGCTCACTGCTGGCAGGCCGCGGATCAAACCGGCAAGCTTTGTCTACGTGAAAAACTAGTGGCATCGCCAGACCAAGGTGAAGTCAATGTAGCGTTGCAGAATTTAGATACGTCGTTATTTTCAGTGTTCTTGCCAGAAGATATTGACTGGAATGGCAAGATTAATGGTAAAGCAATCGTCGGATGGCAACGTGGTCGTCCGCCAACCATTAATACCACGCTATACTCAGACAATGGCAAGATAGGCCTCGTTCAAGATGGCGAAAGCACATCGATGACTTTGCCATACAAGCGCGTGTCTCTCATTACTCTGTCTGTGCCTGAGGGCATCAAGCTACGTACTGATATCAATACTGGACGCGGTGCGCGTGGCTATGCTGAAGTGATCGTCGATCCTTATAAAGACCCTAAACCAATTTCTGGTGCCCTAGTGCTGAACGAGCTTGATCTTGCGATATTTAAGCCTTTCTTCCCCGGTATGCGCGTCCTAAGAGGTAACGTTACAATGGCTGGTGGCCTAGGCGGCACCTTAACCAAACCACAGTTCTATGGCGACGTAAAACTGTCTGACGGCCGTATAGCCATGCTTGATTTGCCCGTGAATCTGTCCAAAGTAAATGCGGTAGCCAAAATCCGCGGTACACAAGCGACCATTGATGGCACATTCAATAGTGGTACGGGTGAAGGCAAATTGTCAGGGACAGTCAACTGGCAACAAAAACTGCAAGCCAAATTGAGTATCGTCGGTGAAGGCCTAGTCATCACTCAACCGCCATTACTGGTTGCTGAAATTGATCCTGATATTGATATTATCGTGCGTCCAGGCGACCGTTATGTTGATATAAAAGGGGCGATCAGTGTGCCGTCTGCGACCATTCGTCCGCCTGAAGCCAGCGAAGATATCATCACTCAAACCGAAGATGCAGTCGTACTAGATCGTCGTTTGATTGGTAATATCGATGAAGTACTGGCTATCTCAAAACCTTGGTCAATCAATGCTGATATCGGTGTTGATTTGGGCGATGATATCAATTTCCGTGGTTTTGGCGCCGTCATTCCGTTGGCAGGTGCGATTAATGTGACGCAGAATGGCACAGGTATTATGCGTGCCAGAGGTGTTGTACAGGTCTCACGCCGTACCAATATCAATGCCTTTGGCCAAAGCCTAGAGCTAAATTATGGTCAAGTTCGTTTCAATGGCGATGTGATGAAACCGAGCTTGAGCATTGAAGCGGCAAAAACGATTAATGGCAAAACAGTTGGTCTGCGTGTCAAAGGAACGACTGAAAGTCCCAATATTATCGTCTTTAACAATGCAGGACTGACCCAGCAGCAAGCCATGAACGCGTTGGTGACAGGTCGCATCGATAATAAGAGCGCCACACAAATCAGTGAGCAAGGGTTTAAGTCGCAAGTGACTAATAATCTGGCTGCCGCTGGACTGAGCTTTGGTCTGAGTGGTACTCGTAGCCTGACCAATCAAATTGGGCAAGCGTTTGGTTTGCAGAGTCTGACAGTTGATGCCTCAGGTAGTAGCGAGGACACCAATGTCAACGTCACAGGTTACGTGACCCCTGATTTGTACATTCGTTATGGTGTGGGTGTTTTCAATGCGCAAAACAGCCTTTCTGTTCGTTATCAATTGACACGCCGTATCTATGTAGAAGCAAGCTCAGCAGCGGAAAATGCAGTAGATGTGGTCTATAGTTGGCAGTTCTAAATTGTTTATTTAGAGGACGACTGCTTTCTAATTGATGTCAGCTGAGAGAGTTTTTGAAATTATTTTTAAGTTGTAGAACCTATAAAAAAACGCCTCATAATGAAGGCGTTTTTTTATAGGAGCATTGAAACAGATATTATTGAAATAGACCTTATTTGGTTAGAATCAAGCGATTGTTACGAGTTAGGCGTAGTCGATACTCTTCGCCTTCATGCTCGATACGTACCTCTTTAGTCAGTGCAAATAGATGTTGTGATTGCAAAGTAGGCAGACGGTTTTCACGACAGTTTAAATAACGAGAGATGACCATGCTCATAGTAAATTCCTTTTGAGAAGAAGTGGCTTTAAAAATTGGCTAACCATAGCGTAATTGTTTTTAACGATAATAATTATCATTTAGATTTGATAAATTTGCAAGGCAATTGATAAAATAAAATGCAGTTATTATGTAAACTTATCTAAGTTCACTGACATAAATCATCTCGATTGAATATTTTATCTATATAAATTAATAAGTTAGGTAATAAATTTCAATAAATCATCTAGCCTATAAAAACTATTAAATTATCAGAAATAATCAAAGTAAATACCGAAATAAAGGATATAAGTATGTCGAACGGGTCAAATCAACAATCAGAAACCAAACCGGACAGTAAAACAAATAGTAATACGAAAACTAAAAAACCTAGCATCGTAAATGTTGCAGTAGCTGTCATTCATTATAAAGATCAGTATTTTCTTGGGTTTCGAGATGCTACTCAGCATCAAGGAAATCGTTACGAGTTCGTCGGCGGAAAGATAGAGGCAAATGAGTCAGCAGCGCAGGCGTTGATAAGAGAGGTAGCTGAAGAGACGGGTATCCTGCTTGATAATAATACTATCGTTAAGCTTGGGCGTTTGCATCATGATTATGGCGACAAGCAGGTCAGCTTACAGGTTTATAAGATTCAGCTGACAGCAGAGCAGTATGAGCAACATAAACACCGTGAGCAGGGTTTAGAAGGGCAGGCATTAACTTGGGTAAGCAAATCACAGCTTTTGGCAGGAGCGTATCATCTGCCCGCTGCTAATAAGACAATCCTTGAATGGTTGAAACTCCCATCGAAGATAGCGATTACTTATCCTCTAGCACATTTTGGCACACACACTGATGCAGCCGCGGCATGGCTACAGTATCACCAAGAAAATCTAGCATTAGAGTCGTGGGTATATATCCGCTTGAAGGACACAAATTCTAAGCATCTTGCTGAGCAACTGATGACGGCACGCCCAGATATTTTAGCGATTTTACCTAATGATAATGAGCAGCCTTTGAATGAGCAAGGCTCATTAACCGCTAATGAGACAGAGATTAGCCAGCGAATAGTTGCCAAGCATTTGACACACTCGACACTAATGCAGTGCTTTGATAAGGATGGCAATCCTACAGCTCTAACGCAGTCGCTATCTAAAGACCATCCGCTTATCGTCAGCTGCCATGACATCGCGAGCATAACAGCAGCCAATCAACTTGCTAGCATGCGCATACAGAATGCATTACCACCAGTGATTGGTACTTTCGTATCGCCTGTGCTCGCCACCCAAACGCATCCTGATGACACACCGCTTGGCTGGGAAGCATGGTCAGCGTTGGTAGAGTTAGCTGATATGCCTGTTATTGGGTTAGGTGGTCTGGAGCCTGCTATGCTCAATCAAGCATTGCAGTATGGCGGTATCAGTGTGGCAGGCATTCGTCAGTTTATATAATCCGCATGACTCAAAAAAGCTATATGCAATCTACGGTGTCATATACCTGAATGTGACCCGTATTAGACGTTCGTATTAAGCTTAGTAAGTTCAAATAACTGATTTTTAACTTAGCTATCCAGTAAGTAACTGTGTGGTTATGATGTGTTCAAACAACACTCAAACCCTATAGTTACTTACAAACCGTTGCGTTTTCCTACATTGCACTACTGTTTT
The DNA here is from genome assembly GCF_022129405.1 of Psychrobacter sp. Ps2. NCBI lineage: Bacteria > Pseudomonadati > Pseudomonadota > Gammaproteobacteria > Moraxellales > Moraxellaceae > Psychrobacter > Psychrobacter sp. Ps2. Next base: position 436,128 of record NZ_JADQAM010000061.1, on the reverse strand, counting down.
AATAGTCCAGTTATCCTTAATATATATTGCATATCTACGATACGTTGATCTTATTTCTATAGACGAGTGACTAACCAAAAGTAATGTTCAAAATACAATAATAAAAAAGCTTTTGTAGAGTCAAGTTTTGCACGAATAATTTATACCAAAGCAAATGGCTTTTAGAAAACGAGACCAAATAGATGCCGTACATAAAGCGTTTTTAACAATCACTATTTAAGAATGGTACTCCTATGAAAACCAATAAGTTACCTGAGTCAACATGGACTGATTCACAGGCAGCTGGTTCTCAACTTCAGCAGCCTAAGCAATCGCTCAATGACAATGAATATGGCGATGATACGCAACAGACAAACCAAGCTAGTAACGATGCTAGCTATAATCACGACAGCTCGAATGGCGAATATTCGCACCATCTGGCAAAAGACACGTCTTCGCAAGACAGCTATTTTGGATACAAAAGCGCCGACAAAAGCCCTAGGGCAAAAGAGTCAGCTATGAGTAACAATGAAATAAGCAAAGATCTAAAAAATAGCAATGAGGACAATCATGACGTGGCTAGTGGCTATAAACCATCTGGTTATAAGTCAGCGCAAAATAAGCAACTACAAAATAAGCAACCACAAAAGCTAAATGAAGGTGAGCCATTAATGTCAGGACTGTTAGAGGATCAAATAGATAATCTAAACAGTAGTTCTGAACACGCCATCGACGCTGAGAAAATCAGTGATTCATCAACAAATAATTCATCTTACAAAGAAATACCGGAGCGCATATTTATGAATGGACTTATCAAACATACAGGCATTGCCTTAGCGATTATTATACCGTTAGCAGCGTTCTCAGCCTATGCGGCCACGCCACCAGTAAACATGGCAACTAATAACACGGCAACTAATGGCATGTCTGATGATGCGATGAGCGAGAAGACCACGACTGATGTGCTATCGGTTAAGCCAAGCGATATTATTCATAAATCTGCAAGCACGCCAACTACTGTAGATAGCGTAGATCTAAATACCTATGCAGGTAATTGGTATGAGATTGGCCGTCTGCCGATGTATTTCCAACGTAAATGTGCTGGTGATGTGACCGCCAATTATGCTCAGAAAGATGACGGTTCAGGAATTACGGTTACTAACAAATGTATGGCTGAAGACGGTTCAGGTATTGTCGCAGAAGGTTTGGCTAAGCCAGTCGATGAAAGCGGCAGCAAACTAAAAGTGACGTTCTTACCGAAGTGGATTCGTTGGATTCCAGTCGGCCGTGCTGATTATTGGGTGCTGGCACGTGATGCAGAGTATAAAACTGCGCTAGTAGGAACGCCTGATAAAAAATACTTATGGCTATTAGCACGCTCGCCAAATATCAGTCAGGAAACGTATACTAAATATCGTCAAATTGCTCAGCAGCAAGGTTATGACTTGAAAGAGTTTACATTGACGTCGCAGAGCAACCAAACGGTGAATCTAGCACCATAGGTGTTATAACTAAATCTACTGCTTTGATTAAACCATATAGTGATTATTATTTAATTACGTCTCGATAAGGCAGCATATGTGGCTGCCTTTATTTTTACTACTAGCTGTATACGAGAATGAAATCTATTATGCACGTTAGCTAATCGGTTACTACTGGCAAAATGAGGCGTTTTAGGCTAAAATCTAGGCGATTCAAATACTCTAGCGTCAATGACCCATATTGATAGTGGTTGATTATCATATTAGAGTCGCCATTTAGAGCATACACGACCTATCTATTTTACACTTCTTCATATTTTATTGATCATACATTACTGACCATAAGGATGTTTCTCGTGAGCAACGCTGATACCTTACGCCAATTACATCAAGACCACTTGAACAACTACAACAATCAAGAGCAACAAGCGATTGAGCTTATGGGGCTGCTAAACAAGCTCTATAACAAGCAAGACGTACAAGTGACTTTGTTTGGCGAAACGCTAGACTCTACCTCAGTTGGTCAAATACTTGCTTTACATCAAAAAGTAGCACTACGCGATCATGGCGCCAAAGCTATCGATATCGCTGATACTCTAGCGATGGTAAAAGTAATCTCAGAAAGCACTGATATCCAAGCCACTCGTATCGATGTCGGTCAACTGATTGCTAATGATACTGACTTACAAACCGCTCTACAGTCTATCAACAATGCTGGTGCTGTAAATGGCGCGACGGATGTTGTGCTGTATGGTTTCGGCCGTATCGGTCGTATTTTGACTCGTCTGCTATTGTCGCAAGCGTCAAGCGCAAAAGGTCTACAGCTAAAGGCGATCGTTGTACGTCCAGCTGCTGCTGGCGACTTGGCTAAGCGCATCTCATTGCTTGAGCGTGATTCAATCCATGGTAGATTCTTAGGCGGCATCAGTATCGATGATGATAATAACGGCATGATCGTTAATGGTCGTTTTGTACAAGTTATCTATGCCAAAGACCCAAGCGAAATCGACTATACTGCTTATGGTATCGACAATGCTCTTGTTATCGATAACACGGGTATTTGGAAAGACGAAGCAGGCCTTGGTAAGCACTTACAGTCTACTGGCGTGAAAAAAGTGCTACTAACCGCACCTGCTGGCGGCGATATCAAAAACGTCGTTTATGGTGTGAACAATGACACTGTTGGTGATGATACGATCGTTAGTGCTGCTAGCTGTACGACCAATGCGATTACACCAACGCTGAATGTACTGAATGATGAGTACGGTATTGTAAATGGTCATGTAGAGACTATTCACTCATTTACCAATGATCAGAACTTGGTTGATAACTATCATAAAGCAGACCGCCGTGGTCGTAGTGCGGTGATGAACATGGTTATTACTAGTACAGGTGCTGCAAAAGCCGTTGGTAAAGCATTGCCAGAACTAAACGGTAAGCTAACGGGTAACGCTATTCGTGTACCAACACCAAACGTCAGCCTAGCAATCTTGAATGTGAATCTGAAAACTGCTCCAGCAAGCGCTGATGCGTTAAATGAGTTCTTGCGTAAAATGGCTAACAGCAGCACTTGGCAGTCGCAGATTGCTTATACAGATTCTACAGAAGCGGTATCAACGGATTTCGTTGGTACGACTCATGTTGGTATTATCGATGCTCAAGCGACTATTTTGACTGACAACCAAGCTATCGTATATGTTTGGTATGATAACGAAGTAGGTTATAGTACTCAGGTATTGCGTTTGGCGACGCAAATGGCCGGAATTAGCTACGCTCAGATTCCAGCATAGATTACTAAATACAGTAGAGTAATAACGTCATACCAAGTATAGTAGCGCTATCGTGTCATAAAAATGGCGCTGCAGTAGATGCTACTTTGAATAGCTTGGTAGAACTTTAACTGTCATACTTAAACACCCGATAGTCCGATTGATTATCGGGTGTTATTGTCATAATGGTCACTAAGTAAAAGTAGACTTTATACAGTGTTCATTTTGACGCAACAACATAGCAAAACCCCAAAATACAACCGTTGGTTGTAACCAGTTTATAGACTGGATTGTGAATTAAGGAACGTAAGATGCGATTTATTGATGAAGCCGTCGTAACGGTAAAAGCAGGTGACGGTGGTAACGGAATCGCCAGTTTTCGCCGAGAAAAGTATGTCCCACGTGGTGGACCTGATGGTGGTGATGGCGGCAAGGGCGGAGATGTATATGTCATTGCAGAAGACAACACCAACACCCTAGTTGACTATCGTTATACGCGTCGTCATGACGCCATGCGTGCTGAGAATGGCCATAGTAGAAATTGTTCAGGTAAAGGGTCTGATGATCTTTATTTACCAGTACCAGTTGGTACGACGGTCGTTGATACCGAGACAGACGAAGTATTGGGCGATTTGATTGAGATTGGCCAGACACTACTGATTGCCAAAGGTGGTGACGGTGGCCTGGGTAATACCCATTTCAAAAGCTCGACCAACCAAGCGCCGCGTAAAGCGACGTCAGGTTTTGAAGGTGAGCTAAAAGTTCTTAAGTTTGAGCTAAAAGTAGTGGCTGATGTTGGTTTGATTGGTTTGCCGAATGCTGGTAAATCGACCTTTATTCGTCAAGTCTCTGCTGCTAGACCAAAAGTGGCTGACTATCCGTTTACTACCCTAGTACCAAACTTGGGTGTGGTCGATATTGGTCGTCATCGCTCATTTGTGATGGCAGATATTCCTGGTCTTATCGAAGGTGCATCAGAAGGCGCAGGACTTGGTATTCGCTTCTTGAAGCATGTTGCGCGTACGCGTCGTCTGCTACACTTAGTTGATGTTAAGCCTGTTGATGGCAGCGATCCAGTCGAAAATGCTCGCGTTATCCTAAACGAGCTTGAGCGTTTTTCTCCTGAATTGGCCAACTTGCCGCAGATTTTGGTATTAAACAAAATCGATCAGGTTAATGATGAAGATTTGAACGCGCTTTGTACTCATATCGTCGCAGAGCTTGGTTGGACTGGTATGGTCTTCCGTACGGCAACGCTAACTGGTGAAGGCGTTGATGCGGTCAAATATCATCTAATGAATGATATCGAACTTGAGCGTGAGCGTGAAATAGAAGATCCTATCTTCGCTGAAGCACAAAAAGAACGTTTCGAGCGTTTGGAAGCTGAAGTACGTCTTAACACTGAAGCACAGCGTGAAGCGTATCGTGCAGCTCGCAAAGCGGCGCGTGAAGGCTTGGATGCGTCTGATTTTGACGACGATGATGACGATGGCGTTGAGGTAATGTACGTTCCTTAAGCTAGTATGCTTGAGCAGTTATACTTGAATTGTGAATTTAATCCCTACAATCAATTGATATGAAAAAAGGAGTTTATATGGCAGATGACATAGCAAACACGATGGAAGAAGCAAGATTTGTTAAGCAAACTCGCAACTTTGATATTCAGCGCGTTATTGTCAAAATTGGTTCATCACTATTAACCAATAACGGTCGAGGGCTGGATCGTACTGCCATATATGAGTGGGCAAAGCAAATTGCTAAGCTGCACAAAAAAAGCGTTGAGGTACTGCTAGTATCATCAGGTGCCGTTGCTGAAGGTGTGGTACGTATGAACCTTGAGGAACGTCCTAAGAAACTAGCAGCACTACAAGCCTGTGCTTCTATTGGTCAAATGGGGTTAATTGAAACATGGTGGTCAGCTTTGATTCAGCATGGCATTCAAAGCTCGCAGCTACTCCTAACTCATGATGATTTGTCTAATCGTAGCCGTTATCTTAATACGACGGGTGCGCTGACACAGTTATTAGAGTGGCGCGTACTACCTGTTATCAACGAGAACGATACCATCACGATTGATGAGATTAAATTTGGCGATAACGATACCTTGGGTGCGATGGCAGCCGCGATGGTGAATGCTGATTTGTACATTATCTTAACCGACCAAGAAGGTGTCTTCACTGATAACCCACGTGATAACCCTGATGCCAAGATGATTCGCCAAGAGCGTGCGATGGCGGATTACTTGTTTGATATTGCAGGAGATGGCGGTAAGCTTGGACGCGGTGGTATGTTGACCAAAATCCGTGCTGGACGCCTTGCTGCAATGGGTGGCTGTCCTACCGTTATCGTTAGCGGTGCTATCGATGACGTTATCACTCGTGTGGTATCAGGCGAAGCTGTAGGTACATTGCTGACGACTAATGACGAAGATAAAATCATCGCGCGCAAACAGTGGCTAGCTGCGCATCTGCGTATGTCAGGTAGCTTGGTCGTCGATGCAGGTGCTGCAAGAGCATTGACTGAGCACAATAGAAGTTTATTGCCAGTGGGTGTTGTAGAAGTGCAGGGCGGATTTGATGAAGGTGATGTGGTAGAAATCATCCATCAAGATACAGGTGAGCGTATTGCCGTTGGGCAGGTAAACTTTTCATCGAATGATGCGCGCCGCGTCGCTCGTGAGCGTACCGAACAGTTCGATAAGATCTTTGGCAGTAGCGAAGAACGTGTCGTCATGGTACACCGCGACAACCTTGCATTGACTGTATAGCGCTTTCATATAACCTTTTTTATTCAACTTATTTTATCCAGCACAATATCCATTGATAAATATGGATATTGTGCGGTTTTGGAGATTTGTACATGAGTGCTTCAGACGGTAGTAACTCGGCTCAGCAACAGTTTGCACCTTTAAAAAATGATAGATTGCTACGTGCATTACGTTTTGAGCCCATCGATACCACACCGGTATGGATGATGCGCCAAGCTGGTCGTTATTTGCCAGAATATAAAGCCACTCGTGCTGAAGCGGGTGACTTTATGAGTCTGTGCAAAGATACAGCCCGCGCTACTGAAGTGACTCTACAGCCATTGCGCCGCTATGACTTAGATGCCGCTATTTTGTTTAGTGATATTTTAACTATCCCTGATGCGATGGGATTGGGCTTGTATTTCGAAACAGGTGAAGGTCCTAAATTTAAGCATCCTATCCGTGAGCAGGCTGATCTTGATAGATTGCCAGTGCTTGAGCCAAACGACTCTCTAGATTATGTAATGCGTGCTGTAACCAGTATTCGTAAAGCATTGAATGGACAAGTTCCACTATTTGGTTTTTCTGGTAGTCCGTGGACGTTGGCTACTTATATGATAGAAGGCGGTAGCTCGAAGGATTATCGTTATACCAAAGGCTTCTTATATAGTAACCCTGATTTTTTACATCAGTTATTAGATAAGCTGGCGACGTCAGTTATTGACTATTTAGATGCCCAAATCGTTGCTGGCGCTCAAATTGTACAGATATTCGATAGTTGGGGCGGGGCGTTAGGCCACCGTCAATTTATCGAATTCTCACACATTTATAATAAACGTATTGTCGCTGAACTAAAAGAACGTCATCCACAAGTACCTGTAGTGCTATTCACTAAAGGTGGTGGGTTATGGCTTGATATTCAGGCTGACAGCGAAGCAGATGTGCTAGGTTTAGATTGGACGATGCCGATTGATCGTGCGCGTCAAGTATTGACTGAAAGTCAGCGTCAATTGACCAAAAAGCATAATAAATTGCAAAGCAGCAAAGCTATCCAAGGTAATTTAGATCCAGCGACGTTATATGGCTCGCCTGCAACTATCCGTTCTGAAGTGAACGCCATGCTTGACCGTGCTTACGCTGACGGTGAAAAGACTGGTTACATATCAAACTTAGGTCATGGTATCACCCAGTGGGTTAACCCTGACAATGCCAAAGTGTTTGTGGATGCAGTACACGACTATAAAATTTAAGAGTCAGAATATTTAGAGAGTGATTCTGTATTTGTTCGCATTTGCGGAACTGTATAATTTATGGAACTGAATGAGTTATAAGCAAATATAGAATCTATCAGTGCATATTTAGTATTTACCAAGAAAAGGGTGTTTTATGATTTCAGCAGCGATCGTCGGTGGCACAGGCTATACGGGTATTGAGCTCATTCGCTTATTATCTGCTCATCCTGAGGTTTCTATTGATTTATTAACTTCTCGTAGCGAAGCTGGTACTCGTGCTGATGAAATCTTCCCAAGCTTACGCGGTGTGTCTGACATCGTTTTTAGCGACTTGGGTGATAATACGCTTGCTGCATTGCAAAAATGTGATGTTGTGTTTTTTGCGACGCCACATGGCGTAGCAATGAAGCAAGCTGAAGCGCTTACTCAAGCTGGCGTCAAGGTTATCGATTTGGCTGCTGATTTTCGTTTGCAGTCACTGACTGACTTTGAGCATTGGTACAAGCAGTCACATGCTTGCCCTGAATTGTTGAAAACAGCAGTCTACGGCTTACCAGAAATCAATCGTGACAAGCTTGCGAATGCGTTACTAGTAGGCAACCCAGGCTGTTATCCAACCACTGCAATTTTGGGTCTAAAACCAATTATAGAGGCTCAGAATAAGCAAGCAGAGCGTTTGATTGAGTCTCGTATTGTAATTGATGCAAAATCTGGCGTGTCTGGCGCAGGTCGTCAAGCATCACTTGCACTCAATTATGCTGAGACAACGGATAGCTTTAAGGCTTATAGCGTCGAAGGTCATCGTCATTTACCAGAGATTGAGCAGGGTGTCGCACAGTTATTAGACAGTCAATTTACGCACCGTATTCGCTTTTTGCCGCATTTAGTACCGATGATTCGTGGCATGCTCAGCTCTATTCATATGGAACTGACCGATGCTGGTGCGGCTATCGATTGGCAGCAAGCGTTTGAAAATAGCTATGCGTCAGAGTTGTTTGTTGATGTCATGCCAAAGGGGCTTTATCCCGATACGCGCAGTGTTCGCGCTAGTAACCGTTTACGTATTGCCGTACATCAGGACAATGAGCGCGCTGAGCTAACAGTTATCGTTGTTCAAGATAATTTAGTCAAAGGTGCTGCTGGGCAGGCTGTGCAAAACATGAATGTGATGTTTGGTTTTGACGAGTCAATGGGGCTGAACTTTGCACCGATTGTTCCTTAATATCAACGACTTCATATTCCAATCATTCACATTTGCGGTGCTAGGTATTGATTATAAATTCGGCTATAATGACTTGCCCTTACCCTTAAGAGATACTGTCTAAATGCGTTCTCAGCTCGTACTACGCTTTTGCTCACAGCCAGCACGTCTATCGTGCAAAGACTTGGTTATAGATAGCTTGGAGCGCAAACAGCATTCCTTTAGAAATAATAATGTCCCTATAAGTGGTATTGCTAGCTCACAACGCGGCGCTTCTACATTGGTATTGGCACTGTTTGTAGTGGCAGTCCTAGTGACAGCGGTGGTTGGGCTGGTATTCGGTCATAAGCTTGGTTACCAACGTGGCCTTCATTCGATGGAAACAGAAGCCAAGCAAGCAATCATCGATAGCACTGAAGCGACACAAGCATTAGAAGACTTGCGCCTTAGCAATAAGATAGCCACTAACCAAGCGGCAACTGCCAAACAAGAACTGGCCATCAGTTTGGCTAATTTAAAAGAACTGCGTGAAAGCCAGCAAGAATTGACGGTAGAAAATAAACAAGTGTCACAGCTCAATGAGCTATATTCAGATGTCATCCGTGAGAAAGGTGGTATGCCTTTACAGGTATTAGGTGCCAAAATTTCTCCACTACCTGAAAATGCTTTTGAGTATGGTTTTGATATTGGGATGCTCAGTAGCGATGGTCAAGCCAAACGCTTGAGGCCTGTATTGACGCTACTTAACAATGATGACCTTGTAGAAGTACCTCTTGACCCTGCATACCATATGATCGAAGGTATCGTTCGGATACGTGGTCGCTTTGTAATGCCATCAGGCTTTAGACCATTGCAAGCCAAACTGAATTTGCAAGCTGGTGGTCAGAAAGTAGAGCAATTGTATGACTGGAAGCTCGGTGATAGTGTGGATAACATGCTACCATCGCTCCTAGATTTACCAGAAGTTGATGAAAGTCCTATCGTACCTTAATTACCTCATGTCTTAATGAAATACTCAGTGACGATGCTGTGGTTGAAATCGAAGCACAATGGCCCTAATTAGTGGTTGTGCTTTATACCATGCCTTATCACCTGCCTTAACAACCTCTTCTATCTTAAACTTACCTTATAATTATATTTTGATTATGATGAAAAAAATGATATCACAAGCCACGCCAACGGTTGCTGATTGGCACTTTCCCAATATGCCTGCTCATCGTGCACAAGACGGTGATACCGATGGTGAAACGTCACCGCAAGCAGATGTATTGGTCGCAGAGCCTGAAGTAGCCAAACCGCCTATGTATGCGGTTGTTATGTATAATGACAACTACACGCCGATGGAGTTTGTTGTATATATATTGCAGTCAGAATTTCGTCATAGTATGGATTCTGCAGTCGAGATTATGCTGACTATTCATAATAGCAGCAAAGGTATTGCTGGCATTTATCCTAAAGATATCGCCGAGACTAAGGCCAAAAAAGTAAATAGTCTGGCACATCGTGAAGGTTATCCGTTATTGACCCAAATCGAACCGCATCAAGGCGAGTAGAGCAATTTATTAATTTCTTATACTGATATATGGCTCTATTAAAGTTTTACCTACAGTTCTTTATTTCTAAGTAATCCTTCTCAAAGCTCACCTTTATAGTGAGCTTTTTTGACTTTTCAGTCACTCCTCTTATATATAAAATTGGCCTATTAAAATATTTTTATTATTCATAGAGTCTTGATTTCTATAGCAAATAACCCTATCTATTCAATAGTTTTAGACTAAGTATCTCAGTTAAAACTGCTAAAACCACGTCATTACTGGCTTCTAAAATATCAATCTCTCTTTCTATCTAATCAGTTTTTCAACATTTAATATTCGTTGTTAAGGTGGTGGCTACTAGCTTGTAGCACGCTTTGATACATTTTAGTCTGTGTTAATAGATTGACTCCGTCGAAGTATCGTGTTGATATAAAGAAAAGCGGCCATGGATAGTTGTGATTACTGTTGGCTGATAGCGAGATTATAGTATTTAATCAATAGTCTACCGCGCACCTCATTTATTCATGACTTCTAATAATACGAATATAGCCCTTGAACAATTCATCTACCGCCCTGATTTACTTACTAACTCATTCATAAAACTATCAATTATAAAGATAGATATAACCGTAGGAAGTTGTTATGTTAAGTCGTCATCTTGAAGTTTCTCTACGTTTAGCAATGACGCTTGCGCGCCAAAAATCGCATGAGTATCTCACTGTTGAACACTTGCTTTTGGCCTTATTAGAAAACACTCATGCTGCCAATACGTTGACTGCTTGTAATGCTAATGTCTCGGCGTTGCGTACTGAGCTTGAGGTTTATATTAATAAACACACGCCAACCATCGATGCTGATACGGAACAGTCACCGCAGCCGACTCAAAGCTTTGATCGTATTTTGCAGCGTGCTATTTTTCACGTGCAGTCGATTGGTGGTGGTCGTTTGGTGGAAGGGTCTGATATTTTGGTCTCTATGTTTTCAGAACATGATACCTATGCTGTCTACCTGCTTAAAAAACAGGGCATCAGTCGCCTTGAGTTAACCCAGTATTTGTCACACGGCCAAGATAAAGAAGAGCCTTCTGAATCACGCGGTTCTGCAGGTACTGAGCGTCGTAGTGCCTCTGAAAAGACCAGCAAAGATCCATTGGTTGAATTTGCGACCAATCTAAACCAGCGAGCTGCCGAAGGTAAAACCGATCCTTTGATTGGTCGTGCTTCTGAAATTGAACGTGCTGCCCAAGTACTGTGCCGCCGTCGTAAAAACAACCCATTGCTAGTAGGTGAGCCTGGTGTCGGTAAAACCTCTATTGCTGAAGGTTTGGCATGGTTAATTATTAACGACAAAGCACCAAAGCCCCTTAATGGTTGCGTGATTTATAGCCTAGATATTGGTTCACTGATTGCGGGAACTAAGTATCGCGGTGACTTTGAAAAACGTATGAAGTCATTGCTTGATGCGTTAAAGAAAAAATCAAATGCTATTCTTTTTATTGATGAAATTCATATGATTATTGGTGCTGGTTCATCTATGAGTAGCAATATGGATGTATCGAACCTTATCAAGCCAGCGCTTGCTAACGGTGAGCTACGTTGTATCGGTTCAACAACCTTTACTGAATATCGCCAAGTATTTGAAAAAGACCATGCATTGTCGCGTCGTTTCCAAAAAATCGATGTTAAAGAACCTAGTGTGGATGACACTATCGATATCTTACGCGGTCTAAAACCTCGTTATGAAGAATTCCATAATGTTGAGTATACTGATGAAGCGTTGGTCACAGCGGTACAGTTATCAGCCAAACATATTCATGAGCGTTTTTTACCTGATAAAGCCATTGACGTGATTGACGAAGCAGGTGCGTATAAGCGCTTAGGCGTAGTGCCTGATGTCGATGATATCGAAGCGGAAGAAAGTTTCATTGCTGATTTAGAGCAAGATTTTGATGCGCAGATTGATGCTGATATCGAAGGTATCGATGGTGATACAGATAATGAAATGCAGGATGAAGCAGCGACTGCGAAAGCAAGCGATAGTGCTAAATCAGCAGATGGTGTGAAATTGTCAAAAGGTCAAAAGCCACCGATGAAAATCGATGTAGCTGATATCGAAGCTATCATTGCTAAACTGGCACGTATTCCACCTAAATCTGTATCGAGTGATGACAAGAGTATCCTTGAGCACCTAGATCGAGATCTAAAGCACTTGGTATTTGGTCAAGATGAGGCGATTGCTACGTTGGCTGATGCTATCAAGCTATCACGTGCAGGATTAAAAGCCCCAGATAAGCCAATTGGTTCGTTTATGTTTGCAGGTCCGACTGGTGTGGGTAAAACAGAAGTATCGCGTCAGTTAGCGAACCTGTTAGGTGTAGAATTAGTACGCTTTGATATGTCAGAGTATATGGAAGCGCACACGGCATCACGCTTGATCGGTGCACCTCCAGGTTATGTTGGCTATGATCAAGGCGGCTTACTCACCGAAAAAATCAATCAGCATCCACATTGTGTATTGTTGCTTGATGAGATTGAAAAAGCGCATCCAGATGTGTTCAACTTGTTACTACAAGTGATGGATCATGGTACGTTGACTGATAACAATGGTCGTGTGGCCATCTTTAAGCAAGTCATCGTTATTATGACAACGAACGTTGGTGCTGATAGTATCAGTCGCTCGTCAATGGGCTTCACGCAACAAGACCATAGTCGTGATAATACAGAGTCGCTGAAACGTGTCTTCACGCCAGAGTTCCGTAATCGTTTAGACGCCATTATTCAGTTCAACCCTCTAGATACGTCAGTTGTTGTATCAGTTGTCGATAAGTTCTTGGTGGAATTGCAAGTGCAACTTGATGATAAGCAAGTGACATTAGAGATTGATGATGATGTACGTGACTACTTGGCGGATAAAGGCTATGACCGTCTAATGGGTGCACGTCCGATGCAGCGTCTGATTCAGGATGAAATCAAAAAACCGTTGGCAAGTATGATTTTGTTTGGTGATTTGGTCAATGGCGGTGTCGTGCATCTGACCTTAGAGCCTAAAGTCGATGACTCTCAAGAGAATGATACAATGAAGCTTGATAAGGTATCAGACAAAGGCTCAGCTGATAGTCGTATTATTCTGACAGTCGTTGAAACTCATGAACCACATCCTGATTCTGAGTCTCTAGCCAGCTAAGTTGTTTAATATTGATGTCAAAAAAACGGTTATCGTATTACTGCGGTAGCCGTTTTTTTATTGCTATAATTCATCAACAAAGCGCACACCATTTTTTGTTAGTATGATTATTTACAGTAAGCTAGCTTTAACAAAACTATTGAACTTATAACAAGATAACAAGTATAAAAAGGACACAATATGGAACTGTTTGATGAACCGACAACCAAAACAGCAGAACAAAAACAGGCGATTTTAGACAATGTCCGTTTACCAGAAGATTGGAAAACAGCGTTAGCAGATGAACTAACGTCTGAGAATATGGACAATCTACGCGCGTTCTTAAAAGAGGCGTATCAGTCGGACGATAGTATTTATCCTCCTGCGCCATTGATGTTCAATGCGCTTAATCTCACACCGTTATCGCAAGTCAAAGTGGTAATCTTGGGCCAAGATCCTTACCATCGTCCAGGTCAGGCTATGGGGTTATCATTTTCTGTTCCTAAAGCCATTCCTAAGCCACCATCACTAAATAACTTGCTCAAAGAAATGGCAGATGACATTGGTATTCGCCCTTCAGCGCATGGCGATTTGACATACTGGGCGCAGCAAGGCGTTCTACTGCTTAATAGCTCACTAACTGTGCGAGAAGGCGAGCCAAACAGTCATCAGAATAAAGGCTGGGAGCAGTTTACTGATGCCGTCATCGATGCCGTCAATGAACAGACAAAGCATACCGTATTTATTTTGTGGGGTAGTAAAGCCCAGAAGAAAGGTAAGTATATCGATACGGATAAGCATTTGATTCTGACAGCGGTACATCCATCACCACTGGCGGCAAATCGTGGCGGTTTTTTTGGCACTAAACCTTTTTCTAAAACAAATGACTACTTGGTGCAGTATGGCCAAACTCCAATTGACTGGCAACTACCACAATAAATGCAAAATATACAGAATATAAGCTTAATGCCGTATCAATCTTTAGATATTCGGTCCAGCACATTTTGGTCAGTCGAAGACGTTAAATGGATGCGAGAGGCAATTGAACTTGCTAAGCAAGGTGCTGAGCGAGGAGAGGTGCCGGTAGGTGCGGTATTGGTACATGACCAGCAAGTTATCGGCCAAGGGTTTAATCAACCAATTAGTAGTCATGATGCTACTGCTCATGCAGAGATAGTTGCATTGAGAGATGCCTGTACGCGTTTAGAAAACTATCGACTGCCGCTACAGACTACTCTATATGTCACTCTAGAGCCTTGTACGATGTGTATCGGTGCTCTAATCCATGCGCGTGTAAACAAGTTAGTCTATGCAGCGAGTGAACCACGCGCTGGGATGGTTGGTAGTCAAATGGACTTATCATTACAACCTTTCTACAACCATAGTATTCAGGCCTACAATGGATTATGCAGCGAGCATAGTAGTCAAATACTTAAGACATTTTTTCGTGAGCGTAGGCAAGCGGCAAAAAAGAATAAGGCCACTATGTAAACTCAAAATACTAATAAACAAGATATCAGTCTTGGTGCTAGTGGTCACGATGATTTTTTGCTATAATATTGCCCTATTTGATAGCACCCATCTTAATAGGCTATTAAAGACTTAACATACAAATAAATATCGTTTTATTAATGACATACGATAAGCGATATAAGTAACGCATATTATTGAGTAAGTATTATGACTAGTTCTACACCTGATAATGTTTTACTCAATACAGAGAATAGCCACACCTCATCAGTACGCTATCCTGTTATTTGTATCGATGGTCCTAGTGGCGCTGGTAAAGGCACTGTTACATGGCGTCTGGCACAAGTGTTAGGCTATCAGTTGTTAGACTCTGGTGCGCTTTATAGAATTGTTGGACTAAAAGCCTTTGAGGCGGGTCTAATCAGCGCAGATGCTAGCCAACCAATTGACGAAGATGCTTTATTAGCATTGACTGAAAGCTTGGAGATAGCGTTTGTACCGAACAATGACTCAGGGCGTGTAGATATCATTGTTAATGGACAAGCAGTAGGTGAGCAAGTACGCAATGAAACGGTTGGAGGCTATGCATCACAGATAGCTGTCTTTCCACAGGTTCGCCAAGCATTGCTCAAGCTACAACAAGATATGGCCACTCGTTCTGGTTTAGTTGCTGATGGTCGCGATATGGGTACGGTTGTTTTCCCAGATGCTGATGTTAAGGTGTTTTTGACGGCCAGTGCTGAGGCACGTGCGGAGCGCCGTGTGACTCAGTTATTGAACGCTGGTCAAACAGCAGATTTTGAGGCAATTTTAGCGACGATAAAAGAGCGTGATGACCGTGATGAAAATCGCAGTACAGCGCCATCAAAGCCTGCGGCAGATGCCCTATTACTTGATAGTTCAGCACTGAATGCCGATGCAGTATATGAGCAGGTCAAAAAGCATTGCCAAGATAAAGGTGTGTTTTTCACCAGTTAGTTATTTAATAGCTAGTAAAAACAACATATTAAGTACCAAAAAGTTTCCTATTAATCATTGTTTTAGTATAAAATAATACGGTTAAGTTAAATTTTATTGAAGCAGTAAGAAAAACCTAGTTTATTTAAGATATTGCAGTCGATATAAGACAGTTGTTGTTAGTCAGTTTTAATTACGATGAGCTCGCTATCAACAAACGTTTTTTTATATGATTGCATGGGATATAAAACCAGTATTTCGTTCTATACAATCATAAATTTGATCCGTACTGTGCTGGACAGGATACGGCTATACAAAGGTAGACATAATGGAATCATTTGCTGAACTATTTGAAGCGAGCATTGAAGAGCAGGGCCTAGATATCGAGCGTGGCTCGGTTATTACAGGTGCTGTTGTGGCCATCGATAGCGATTGGATCACAGTAGATACTGGTCTTAAATCTGAAGGTATCGTCGCTCGTGAAGAGTTTTTAAGCGAAGAAGGCGAACTTGAAGTTGAAGTTGGCGATAGCGTTGATGTCGTAGTTGAAGCGGTTGATAACGGCATGGGTCAAACCTTGCTGTCACGTGAGAAAGCTAAACGTGTTGAAACTTGGAACTTCCTTGAAAAAATCGCTGATAACGATGAAATCGTTAAAGGTATTATCTCAAGCAAAGTTAAAGGCGGTTTCACTGTAGATATCGGTTCAGTACGCGCGTTCTTACCAGGTTCATTGGTAGATGTACGTCCTATCCGTGATACAACGCATCTTGAAGGCAAAGAGCTAGAATTCAAAGTCATCAAACTTGACCAGAAGCGCAACAACGTTGTTGTTAGCCGTCGTGCAGTTATGGAAGCTGAAAACTCAGCTGAGCGCGAAGAGCTATTGAACAAGCTTGAAGAAGGCATCGAGATCGAAGGTATCGTTAAGAACCTTACTGATTACGGCGCGTTCGTTGATCTAGGTGGTATCGATGGTCTATTGCACATCACTGACATGGCATGGCGCCGTATCAAGCATCCATCTGAAGTTGTTGAAGTTGGCCAAGACCTAAAAGTTAAAGTACTGAAGTTTGACCGTGAACGCAACCGCGTTAGCCTAGGTCTAAAACAACTTGGTACTGATCCTTGGGATAACGTTGGCGGCACTTACCCAGTAGGTAGTGTTGTAAAAGCTCGCGTAACCAACTTGACTGACTATGGTTGTTTCGCTGAGATTTCTGAAGGTATCGAAGGTCTAGTACACGTATCAGAAATGGATCATACCAACAAAAACATCCACCCATCTAAAGTGGTTCAAGTGGGCGATGAAGTTGAAGTAATGATTCTTGATATCGATGAAGAACGTCGTCGTATCAGCCTAGGTATCAAACAAACTCTAGCTAACCCATGGGATGAGTTTGATAAGAAACATGAGCGCGGTGATAAAATTACTGGTACGATCAAATCAATCACTGACTTCGGTATCTTTATCGGTCTAGACGGTGGTATTGATGGTCTTGTTCATCTATCTGATATCTCTTGGAACGAAACTGGCGAAGATGCTATCCGTAACTATAACAAAGGTGACACCGTTGAAGCAATGGTATTGTCTGTAGATGCAGAAGCTAACCGTATCAGCCTAGGCGTTAAGCAGTTAAGCTCTGATCCATTCAACGAATACCTAGTCAACAATGACCGTGGTGCTATCGTTAATGGTAAAGTAAAAGAAGTAGACGCTAAAGGCGCTACTATCGAACTTGCTGACGAAGTTGAAGCTTATCTACGTGCTTCTGAAATCCAACGTGACCGCGTTGAAGATGCAACTAAGCATCTGACTGTTGGTGATGACGTTGAAGCGAAAATCATCAGTGTTGATCGTAAAACACGCAACATCAACTTGTCTATCAAAGCGAAAGACGAAGCTGAAGAGCGTCAAGCGATTAAAGATCTTGGTAGCACGAACACTACTGCTGCTCCAGGTTCTGATGCACAGCCAAAAACTATTGGTGATTTGATCAAAGAGCAAATGCAGTAAGCTGCAAACTATTGACATAAAAGTAATATAAAAAAAGCGACTTCGGTCGCTTTTTTTTATGATTAGATTTTATTAATACAGTTAGTAAGAGAGGTTTTTAGCCAAATGGGCAAACTCTTATTCCCATTTACGCTAATATCCGCTATCATTTGCACCATTGAGTAACGAGATGATAGTTATAAGCTTTTTATAGTCATAATGTGATTCTGAATGTTAATTTTCAAAGATTCAGTATATATAGTTTAATTATACAAACGCAATTACGTACTATAGAGCGTTGACTTATCATCAGCTTATCCATCAATCAACAAGGCAAGCGTAATAATGCAGCAAGCGATTAACAAATCCGAATTTATTAGTAATTTGAGTGCAAACTGTGACAACATGGCAGACACCGTGGTTGATGACGCAGTGCGTGAAATCTTAAACTTGATGACCCATACTTTAGCCAATGATGGCCGAGTCGAAGTTCGCGGATTCGGTAGTTTTTGTCTACATCATCGCCGTGCCCGTATGGGACGTAATCCTAAGACAGGTGAAAGCGTACCTGTACCGGCTAAAGCGATTCCACATTTTAAGCCAGGCAAGGCTCTACGCGAAGCAGTAAACGATACGGTAGCAAACAGTTAATTAAACCAGCACTGGCTATCTAACCGTCAAAATTTATCATTCCAAACTGAGGTAACTGTCTCATGCGCTTTTTACTATTTGTATTGCTATTCTTGAGCTTTGCCTATTCACTTGGTTTGGTATTGGCAAATAATACTGAGGTCGGAGTCAACCTACTGTTTTCACAAGCACCTACGATGAATCTAGGGTTGCTACTTATTTTGTGTTTGATGCTAGGTATTGTTATTGGTATTTTACTGGCATTGCTTATCTTTCGTGTGCTGCAAAATAAGTGGGAAATTTCACGTCTGCAAAAAGCAAACGCAAACTTACAAGAGCAATTGACTCAGGCCAATACAGTTATCGATCGTCAAGCAAGCGCGCCAACAGTAGATGAAGCTGTTTATGGTGCTTCTGCTACCAATGTACAGAATACTGACGCAACTAGCCTAACTGAAGGCTCCACTCTGTCTAAGCGTAGACGAGATTAATTCGTTAGGTGATCTGCTAGGTGATAGCTCAAAAATCGCAGTACTGACCTCAAATACAATACTTTGATAACTCAAAATATATGGTAAAACCATGAATAATGTAATCAACTCTCCAGTTGTCGTCGCTCTAGACAATATGACGGTAGAGGCGTCTCTAGCGTTAGCTGACCAGTTAGATCCATCCCAATGTCGATTGAAAGTCGGTAAAGAGCTGTTTACGCGTTGTGGTCCTGATATCATTAAGGCACTGCATCAACGTGATTTTGAAGTGTTCTTAGACTTGAAATTTCATGATATTCCGAATACCACTGCTCAAGCAGTATTGGCTGCCGCTGAACTTGGTGTATGGATGGTGAATGTCCATGCTAGCGCAGGTCTAGAGGCCATGTCGTTGGCAAAACAGCGCTTGCTAGATAGAGATCTTGATACCTTACTTATCGCAGTCACCGTACTGACTTCTATGGATAATGAAGCGTTGATGCAAACAGGAATCACTGATAGCTTAGATACCCAAGTGAGCCGACTAGCACAACTGACTAAGCAAGCTGGACTTGATGGGGTGGTGTGCTCGGCTCAAGAAGCAAAGGCACTTAAAGCATTATGTGGTCAGGATTTTAAACTGGTGACGCCTGGTATTCGCTTAGCTGAAGACAATGCAGATGATCAAAAACGTATCTGTACACCAAGTCAGGCGCTAATAGACGGTTCTGATTATTTAGTCATTGGCCGTTCGATCACTCAAGCTTTAGATCCTGCTGCTAAACTACAGACAATACTTCAAAGTATTTAAGTTTGAATAGACGTTAAGAAAAAGAGACAGCCTAAATGGCTGTTTTTTTACTTTTTGAGGGCAAAGAAAAAGCTGCTACACTATTAAATTTATTCTTACAACCGTTCTAAAATATAATAACTATATTAAAAACGCTGATTTAGCTAAATATTAGTAGTACTGCTATGAGTATTTATCGATAATTAGATTTTTAATAATAACGCCACTAAGTGATGTTGGATAATATGAAATTACAGATATTAAGTGACTTGCATATTGATAGTTATGAACGTCAGTCGCACCCCGTTGGACATATTCCTAAAACCGATGCAGATTTAGTACTGGTAGCAGGAGATACTGCTAATAGCGATAAAGGTATGCCGTGGTTGCAAGAACAAGCGGCGCGCTTAGAAGTTCCTCTGATTACTATCGCTGGTAATCATGAATACTTTGATGAAGACGTATTGAGCTTTGACCATAAACTGGCAACTTGGGATAACTATGATACTGTGTCTAAAAAAGGCGTTCGCGTCTTACAATGTCAGCATATCGATATCGGTGATATACGCCTTTTAGGTTGTACGCTTTGGACAGATTATCAGTATCATGCTAACGAAGACACCATGGCTGCTGCTAGGCATTTTATGCGTGACTATAAGCAAATCTATGCAGGCAACGAACTGTTTTCGCCTGAAGTATCTATGCAGATTCATGCGGAGCATCGTCAGTGGCTACAGCAAGCTTTGATCGAATCTCATGAACTAGGTAAAAAAACAGTAGTCATGAGTCATCATAGTGTCAGTGCATTATCGGTGTCTGAAAAATATGCCAATCTACCGAGTAATGCGGCTTTCGTCAGTGACTTGTCAGGATGGATGCACGAGGATTGGGCACCGATGCTATGGGTACATGGACATACTCATGAAGCATTTGATTATAAAATTGGTAATACGCGAGTGATTGTCAATCCACGAGCCTATCCAAACGAGGTTAGCAGTACGGCATTAGAGTTTGCATGGGACAAAGTCATTGATATTGGCTAGGACCGTGTGTAAATATTTGGCAAATCTCCATTTATTCTAGGTATAGACTCT
Source organism: Psychrobacter sp. Ps2 (assembly GCF_022129405.1). Classification (NCBI taxonomy): domain Bacteria; kingdom Pseudomonadati; phylum Pseudomonadota; class Gammaproteobacteria; order Moraxellales; family Moraxellaceae; genus Psychrobacter; species Psychrobacter sp. Ps2. The sequence goes on along the minus strand of NZ_JADQAM010000061.1, from coordinate 415,616 downwards.
TTTGAATAACGCATTTTTCGAAAGAGTACATAGTATTTATAAGATATATTGCAACTAGATTTGTCTGTGGTTCATTCCTGATAAGAAATCTGCTAGGCTTGCTGTCATGAGTAAATATTTGAATAACACCCTGTCAAAAATATCTGCTGACAAGCTTGCGAGTCACACCCCAAGCGCGCCTGCACCTTCGCACCTACCAGATAGCATGATCTCCTCCGTCAGCTTATTGCCTGAAAATAAGCGACTGATTCTATTTACTAGGCACTCTTTACGAGAGCGCTCTGATGGTAATGGTTTTGCCAGCTATCAGTTACCGTTGACTCCTAAAGGCCGTATACTGGCAAAGTCTTGGGGTCGTTGGTTATCAGGTCATCTACCATATTCGCTCGACGTCGATAGTATTTCTAGCCCCATTGGACGTTGTATCGATACCGCGCAGCTGATGCAAGAGGGGGCAGGACTACGGCGTGACATTACGCATCAATCATTGTTAGTTGAGCCTGGTAGCCTTGTCACTGAACCTGAAATAGCCAATCCAGTATTTAAAGAAATTGGCGTCCTGAACTTTATCAATCGCTTTTTGCAAGGCAATTTGGAAGGGACTAAAAACACCTATCAGGGCGGTTTGGATATTCTGTCGCTTTTTTACCAGAATCAGCCGCAGCATGGCCATCTGATGCTCGCTGTGAGTCATGATACGTTGCTATCTGCATTCTTAGCGGTTATGTTCGATGTGGTAGAGATTGATTGGAATGATTGGCCAAAGATGATGGAAGGCGTGTTCTTATGGTTCGATGATAAACCCTTTGATCAAGCGAGCGCGCATTTCATTTGGCGGGGTCAAGTATATACTCGGCCGATTAGTTCATTGTTAGACAGTTATCGTGCAGCTGGTTACCATCCTAGCAAGTTGCTATTGCCACCAGAAGTGCAGTGGAATTGATGTTTTGTTCTTAATCGAAAATTGAAATGAGTTGATAGGGAAGCAATTCATTTAATATATTCTAGTAGACATAAAAAAACCTTGCCACGGTATTAGAACCAGTGACAAGGTTTTAGTCATTACGCTATAAAAGCGAAATGCGGTCTAATCAATACAAATCTTAAGCTTGTAGGCCTTTGATTGTTTTGTTTAGGCGGCTCTTACGACGAGCAGCTTTATTCTTATGAATAATACCTTTGTCAGCCATACGATCAAGAACTGGTACCGCTTTTTTGTAAGCTTCGGTAGCCGCGTCATAATCTTTAGCTGCGATAGCCGCATCAACACGTTTTAAGTAAGTACGAACCATAGAGCGTTGTGACGCAGAGTTCTGACGACGTTTGGTGTTTTGACGGGCGCGTTTACGAGCTTGTGCAGTATTAGCCACGCGTATCTCCTTGATAAAGATAGATAAAAATATGAATGTTGATTGCAATAATGGGTTTAACAATCATCGGTGACGAGCAGCCGTCTCGTCAAATATGATGTCGATGTCTGATATTAAAGTATCTAATATGAGTAGAGCATCGTAAGCGTCAGAGCTGTTTGGAATAATTAAACAGCGTTGACGTGTAAAGCCGATTATCTTAGCAAATTATTGAACTAAGGACAATATATTTGATGATTAATGCTCAAAGAAGTTACGTAATATCATCGAATTTGGGTCATTCTAGTAACTAAATCAATAGTAAGCGCTGATAGACGTAGAGGGTTGATAAAATCTCTTACAATATATCCTATATAATAGCGTCAGTTATTGAGGAATTTAGGTATGATATTCTAACGATAGGCCTTGATATAGGTATTTTCTCATCAATATAGTTCATCTAATGTTATATAAGTGGATAGGGTATGCAGCGAAAAGCAATTGTGATTGGCGCAACGGGGTTAGTAGGGCAGCATTTGGTAAAGCAACTGAGTGAGCTTTATGACACATTGATTGTGATTGCTCGTCGTCCGCCACGCTACATTAATGCCAGCATGCGTTTTTATCAAATCAATGATTTTGATAATCTCTCTGAAGTGTTTGCAAGTGTCGGTGCCGATCGAACCACGGATGCTTTTAGTTGTTTGGGTACGACAAAAAAGCAGGCTGGTAGTGATGAGGCTTTTCGCAAGGTAGATCGAGACTATAACGTAAACTTTGCCAAGCTGTGTCGTGATAAGGGGGTAGAGAATTTCTTTTTACTCTCCTCAATGAATGCGGATATTGATAGTCGTTTTTTGTACAATCGAGTCAAGGCTGAGACAGAGCAGGCTGTTATGGCATTGGAGTTTGGTCAATTGGTCGTCTTTCGTCCGTCATTATTGCTTGGTAAGCATAAAGGTCGTCCACTTGAGAGTATTGGTCAAAAAGCATTTAAACTTATCTCGCCGCTCGTGTCAGAGTCGCTATCGTTACATCCTATTTCTGCTAAACGCGTTGCCAGTGCCATGGCGATGAGTGCTCATGATATCTACCATCGTAGTAAATATCGTACTGAACCTCAAATTAAGCATATCGACATTATCGAAAATAAGCAGATGCTAGCGATGACCCGTGTTAAAAAATAAAAAGACAGTTTTTCTAGTGACAGATTCAGTCTTAAAACTGGAAAGTTACAGATATCGATTATTAATTGCATTGGGACAAGATTGCATTAGAACAAAAATATAAGAGTAAAAAACACAATAACTATTAACTATTATCAAAGCATCAATCAGTATTGAAACACCAGTCAGTTGAATCACTAAAACAAGGAGCAGAAGCAATGTCAGAATCGATACAAATGGATAGAGGGAATTTTGTCACTTGTGATCTATTGGATGCCAATCCTGAGTCTCAAGTATGCTTGCCAAATATCGAAGGCAAGTCATTCCGTCAGTTTGGTGCAAAAGACAAATTCTGCGGTGAAATCGTGACGGTTAAGTGCTTTGAAGACAATAGTCGTGTTAAGTCACTATTGAATAGCGATGGCAAAGATAAAGAAGGCAGTGGCAAAGTGTTGGTCGTTGATGGCGGCGGCTCTATGCGCTGTGCATTACTAGGCGATATGATTGCACAATCGGCTATCGACAACGGTTGGTCTGGAGTTATTGTATATGGCTGTGTCCGCGATGTTGATGACATGGCAGAGATGGATCTTGGGGTGATGGCGCTTGGCTGTATCCCGCGCAAATCAACTCGCCGTGATGAAGGTCAAACGGATATCGAAATTAGTTTTGGTGATCTGACGTTGAATTCGGGTATGTTCATTTATGCTGATAACAATGGCATCATCGCTAGCGATAAACCACTTATCAGCTGAAGTTTTAGGCTTGGCTTGATTAGCAAAAATGAAAACCTCAGCTGATAAGTTGGGGTTTTTTGTTATGTAATGACAGTTAAAGCGCAATAGTCATTGTCAACACTCAATCATTAATGAGTAAACTCTTAAGTGACAAACCGTTACGGCATAAGTTTTGGTAATTGCTCAAATATTCGTATAATAGCTTTCTGACTCCTTAACTTTGATCCTATTCTTTATGCCTATTACTGCTTTGACTGACGCGTTTGACCCTATTAACCAGCAGTTGTTTCCTATCCAAAATGCCGAGCGGCGTTGGCTAGCGCCTGTCCATGGTGCGGTCAGCAGTTTATGGTTGGCAAGCTTGGTGCAAACACCTATGTGGAATGTTGCCGAGCGCCTAAAAGTCGTGGTGGCACGTGACCAAAACCAACTTAATCAGATAGAGACTGAGCTAGCATTTTGCGGAGTCGATGCTTATGTGTTCCCTGATTGGGAGACACTGACTTATGATGAGCTATCTCCGCATCAAGACATCGTCAGTGAACGTATCAATCTGTTGACGGATATGCCAAAAACGGGCGTGCTACTTATTTCGATACAAGCCCTCATGCATCGCGTCGCACCGCCAAGCTGGTTGATTGGACAGCATTTTGATTTGAGTGTCGGCGATCGTTTTGATATCAATACCCAGCGAGGGCTACTGGCAAAGGCTGGTTATCGAGCGGTTGAAAATGTCTTTGAACCAGGTGAGTTTGCAGTACGTGGTAGTATTATTGATATTTTTGCCATGGGTCAGCCTTTTCCGCTACGTTTAGACTTGTTCGATGATGAAATCGAAACGATTCGCTTTTTTCATCCTCAAACGCAGCGTACATTGACTGCCGATGATTTGAAGGCGATGTTAACAGGCAATGATACCAGTATGGCAAAAGAGTCATTGTCACTACTGCACAAAATGCCAGATATCTCTAAACCTATTGACCAATTTCAAATCTTGCCCGCAAAAGAATTCCCGCTCGATGAAGGGCGTGAGACGTTCCGCACGAATTTTGCTGCAATGTTCCCTAATACCAGTAGCCGCAAGTCTGAGCTGCACAAAGACGTAATGGCAGGAATTGCAAGTAGTGGATTAGAGTATTATCAGCCGCTATTTTTTAACTTAAAAGATTGGGAGGCAGAGAGTAGCTTATTTTCCTATTTACCAAGCGATGCATTATTTATCACCGATGAATTAATCAATGAAAAACAAGCTGATTACTGGTCACAAATCCAGCGCCGCTACGAAGAGCGTCGACATGATATTGACAAGCCTATCGTAGAGCCAGCAATGCTGTATCTATTATCTAACGCGCTTAACGAGCAGTTAAACCAGTATCCAAAAGTAATATTAAGTGCTCGTGATGAACTGGCTACGATGAATGATGTGGAAGCACCAGAAAGTACAGATGCCTCACAAATACCATTGCCATCGAGTGTCACTAAACAACAAGGACTGGTGACATTAAGTGCTCAAGAGCCTCCCCAATTAGCAGTCAATCATCAAAAGTCTGAACCATTATCAGAATTGCTCGACTTCTTGGATACGCAATCGAAGACTACAACACCTGTACTAATCGTTGCAGAAACCGCAGGCCGTCGTGAGATTCTAATCGAACTGTTCAAAGGCAAGATTGATATCAAGGCGTACGATAGCTTTGAAGCATTTCTAGCTGCAGATAAAACCAGCGCTATTAATAACAGTCATCTACCGCATGTCGGTCTGACCGTAGCGCCAATTGAGCGCGGTGTCTATGTGCCTGAACGCTTGGTGTTGATTAGCGAGACACAGCTGTTCGGTCGTCAAGTCTTACAGACGCGCCGTCGTCGCCAAAGTGGGGTATCAGAAGAATTCTTAGTCAAGAGCGTCACTGAAATAACAGATGGCAGTCCAGTAGTGCATATCGAGCATGGTATCGGTCGTTATAATGGCTTGATTACCTTAGATGTGGGCGATGGTGAGCAAGAGTTTATCCATTTAAAATATTCTGATGACGCTAGTATCTACGTGCCAGTTGCCAATCTACAAATGATTAGTCGTTATAGCGGCGGCGATCCAGCCTTAGCCCCGTTACATAAGATTGGTAGTGGTAAATGGGATCGAGCCAAGCAAAAGGCGTTAGAGCAAATTCATGACGTCGCTGCTGAATTGCTCAATATGCAGGCAAGACGTGAGGCCAAAGTTGGCATTCATTTCAAGATAGACCCATCACAGTATGAGCTATTCGCCAGCCAGTTTGCCTTCGAAGAAACCGCCGACCAAGCCAATGCCATTCATGCAGTCATGGAAGACATGAGACAAAACCAGCCGATGGATCGTCTTATTTGCGGTGACGTTGGTTTTGGTAAAACAGAAGTCGCGATGCGAGCAGCGTTTATTGCCGTTAGTGCTGGCTATCAGGTTGCCGTATTGGTGCCTACTACATTGCTTGCCGGTCAGCATGAAGACAATTTCCGCGATCGTTTTGCCGATTGGCCAGTCCGTATCGAGAGCTTATCGCGCTTTGGCGGCAAAAAACATCAAGAAATGGTATTGGCTGATTTGGCTGCTGGCAAAGTAGACATCGTCATTGGTACTCATAAACTGCTACAACCGGATGTGAAATTTGCCAACCTTGGACTGATGATTGTGGATGAAGAGCATCGCTTTGGAGTACGTCATAAAGAGCGTATCAAGGCTATTCAGACAGATGTCGATAGCATGTCTATGACGGCGACTCCGATCCCTAGAACGCTAAATATGGCGCTCTCAGGTATGCGCGATATGTCGATTATCGCCACACCGCCTGCCCGTCGTCTTGCCATTAAAACTTTTGTAATGCAAAAAACAGAAGCCTTGATGAAAGAAGCCATATTGCGTGAGCTATTACGTGGTGGGCAGGTCTATCTGCTACATAATGATGTTGCCAGTATTGAGCGTATGGCAGAAACCATTCGTGACCTAGTGCCAGAAGCGCGAGTAGGGGTGGCACATGGGCAAATGCAAGAGCGTCAGCTTGAGCAGATCATGCAGCAGTTTTATCATAAAAAGTTCAACGTGTTGGTTTGCTCTACCATTATCGAGACAGGTATTGATGTGCCCAATGCTAATACGATTATCATTGAGCGTGCAGATAAGTTTGGTCTTGCGCAATTGCATCAGCTGCGTGGCCGAGTAGGACGTAGTCATCATCAAGCGTATTGTTACTTACTAGTGCCTTCCCTTAAAGGCCTCAAAGGCGATGCCAAGCGCCGTTTGCATGCGATTGAACGCGCCAATACGTTAGGTGCAGGTTTTATGCTAGCAAGTGAAGATTTAGAGATTCGCGGAGCAGGTGAGATATTGGGTAAGCAGCAAAGTGGTAATATGCAGGCGATTGGTTTTAGCTTATATATGGATATGCTTGAGCGTGCGACTAAAGCCATTAAAGCTGGCAAGGAGCCTGATTTAAATACACCATTGTCGTTGACCAGTGAGATTAATCTACATAGCTCAGCCCTCATTCCAGAGGAGTATCTACATGACGTGCATCAGCGCTTATTGTTTTACAAACGTATTAGCAATACCGATGATAAAGAGGCATTAACGGATATTCGCACGGAAATGATAGACCGCTTTGGAGCACTGCCAGATCAAACCAAGCAGCTATTCGCCATTCATGGATTACGTTTACAAGCAGAGCCACTTAAAATCAATAAAATCGATGCCAACAGTAGTAGTATGACGCTGGAATTTGCGCCAGATACTCCAGTTGATGCGTTAGCGATTATTAAATTGATCCAATCAAATGGTCAGCATTATCGTATGAATGGCGCATCTGGTATCCGTTATCAAAATAGCGATAAACTGGCCACACCGCAACAGCGTGTGACGGTCATACAAGAGCTGCTGCGCTATTTTAGCGAGCACATGGTGACAGAGCCTGCTTAGTACATAGCTGGATATCAAGTAGGCTAGGTAGTCATACTAAGGCAATAAATTATGATGCTATTTTATCAACCCGATAACTGATAAAATAGCCAAACTAACTTTTTAACTTTCTGTATTTTATTTGCATTAAACAACAAGAGAACCGTCATTATGTTCCAACTTCATCATAAACTTGCTGCTGATAGTTTTTTAGTGGGGGATTTTCCATTATCCACTTGTCGTTTAATCAATGACTGCCAATTTCCTTGGCTTATATTAGTGCCACGTGTATCCGGTATCAAAGAGTTATATGAACTGTCTGAGGCAGACCAAACGCAGTTCTTACGAGAGTCCAGCTGGTTATCGAGCCAGTTAGCCAAAACCTTTCAAGCCGATAAAATGAATGTGGCCGCTCTTGGTAATCAAGTGCCACAGCTTCACTTTCATCATATTGTCCGTTATCAAAATGATATGCAGTGGCCAAACCCAGTATGGGGTGTGCCAGCTGTGCCATATACTAAAGAAGTATTGGCGCAAATGCAGCAAACATTAATGATGGCATTACGTGGTCATCACCAAATGCCGTTTGACTGGCAAATGTAATAATCAATCTATCCTGCATTTAATAAGAATAGCTTGAACCTTAATTTTATATGTAAAAAGAGAGGCCAGATACTTAAATGTATCTGGCCTCTCTTTTTATTTAAATTTGGATAAAAACTGTAAAATAGCGAACAAACTAGACAAAAGGTCGTCTTTTAGTCATCAGTAACCTTGTTTTACCTTATTTGGAAAGTATAATATATTATTAGATATATCTTATGATAAATTGTCATAAGGGCAAATAATGCAAATGTGCTAGTGTAATGTATTCTTGTCTCTCATATCGCTCGAAACATTCAAGTGAACTTCTATATGTTCTTTTCAGAGACACTAAAATCAAGGTCGCCGCTGAAAGATGCTGGAGTTTGTCGTTTCGATTATCCAGAAGTCTTCGTTTTAATAATGACGGTTGTTTTGCGTGCTATATATTACGACTTCCGTTCTATCTCAATGGCATTATTGGTTATTATTACATTGCCAAGTCTCCTGATCCTGATATATAACTACCGACGTCAGACCAGCTTTTGGACGTCTAATATAGTTATTATTCTATTATCGGTTGTCATTGGCTCCCTACAGTTTTGTATGATCATATCAATCAGCTTGGCTGTTTTGATTGGTATACGTATCATTCTTAGCCGGCCTGAGAACCAGCTCAAATTGCTTACAGTGGCACTGATAACGGCTATTGTTTTTTATTACGTGGGTACCATTCTAAGTAATGATGAATTGGACTGCGGTGACAGTTGGCTACCACCTACGGTGCTGGTAGCTAGTATGATTGTTGTCCTATGTCAGTTTCGACGTATGTATCAAGAATACATTGGTTATAAGACTTCTGCCCGCAAGGCAGGGGGACGTTTAAATACGATGGTATCAGTGATCAATAAACTGACTCGATTTGTGCCACCACAGATTTGGGAGCCTATTGTCAAATCGGATAGCCCTGTTAGTGTCTCTAATAAACGTGCAAAAATAACTATTATGTTTTCAGATATCGTTGGCTTTACCGAGCTTTCTGACAGTCTAAGTTCTGATAATTTGGCAGATATTCTCAATACTTATATGCATTGCATGACGTCGATCGCTGATAAGCATGGTGCAGTGCTTGATAAGTTCATTGGTGATGGCATTGTATGTTTCTTTGGTGAACCGAATAGTCGCGGCTCGCGTCAAGATGCACTAGATTGTGTGGCGATGGCAATTGATATGCGCCGAGAAATGCGCACCTTACGCCAAAAATGGCGGCTGATGGGGTTTGAAGGCTTATATATACGTGTTGGTATCACCACTGGCTACTGTCACGTTGGTAATTTTGGTAGTAATAGTCGATTAAGCTATACCATCATTGGTAAAGAAGCCAACCTAGCTTCTAGGCTTGAGTCCTGTGCGGGCAAAGATCAGATATTGGTCAGTGAAAGCACTTACGATTATATTTGCCATAATTATGAATGCGAACACGTTGCCGCATTTTGCTTGAAAGGTATTGATGAAAAGATCGATGCATGGCAAGTACTTGACCCTAGTGCCAGTACAGGTCATTTATCTAAATGGGTCGACCACACATTACCTGGTTTCAATTTGCATTTGAATTTTAAAGATATGAAAGACAATGATTATCAAGATATTAGAGCTCGTTTAAATTTTGCGCTGGAACGCATAGAGCAAGAGGAAGAAAAAGTAGTAAAGGACATAGCAGCAGAAAGTAAGCGTGAGAATGCCAATCGCAAGTAAGCGTTAAGTATTTCAAGCTTAATATATTAAAATTATATATAGAAAAAGGCCAACTATCATATAGCTGGCCTTTTTTAATCTTAACTAGAAAGTATCTTCAATGTTTAATGATTTTCTTTAGCGTGATTGAGGGTATATTTAGGGACCTCGATGGTCAAGTCTTCATCATCAAGCATGACCTGACAAGATAAACGTGAGTCAGGCTCTAAGCCCCAAGCACGATCAAGTAGATCCGCTTCGATATCATCCATCTCATCCAAACTGTTGAAACCTTTACGTACTACAACATGACATGTGGTACAAGCTTTTGACATCTCACAGGCATGCTCGATTTTAATACCTTTTTCTAACAGTGCTTTGCATAAGTTTTCACCAGCTTGTAGCTCAACTTCTGCGCCTTCAGGGCAAATTTCGTGATGGGGTAGTACGGTAACTTTTGGCATAAATTATCTGTCCGATGCTAATCAATTTAAAAAATATTAGAAGTTAGCTTAACGTATCAGTTAAGCGATATATGTCGATGTATTTATTACCAGTCTTTGGCACTAGTACCGGCCATGCTGGTCTTGACGCTCTGATTCATAATACGTGCAGCAAAGGCATCACTATGCGGCTTGAGCTGAGCTTGTTGTGCTTCAATAAGCGCTAAGTCATCAGTGCTAAGAGAGTTACGTAGCGCTTGTATATGCTCTGCTAGTGACTGTTGTTCTTCAGTAGAAAGCAACGCCGAAAATTCGTTAAGTGCCGACTCTAGGGCAAGTACTTCACGTTCCGCTTCTACTTTGGTCTCAATTAAAGAACGCGCGTTTTTGTCTTCTTCAGCGTGTTTGAACCCTGCAATGAGCAACTGTTCTTTTTGCTCATCTGATAGACCATAAGAAGGCACAATCTCAATTTTGCTTTCTGTTTTGGTCGTAGTTTCTTGTGCACTGACAGTAAGCTGACCGTTGGCATCGATACTAAAGGTAACTTCGATACGAGCAAACCCAGCTTTCATTGGCGGGATGCCATACAGCTCAAAACGTCCAAGTGAGCGACAGTTTTCTACCGTTTCACGCTCACCTTGCACCACGTGTATCACCATGCCTGTTTGACCGTCTTGATACGTGGTAAACACTTGACGTTTCTTCACAGGGATAGGCGTGTTGCGTGGGATGAGTACTTCAACCAAACCGCCCATGGTCTCAAGACCTAATGATAATGGCGTCACATCCAATAATAATAAATTGTTGTCACTATCACCATTCACCAATTGATGAGCAGTTTGGGCAGCGCCCAAGGCAACAACCTCATCTGGATTCAGACGACAAAGTGGCTGCTTAGCAAAAAACTCAGTCACGACTTGCTGTACGGCAGGCATACGAGTCGAGCCGCCCACTAAAATAACTTCATCTAGATCTGTAGTAGACAGCTTGGCATCGCGTAGGACTTGTTCGCACACGCTTAGGGTACGGCGGCTAACAGGCTCTACGATAGTTAGCACGTCTGTACGGCTTAATACGCCTTGATAAGACTGACCATTGACAACCACATTGATGTCCACTTGCTCAGCATCAGTCAATGCTTGTTTATAAGCTTTTGCTTGTTGAGCTAGTATTGATTTGTCGTGCAGGCTTACGTCTTTTGGATCGATATTTAATTGTTTAATAATCCAATTGGTAATAAGACGATCGATATCATCGCCGCCTAGTGCGCTATTACCACCAGTTGCCAACACTTCAAAGACACCGTCGGTAAGCTTTAAGATAGAAACGTCAAAAGTACCACCGCCCAAATCATAGATTAAGTAATAGCTCTCTTTTTTACTGTCTTCTGATGATTGGTCAAGCCCGTAAGCGACCGCAGCGGCCGTTGGTTCATTCAACAAGCGAAGTACGTTGATACCCGCTGCTTGTGCAGCATCTTTGGTTGCTTGACGCTGTGCTTCATCAAAATAAGCGGGAACTGTAATCACAGCACCCTCGATGCTATCTGCAGGTAAGGCACTTGCTGCACGTTGCTCAAGAGCGGCTAAGATACGCGCTGATACTGCAACAGGAGACACCTCACCTTGAGCCGTTACAAAAGCTGGCATATCATCTTTATTACCAGACAGCTCATAAGGATGAGAGAATTTGATATCAGCTTGACTACGACCCATAAAACGCTTAGCCGAGACGATCGTATTTTTTGGATCATCCGCTAAATGCGCTAGGGCGTCATAGCCAACCAATGGCATACCAGTAGCTGGATAATAGACAACAGACGGTAATAATGTATCTGTCGCTGCGCCTGCCTCTAAGACTTGTGCCTTACCTGAACGCACCACAGCAATCAACGAGCGTGTAGTACCGAGGTCGATGCCCAAGCCAAATTTATGTTGGTGAGGTTGAGCGCTTTGATTGGGTTCAGCAATTTGCATTAAAGACATAAGAATAACTCAGAGATAAAATGAATAAGTGAAATGGAGCAAATATAGCATATGCAGTAAGAGAGTCTAACGTCGGTAATCTCATTCTATGGAATACGGATTCTGACAGTTTGATGCGCTTAGAATCAAAGATTATACGGTATCACGGTCACTATTTTAACCAAATATATAGAATTTAGCTTGTTAGTGAGAGCCATAACCACAAATGTTTAGACGTATAAGTCATCGTCATCTGAATGTGATGAATTTGCAACATCATCAAGCCCAGTCGTCACATCAGCATTTAGCTTAACTAAAAATTTCAGTTTCTGTGTCGCATCAATCGCTGTTTGCCAATCTTGATTTTGATAAGCATCATTAAAGCGCTCAGATTGATTTGTTAGACGCTCTGTAATTTGAGGGTGTAATTGCTGCAAGGCTACAAGATCTTTGTCTTCGATAGCATCATCTAGATCCATACGCATCTGCATCGCATCTTCCAAAAATTCTAAATCTGCGATTGAGTGCTCTATGTTTTGTGCTTGATCTGCCATGTCTAATAAATAACCAGCACGGCTATCAGGAGCGCTTAGCGTTTGATACGCTTGATTGATTAAAGCCGATGCTTTTTCAGACTGCAATTGTGCTTGAACTATATCGATCTGATTTTTGGCAATATTATCAGGATGATAGCGTTTTTGCAGCAAGCGCAAACGTTGTTCTAGACTGTTTTGATTGATTTCAAATTGTACAGGCTGCTCAAATAGGGCAAAGAAGTTATCAAACTGTGGTTCTGAAGTAATATCTGTCATAATCTGATGCCTTGCTTTTTTATTTATTTTTGAAGTCATGACCTAGCTAAGAATACTGAATCGCTTGGCTACCTAAGTAAATTAGCCATTTTTCATAGCGATAGCAGAGATACTGCACTGCTCTTATGAAAGCTTGCTGAAGCATAAATCTATCAGTTTTTAGCCATTGAACAATTAAACTGTGAAAGACTCACCGCAACCACATTCACCTTTTTGGTTAGGATTGGTAAATTTAAAGCCTTCGTTTAAACCTTCTTTTTCGTAATCCATCAACAAGCCGTCTAAATATACGAGGCTTTTAGGATCAATAAAGATGCTAACGCCGCGACTTTCATAACGCGTGTCGTTTTCATCAGGGGTATCTACAAACTCTAAAACGTAAGCCAAGCCCGAGCAACCCGCTGTACGGATACCAACTCGAATGCCTTCGCCTTTGCCGCGATTGTCCAAAAAGTCTCGAACATGCTGAGCGGCGCGTTCTGTCATTTCAATCATGCCAACTCCCATTGACTATTAATCATAAATATCAATAAAAAAATCTAGATAAACTGACAACCAGAATTACAAGATTGCCAAAAGTGTAGGCTTACGACTATTAGAAAACAAAAGGTGACAATTACATAAGTGTCATTGTCACCTCTTTAGCGTCAGTAGCGATTACACATTGCTACTTTAGCGTTGCTAGTACAACGTAGCGCATACGCTAGCAGGTTTAGCCTAGCTTAGATCGCAGCTTCTTCTGCTGGAGCGGCTACGCCATGCTTACCTTTATAGTCGCTAATAGCGGCTTTAATAGCGTCTTCTGCAAGTACAGAGCAATGCACTTTTACTGGTGGTAATGCTAGCTCTTGAGCGATATCATTGTTTTTGATTTCGCCAGCTTGATCCAAGCTTTTGCCTTTTAGCCACTCAGTAACAAGCGAGCTTGAAGCAATCGCTGAACCGCAGCCATAAGTCTTGAAACGTGCATCTTCGATAATACCATTATCGTCGACTTGGATTTGTAGACGCATTACATCGCCACATGCTGGGGCACCGACCATACCGGTACCAACGTTTTTGGCGTTTTTATCAAGATTACCAACGTTGCGTGGGTTTTCGTAATGATCAATAACTTGGTCACTATAGGCCATGGGGTTTTCTCCTAGTTAGATGATGAGTAGTTGTTTATCAACTTTAAGTGTCTAACTACTCATCGATAATTGGGGTCAAACGCTTAATTTAATTGTCTGATCAATTGTTTAATAAATATATATTGCTAGCTATACTAAAAAGCTATATTAAAAATTAATGCTCAGCCCACTCAACTGAGTTTAGATCAACACCTTCTTGATACATATCCCAAAGTGGTGATAGGGCACGTAGTTTATCAACAGCTTCATGCATCTGTTTGATAACAGTATCGATGTCTTCGTCAGTGGTATAACGGCCGAAGCTGAAGCGGATTGAGCTATGTGCCAATTCATCTGGGCGACCAATAGCACGTAGTACATACGATGGCTCAAGCGTCGCTGACGTACAGGCTGAACCTGATGATACAGCTAAGTCCTTAAGTGACATCATCAATGACTCGCCTTCAACGAAGTTAAAGCTAATGTTTACAATGTTTGGTACGCTATTCTCAAGATCACCGTTTAAGTAAATCTCTTCGATATCTTGTAGGCCATCCCAAAGCTTTTGACGTAGTTTGGCTGCATGTGCATGATCGGCTTCATAGCTTTCATTAGCTAAAGCAAATGCTGCGCCTAGACCAACGATCTGATGCGTTGGTAGTGTACCTGAACGCATACCGCGCTCATGACCACCGCCATGTTGCTCAGCTTTCAAGCGAATACGTGGCTTACGACGAACAAACAATGCGCCGATACCTTTAGGGCCGTATGCTTTATGACCTGAAAAGCTCATCAAATCAATTTTCATTTCTTCAAGATTGATTTTTACTTTACCAACAGACTGTGCGCCATCAACATGGAAAACTACGCCAGCTTCGCGAGTGATTTCACCAATCGCTGCAACATCAGTAATAGTACCAAGCTCATTGTTCACCATCATAAGTGATACTAAAATCGTATCATCACGTAGTGCTGCTTTTACTTGCTCTGGCAGGATAAGACCTGTGCTTGGCTGTGGCTCAAGATACGTAATCTCAAAACCTTCTTGCTCGAGCTCACGGCAAGTATCTAATACAGCTTTGTGCTCAATTTTACTGGTAATGATATGTTTGCCACGAGACTGATAAAAATGTGCTGCACCCTTAATAGCTAGGTTATCAGACTCAGTCGCACCAGAAGTAAAGACGATTTCGCGTGGATCAGCGTTGATAACTTCAGCAACTTGACCGCGAGCAGTTTCTACTGCTTCTTCCGCTTGCCAGCCGTAACCATGTGAACGTGAAGCTGGGTTACCAAAGACACCATCTACAGTCAAATACTCGCTCATTTTAGCAGCTACTGATTTAGCAACTGGGGTAGTGGCGGCATAATCTAAGTATATAAGGTTGTTATGTTGGCTCATGCTGGGTTTGCCTCGCTGTTCGATAGAGTAATAGTATTAATGTCTTTTATGGAAATATCTTTTGTAGAGATGTGCTGACGCTCTGAGACTGACTGCACGTTTTCCATATCTAATAATTGCGCTAATGTTATATTTTTCAAGTACTGTTCGATATGATTCGACAGTGCACACCACAGATCGTGAGTTAGGCACATTGTACCACCTTGACAGTCACCGCGTCCTTCACACTGCATCGCGTTTACTGACTCATCAACCGCAGATATGATGCTCATCACATCTATCTCATTCAATGGTTTAGCTAGGTGGTAACCACCTGCAGCACCGCGAATACTCGTGACAAGGCCGCGTTTACGAAGTTTAGAAAATAACTGTTCAAGATACGATATTGAAATCGATTGTCGTTTGGCGATATCGGATAATGATACAGCACTGTCTTGTTGGCTGGTCTGTAATGCCAAATCTAATAATGCGGTAACAGCGTATCTGCCCCGAGTAGTCAAACGCATGTGTTATCTCCAAACTTAATGTCATTTATGTTTAACAACGATCTTAGCTAAAAGTTTTAATAAGTACTCATAAGATAAAAAGAGCAACCAATCATACGTCAGCTAAGTTTTGTCTTATCGTTATTGAACAACAGATGATTAACCCGATGTGTGCAACGATTAAGGTAATTATACTTAATCCCGAGTAATTTAGTCAAGATTAAAGTGTGGTTCAATGGTTAATCAAGCTTATTGCTGTAATTGATAAAAACAATGATGTTTAGAAGAGATATATGAGTGAGACATAAGTAGCTTAATTCGTCTGCTACAAATATATTTAATGAAGTAAAAAATAAGCGTTCAATATCTATAGAAGACATTGAACGCTTATTTATAAGTAATTCAGCGAACCAAAACTAATTCATCGATAGTGCGACGATTGAACCGATCATAATGACAAGCGCAACAACAGTGACAATCATCAACGTTTTTTGCTTGCTCTGAAGCTCTCTCACGGTTGTTTCAAGTTCACGGTTTTTAATGGTCAAGGTATTAATCTGTGTTTGCTGCTCTTTAATACGCAGTTTGTAGTTGTTCTTTTTTTCTTCCAAATCAGCTTCTGTAGGTTTGGTTTTAGTCTTGCCACCCTTTATCTTTTTGATCAGACCTTGGATCAAGCTACCAAGCCCAAGTTGCATAATAAATTGTTTGACCAGTTGTACTTGAATCGACTCACCGCGCATCTGTAGCTTTTCAGTGGTTTCGCTATCATGAGTCGTGATGGCGTTGATAACTTGAATGCTATAGGCATTGATAACCACGTCGGGCTCACTACGACCAATCGGCAGCTGGGCATCTAGTAACACGCCTTTGGTACTAAAGGTGGCAAATACTTCTACATGCGGTAAGTACAGGCGAAGTGCTACTACAGTGCCTTGCTTGGCAAGCGGATAAGCGGCCTTACGCAATTCAGGATCCAAACGTAACAATAATGTCAGCGCCGACTCGATAAATACTAAAATGATATTAAGAAAAGAGTGAGACAACGTAGAGCGCTTCATGTAAGTAATCCGTTTTTTATTTAGCAAGTTTTAGATATTGAGCAAACAGAAGTCTGTATTTTCCCAAGACTTGCAGTGATATTTTGCTTATAGTAACGTCTTTATAATAAAAAGTAACGCTAGTTTCTGTAGTGGCTAAACTATTACATTACAATTTAGCAGTCAATAAAGACACTATTATTTATGACCAGTAATATACAAACTTAATGTATATCAATGCACAGACAGCAATTGACAAATCTGTCAAAGCGTAGAAAATAGGAAAGCCAATCGTCTCAGTTATGCAGAGCCACTTATATATAAACTCCTAACGCTTTGCGTAACATTAGGTGTCAAATACGTAGTGTAGAGCACAAAAATATGTAAAATCGCTTGCGCTCCTTATGCTGCCTTGATATAAAGACGATAACAAAGAAGAACCTGTTAATGCGCCAGTTAGGTAGTTTTTATTGCGTAAGCACCATGAGAGCGTTACAATACTTGGCGTGAGCATTTATTACCCCCTTAAACTTGAAGGAAATTTTATGAATAAGTCAGAATTAATTGATAGCATCGCAGACAAAAGTGGTCTAAATAAAACCCAAGCTGGTGATGCACTAAACGCTGTTATGGAAAGTGTTGGCGAAGCACTAGAAGCTGGCGATAGCATCTCATTAGTTGGCTTTGGTACTTTCAGTGTAAAAGATCGCAAAGCACGCACTGGTCGCAACCCTAAGACTGGCGAAGAGCTAAGCATTCCAGCAAGCAAAGTACCAAGCTTCAAAGCTGGTAAAAACTTAAAAGAGCGCTTGAACTAAGCCGATTTTTTAAGCATAAAATGATAGTCGATGGTCTATAGCTGAAGTAATGAGCTAGCCATCGAAGAGAGCACCTAATATTTAGGTGCTTTTTTTATCGCTATAGTTTGTATCATGCGTTGTGAATATTTTGAGTCTGCATGAAAAATCACGTATCATAGGGCGCGCGATAGGTGTGTCATTTAAGTCAGATTTCTTTAGTAAATTTCGTTTTTTACTATAAAATGCATACGCTCTTACTCTTACCATTGCGAGCTTAGATAGCACTGATATTGACAGGTTGCACTTAACAGCTCCTAACAGTATTACAATGGTTTTTCATCAATATAGGTTAATAAAGCAGAGATAACTATGGATAAATTGCGCGATTTCTTAAAAAGCTGGCCAGGTCGCATTTTATTGATTTTATGCCTATCGCCGCTCGCTCTCTTGGGTGTCGAAAGCTATTTTGGCGGCAACGTCGATCCCAACCAGATTGCGCAGGTAGGTGAGGCAAGCGTAGGACTGTCCGAGTATCAAACTGCTGTCAATAGCCGTCGTTCTGAAGTGCTAGAGCAAGTCGAAGATGCTAGCTTGTTGAATGAAGATGTGCTTCATGAGCAAGTATTAAAAGGTCTAATCGACCGTACGTTGTTAGAGCAGCAAGCAGGTAAGCTTGGTATGACAGTGTCTGACGACACGATCAATCGTCTGCTGCGTCAAGAAGAAATATTCCAAGATGCAGAGGGTAACTTTTCAAACGATCAGTTCTCAAACTTCTTGCGTCAGCGCGGCATGACCAAAAACCAGCTATTTGCAGAATTTCGCAATCAGTTAAGCTTGGATCAACTAAATGCCAGTATCGTTGGTACGGCCGTTTATCCTATGCAAGCGGTCAGTCAATTGATTGACTTGCAACTTGAGTCGCGCAACGTTTGGGTACACCGCTTTAATTGGCAAGACTATGCTGACAAAGTTAAGCTTAGTAAAGCAGACATTCAATCATATTATGATGCTAACAAAGACACATTGAAAAGTGCAGCGATGGTTGACTTGGCTTATATTCAGCTTAGCCCGCAAACTATTAAGGTTGATGAGGTAACGGCAGAAGAGTTGCAGCAGCAGTATGAAGCATATAAGCAGAGCATTTCGGCTACTGATGAGCGTAAAGTCAGTCAGATACTGTTTACTGGTAAAGATGCTAAGACACGAGCCGATAAGGTCAAAGCACGTCTGAATAAAGGTGAAGCGTTTGCTGCGCTTGCTAAAGCAGAGTCGGACGATCCATCAGGTGAAACAGGTGGTGATATCGGACGCTTTAATCCGTCAGTGTTTGGCAGTGATGCAGATACTGTACAAGAGGCACTAGAAGGGTTGAGCGTTGGTGATGTGACTGCGCCTATCAAGACTAGCTTTGGTTATCAGATATTTACGGTTACTGAAGACAATGGCAAAAAAATTCCAAGCCTAGACAGTATGCGTGATGAGCTGACTGCGAAAGCAAAAGAGTATAAACGTCAGGAAATCTATGCTGATAAAGTAACGTCAATCAATGATTTGGCGGCAGATGGCTTCAGTATCGAAGATATCGCACAGCAAGAAAACGTCAGCCTCAAGCGTATCAAAGATTATCGTAAAGTGAACAACAAATCAGCACTGCCGCAACCAGTAGTGGTTAAACAGGCATTTGATGAGTTTACTATTCAAGATCAAGCGGTAACGGCAGGCGTAGAAGTTGGCAACGGTACCGTATGGTTACAGCCAAGCAATTATCGTCCTACTAAGACGCTTGCTTTGGCAAATGCAACTCCAAGAATCACTCAAATACTCCGTCAGCAGAAAGCGACAGCATTAGCTTTAAAAGATGCTAAAGCATTGGCTGCTGGTATCAAGACGCCAGCTGATATCAGTAAGCAGTCGGTAAGCTTCCAATCACTGGGTGAGATTAACCGTCAAACGACGCAGCTAACAGACAAAGAGCGTGGATTGGCATTTAGCCAGCAAGCCGCTGATAACGGTGTTGTCGCGATCGCTAGTGAGACTGAGATGGGTGCAACGCTACTGGTTGGAGACCGTATTAAAACTGAGCAGCAGTCGCCACTGTCTGATATGCAAAGAGCGCAAACAGCCAGTATTATCCGTGACAATTTAGGCCAAGACCAGTTGCAAGACTATTTGGACTATCTACGTATGGTGTATACGGTTGAGATTAATGAAAGCAACATGGCAAACGCACAAGGACGCTAAGTATTTGCTAGTTTATTATTCTTAGCTATTAAAAAAGCCACTGTATCGATTGATGCAGTGGCTTTTTTTTGGGTGATGCTTTAACGATAATTATCACGAATACTATAGAAGCTGAAAATTAGTCGCAGTAATAAATACAATTGCTACGACTAATCCTAGTCTTAAACTAATAGGTGATTGTTTAATGGCGGAAATGGCGCATGCCAGTAAATACCATCGCGATACCATGCTCATTAGCAGCAGCAATGATCTCGTCATCACGCATAGAGCCACCTGGCTGAATGATAGCAGAGATACCTACTTCAGCAGCATTGTCGATGCCATCACGGAAAGGGAAGAACGCATCTGATGCCATAACAGCACCTTCAGTTGCTAGTCCAGCATGTTCTGCTTTGATAGCAGCAATACGTGCTGAGTTAACGCGGCTCATTTGGCCTGCGCCAACACCGATAGTACGTTGGCCTTTTGCGTAGACAATGGCATTAGATTTGACGTATTTTGCCACGTTCCAGCTGAACAGTAGATCTGCCACTTGCGCTTCAGTTGGTTGTACATCAGTGACGATTTTTAGGTCGTTAGCAGTGATTAAGCCTAGATCTTGCTCTTGTACCAGTAGGCCACCGTTGACACGCTTATAGTCAAGTTGGATATCGCGCTGATCTGGTGCTGGTAGCTCGCCGCATACCAAGACACGTACGTTTTTCTTAGTAGCTGTCGCTTCAAGCACACCGTCTTCGATACTAGGTGCAATGATTACTTCTACGAACTGATTGTCGATAATGGCTTTTGCCGCAGCAAGCGTCAACGGACGGTTGAATGCGATGATACCACCAAAAGACGATTCAGGATCGGTGCTAAAAGCAGTACGATAAGCCGCTACTTGGTCATTATCAACCGCGACACCGCAAGGGTTGGCATGCTTAACGATAACGCAAGCAGGCGCGCTGAAAGCTTTAACGCACTCAAGCGCAGCATCGGTATCAGCGATGTTGTTATAAGACAATGCTTTGCCTTGTAACTGCTTAGCCGTTGCGATTGAAGCTTGTTTGCTTTTTAAAGGCTGGTTTTCAGTATAGAAAGCCGCGTTTTGATGCGGGTTTTCGCCATAGCGTAGGTCTTGTGCTTTTTCAAGCTGCACATTAAATGTACGAGGGAAGTTTTCTGGTTCTTGAGTTTCGTTGACACGGCTACCTAAGAAGTTTGCAATCATACCGTCGTACTGTGCCGTATGCTCAAACGCCTTTACTGCCAAATCATAACGTAAAGCAGTCGTCAGTTCAGTGCTACCATCTAAGGCGTTAAGTACACGGTCATAATCAGCTGGATCAGTGACGATACCCACATGAGCGTGGTTTTTCGCCGCTGAACGTACCATGGTAGGGCCACCAATATCGATGTTTTCGATAGCATCGTTCATAGTCACGTCAGCACGTGCAATCGTCTCAGCAAACGGATATAAGTTCACGACGACTAAGTCGATACGTTCGATTGCATGATCACTCATAACTGCATCATCTGTACCACGGCGTCCTAGAATGCCACCGTGAATCTTAGGATGCAGCGTTTTAACACGACCATCCATCATTTCAGGAAAGCCTGTGTAATCTGATACTTCAGTCACGTCGACATTGTTTTCTGTGAGCAGACGATAAGTACCGCCAGTAGATAATAAACCAAAACCTGCTTTGAGAAGGCCTTGAGCAAACTCGACGATATTAGACTTATCGGAGACCGATAATAGGGCAAGTGGGGTTGTACTCATAAGAAATTTTCCATAAAAAAAGCCTGACGTAAACGTCTGGCAAGGTGATGATGACAACGGTATGCCGTATCATGATAGATAAAGCGAGAAACATTTGATTGCCATACATAATGATAGTCAATGATGATGGGTAAGCTCATATAACAATGCTACATTAAATCATAGGTCTTCATTTTTTTGCGCAAAGTGCCTCGATTTAGGCCTAATATCTGAGCACATTTGGTTTGGTTGCCTCTTGTTTTTTCTAGGACGACAGATAAGAGAGGCTCTTCGACTTGCTTCAAAATCAATTCATATAAATCAGTGGGCATCTCATCTCCTAGCATCGCAAAGTACTGACGCACCACACGCTCTACATGAACTCGTAGAGGTTGCTGCGCACTACTTGTATAGTTTTGATTAGCAAAATCAAAGCCGTGCGTAGGTGGTTGGTATTCGTCTTTATTATAATCGGCAGGGTGCTCAGAGCTTTTAGCAAAATGATTGGCATTATGCTGTGCATGAGGTGCCATAAAATAATATCCTTGAGATGAAGAAAAATTCTGATTGTGAGGGGTCAGAACCATAGTATATCAAATTAATATCGCCTAGCGCTGATAGATTCATCGTTATCTTGGCTATCACGGTTTAATTGAAAGTGAATTTACGGTGTATTTTCTACTCACGCTTATTTATATATGACAACTTAATTTAATAAAGAGCGGTCATAGTAATGTCGTGGATCTGTGCATTAGCCACAGGGATAGTAAATAATAGCTGTCTATCTGTACTGGCAGCTAACTGACTTTGCTTGCCTAATAAATAATCGTTTGGATCTGCAATAAACTCTCCAATAATCTCATCTTTACCATAAACACTTATTTTTACATTTGGGTATAGTTGTGATTGCGGGCTGCCATTACTTAGAGTAGCGCCTATATCGCTAAATGTACCAGCAGTTTTAATCTGACTGCTTCTATGAAAGGTATTGCTGATGGTAAGCGCTGATAAATCTGCACTGGGTAAGCTGCAGGCAGCGACAGAGCATATCGATTGGAGACGCTGAGCATAAGCTGGGTTTTTGACTAAATTTTCTAAGTTAAAAATAACATACTGTGCCGCGAGTAGCAGTGCTAGGACCAAACAACCTAGTACCCATAACAATGATGCAATTGAACGTGTCGTTTGGGTTGGTGCAAACGGTAGCTGTGTTTTTCTTAAACGATCGTCGGCAGCAGGGTTTTCATCTTTAACGGGTACTCCCATATCAGATAGAAGCTGTGATAAGTCTGTGTCATCTGGCGGTGTTTCTTCGTCTTGATTTTGTTCTTCTAATAGTTTTTGTAGCCATGAATTGTTATCACTACTCTCAACATTGGCATGAATATCATTGGCCGCTGCCGAGCTGAGCATGTTCTGTGTTGATGCTGATATTGTACTAGTAGATGGTTTCTTTGTTGATGGATTAGGGGTTTTGATAGTTTCTTTAGAAGAGGGCGCTTTTGGTTTTTCTGTGGTTGCTACGCTAGGATTGGTATTACTTGCTTGGGTTAACCATGCATCCATACTATCTAAAGAGTCATACTCTTGAACATTTTCTTCTGGCTCGTCTATATCCATATCGTCATGGATTAAACCATCATAATTTAAAGCATCAGATGATTTTTTCTTATTAGTTGAAGCTGTGGGGGGCTTCGGAATATTTTGAGGTTTATGCTGATTACTATTAGTAGACGTTTTTTGCTCGTTCGAAATTGGTTGAGTTTGAGCTTTTTGTTGAGCAGGAATATTTTTTTGTGGTGTTGGTTTTTGAATGACCTCAGAATTTACCACAAGATGTTTATTGACCAAAAAACTTTGCTGGCACCGATCACAGCTGATGGTAGCATTGACTTGATTTAGTTGAGTTTGTTTAACGCTATAGCAAGCTTGGCAATGGGGGCATTGGGTTTTTATTGGCGTGGTCATAGAGGCGAATCCAAAAAAGTATGGTTATCAATACCGCTTAGCCACTCACCAATAGCTACCCACAATACGCATTTTACTTATTTAATTTCGATGAATTGTAGGCAAAGACAGAGTGGCGTCAAACACATAACATTTGACTGCCCTCTATCGTAACAGATGTAATTAAATGTTGCTAGCTAGTAAATGTACCTGATAAACGCTGCCAGTGTTGGTCTTCTTGCGCAGTAAAAGCATGCTTAGGGTCCAGTGCAAAATATGGCTGATAAGCTTCAGTGACTTGCTCGGTTTGCGACTCAATCAAACCTGCCAATACGATACGGCCCTTTGGCGCAATGAGTGTTGCAAAGTAAGGTGCTAAACCAATAAGCGGCTTCGCTAAAATATTAGCAACGATCACTTCTACAGGCAGAACGTCATGCTGCGAGCAATACTCTGTAAATTCTTCTGGCAAAAATGCCTGTAAACGATCGCCTACATTATTGCGTACCGCATTCTGATTGGTAGCAAGTACCGCCTGTGGGTCAATATCGACTGCATATACTTGACGTGCACCCAATAGCAAAGCAGCAATCCCTAGAATACCTGAGCCACAACCATAATCGATAACCACTTTGTCTGTTAGGTCTTGCTCTGTTAGCCAGTCTAGGCATAGGCGAGTCGTAGCATGATAGCCAGTCCCAAATGCCAAACCTGGGTCCATAATGATATTGGTGGCTTCAGGGTTAGGCGGTGTTAGCCAGTCAGGCACAATCCATAGGTCATTAGCACATTCGATAGGATGATAGTTGCTCATCCATTCGCGCTCCCAGTCTTTATCATCAACAGCCGTTAGCCAGATACGAGTAGCCTGTACTTGTGCAGCAATTTCATGACTTAATTGCTCAACCGCTTGACGACTACCTGCATCAGTAGTCGCATCAAACAATCCTGTTAGTATCACCTCATCCCAAAGCGGCGATTCACCTGGAAGTGGCTCAAACAAAGGTTGATCGCCAGCATCGTCTAAAGCTATTGATAATGCGCCTGCTTCTAACAAAAGCGCTTCAGCCAAGTCGACGTTTGATTTTTCGCATTGTAAATGCAGTTGTTGCCATGCCATAAAGATAACCTTAAGCGGAAATAAAAATAAGTGTAGGTGTTAGGGAATACCCTAGATAAGTCTACATACAACGAAATTCATGATGTATATAGAGGTTTTAACTAATGAATCTAAGAGGCACAAATACTCAGCTATTAGCGCAGTGCTTGTTTTGCTTCATTGACCACGCGTGAGTTACCCTGAGCTTGTCCTGATTGCAATATAACTTGCCATAGTGCTCGTCTACGACTGCTATCCTGAGAGACGCTAAGACCACGACGTGCCATCGCTTCTGCTTTACGAGGCTGGTTCTTTTTTAATGCTACTTGTGCCAAATAAAAATATACCGCCGACGATTTGGGCGCTAGACGCTGTGCACGGGTAAAGCTGTTCTCTGCATTGGTTAGATTGCCAGCTTTCAACTGACTGATACCTACTTGCATCAAATTGCGAAACGCAGGCAGATTACTATTATTGCTTACAGATTGTTGAGTACGTTGCTGCGAGTTTCTTCTAGCGTGCTCAAGTAACTCATTATGCGACGGTACCGATGGTTCAGAGATGATATAGTCGTTACGAGAAGGCGCAATGATAACAGGGTCAGGCTGCGTCACTTCTGGTGCAGGAGGCGTAAATACAGGTGTCTCTTGCGTTAATGGATTTGGGGTTTCGGACTGTTCAACCGCATCGTAAGGCTCGGTTGGATAGTTGCTTTGATCATTTGCTTCCGTGATATGCGCTGGAGCAGTTGTCGTTGATGGCACGGTCGGTTGTGACGTTGGTAATGTTTGAACAGGCGTGGTTTGCACTGTAGTCGACGTGCTAGGTGCCGTCTGACAAGCACTTAGACTTAACATGCCAACGATCGCGCTGCCTGCAAGTAATGTATTGTTTGACGTGATTTTATTGCGCCATAGCACTATGGTTTGTTTTACTGAAGTAGTTGTCCGTAAAGATGACACCATCATGTTAAAACCTTTTTTAAATATTAAAAGCTAAATATCAAAAACACTATTAGAGCCATTCAACAGCTAGAACCACTCAATAGCTAGAACCATTCAACAGCACGGTCATACCAAGTATCAGCACGGTCTTCATCACCTTCACTTTGCTCGCTGCTACCTGCTGCATCATCAGATTCAACAGCTTCACCATTTGGAATCTCTAAACCTTCGCGGCGACGTTGTTGATTGATATCACCTTGCTGGTTCTGAAACTGTGTCTGTTCACGAGCACGATCTTGCTGATACAGGCTTAGCGCACAACTGCTGGCTTCTTCTGGTAAATGCGCTGACATTACTGGTAAGTAGCGAGCGTTAGCGCAGCGTTCATTAGACAGTTTGCCTGAGTTATTCTCTAACCATAACCACTCGATACCTTCTGGCTCTGGTAGGGCAACTGGAGTCAGTTTTAGGCGTTTCATATAATCTACCCAAACTGGTAAGGCGCCAGTACCACCACTCAAACCAATCGGTTTATTATCATCACGACCAACCCACACGACACTCACATAGTTGCCACTATAGCCTGCAAACCAAGCATCACGGTAGTCATTTGTCGTACCAGTTTTTCCGGCTAGGTTTAAATTACTGCCGAGCGATTGGGCGCGTCTGGCCGTACCATTTGAGACGACTTGCTGTAATGCATAGTTGGTCAAAAAGTTGGTTTCAGGTGGAATGCTGCGCTGAGTATTAAGCCCAGTACGCTGTAAAATACGGCCGCGATCATCAATGACCGTACGGATACTATGAATAGGCGTACGGAAGCCACCAGTGGCAAATACTTGGTAAATACCAAGCATATCCATCGGACTCAAATTAACTGAGCCTAACAATGCTGATGGGTAAGGTGGGATTTTTTCTTTGATACCCATGCGCTGTAATTGCTTAGCAAAGGTATTAACGCCGAACTCCATACCTAAGCGTACTGCCGCTTGGTTGTAGGATTGAGACAGTGCCGTGGTAAATGGTACATAACCATGATCACGATTATCGTAGTTTTTAGGGTTCCAGTCAGTACCGTCGTTTAGATTGACCGTGATAGGGGAGTCATCTACTGAACTGGCCAAGTTATAACGACCACTCTCAAGTGCAGTCATATAAATGATAGGCTTCAGCAACGAGCCGACTTGGCGTTTGGCATCTACCGCGCGGTTAAACCCTGTAA
This sequence comes from Psychrobacter sp. Ps2, assembly GCF_022129405.1. Lineage (NCBI taxonomy): Bacteria > Pseudomonadati > Pseudomonadota > Gammaproteobacteria > Moraxellales > Moraxellaceae > Psychrobacter > Psychrobacter sp. Ps2. The sequence continues at coordinate 388,865 of NZ_JADQAM010000061.1, read as the reverse complement.
ATTCACTACCACTACCCACGACAGACACTAGCTCGCCAGTCTCAGGATTGGCACTGACCAACGCGCCTTGTAAATCCTTAGTTTTGCTACTGTTACGGCGCAGCTCACCAAGTTTTCTATCAACGGCTTTGTCTGCGGCCAATTGAGCGATAGGGTCTAGAGTACTGATAATAATCAGACCTTCGTTCTTGAGGTCGTCAGAATAATAGACGGTATTTAGCTCACGTTTAACAATATCTAAGAAGTCAGGGAACTGGCTTTTGCCCTCAGCAGGCTTATCCACGATACCAAGCGGTTGTTCTAATGCTTTGTCATAGTCTTCTTGGCTCAATGTGCCCATGGTCAGCATGTTGTTAAGCACCACATCACGGCGTGCTTTTGAGTCGTTTGGGTTACGACGTGGGTTATAGATACTTGGGCCTTTTGCCATACCAACCAGCATCGCTTGCTGATCTAAGCGCAGCTCATTAAGAGGTTTGTCAAAATAAAACTGTGATGCCAAACCAAAACCATTGATCGAACGATTGCCATTTTGACCCAGATAAATCTCATTCAAATAGGTCTGTAAAATTTCATCTTTGCTGTAATGCAGCTCAAGTAACACGGCCATCAATGCTTCATTGGCTTTGCGTTTGATAGTGCGATCTGAGTTGAGATAAAAGTTTTTGATCAGCTGCTGGGTGATTGTCGAACCACCTTGTCTGGCACCACCAGTAAAGTTATTGATTACGGCACGGGCGATACCACGTACCGATACCCCTTTATGCTCATAAAACGCGCGATCTTCGGTAGCGATAAGGGCATCAATTAACGGCTGAGGCACTTCGTCCAAAGACACAACCATCCGATCTTCATTGCTGTCTGGATAGATACCACCGATATTGACAGGCTCTAGACGAATGATACCGCTTTTGGCAGGTAGGGTACTCTGGATAGATTCTACTTTATTGCCAGAAATTGTCATTTTGATGACTTGCTCGGCATCTTTATCATTGGCGCTATACGTAAAGCCGCGCGTGTGAATAAAGTAAGTATTACCTGTTCGATGATAGGTGCCTGTACGATCATAAGCTTTGTTGCTTTGATAATTAAGCAACTCTAGCCATGTCTTCATCGTATCTCTATCGACATTGGCACCTTGATACAGCTCAAGCGGCTGCGAATACACTTTGGCTGGAATGTCCCAGCGCTTGCCCTCAAACTTATGAGTAATGGTGCGATCAAGTTTGATCAAATATAGCGCCAACAGCACCATGCCTGCGATGATGATAATTAATAGCAGACTACTAAAGACCAAGCCGCGCTGCTGCGAGGGTAGCGTGTGCATAGCAGACTTAGATGACGCTGATAACTTGGTATTTGGTAACTTGTAATTAGGTTTTTGCACGGATGTCGCACCATTTTTGGATAAAAAACTGCCTCATAATGACGCAAATTGACAAATTTTTCAATCTATCATCGTCAACGCAGGCATTTATTGGTCGTAGGCCATGAGCGATGGTACTGCTCATAGCAATGGCTTATAGTATAATCCCTATTAAAATACCAATACTTGTAAGAAAGCGTCAGTCACTTTCAATCTGGTAGATAAACGCCATATAAGATAACAATTTACGATTGCCCTCACGATGTATTTTGTATGAATTCGCTGTTGCTAATTGTTTGCTATTAGCCGTTTGTTATTAATACTATGCTACTAGCGGTAGTGATATTTATGTGATTAAAAACGGCTCTATTGCATGACGTACAGTACAGTTAATACGAGCAAGTTTGCTTTAAATGAATGCATTTTAAGCAAGCCTGTCAAAGGAAGTAAGCGCGACTATGTCTAGTATCCCATCATCAGTATCATCTGCTACCAATCATTCTTATGAAGACACTTCTATCATCGAAGGCTTAGTGCTCCCGCTGGCTGATCACTGCTTTCACTGTGGTGACCCTGTACCTCAGCCACCGTTTTATGCTGAGATATTAGGTCAGTCACGAGAGATGTGTTGTATGGGCTGTCAGTTAGCTGCCCAAAGCATTGTAGAGGCTGGTCTTGAGCAATACTATCTTGACCGTTCAGAGATTAACCGTACGGCAAGTTTGCCAACTCAGCTGACGCGTCTCGAGGTCTACGATCATGACGAGATAAAATCACAGTTCGTTTACGCGCAAGATGGCATGTCAGTAGCAGAGCTGTCTGTTAATAACTTACGTTGTGCTGCCTGTACTTGGCTGATTGAGTCGCGTCTCGATGAGCTAGAGGGTATTGGTAAATGTCAGGTAAATTTGACCAACCAACGTATGCGGGTCATTTGGGATGAAAACAAATTACCCATCAGTCGCATTTTAGCGGTCATCAACGAAATCGGCTACGAAGCCAAGCCTTATCGGCAAGATACACACGAAGCCATGCTGGCACGTCATAATAATCAAATGCTATTGCGTCTCGGCATCGCTGCACTAGGTTCGATGCAAGCCATGATGTATGCCGTTGCGCTTTATTTTGGTGAATATAGCGACATGTTGATATTTCAACGTGACTTTTTGCGTTGGGTATCTTTATTTGTTAGTACGCCTGTTTTCTTTTATGCTGGTATTCCTTTCTTTACTTCCGCATGGTCAGCGATTCGTGCCCGCCAAGTCAATATGGATGTGCCTGTCAGTCTCGCATTGATTATCACTTTCTTTGCCAGTCTCTACGCTACCATCGCTGGGCAAGGGGAGACGTATTATGACTCGGTCAGTATGTTTATCTTCTTTTTGCTGGCAGGGCGTTATATCGAGCATAACGCACGTTTAAAAGCCGCGACTATGGCTAATGATTTGGTGGTGGTTGAGCCGGTATTGGTGCAAAAAGTCGCTGAAGACAAATCAGCTGCCAAGCATATTTTACAACTGCTAAAAGAAAATGAATATCAACAAAGTGAAGCTATCAAAGATGAGGCTCAGAAGGATTCAGGTATGGCAACTGAAGTCATGCCTGATTTTATGCAACGTATGGACGCCAATGTTCATCAGATCACATCGCGTATCGCTCAAGATTGGCAGCAGTCACGCAACCAACAGAGTGCGCTATCACAACCCGAAGGCGATATAGAATCAAAGCAAATGGTCACCGCTCACAGTCTGCAAGTGGGTGACATCATTTTGGTTGAGGCGGGCTCTGAGATTATCAGTGATGGTATTTTGCTAAGTTCTACTGCAACGGTGTCACAAAGTCTACTGACGGGCGAAGGTGATTTAATCATCAAATCCCAAGGTGATTATATTGTCGGCGGTGCACAAAACGATAGCCAGCCGTTTGAAATGCTAGTCACCGCATTGCCAAAAGACAGCCAGATAGGCTTAATTGATCGATTGATGAATCGTGCCATGAGCGAAAAACCCAAATTGGCGCAGCAAGCAGATAAGCTAGCACGTTGGTTTGTGGCGCGCATTTTGGTGTTATCCGTCTTAGTATTTATCGGTTGGTATGTCGTTGATCCAAGCCAAGCGATTTGGGCAACCGTGGCAGTCTTAGTGGCTACTTGTCCGTGTGCATTGTCATTGGCGACGCCGATTGCCTTGACCGTCTCAACCAACCGTCTGGCCAGCTATGGTTTTTTGACTACGCGTGGACATACACTACAAACGCTAGCTGAAATCACGCATGTCGCTTTTGATAAGACAGGCACGCTGACTTATGGCAAACCAAATTTATTAAATATCGAGTTAATAAGACCAAAAAGCCAGACCGAAATTGACGATTTATCATTAACAGCGCAAAAAGATACGCTGCTGGCAATTGCAGCTGCACTAGAAGTAGGGAGTCGTCATCCAATTGCCCACGCGTTACTGACGGCGGCCTATCAGTTACACATGCCATCGACGCAAGCCGTACAGCATTATCCAGCAGGCGGTGTAGAAGCAATGATTGATGGCACTGTATATCGAATCGGTCACAAGGACTTTGCGTTAGATAAAACAGATAATAGCGTCAATGATATAGATGCTAGTAATGATTTAACCATCGATCTAGTAGCGCAACGAGCCAGCTCAGCAGTGCTGTTATCTTGTCAGAACACTGATGATAACGGATGGCAGGCGCTGGCATGCTTTTATTTCAATGACAAGGTACGTGATAGTGCGCAGTCGATGCTCGATACGCTCAAAGAGCTAGGTATCGAGTCTGTTATGTTGACAGGTGATCCAAGCCCGCAAGCGCTAGTCATGGCTGAGAACTTGGGAATGCAAGCAGCATACAATGGACTATCACCAACTGATAAAGTCAATCATATTCAGCAGTTGCAAGCTAACGGTGCTGTGGTACTGATGGTGGGTGATGGTATCAACGATGCGCCAGTGTTAGCAGCAGCAGATGTCTCGACTTCGATTGCAGGTGCGGCAGACTTAGCACAAGTATCCAGTGACAGTATTATCTTAAATGGACAAATCGAGGCCATCACTGCGGCTAAACGTATCTCTGATAAGACGGAACGTATTATCAAGCAAAACTTCCGTTGGGCACTCGCTTACAACAGTATCGTCCTGATACCAGCGGCTTTAGGCTATGTACCACCATGGCTTGCTGCAATTGGTATGTCGCTCAGCTCATTGTTTGTCGTATTAAATGCATTGCGTCTAAAACGTGCTTAGTCTCTTTAAAAGTATTTAATGTAAACAGGTCTGTAAATTTTGCCCATAAAAAAACCGCCTTGCATCAAATGAAAGGCGGTTTTTTCTATACAGAGATACTGTTAGGTCGCTCTTAAAATTAGTCTTGTAGATAGCTTAGCAGACGCATAAATTCGATATACATCCAGACTAGGGTTGCAAGAATACCAATACTGAACAACCACTCGTAATCTTCAGAAACACCCATCGCAACACCGCGATCAATATTATCGAAATCTAATAGTAGAGTGAAAGAAGCGATAACGATGACAAATAAGCTAAAGCCAATAGCGATAGCGCCACCTTCAAATAGGAACGGCAATGATGAACCAAACGCTAAAGAAAGTACCCACTGTGCTACATAAACAAGCATGATAGCAATCACGGCTGAGGTCACGATAGAACGGAACTTTTCAGTAACCTTAACTAAACCTGAACGATATAGACCAAGCATAACCGCAGCTGTGACGAAAGTTGCACACATTGCCGTGACTGGTACTGTTGGATACATTCTCATGAAAAATAATGAGATGCCGCCCAAAAAGATACCTTCTAACAAGGCGTAAGGCACTGCCAAAGTCTTGGCTTTTTGTGGCTTAAAGGTAATAAAAAGAGCCAGAACAAACGCAGCAATCATGCTACCAAAGGCTGCCATCGTAATAAAACCTTGCGATAAACCTGCCATAAGCGCATAAAAGAAAAAGCCCACACCAGTAATGGCTGATAAACCAAGTAACAAGCTGGTCTTTTGAATTACACCCTTGACCGTCATTGGATTACCGCCGATCGCAAGTTCTGCGCGACTGACAATAGGATTGGCCATACATAAGTCCTTAATAATAAAATATAAAAATAGTGATGTTAGTTACTTTAGCAAAACCGCCATTATTGTCAACTGTGTTTGCGTGACAACTGCTGCGGTGCAACCTCAGGCTGCTCATTTGCTAGTGCATCGAGCTACAGTATCGCCCAATACGCTAATTGAAAAACTGAACAGACAGATCTGACTAAGTAAAACATTCGATAGCTTTTATATGGGGTCAGTTACGACAGTTAACAACGATAATTCATAAACATGCTAGTCTAAGCGCGCATTTATCGCTATCATTACCTTGTACTTCACCGTTATACCGAGTCGTTTTATGGAAAACTCAGCGCAGTCAGCAAGATTGCCACACTTACATGAATCAGAGCTATTCCACGCTATTAAAAACCCTGCCTTTAGGCGTATTGGTCTAATGGGCCGTGCTGGTAAACGTAGTGTCACTCAAAGCTTGGTACAGATTGCCCAAACCGTCAATGATATGAATTTGACGTTGATAATGGATGTACAAACGGCCAATTTGCCAACGCTTGACCTCACAGACATAGAAAGAGTCAAAATCGTCAAACGCGGTTTGATTGGTGAGATTTGTGACTTGGTTATTGTGGTTGGCGGTGATGGTTCGATACTACATGCTGCTGAGGCGCTAGCACGCTACCGTGTACCTGTACTTGGTGTAAACCGTGGTCGCTTAGGATTTTTAGCAGATGTAAAACCTAATGAAGCTGCGTTTAAGTTACGTCAAGTGCTGATGGGAGACTATCAACTGGACCATCGGTTTTTATTGACGATGGAGATACGAGAAGGGCGCAAAATTATCCATGAAGACATGGCGCTGAACGACATCGTACTGCATGCCGGTAAATCCGTACATATGATTGATTTTCAGATGAAAATTGATGGACATGATGTTTATAGACAGCATAGTGATGGCTTGATAGCGGCAACGCCGACTGGTTCTACTGCTTATGCCTTATCAGGTGGCGGTCCAATCATTCATCCGAGTATGGACGCTATTTGTCTGGTGCCGATGCATCCCCATACATTATCTAGCAGACCGATTGTGGTCAGCGGTAATAGTGAGGTCTGTATTCGTATCCACGAAGACAATCGTACTCAACCGATGGTGAGTGCAGATGGTAAGCCAAGCGTGCCACTTGAGCAAGAGCAGCGCCTACACATTCGTAAGCATCCTGATAAGCTTACCTTGTTGCACCCACCTGGGTTTGACTTTTATGAGGCCTGCCGTACAAAGCTGCACTGGAACGTACATGCCGAAGAATTCAGTCTTGATGTCGATGATGATATTATAGACGATGAATAAGCGTATCTATTAGACCAAAATATGATACAAAAAATGGTAGTGGAGAGTAGGTAAGATGGATAAACAAACAATACTAGCAAGTCTAACGCCCGAAGTGGTTGATAAATTTCGTATGGCGATTGAGCTAGGTAAATGGCCTGACGGTCGTAAGATTACCGCTGAGCAGCGCGAGACTTGTATGCAAGCAGTGATGGTATGGGAGCATGAGCACCTACCGCCAGCTGAGCGTACAGGTTATATTCATAAACCCGTAAAAGATGATGGTACTGTCGTTGGCGCTGAATGTGATGTCGAGCACGAGCATCACTACCCTAATATGCCGAATCCTAAAGGTGCGGTACAGCCTGTTAAGTTTCGTGATAAATAGATTTATAAATAAGTTGTAATAGTTGTAATAGTTGTGATAAAAACAATTATCATAAAAAGCCACGCTATATAGCGTGGCTTTTTTACTTTATCAATAATTAAATTATCAGAAATAGCTTAATCATCATAGACGATTAAATAGCAGTCGTATCGACACTAGGACGAACCGTTAGCGGGTTCTTTTGCATCAAAAATCCTTGCCAGCCCCAATGTAAAAAATTACGGATATTGGCATGATCGGTACCGTTAGGCGTTGCTTGAACCTTGGCATAATGCTCGCCAAATAGCTTAAGCGTGTCCAATTGGTTCAGACCATGGTGCTTAGCAAAACCAAAAATCTTCGCGCTACCTTCGTTTTCACCGGCTGCATTATGTACCATCCCATTTACAAAAGGGGCAGGTGCATAGCGATAAAAATCATCGATAAAGCTGATGACATCATTGAATCCAATGGCTTTTTTGTTCAAACCATTAAGTAATGCCGATACATCTGATTGGCGGATACTCATAAATAAATGACCTCAGAGCAGATTAAAAAAACAATATAATATTTATGTGTGCTCAATGATGATAGTAGCCGTTGAGCGTTCAGCATTATAATTTGGCTAGCTTAGCGATTAAAGTAGTCTTCGTCATCAAACGAAGGCGAAAAGTTGCCTTGCTCAAGATGCTGCATTTGCGACTGTACAGAACGCTCATGCTGAATACGTTGATAAATCTCTTCGCGGTGTACTGCAATATCTTTAGGTGCGTTTACACCGATACGTACTTGATTGCCTTTGACGCCTAGAACCGTCACACTTACTTCGTCGCCAATCATTAGCGTTTCGCCCACGCGGCGTGTCAAAATTAACATGCGTCACACTCCTTATGTCGCATCAACAAATTATTACTCATCAGATTACTTCTCAATTGCAGAACATTACCGCAGCACCAAACATGCAATATAACAATTATCACGATGCTCGATATCGTGCCAATAGCGGTAATGATAGGTAGATTCATTTAGCCCAAATGAAAGCCCCATTATAGGCGGCATAACAGATACTGTCACGGTTTTTCACAAAACTATTAGGTAAATGCTCATTTCAACTATGCTAAAAAATAAAAATAGGACCTAAAAAGATCCTATTTTATTTAAGTACTGTATTTATTTAGATATTATTAATTCAAAAGCTATTAATCTATATGCTGTTTATCTACATACTATATAAAGTTATTAATAGCGGTTAATAGATAACCATCAATCCTAATGCCATATTTTAACAGTTTTTATGTCTTATAGCCCAGCGATTTTACTTTCGCCGTCTTCACGATCTAGGCCAAATGCCGTGTGCAATGACTTAACGGCTTTTTCTAAGTGTTGATCTTGAATCAGAACCGACACTTTGATTTCGCTGGTTGAAATCATTTGGATGTTGATGTTGTTTTCAGCCAGTGTTTGGAACATAAGGCTAGCGACACCTGCGTGTGAACGCATGCCAACACCAACTAGTGACACTTTAACAACTTCACTGTTACCCAATATTTCTTTGGCACCAATTTCATCTTTCACTTCTTCGTTAAGCACTTTTAGCGTCTTATCTAAATCAGTGCGGTTAACCGTGAAAGTAAAGTCAGTGGTACCGTTATCCGAAAGGTTTTGTACAATCATATCGATTTCGATATTGGCACGACCAATTGGGCTTAAGATAGCAGATGCGATGCCAGGATGGTCAGGCACGCCGCGTACTAAGATTTTTGCTTCGTCTCTGTTGAACGCGATACCTGAGATGATTGCCTGTTCCATATTGTCTCCTTCGTCTATCGTTATTAGGGTACCAACGTTGTCTTGAAACTCTTGGTCAAAGCTACCGTCTGTGTTTTCATCAAAGCTAGAGAGTACACGCAGCGGCACACCATATTTACCAGCGAATTCTACTGAGCGAATCTGTAGAATCTTAGAGCCAAGACTGGCCATTTCAAGCATTTCTTCAAACGTAATTTTTTCAAGTTTTTTGGCTTTTGAAGTTACACGAGGGTCAGTGGTATAAACGCCATCGACATCGGTATAAATTTGACATTCGTCAGCGCCCAAGGCCGCGGCAATCGCCACACCTGTGGTATCAGAACCGCCGCGTCCTAATGTGGTCGCGTTGCCTTCTTCGTCAATACCTTGGAAACCTGCCACAATAACGATATTGCCAGCATCTAATTGCTCACGTATGTTTTTGTCATCGATACTTTCGATACGGGCTTTGTTATGGGCGTTGTCGGTCTTAATCGCTACTTGGCGACCAGTCATTGAACGGGCACCAATACCAAGCTCTTTAATCGCCATAGCGAGTAGTGAGATAGAAACCTGCTCACCTGTTGAGACCATTTGATCGTATTCGCGAGGATCAGGCTGTGTGCTAATTTGGCGAGCTAGATCAATCAAACGGTTGGTTTCGCCGCTCATGGCTGAGACCACGACAACCACTTGGTGACCATTGTCATGCCAGCGTTTGACTCGTTTGGCGACGTTTTTGATGCGGTCGATACTGCCCATCGAGGTGCCGCCGTATTTCTGTACTATTAACGCCATAAAAATCTACCTATTTATTCAATAATGACTTTTTATTGTCATTGATGAGAGTCAATGTGATGCTCGTCAATGCTTGTATAGATAAAGCCAGATGATAAGAGTTATGCCTTTAGGTCTTTCATTCTTCTAATGGTATCTATCAACCTTATGGAATGAACAATATGCCCAAACGTTGACCTTTATACCATATCTACCGCATAACTTTAAGCCTCAGGAGCGCTTAGATGTATGGCGATTGGTTATAGTAGTTATAACCAATCACGTATTCTATGTGTAATAGAGTAAAGCTATGCGATAAATATAAAGTACATTGTGACGCGCTATACCAATATATTCACGAGTTTAGTATTCGCTAGCTTAGCTTAGCTGGGTTTCAATCCAAGCAGGTAGAGCGCTGATAACCGCTGTACTGTTGCCAGACTTCGGTGCGCCGCCTTGTGCGTAGTCAGGCTTACCGCCACCTTTACCACCAAGCTCACCTGCCAAATGACGAATAATATCACCAGCTTTCACTTTGGCAGTGACAGGTTTTGCGACGCTCGCTGCGAGTGCTAACTGGTCATCTTTATCACCAATCAATACAATCACGCTATCAGGCAGTTTTGATTTGATATCGTCCATCAGCGTACGGATAGATTTACCATCGATACCGCTTAAAGTACTGATAAGAACTGGCGTACCTGCGATCGTTTGTACATCATCAAGCAAATTGGCTGCTTGAGCACTGGCGATTTTTTGTTGCAAACGCTCTAGTTGTTTTTCTAGGTCACGTTGCTTATCAGCCATAGTACGGACACGCTGCGCCACTTCAGGACGTTTTACTTTTAGCTGACTTGCGAGTTCGCTCAGTTGTTGCTCGCTTTGCTGAATGTTTTTAACCGCGTTCATGCCAGTGACAGCTTCAATTCGGCGGATACCAGCCGCAATACCAGACTCGCTAGTGATTTTTAGCACACCGATATCGCCCGTATGCTGTACATGCAAGCCACCACATAGCTCGATAGAAAAAGGCTTGCGCTGACCATCGACGAAACGGTCTGTACCCATGGTCAGGACTCGAACGTCACTACCGTACTTTTCGCCAAACAGTGCCATAGCGCCTTGATTCATCGCTTCGTCAATCGACATGTGCTCGATGCGGGCAGGAGTGTTGGCTTGGATTTGCTCATTAACGAGACGTTCGACACGCATGATTTCAGCGGCGCTGACAGGTTTGTCATAAGCAAAGTCAAAGCGTAGTACTTCGCTTGAAACTAGTGAGCCTTTTTGCGTGACCGTATCGCCTAGCACTTCTCTTAGCGCTGCGTGCAATAGGTGAGTGGCTGAGTGGTTTTTGGCACTGGCTCCACGAATGCTAGACAGTACTTGCGCTTCAGCGGTTTGCTTAGTACTGATATCGCCCATGGTCACGACACCATAATGAATAATCGCCTGACCAGATTTTTTGGTATCTTGCACTTCAAAGACGCCCGATGCCGTACGGATTTCACCAAGCTCACCGACTTGACCACCACCTTCAGCATAAAATGGGGTGCGATCCAAGACCACAACGCCTTCCATGCCTTCTGTTAAGCTGTCTGCTGGGTTGCCGTCTTGATAAAGCGCGTCAATAGTCACGCCGTCTTCTTCAAGCTGCTCATAGCCGATAAATGTCGTTGGCGTTTCTACTTGGATGACACTGCTATAATCGACGTCAAACTTGCCAGCATCACGCGCACGCTCACGTTGTGCCTGCATATGCTCATCAAATTCGGCTTCATCAATAGCAATACCACGCTCACGAGTGATATCGGCGGTCAAGTCAAGTGGAAAACCATAGGTATCATAAAGCTTAAATGCCGCTTCACCAGATAGCGTATCACCATCTTGTAAGCCTTCAAGTTCGCTGGCAAGCAAACGTAAGCCTTGAGCCAGTGTTTTAGCAAACTGTGCTTCTTCTTTTTGAATGGCACTTTCGATGACGCTCTGCTTGTCTTTTAGCTCAGGATAGGCACTGCCCATTTCAGCGACGAGTGGCGCAACCATTTTATAGAAAAACTCACTATCAGCGCCAAGCTTGTTGCCATGACGTACCGCACGACGAATGACACGGCGCAATACATAGCCGCGACCTTCATTACTTGGCGTGACACCATCAGCAATCAAAAACGCTACCGCACGAATATGGTCGGCGATGACTTTTAATGATGATTGTTGCTCATTATTGATCTCTAAGATGTCAGCCGCCGCATCCATCAAATGGACAAATAAATCGATCTCGTAGTTGCCATGAACGCCTTGCATAATGGCACTAATACGCTCAAGCCCCATGCCTGTATCGACGCTAGGTGCTGGCAGTGGCAATAGCGTGCCGTCCTTTTGACGATTGAACTGCATAAATACACAGTTCCAAATCTCAATATAGCGATCGCCGTCTTCTTCTGGGGTACCTGGCAAACCGCCTTCGATATCGGCGCCATGGTCATAAAAGACTTCGGTACAAGGACCACAAGGACCCGTGTCACCCATTGTCCAAAAGTTATCAGAAGCGTAGGGAGCACCTTTATTATCACCAATACGAATGATGCGCTCACTCGGGATGCCGATGTTTTTATTCCAAATCTCAAAAGCTTCGTCATCAGTCTCATAGATAGTGACATAGAGACGATTTTTATCAATCGCTAACCACTGATCTGAGGTTAAAAACTCCCAGATATATTCGATACCTGCTTGCTTGAAATAATCACCAAATGAGAAGTTGCCAAGCATTTCAAAGAAAGTATGGTGACGGGCGGTATAGCCGACATTATCCAAATCATTGTGTTTGCCGCCAGCACGTACGCACTTTTGAGAGGTTACCGCACGTGTATAGTCACGTGGTTCCATACCCAAAAAGGTTTCTTTAAACTGATTCATACCGGCATTGGTAAATAGCAATGTCGGATCATTGTGTGGAATCAAGCTAGACGATGAAACTTGGGTGTGCTGCTTGCTTATGAAAAAATCGATAAAGGCTTGGCGAATATCGGCTGAGCGAAATGGCTGGCTCACAGCGGCTCCTTACTGACGGATAGAATTGAGTAAATGACATAAAATAATTTTGCAAGCGATTTTAGCACAAACGCCCAAGCTCTTGGTACAAGAGTTATAACTACTAGGTTATTATACGTGTGCTAGTCATCGCCTAATTTATAGAGTAGCAGACTAGTTGGTTAAAATTGCCGCATCCGTTTCATCTAATTTGTCTTGCGTCGTTGGATTAGACTCGATTACTTGCACAGGCAGATAACGTAGTTGGAGCTTGATTGGCAAGTACTCTGGGAAATTCTCTGCCATATCATTAGTAATGAGCGTTTCAATCTGGCGAACATCGTGTGAGCTTGGTAAAGTCTCTCCACGCACAATCGCCCGCACCACTTGGTTTTCTTCTGAGGTATCAAATTGCGTATTGGTCAATACATTACCTTGATCGATAAAGTAGTTGTTGATGGCTTCTTTGACACTACTCTCGAATACTTGCTGCTTAGCATTGGTCTGTAGGTTGATGGTTAAGTAGGCACCTAAGCCGCCAAGTAGTAATAAAGTCACCGCGTTACGCTGCAAAAAAGTCAGATAGGTATTGGACTTGTAATCGTCATCGACCAAACGACGGAAGCCTAAGACCCACAATACAAGCGCGTTGGTAAACTGGATAGCAAGAATGTTGGTCGCTGCCAATAATAGCGCACCAAGCCCAAGCTGCATCTCGCCATTAGCGAGCAAGATACCACTAGCAGCCAGTGGTGGCACCAAGGCTGTGGCAACCGCAACGCCAACAACAGCAACCGAGAGATGCGGAGATACCATCGCATAAGCACCAGCCGTACCACCTGCTAAGGCAATCATTAAATCCATAGAGGTGGGCTGGGTGCGTGATAGGATTTCTGCGGTTAGCGGTTGGTCTTTATGTAGCCAACCAACGATAAAGCCGACCAATACCACCAGCGAGACACCGATAATGACGGTAAAAAGCGACTTACGTAGCAATGGCATACGGTGATCGATAATTGCTAGTGCTATACCCGTGATAGGGCCTAGCATCATCGCAACTAACATTGCTCCGATGACCACGGCTGCTGAATTGGTCACTAGCCCATAACTGGCAATGATGGCAGATAAGATGTTCATGATGAAATACATCTTGCTAGGCAGCGCGTTCGCCTCAATCCTAACCCGTACTTCTGGGTAATCTACCTTTTGATTGCTGAATTGCTCGGCGACAAACTGCTTATAAGACTCAAGTTTGGCTTCTTTTTCCTCTTGAACCTCATCTTCGTCACTTTCATCTTGAGACTTTTGAGCGTCGCTGTCTTCTACATCGGTGTCTTTACTTTGACTTTTATCTTCTGAATTATTCTCTTGATGGTCATCATCGCGACTAGATTCATTTTTTGTTTTTTGTTGATTGGCTGTTTTGTTATCTGATGACTGTGCTGCGATGTTTGTGTCATCAGCAGAGTCATCAGCAGAGTCATCAGCAGGGTCGTCTTCTGCTTCTACCGTTACTTCAGCACCACTATCATCTTGAGCACTTTTTTCTGTTGTTTCTGCCGTATCCGACTGGAAGAAATCGGACTTTTCTTTCGCTTCTATAGACTCTGATTCTGCAACCTCTGACGCTTCAGTATTTGATTGTGACTCAGGTTCTGTCGATTCCAATGTTGCCACGACCACATCGTCACTGATGGTTTCCATCGTTATCTCGGCGTCAGGTGGCTGCGCACATTCAGTGTCTACTTCGGAGTCTGTTTTGCTATCTGTATCAGTCGATTGCTTGTGTTGATTGTCTTCGCTTTCATCATTGTCTACAGCGGCATCATCAACTACTGGGTCAATTGTCGCGTCTTGATTGTGAGAGGCGTCAGTAGCGATTGATGAATCGTTTTGATCCATTGAGTTAGGCGCAGTGTTTTTTTCAGATGAGGACATAGCAGATAGTGTTCTTAGTAGATAAAGAAAGTCATTATTGTAATGATAAATAGATAAAGATATAGGAGATTCTTGAAAGTTGTAAAAAAGAGTTGAGAGAAGGTGGGGGTAAGAACTGGTATTTCTTATGATTAAGTCTAAAACCTTAATATTAGCATGGTTTTTATTCTAAAGTCATTCAATATAGATGCTACAAGGGTTCACGATAAATACTTACTTTTTTTGTGGAATTAAGGTTAAATATATTATATCCACAATAAAGATAAGGAATAACTTATGAATTGGCCATTATTTTCTGTCATCTACTCAATGGCAGCTACTGTGACTATCGGACTTTTTATGATCGGAGCTCTCATTACAGGGTTCAATGAGATATTTCATATTCAAATAGCAGTTGGATTGGGCGTTCTAGCTTCGATACCTGCAGGATTATTCTTTACCAAAAAAATTGGCAGTATTACTGGGAATGAGGAAGGCTATAAGACATAAAGGCGAACAGTAAAACATAAAGACAAGCAGTGTTATCGATGTAAAGTGGAACCACCTATCAACAAACAAAAAAAGACCTCAATATTGAGGTCTTTTTTATCGTTAGAATTATTTGCTAACTAGCATCGAAGCTAGATTTAATACAGTTCTATTTATTGAAGTTCGACAACTGCGCCATTTTCGATATTGGCATATACTTCTAACACATCCCAGTTGGTCAAACGAACACAACCTGCTGAGCCCTGACGACTGATACCTTCAGGTACTGGTGAGCCATGTAAACCGTAAGATGGCTTAGATAATCCCATCCAAACGACACCGACTGGGTTGTTTGGTCCTGGTGCTATCATATGAACTTTCTTTTGAGCGCCTTCACCAACGGTTGATTTATACCAAGGCATTTTTACTTTATTGATAATTTTGAACGTGCCTTTTGGAGACGGTGTGGCATCGCTACCAACGGTCGTCGGATAAGTAGCAACCAATTTGTCACCATTATAGGCATACAGCGTTTTGTCGGCTTTGTTGGCGACAACGCGATTGATACGTTGGTTCAGCTTGTCGCGAGTATTTAGTACTGTGATAGTCTCGCCAACAGCATACTTTTTGTTTTTGTTAAGTTTGTCTAAGTAACGTACATCCATATGGAAACGTTCACCTAGCATCTCTTTGATATCTTGATAATAAAGACCTTTCATTTTTGACTTCGCTTCTGAACCAGAAGGCGTGGTCGCAAAATTGGTATTGATATCGTCTGCGGTCAACGTATAAGTGACCAGTACAGGTTTGTTTGCAGGGATATTTTTAACCAAGGCATCCCAAGTTTTTTGATCCATTTTACCAGTCGCTGGCAAGCCTTTCATCGTTTGGAAGTTAACAAGGGCTTTTTTGCTGTTCATACCCCAACCACCATCGATAGGGCCAGGAGAAGCATGGTTCCAATCAAGCAGCGCCTGCATTTTAATGGTCATCGCTGAGTTGACTTTCATATTAGGTGACCAGACAGCGCCGTTCACTTGCTTGGCATAGTTCGACAAGTTCAGCGTTGTGTGCTTCTTACCATCTTTGTCTTCGATATTTTTGATGGTTGGGTCATCACTGAAGTCTTGACGCTTCTCACTCTCTGGTAACTCAAAAGCGAGTGGATCAGACGAGTCGATAGATGATAGGTCGCTAGGCGCAGCGACGGCTTGACCTTCACTAATGTCATCATTGCGGTCAGCTTGCTCATCTTTACGCGTTAGTTCTGCTGCACTCATATTATCAGCAACTGGGGCTGGCACGTTTTGGTTGGCTTCTTGCTTATTATTGATAAGCTGGTTCATGCTGTCGACTGGTTTCGCTTTCTCTGTATTTAACTGTACAGTAGCAGCGCCATCTGAGCGACTACGGTTCTCTTGCACATTAAGGCTAACCTTTTTGGCAAGACCTGGCATAGCGTCAGCCGTGCGTACTGGCAATGTGCGAGTACTATCGGCAGGTGCAGCAAGTGCGGCTACACTAGCACTTACAGCTGCGATAGATATGGCAGTAATAATTGGCTTTATTTTCATCATATTGAGTCACTTGTGGTTGCTACTAATGCGGCTATTATGCGCATAATTTGATTGCATCGCAAACTTTTGACACATCTTTTTGCATTTAAGACTTGCCAAACGTCAACTGCTGACGTATTCGCTACAGTTGGGTAATAATTTAACCAAGGTGTGTATGGCGTCGTGCTCGATTCTTACGCAAACTGTTCATTATTCGCACTATTTTTTGTGCAAGTAAAAATGACAGTTATTGGCGCTACTAGAGGTTTACGTCTATAATGTATAACTGAATTTTATTTAATATAACGATTTTTAGCAGAAAGCAATTTAACCCGCTAGCAGTTAATCCACAAGGTGCGATATGTCAGAAGACCAAACAATGAGTGCAGAAGAGTTTCAAAACCAATACTTCAATGATGAGTCTGAGGGCTTAGACGGTGAGATGGAGTATGATTTAGAGACTGGACTTCTTGGTGAGCACGATGAATTTGCTAACTTGCATGCAGAACTGAACGAAGCACGTGAGCAGCTCGTCAGTATTCGCGACTTTATTCGTTTTTCAGTCACGCAGCTGCGTAATTATGACGTCGTTGTTGCACAAGGCACGACCGATGAGTTTGCAGAAGCGTCAGCCATTGTCCTGCACTCTTTGTCTCTCGATTGGTCTGCCAATGAGCAGATTTTAGACTGTCGTCTGACTACCTCTGAGAAGCAGTTGGTACTAGGGCTGTTAGAAGAGCGTATCGCTGAGCGTAAGCCACTCAGTTATTTGATTAACTTATCGTATTTCTGCGACCTGCCTTTTTATGTTGATGAGCGTGTTCTTATCCCTCGTTCACCGATTGCAGAGTTGATTCGTCAGCAGTTCCATCCGTACTTTGAAGTTACCGAGTTGGCCAAACCACTGGGTGTCAGCCCGAATGAAAAGTCAGCGGTATTCTATGATCATGGTTTAGATGTAAAGCAGTTGTCGCAGCCTGAGCGTATCTTGGACTTGTGTACTGGCTCTGGTTGTATCGCTATCGCGCTTGCTACCCGTTTCGTTGATGCGTTGGTCGATGCCGTTGATATCGATAAAGGCGCATTAGAAGTGGCAATGGTCAACGTAGATCATCATGACCTTGGCCATCAAGTAAACGTAATCGAGTCTGATTTGTTTGCCAAGATACCTGCTGAGAACCAGTATGAGCTTATCGTCACCAATCCGCCGTACGTAGACGCTGCTATCATGGCAGATTTGCCGCCTGAATTCTTATATGAGCCTGAGCATGCACTTGCAGCTGGCCAAGATGGTTTGGATTTGGTACATCGTATCTTATTTGAAGCGCCAGATTACCTTAGCCCAGATGGGTTGCTGATCTGTGAAGTCGGCGACAGCGAATGGGCATTAAAACAAGCCTATCCTGAAATCCAATTTGATTGGTTGAAGTTTGCACATGGCGGGCATGGTGTCTTTGCGATTACCTATGATGAGCTAATCTCAAACCGTCAATTGTTTGCCTCTTATGTTCAGCTATTAGATAGCCTTCAATAGACAGATATTAGGTTAAATAGACGTCGGCTTCATGAGCCGAAACTATAAGCAACAATTACAATCACTCATTACAAGCAGTATAAGCAATAACTATGAGTGATTGGTCACATAGTCATCAGTAGCGTTTACTTGTTTAAGGACAGTTATGGCAGGCAATAGTATTGGGCAGGTTTTTACGGTCACCACTTGCGGTGAGTCGCATGGGGCAGGCCTTATGGCCATCGTTGATGGCGTACCACCAGGTTTAGCATTATCTGCAGAAGACCTGCAAGTAGATTTGGATCGTCGAAAACCAGGTACGTCTAAGTATTCAACCCAGCGCCGTGAGTCTGATGAAGTTGAGATTATCTCTGGCGTATTTGAAGGCAAAACCACAGGTACGTCTATCGGTTTATTGATTCGCAATACCAATCAAAAATCTAAAGACTATAGCGATATCAAAGATACTTTCCGTCCTGGGCACGCTGACTATACTTATAGTATGAAATATGGCTTCCGTGACTATCGTGGTGGCGGTCGTTCGTCAGCGCGTGAGACGGCTATGCGTGTAGCAGCTGGTGCTATCGCCAAGAAATACTTGCAAGAACGTCTAGGCGTACAAATTCGTGGTCACGTGACTCAGATTGGCAATGAGCATAGTAACGTCCTAGATCCGAGTCAAATTGACTGGGAGTTTGTAAACAGCAATCCGTTCTTTTGTGCAGACAAAGAAGCGATTGGCCGTTTTGAAACCTTGATTGATAACTTGCGCCGTGAAGGCACCAGTTGCGGTGCGCGCCTTGATATCATTGCCAGTGGTGTGCCAGTAGGTCTTGGTGAGCCAGTGTTTGATCGTTTAGATGCCGATATCGCTCATGCAATGATGAGTATCAATGCGGTCAAAGGCGTCGAGATTGGTGATGGGATGGCGGTGGCAGGTCAATTCGGACATAGCGCTCGTGATGAGCTGACGCCAGATGGGTTTGCAGCCAATCATGCTGGTGGTGTCTTGGGCGGTATCTCATCAGGGCAAGATATCCGTGTGAGTATTGCGCTCAAACCAACGTCTAGTATTACCACCGCTGGCAAGAGCATTAACACTCAAGGTGAAGCAGTCGATATGCTTACTAAGGGTCGTCATGATCCTTGCGTTGGTGTGCGTGCTACGCCCATTGCCGAAGCGATGTTAGCGATTGTAGTGCTTGATCATTATCTACGTCACCGTGGTCAAAACGCTGATGTGAAGCCGCCAGTACAATCGATTACTTAGTATTTTTGTTTTAACGTAATTAGCCCTTTGTTATTTCCAGTAGTTTAATACTAGAAATAATAAAGGGCTTTTTTATGGCTCGTTATAATATGAATTAGATTTAAATATAATCAACGTTTTAAGCTAGCTAAATATTAGGCTGCCAGTTGATACTCATCAATAGCTACGCACTGCTGGTGTCGAAATACCAATAATAACCGCTGACTAGGCACCGCTAGCCAGTGACCAAACTCAATACTATCGACGCCTTGACTCGTTAATGTCTGTGCACAGTAGTGACGGCTAAAGCCGATTAGGTTCTTGATAATAGGGTTATCCGTTAATTGATGTGACATAGATTTTCTACTCCTAATTTGCTTTACGAATTTGACGGTTCAACAGATCCTAGTGCTATCGTAAAACAATGAAGTAGAAATCCTGTGTAGTCATGATGGAAAGTTGATGAACTATTATATAGTCATTCCACTATAAAAGTATTACAGCGTTAACCTCGCTTGAAGTAACACATATACATCTGCACTCGGTTGCCTTGTACTACTCTTAAATTGAATCGACTATAAGTTATTATTCTCAAGCTAAGGGCAGGGTGATACTAACCATCACACCAGAACGTTGGTCTTTACCAGTATCAGTGTTATCAGGGCTAATTTTATTATCGTTGGCATGAACATTATTAATGGCTACCTGACCACCATGATGTTCAATCACTTGCTTTACTAAGGTGAGTCCAAGGCCAGTGCCCTTTTTAAGCGTATTACTATTATAGTCAGTTTGCCTCGAATCTGCCGATTCTATATATAGATCATTACTGTCTGTGCGATTCGTTGTTTGAGATGATGGTTGGCTTTGATGAGATAAGCTAAAGTAACGCTCAAATGCTTTTGCGACAGCATATTCGGGTAGCAGCTTACCATCATTGAATATATCGATAGTGACGGTTCGAGCAGTGCTATGCAAAGTGATATCAACGGTACGATTTGCAAAGTGTATCGCATTATCAAGCACATTTTGCAATACCTGTATTAACCAAAATTGGTCAGCATACACACTAGTCGCTGCCAATACTTCTACTGGCAAGTTTGCAGTATTGTTCACATTCTTATTATCAATATATATATCAATAGGGTATAGATTCTGCTGTTGCTGCTTGGCCGTATTATCTCTGATCAAACTTTGCAAAAGCGGTAATAGGGGAGTCAGTTGTCGGTTGAGCTTAAAGGTAGGCTGTTCTACTTTAGCGAGCAACAGAAGTCGGTCGATGAGCTGTTGCATTTTTACGCTTTGCTCACCAACCGTCTCAATGAGCATCTGACGATCTTCATTATCCATTTTATTGCCATCTAATCCATCGTCCTCTAATAGCTCGCTACTGGCGCGTATCGCGGTTAGAGGGCTTTTTAGCTCGTGGGTCAAAGTATGGACATAATCAGTGACATAAGCACGATTTTCGAGTCGATGCTTCATGGTCTCGATAGTATCTGTCAGGCTGTTTAATTCATGACCCAGATAGAAATAGGGCTTTTTAGTGTCTTCTGCCAATGCACTGGTATATTGAGTCACCAAGGTAATGCTCTGCTTGAGCCACCATGCCACTAGACCCGCCAGTATAAGGGCAGCGATACTTATAAGCAGTGCGGTGATAAGCATGCGGTTACGCGTATCATCTAAATAAGGCAATACGCTAGCGACAGGCTTACCGACACTGACCACACCGATGATATCTCCAGACGGATTTTTGATGGGCTGAGCCACATACATGACCGAACCATCGCGCCGCTGATAATCTCGCAGCGTGCTTCTTGCGCCGTACTGTCCCTTTAAGGTGAGATAGACATCGTTCCAGCGCCCGTAGTTCTGCCCTTCATTATTATCAGGTTTGGGTAATGAGTCATAAATGACTATGCCGCTACTATCTGTCACATATATGCGAAAGCTACTGTAGCTTTTGGTTTGATCGACAGGACTGAGCGCTTCATCCATCGCTGGCATGCCGACAAATGCAGCATCAAGTTGCGCTTGATACTCTTC
The DNA here is from genome assembly GCF_022129405.1 of Psychrobacter sp. Ps2. NCBI lineage: Bacteria > Pseudomonadati > Pseudomonadota > Gammaproteobacteria > Moraxellales > Moraxellaceae > Psychrobacter > Psychrobacter sp. Ps2. The sequence goes on along the minus strand of NZ_JADQAM010000061.1, from coordinate 367,363 downwards.
ATCATAGAGCTGCCCTGTAGATAACGGCACCTGTAGACTGGCCGCGAGTAATTTACTGGTGTCTAGAAGCGTGTCTTCGATGACCTGCTGCGCAGTTGGCTTGACGTAGCCAAACAATTGAGTAAACACGACCACGCCGCATATGACGAGCACTAAAGCAACGGCTAGCCAAATTCTAAAAAATATACTTAAATTGAGCAGTCGTTTACGTTTAGGAGTTTGCTGAGCAGTACCAATAGGGTGCAGTTTGGCATACCAATTGCTTTGGTCGTTATGAATAGCATTCTCAGCAGGATTGGTTTTATTATTCATAAACTAGCAGCCATTGTTAAGCTGGACATAATGCGTAACCCAGTCCACGATGCGTATGGATGACATCGACATTAGCATCTACCATAGCGAGCTGTTTACGAATTGATTTGATATGGCTGTCTATCGTGCGTGCCAAGCGGTGGTCGGGATAGTCGCTTACTGCGCTAAGCAATTGCTCACGGCTAAAGACTTGCTGCGGTGCTTGCAATAGTGTCAGCAAAATTTTGCGCTCAGTATTACTAAGTTCCAGCTTCTGTTCTTGCCACGTTAATGAATAATTGAGCGGTTGATAATGCCAAACGCCAGATTGATTTTCAAACGTTAATGCTTGTCCTGAAAGATTATTCGAGGAAGTACTATCCGTACTGTCATTTGAGTTTATGGTATGAGAGCCTGACTGCTGAATTAGCTGTTCACGTCGCCAAATGGCTTTTAAACGCGCGACCAACTCACGTGGACTAAAGGGTTTTGCGCAATAATCATCACCGCCCATCTCTAATCCCAAAATCCGATCGACCTCATCGCTACGCGCTGTCAAAAACACGATAGGCAAATCTTTTAAGGCGTCGATATCAGGTGTATGACGTATTTGTTGACATAGGCTCAAGCCATCACCGTCTGGTAGACCGACATCCATAATGATCGCCGATAGATCTTGTGCCTCATGACTATGCAGCATGGGTAACACGCTACTGGCATTATCCAACCAAGTTATTTGCCAGCCTTCGCGCTTGCAGGTAACCTTAAGCGACATCGCGATCGCAGGATCATCTTCTACCAGTAAAATATGGGTCATAGTCTCTACATCGTCTTATAGGCTTAGTAAATTATCGTAGCACAAAACAGCAGGCTGCTCTTGCTGCCACGAGTTAAATGGTGTGAAAAGTTAATGGAAAAATAAGGTATTAAGTGGACGGTTTGCGATTTGATCATTTTGATACATTTAACAAAAAGGCCAGCTCAATAAATAAGCTGGCCTTGGTAATAAAAACTAAGCGTGATTGTTTATTAATAGACTAAGCGAAAATCTATTTAAAACCTTTGCAGTTGGCATAGTAGCTCACTGTAGCGGGCCAATCTGAAAAAATACCTTGGACACCGACGTCCTGCGCTAGTACGTCAATATAATTCATCATATCACCGTCATTGTTGATAGCATCACCAAGACCGCTATAGTACCAATCGCCACCATCGGTTAATGGTCCTGAACGCTCTATCGACCAAGTAATGATTTTTAGACCATTGGCTTTGGCTTGTTTTGCGTATTCTGATGGTTGCATATTTCCCTTACCATCAGTAGTGACTAGCAACCAAAGTGCTGGAGCAATAGTATTGATACCGCGTGCTTTGATATCAGCCAATGAGTGCTTCCAAGTGGTTGCGTCATTTTTATCAAATGTTTTCGCCTTAGCGGTCTCATTGCTGTCATCGATCAGATAGACGGCATTAGCACCATAAGCTGGCTCGTTTTTGATCCAGTAATCAAGATCTTCTATATTAAATGACTGGGCAAATACATCACTTGCAGGCACGTCCGCTGCCTTATAAGTATCTATCAGCTGTTGGCGGTAATCGTCCAAACGATAGCCGTTAAACGGCATGGTCACGGCGGGAGCTTTTAACTCAGGCGTGTGCTTCATACCTAGCTTACGAGCCAATGCGATATGCTCTTTTAAGGTTAATACTTTGCCGTTTTGCGAGTACAAATCCGTTCGCCAAGGCGCGGTTGCGTTCATATATTCGCTAATATTGGTTGCTTTTTTATTGGCAGCATCCATCTTACCCGTCAAGGTTTTAAACTGAGCGGCACTGATATCTGAGGTACGGCATTCGATACTATCAGCATTGGTAAGTTTGCCTTTAGCATCTAAGGTGGGCGGTACAGTGCATTGCTTGGCGAGCGGCGTGGTTAGAATATTAGTAGTGGTGTGCAAATCGTTTTGAGCATGACGACAGACAAGCTCACCATCATTGGTAAAAGCGACATCACATTCCAAGATGCCAGCACCCATTTGTGCTGATGCCACGTAGCTATCATAAGTATGTTCAGGCAGCTGTAACGGCGCACCTCGATGCGCAATAGAGAAATCTGTCTTACTTGGCAGTTGCCCTCGGCATGCCTGTAGCTCTTCTTTTAGTGGTCCCTCATCCATATCATTTATCAAATAAAACGGACGCACTCCATAGGTATATGCGACAGGTGAGGACAATTGTGGTTGCGCTGTCGATATAGGGGTTTTTGATGTGAGCGTCGAGCGGTTATCGGTAGTGCAGCCTACTATCAACAATGAGCTGATCAGCGTTAAAGGTAAGGCGAGATTCATCTTATTAACTTTAGCCGGCGTGTGCTTACTCAGCTCAAGCGCTGATTTATTAGAAATTGTCATGTAAAATGTTCCTGCAAAATTATAAAAAATCCCATCGGACGTATGGATAGGAATTGAAAAATTAACGTTTGACTATTGGTTGTTACTTGCCAAAAGAAGCTAAGGGTTATGCATTCTTGTAAAAGCTTAGCCTTGTAAGAACTTGGTCTTGTAAGAACTTAGCATTAATGCGGATACAATTGTAGGCACATGTACTAAAGAATAGACAGCTGACAGTATTTACACTTGATAGTATTGAGCTTATCGGTCGTAAAATCATACGTGTCTTCTTATACTGTTCACATTTTTGCTATTGACCATTTAGTACCTCACTATTGACCATACTCTCAAACTAACAGATGATATTGACCATATAATGACACACACATTATTTTGGCAAAAAATATAGAAATGCTTAAGGCATATCTCACTACATTATTAAGGATAACTATGAGTAACTATTTAGACGCCGTCGTCGTTGAGCACAATCCCTCTCAAAAAAAGATAGATCGCGCGGTGATTTGGCTACACGGCTTAGGTGCTAGCGGTCATGATTTTGAGCCAGTTGTACCGCAGCTTGGGTTGGCTGATGATATGGCAGTACGTTTTATCTTCCCACATGCACCTAAACGCCCAGTCACAGTAAATGGCGGCATGGTGATGCCAGCATGGTACGACATCATAGAGATGAGTCTAGAGCGTAAAGTAGATGTGGCTCAGATTCAAGAGTCTGCTCAGCAGATACAAGATTTGATTAGTCGTGAGATAGAACGCGGCGTGTTACCAGAGCATATCGTTATCGCAGGGTTTTCGCAGGGCGGAGCAGTGGCATATCACGTGGCACTTGGCTATCCAAAACGTTTGGCTGGCTTGATGACGCTCTCTACCTACTTAGCAACCAATGACAATATTGAGTATAGTGCTGCCAATAAAGATATGCCGATTTTGATTGAGCATGGTTCTCATGATCCAGTTGTGCCTGTCATCCTAGGTGAGCAAGCCCAGCAGTTATTGTCGGCAAAGGACTATAATGTGTCTTACAATACGTATCCGATGGCACATCAAGTCTGTATGCCGCAGATTCAAAATATCGGCAAATGGTTAAACACTGTTTTAGCATAGCCCATTAAGCTGTAACGTAATGTAATGCAGGCTACTTATAGGTTGAAACCTAACCGATATCTCCTATATAATAGCCAGTCTTATTGGGGATGTTCTGGCTTCGACGCTGGTGATGAAACTCAATGATGCATGTCGAGAGTGTATGTCCTCTCGTTAATCAAACATATATTGTTATAGTCGCAAACGACGAAACTTACGCTCTAGCAGCTTAAACCCTGCTTACTTAGTTGCTGATCACCTACAGTTGGTCAACTAAGTTGAAGCGTCCGCATGTAGGCTCGCCACAAGTGATTGTCTCAATTGCTTGGGTTCAAAAGTAGAGAATCGTCCAATCCATCCTGACTGTCGGATCGGTGCGGATTAAAACTAAAGACAGAAACTAAACATGTAGATTCATGAGCGTAATGCTGGCGGACGCGGGTTCAACTCCCGCCATCTCCACCAAACATTAAAAATCCGATCACTTAGGTGGTCGGATTTTTTTTGTCTAAATTTTATGGTTAATTAAAGAAACAATGATACCAATAAACTTTTGATGAGAAAGTAAAAACTATTTATATAGAGTAATCATTAAGTTTTTGAAGTTAAGTCACAATTTTTTGTTGTCTATAGAGAACATAATATTAGCTTGTCTTAAAGAATAATTCTAATTATTCTTAGTTGAGGCCTATTCTTCGCATCAGGCGATGCAGTAGCAAGAATAAGCGGACTTTCAAATAACTACAGGGAATGTATTATGTTAGGGAAAATGATGTACCAGCCATTGCTGATCAGTGGTCTAATCGAACACGCTGCCCGTTATCATGGCGATACGGCGGTTTTGTCCAAAGAAGTCGATGGACAGATGACTCATACCAATTGGCGTACTGTCTCAGATAACTCAAAACGATTGGCCAATGCATTGGCTACACTGGGTCTTAAATCATCAGAACGCATAGCAACTTTGGCTTGGAATAATCGACGTCATTTAGAAGCTTGGTATGCCATTTCAGGCAGTGGCATGGTTTGCCATACTATCAATCCACGTTTGTTCCCTGAGCAGCTTAGCTACATTATCAATGACGCTGATGATCGTGTACTATTTTTTGATACTACTTTCCTACCGCTAATTATGGCAATCAAAGAGCATATCAAAGGTGTTGAACACTTCATTTGTCTAAGTGATCGAGATGATAGTATCGTCGAAAAACTGCCTAATGTACTGTTCTTTGATGAGCTATTAGCAGAAAACTCGACTGACTTTGACTGGCCTCAATTTGATGAAGCGACCGCCAGCTCTTTATGCTACACATCAGGAACTACCGGTAACCCTAAAGGGATTTTATATACGCATCGCTCTTCTGTGCTGCATGCGATGGCATTGTGCATGCCTGATGTCTCCGCGCTCTCTGCACAAGACGTTTTGTTACCCGTAGTACCGATGTTCCATGTCAATGCGTGGGGCACACCTTATGCAGCTGCCCTGACTGGTTGCTCTCTCATACTTCCTGGTCCAAATCTCGATGGTGACAGCCTAGTATCTCTCATTGATGATTGTCATGTTACGGTTGCTCTAGGGGTTCCAACAATTTGGCAAAGCCTATTAACCGCTGCCAAAGCCAGAGGTAGTAAGCTTGATAGCATGACGCGTACCATCGTCGGAGGAGCCGCATGCCCACCATCAGTAATCAAAACGTTCAGAGAAGACTTTAACTGCGATGCGGTGCATGGTTGGGGCATGACAGAAACTAGCCCACTTGGAACGATGAATCAAATAAAAGCCAAGCATAAATCGCTGAGTAAAGATGAGATTAATGAGTTGCGTAACTCTCAAGGTCGTCCGCCCTACGGCGTTCAGCTACGTCTCATAGATACTGATGAACCGCTACAGCAAGTTGAAGAAGATGGTATGTCTCAAGGTCGTTTACAGATCAAAGGTCATTGGATCATCAATGACTATTACACAGAAAATCCTGATGCGATAACTGAAGATGGTTGGTTCGACACAGGCGATATTGCAACCATTGATGCCGATGGATATATGAATATTCGGGATCGCTCAAAAGATTTGATCAAATCTGGTGGAGAGTGGATATCGTCAGTAGAGCTTGAAAACATCGCAGTCGCCCATCCGCAGATAAGAATGGCGGCCGCTATTGCTGCAAAGCATAAAAAATGGAGCGAGCGCCCAGTATTGATTGTGGTGAAAGAACCAGATTCAGAAATCGATGAGTCGCAAGTGCTGAGCTTTTACGAAGGTAAAATCGCCAGCTGGCAAATACCCGATAAAGTCATATTTGTAGATAATATCGTCCTAAATGGCGCTGGGAAAATGGTCAAAAAAGATCTGCGTGATGACTATGGCAATGTGTTATTAGGTAGCTGATTTGGCTGTTAAGAGCATAAATTGATAATGCTACTTGCCAAACCAAGTGTGTAATCTAGATAGGTTTTTTAAGAATAGTGGTATAGGTGAGTAGGGCGTTTGAGATGCTCATCATCTATATCGCTTGTCATGATCATTATTTCAAATGAGCACTGACAGGTTAAGGTACATCAGATGCATAGATTAGGATAGATAGAGCAGAACAGTATAGAACGCCAAATACAACAAAGCCCCTGATATCAGGGGCTTTAGCTGTTCTATAAGATAGTATAGGACTATGTAATGGTACCCGGAGCCGGACTTGAACCGGCACGCTATTGCTAGCGAGGGATTTTAAATCCCTTGTGTCTACCAATTTCACCACCCGGGCAAAACTTGTTTTATCTAAGATGTAAACTAGCTGATAGACCATCTAGTTACTAGATAAGTGGTCGCTATTATAATCGGTTGTGATAATAATGCAAGCCAAAATTAACGTAAAGTTAATAAATAATTGGAGGCTGGAGTCGGAATCGAACCGGCGTTAACGGAGTTGCAGTCCGCTGCATGACCACTCTGCCATCCAGCCAATCAAGGTCGCCTATATTAGCAAAAATATAGTAAATTACAAGTCCTTTTTTCATTAAAAACAGCTTATTTATTATCTTATCTATATTTAGCCCCAATTTAGAAGCGTTTATACTGTTAATAGGCTTTTTCAAACTATTAGTAAACCAGTGTTTAATGATGATGGTTTAAAATATAGTGCGCTAAACTATATCTTTATTGTTACGTTTGGCACTTTTCACATCACGATAAGTGGCCGTGCAAATTAATACGAGTACGCCAAGAGTAATGGCGGGCCAAATTAAGATATATAAGCCGTAGATAAAAACGTTGTCCATGATATCTCCTTATAATATCGCTAAGTAAGTAGCGATTAGCCAAATACTTCTGGCCAATCGGCACTTGGATAAAGCGACTTTGATTTAAGATTTAAGTGACGATGGGATTTCCGACTTTTTATCGTAATTGCCCACACGCTGCTTAATTAAGTCGAAGTCGAAGTGTTCGTCTCCCATCAGGCTGATAATCACACAGACGACGGTACTAGCGCCGTAAGCTGTTAGAGAGGCTAGCAGGACCATATATTGACGTAAGAAGCCAGTAGCGAAGATAAGCATCAGCACTAGCGTGATAACTGCGGCGACCATGCCAATCTTACGACCTAAGAACCCAAAGACCATTAGCCCAATAACAACGGCTGCACCGACACTGGCCAGTATTTCAAAGAATAGGGCGGTGACACCAGTGATTGGAAGTAATTCGAAACGGGCAACGCAAAATAAGAGTAGTCCGACGATAACTGCTGAGGTAAAGGCAGTATTGGTGACGCGATTCCAAAACACACTGGCGATAACAGGGAAGACAATAGCCCCCCATAGTGCACCAACAAATACTAGCATGACGAGAATATCAAGCTTAAAGCTCGCAAAAATTAGTCCAGCTGCTGTCGCAACAATCATCGTGCCGCGACCAATTAGCATCATTGTTTTAGGTTTAACATGGCCTTTTTTGGCGATATTTTTACCGTAGACATCCGCCATCATAATGGTTGATAGCGCTGATAAATCTGAGTCAGCAGTCGAAGACAATGAGCCGATCACTAAGATGAAGAATAAGGCGATAAAGACGGGATGCAAATAAGTACTGACCATTTGAGGGATAAGGTTATTCATATTGCCATCGAGTGGTTCGACGCCAATCGTCACAGCCATGAGACCAATCATCCCAAGACCAATAACGATACCAGCATAGCCGACTGTAGCAGTGATAAACGTCGCTTTAATCTTAGTTTTATCGATCGCAAATAGGCGCTGAGTGATGGTTTGATTACCGATAGCATATGCTAATACAGCGACGAAGTAAGGCGCACCTTGTTGAAAGAATGCCTCAGAAGAGAAAAAGTTCTGCTGTTCTAACGTCAGGTTTGATAGGCCACTAACCATGACCTCAGGGCCACCCATAGCGAATAATACGGCGGGAATAATGACAATACCAATGGCCATTAGAGCGACCAACTGGGCAAAATCGGTAAAGACGGATGCTCGAAACCCTGATGTCAATGTATAACTTAGTACACCGATACCTGCGATCATTACCCCTGTTTGGAACGATAATGGCGACAGGACTGACACCAATGCCCCAGCAGCGGTAAAGTTGACCATCAAGCTAATTAAACTGCCCATAATATTGGATATGGCTAAGATTAATTGGCTTGATGAACCGTGGCGGGCATGAATCAGTTCACCTAGTGTATGGCCATCTGGTGCCAATTCACGAAAGCGCATACCAAAAGGGTAGATGAATAAAATCATCAATGCACCCCAAAAGCCATAATGTATCGGCCCTGATACGCCGTACTTATAGCCAGAGGTGGCCGCAGCGTAAAATGAGGCTGCCCAAATCCAAGTGGCGGTCATGCTGGCTGCACCCATACCAAAGCCAACACCGTGACCTGCGACCATAAATCCAGAAGTGGTCTCTTTATCTTTTTTGATTAATAAGGACAGTAAATAGGTGCCGCCATAAAATGCTAATAATAATAAAATAATCGTTAATGATGAAAATTGGAACAATGACTCAGTTTTCAAACTCAGACCTCGCAATTGTTAGTTGATGAATAAAGTTCAGCAAAAATGAAAGATACCAAACCATTAGGAATACAGCATAGCCTACACAGTCCTCATACCGAACGTATGTGGCTAATATAAATAGCGAAAATACCAACTGCAGTGGTAAGCAAATGCTAAGTGTTACGCCCAAATCTTAATGAGACAGATACTGTCAAATCAAAAAGACAGGGACTACTTTCAATAGGCGTCAGTTAATGGGTAAACCATCACGCTATTAATAGGCATACACAAAGGTAGCTACATGCTAAAGAAAACTCATGTGATGAGTGTCTATAGCGGAATTACGAATAAGCACTAAGCCATGATAAAATGACCCGAACTCGATTTAGACAGCCTTATCAGCTGTAATAAACAATAGCTGAGAAATCTCTACTCATCTATTGCGATTGATGTGTTACTAAGCGGCATTAATAAATAAAACTACATATTTGTTAAGTGCCTGTAACATATTTGCGGGATAAGAGTAACCTATTATGTCATTAACCTCAAACATTATCCGATATTTACCAAACAATGACCGAAGATGACATATAAGTATTTATTTAAAGAGATTTAATAAGATTTTTAATAAAGCATTGAAAGATAAGGTTTTATTATTAGTAGCATTGAGTGATATATCGCTATGAGCTAAGTTATAACCATGAATGAGTAGCTGAAGCTTTCATTAGAAAAATAGATAATGAGCGATAGATGATGGTTGCTCTCAATGAACAAGTAGAAGTGAATTTTTATATATTATCTTGTTTGGTATAGTAAGTGACTCGGTTATCACGTAAAAATCCAGCCAATCCAAGGCCATAACGCTCAGCCACGCGCACTGCTGTACTGGTAGGCGCTGACATGCCAACTAGCCACGGGATTTGACTTCGAATAGACTTTTGAACCAGTTCAATAGAGAGACGCGAAGTCATAAGCACACAGCTAACGTCTGCTTTTTGGCGTAATTGCCAACCGATGAGTTTATCAAGTGCATTATGGCGGCCTACATCCTCAAATAAATGTAGCTGCTGATTATGTATCGTCGCTGCGGCATGTACCGCACCTGTCAGTTGATGCGTATGTTGCGCGGCATCCACTTGTTGACGCAGTGCCAATAGGGAGTCAAGACTTGGTGCGCTCGTTTGAATGCCATTTATACCTGTCTGTCGGTTATGTTCATGGTGTAAATGGTCTTGTGAGTAAGTACTTAAATCAGGCAAAGCTTGTGTTAGTCCAGTAATACCGCACATACCGCAGCCTGTACGCCCTGCGAGCTGCCGCTTTTGTGCCTGTATACGTTGATGGCAGCGTTGGCTCAATACCAACTCCACGACATAGATATCGTAATCTTGAAATCGTTCTAAGCTTTGCTCAATTGATACTGAGTCAAGATCTTCGTCACTCGAATCTTGAACGAACTTCTGGTAGCTAGCGATATCTGCAAGGTGAGTCACTTCCCAGTCGAGTAACTCGTGACTGTATTGAATTAATCCTTCACTAAATAAGAACCCAACAGCCAAATACTCTAACTGATGAGGACTGGCCATCAACACAGCATAATGAATCCCATTAATAATGATAGAGACCGCAGCTTCTACGGCTAAGCTAGTAGTCTGAGATTCAATTTGAAGGTAAGAGTCATGAGTAGGGTTATTGCTAACTGACGGGTAATGATGCTTTTGTGCTAAATGATTACGAGCAAGTGGTGTCTCTGACAACCTCTCATCGTTAGACAGCTCAGGTGCAACTCTCTTAATGTCAGTTGAATTATCTATCATAGCGGGGTCGATAAGAGCCTCACTTTGCTGAGCGTTATCTTCAATGGTTATCACGGTTTATCATGGCCTAAAATTATGAGCGTGCTTATGGTCATTTGAAGCGAGAGCCAATGAAAATGTCATTCTCATTAGCTCTCCGCAGGATGATTTACGCAGGCGTAGCTATCGATGTATTTGCCTCTACGCGCTCTAACACGACGGTCGTCGATTTGTACGCTGGGATATGAGAATCTGGCGCATGTGTATCTAAATCAAAGAGGTCATTGCACTCAGGGTAATAAGCAGCAACAGCGTTAGAGGCAATATCCATCTCGCTCAATACCAATGGGCCCAATACGCGTGGTTGCTCTAGGCTATCTTTGGCACGCTGGCGAGTGACCATAACACGGTCACCTTTTTGCCAACCTGAACGACTTATTTCATCTGGATGCATGAATAGCACGTCACGGCGATCCGTTTGACGATAGCGGTCTTTAAACCCGAAAATCATAGTGTTGAATTGATCGTGGCTGCGGACACTGGTCAATTGCCAAACCTTTTGCGCTGTATCTGCAATATCATCGATATCATTTGCAGCTGCCATTTGTGCTGCGACAAAAGTAATCGGATATTGTGGCACTTCAAACTGGGCTTTGCCGCTTTCGGTATTCCATACACGATGACGCGCCGCATGATACAAATGAAAGCCACGCTCAGAGGTGCGAATACGTTGATTAAAGTCTTCAAATCCATTAATCGCTTGGGAGATATAGTCCCGAATAATATTGAAGTCTTCACTCATCGCTAGCCAAGGAATAGACGTGTCGGCGCCGAGTACATGAGTCGCGATATCCGCTACGATTTGCGCTTCAGATTTTAGAGTATCACTAACAGGTTTTAGTTTGCCTTGAGTGGGTACGATCTGACACATAGAGTCTTCGATAGTGGCAAACTGCTCACCTTTTGTCGTGACAATACGTTCGGTACGGCCTAAGCAAGGTAGGATTAAATTGTTGGCACCGGGGTATAGCATAGTTTCATTGAGCTTAGTACCGACAAATATATTAAGCTGAGTAGTGGTTAAGGCTTGCTCAATAGCGCTGGTATCAGGGGCAGCCACTGCGTAGTTACCACCCATACCCATAAAGACTTTTAGTTTACCTGCGATAAGAGCCTTGGCACCTGTGACGACATCGTAGCCATGCTCTTGCGGCATAGGGTGCTCAAACACACGCTCTAAACTGTCTAGTAGGCTTTTGCTAGGTCGTTCATGGATACCCATGGTGCGATCGCCCTGTACGTTGGAGTGCCCACGCACTGGAGATGCACCAGCGCCATCGATACCAATCATGCCCATCAGAAGGAGCAAGTTGGTAATCATTGCGACATTGTCATCACCCTGTACGTGCTGAGTAATGCCCATGCCCCAAGTACAAATCGTTGCTGGACTATCGGCCACGAGTTCAGCGAGATTAATAATATCTGTCTGAGAAATACCGCAGCCAAGTGTGATATCTGTCCATGATTGCTCTGTCAGCCACTGCTTTAGAGGTTCAAATCCTGAAGTATGAGTGGTAATAAACTCATGGTTGATTTTATCGTTTTCGATTAGCCATTTGGCAATGCCCGTTAATAACGCTGCATCACCACCGATTTGAATTTGAATAACATCATCGACCATGTCAGTACTTTGACCAGCTGCCATGTGAGTTGGTTTTTGTGGATTTCTGAACTTGCTTAAACCTTGTTCACGCATGGGGTTGATTGAAATAATTCGACAGCCTTGCTCATGCGCATGGGCGAGCATCTCTAGCATACGTGGATGGTTAGTTGCTGGGTTTTGCCCAAACATCAATATCAGCTTGGCTTGCTCAAAATCTTCTAGCATGACCGTCGCTTTACCAATACCTAGCTGTCTGCTTAGCATTACTGAGGTTGGCTCGTGACACATATTTGAGCAATCAGGCAGATTATTGGTCCCAAAGCAGCGAACAAACAGCTGAAATAAAAACGCTGGCTCATTGGTGACACGGCCTGAGGTGTAAAATAATGCTTCATGGGGTGAATCAAGCTGCCCCAATTGTTCAGCGATCAGGCTATAAGCAGCTTCCCAAGGGATAGGAACATAGCGATCTTGCGCCGCATCGTAATACATCGGCTCTGATAAACGACCACTGTGCTCAAGCTCGTAACCAGTCCAGCCCTGTAGTTCAGTAACGGTATGTCTTGCAAAAAAATCGGCATTTGCTTTATGGGTCATGGTCTCACTGGCAATGACTTTAATGCCGTTTTCACAGACATCGATGGCTTTGTGTGACTTATGGTCAGGCCAAGCACAGCCTGGGCAGTCAAATCCGCCTTGTGGCTGATTGCTTTTAAATACACTTATACCGCCACGCAAAAATGTCTTATAGTTCATTAGCTTTTGAGTAGATGAGATCAGCGCAGGCCAACCAGCAGCAGGGTGGGAATAAATAGGAATTTTGCGCATAACAGACCTCATAGATAGATGACAACAGCGAAGCTTTGATAGACGACAACTATATAATGGTCAGTAAAAAGTTCATATGATCATTAACTATAGATAACAAAAAACCTCCAAGAAAAATCAATTCTCTTGAAGGTCTTAGAAGTTATCGAAAATGGTTATATCTGACAGGTACAAATTTATAAATCGTAAGTCATTGGCAGTATTAGCTCAAAACTTAGCTTAAAATCAGGCTGTCATCTTCAACTTTTTCGCCACGTGTTTGCTCGAACATATCGAGCAAATCATGTACGGTCATACCTTTACGAATGTCGCCAGCCACATCCAACACGACTTGACCCTGATGCAGCATAACGGTGCGTGTACCATGTGCCAACGCTTGTTGCATTGAGTGGGTAACCATCATCGTGGTTAGCTTATTGTCCGTGACAATCTTATCAGTCAATTCTAAGACAAATGCCGCAGTCTTTGGATCGAGAGCTGCAGTATGCTCATCAAGCAGCAAAATCTTAGAGGGCTGCAATGATGCCATTAGCAAACTTACTGCCTGACGTTGACCACCAGAGAGCAGACCCATACGATCGGTTAGACGATTTTCTAAACCTAATTTTAAAACGGATAGTTTTTCTCGGAACAAATCACGGTTGTTCTGGTTCAGTGCAAATTTCAGACCGCGATTACCACCACGTTTGTAGGCCAAAGCCATATTTTCTTCAATCGTGAGCGCTTCACAAGTGCCCGCCATCGGATCCTGAAAGACGCGAGCAACCCAATGCGCACGTTGATGGGCAGACTTTTTGGTCACATCAATGCCATTTAGCAAGATTGAGCCACTATCGACGCGTGTCGTACCGCTTACGGCGTTCAAAAAAGTAGATTTACCTGCGCCATTGGTACCGATGACAGTGACAAATTCACCATCAGCAATATTTAAGCTGATACCACGTAGGGCAGGGTTTTCGATTGGCGTGCCTGGGTTAAAGGTCAACCGTAAATCGGTGGCTTGCATCATAATCGTTATTCCTTATTATCTCTTCAAGCGTCACAAGTGTTATCAATACTTGCTTTGACTGTCATTAGGCGCGAACCTTGCGTGATAAAAACTTGGTTTTCGCTTTTGGCAATACCAAGGCTAGTACCACGAGCAATGCGGTAATCAAGTTCAAATCCTGTGGACCAAAGCCGATACTACGTAGCGTATCGCTTGATAATGCGACCTGAATAAACAGTTTGTACAATACCGCGCCGACAACAACGGCAAAGGTAATCAGCCAAATACGCTTGGCAGGAATGATGGTCTCACCGATGATGACCGCTGCTAGACCAATGACGATTGTACCGATACCAATTGAGATATCTGCACCACCCTGAGTCTGCACAAACAGCGCTCCCGCTAAGGCAATCAAACCGTTAGAAATCGCCATACCGATGATTGTCATCCATGAGGTATTGATACCTTGCGCCTGTGCCATTCTTAGGTTTGAGCCAGTAGCACGCATCGACAGACCTGTCTCAGTGCTATAGAACCAGTTCAAAAATAACATAGCAGCTGCGACAACGACACCGATAATCAGGCAGCGCATCCAATAACCATTACCATCAGTCACCAAGGTGCTAAACACTGTGGTTTCACCAAGCAGGGGTAGGTTTGGCGCGCCCATGATACGTAGGTTGACAGAATATAAAGCAACCATGACCAAGATACTGGCAAGCAGTTGCAAGATGCCAAGTTTGACATGCAACCACGCAGTGACGATACCAGCGACTGAACCTGCTAACATCCCAAAAGCACAGGCCAACCATGGGTTGATGCCAGCGATGATAGAAATACCAGCGACTGCGCCACCTAACGGAAAACTACCGTCAGCGGTCAAATCAGGGAAGTCGAGTGTACGAAATGAGATAAGCACACCGAGTGCTACTAGGCCATAAATCAGACCACTTTCAAGCGCACCAAAAAAAGCAATTAAAGACATAAGAGATCAGTAAGTCATAACCAAGTGTCTAGCGTATGGTACCAAGATAAGTAAATGGCAATTGCCAAAATCATCTACCTGCTAAACAGCTAAGCGGTGAATTTAACAGATTAAGCAATCTGCGGTTAGGGTAAACCAAAACATATCAGGATTAATAGCGATCATAAGTTACCTTGGTTTGAAGCGATGGTTCAATGCACTGCAATGTAATCAATCAACATATCATCTACTTAACAAGTATCAGATAAATTCTCAGACAAATACAGCACTATTAAGCACGCTTGCAAAAAAAGACTCTGTTTAGACAAGAAGCCCAGCCTAATGACTCATAGCTGGGTTTCTTATTTAATCATTAGCCGTATATTTAAGGTATACAACACAGTATTAAGTAGTGTCGCTTTCCTATTTATACCTGCTATTTTGAGCCAAATACAAAGGTGCGTTATTCTACCACTTCTTTAGCTTTATCGATAACCGCTTGTGGCAACGTGATGCCTTCTTCTTTAGCATGTTTTGGACTGACGTATAGATCAAGCGCTTGTGGAGTATAAACAGGAATAGCACCTGCTTTTTCACCATTCAAGATACGTACGACAATTTTACCAGTTTCACGGCCAAGCTCATAGTAGTTCACGCCTAGAGCAGCAACAGCACCGCGCTCAACTGAGCTAGTATCTGAGGCAATAAGAGGGATCTTACTTTGTTTGGCGATTTGATAAAGTGACTCGTACGCTGATACCACGTTGTTGTCAGTTGAAGTATAGATCATATCGACCTTACCTTCGAGACTACGTGCTGCCATCGCAATGTCGTTACTACGCTGTGCAGGTGCTTCAAGTACATTGATACCGAGTGGTGTTAGCTTCTCTTTAAGATTTTTTAAGATAATCGTTGAGTTGACTTCACCTGGGCTATAGACATAACCGACGTTCTTTAATGATGGAATGATTTGACGCATCAAATCAATCTGTGGCTCATACGGTAGGGCATCTGATGCGCCTGTAACGTTAGTGCCAGAACCATCTAACTTAGGTACCAGTTTTGCTGCTACTGGATCAGTAACTGCTGAGAATACCAATGGAATGCTGCTAGTAGAAGCGGCAACAGACTGCGCAGATGGTGTTGCGATAGCGACGATAACATCTGGCGCATCAGCGACAAATTGTTTAGCAATCTGACCAGCAGTAGCAGTGTTTCCTTGCGCGCTCTGGAAGTTAACGGTTAAGTTTTCACCGTCCTTGAAGCCTGCTTCGTTTAGCTCGTCGATGACACCTTTACGTACATCATCAAGCGCTGGATGTTCGACGATAGCAGTAATAGCAACGGTCTTCATAGCCGTTGCTGCATCACCACTAGCGGCAGCATCCGTGGAGCCATCATCTTGTGCTGATTGGTTACAACCAGTCAAGATAGCCGTACATACACCGCCTAA
Source organism: Psychrobacter sp. Ps2 (assembly GCF_022129405.1). Taxonomy (NCBI): domain Bacteria; kingdom Pseudomonadati; phylum Pseudomonadota; class Gammaproteobacteria; order Moraxellales; family Moraxellaceae; genus Psychrobacter; species Psychrobacter sp. Ps2. The sequence goes on along the minus strand of NZ_JADQAM010000061.1, from coordinate 350,891 downwards.
TAATAAAGCCTTACCGAAATTAAAACGACCAAAACGATTTTGAGACAACATGGGTCTTACTCCTAAAATAATAGTGTGTCCGTACACTATATAAATAATTGACGAGCTAATAGATAGCTTACTACTTTTTATTTGGTTTCGGCATCAATATCAACATTGATGGCATTTTTTAGTAACTCTGCTGGCAAACTGACACCTTGTGTTTTGGCGTGCTTAGGACTGACATATAAGGTCAGATCATTCATGACTTCAGGTTTGATGGTGTTGACCGCTTCGCCATTTAACACACGATATACCATCTTGCCAGTGGTACGACCAAAGTCATAGTCATTAACACCAAGCGCAGCAGTCGCGCCGCGTTTTACACTGAATTCATCAGACGCGATAATCGGTAACTTGAGCTCATTTGCTGCTTGGGTCATGGCCTCAAAGGCAGAGGCAACATTGTTGTCAAATGAGGTGTAGATGATATCTGCACGTCCTTGCAAACTGCGCGTCGCCATACCGATATCCGTTGGACGATTGGCAGGAATGTCTAATAGTGACAGACCTCGTGCTGGCAGAGCTTGTTTTAGATTTTCACGCAATGACACTGAGTTTGCCTCACCTGGGCTATAGACATAACCGATGGTCTTTAAGTCAGGCTTTATTTGCTGTAACAAATCCAATTGCGGCTCTAATGGCAGCTGGCTTGATAGTCCAGTCAAATTGCTTTGAAAGGGCTTGCCATCTGCTGTAATGAGCTTGGCACCTAGCGGATCTGACACAGCGGTGTAGATAATAGGGATAGTGGTGGTCGCGGCTACCACTGACTGCGCAGAAGGCGTTGAGATTGCTACGATCGCATCAGGGTTGTCTCCTGCAAATTGTTTGGCAATCTGTCCAGCAGTCGCTGTGTTACCTTGCGCACTTTGAAAGTTAACAGTTAGGTTTTGACCTTCGACATAGCCGTTATCAGCCAACTCATCAATAATACCGCGACGCATATCATCTAATGATGGATGCTCAACGATTTGAGTAATGGCAATAGATTTGGCAGGTTTGTCTGTAGCCGTGCTATTTTCAGCAGTCGCTGCGGTCTCGGTAGAGGAGTTTGAGCAGCCGATTAGTCCAAATGTGCTAATGGCACTAAGAGCAACGCCATATAGGCTTAAGCGTAAAGTAGAAGCGATAGTCATTATTAGGTTAACTCATAGGTTATATCAATCTCAAAAACCAAGCAAATACTGCCAGACTGACTGAGCCTACTAACTTATATAGTATTCATTTTGCTCATCTGTTTGGTGTACTTTGGTTTTTTACCGTGATATTGAAGAATGCAGATTAGCCAAGTCAATGCTATGTTGATGCTGAGATAGCAGGCTAACAGGTAAATAAAGTAATCGTTCCATCGATTATTATGTTCATATTATGACAGTAATGTAAGTTATCGCAATAAAAAATTAATTTGTGGCGGTCATGGTGATGGATAATAAAAAAATCATCACTTCTTTTTATCTTATCAAGACGCGTGGTGCATTGAAGCTCTTATGTATATCTAAATATAACAGATGTCGCTAGGGTACTTTTGTTTGCTCAAACCATATGCAAAAGGCTTACATCCTAGCAACGCATCTATTACGTACTCACTTCATAATTAACGTAAGCTAATTTTCATACGAGAAATATGATAAATCTAAGGATAATCCAGTCATTTTGGTGACACTGTGCTGCCATAGTGGATATGAAATAGACGCTATTATTTATCTAACTTTTTCGAATGACTATTTTAAGGATAATATTATGAACACTGCTAATCTTAAATTATTAACCATCGCCGGTATCACTGCTACTTCTTTGATTGGATTGCCTGCTATGGCAAAAGATGGTCATGGAAACGGGCACGGTAATAGCAAAGGTAACTCTGCCCATGTCAGTAAAAACTATAAGCATAGTGGCAACGCCCACCCAAGTATTAACGCTTATCGCAATGCTAGCTCGAATGCTTCATTTAAGCGTGATCTTGATAGATACGGTTATAGAGTAGTCGGCAAGATTGATAGAAGGGATTATGACCGTTCTGTCGTTTTAGACCGTTATGATGACCGTTACGTTCGTATTCGTACGCCAGAAAATAACATTGTGACGGTGATTAATGATACGTTGCAGATTATCGATATTTTGAGTAGATAAGTATCAGGCTTGGTTTTTAGCCATTTGCTAAATCAGTCATAAAAAAAGATGCCACTTAAGGCATCTTTTTTTATTTTTTAATCCTAAAAATAACCGTTATGCCAGTACGTCGCCAACAACACAAGCATCTGGCAAGGTAACGACTGTTAAGCCTGTCTTTGGCTCGCCAGTTGACAATACCATGCCTTCTGATACGCCAAATTTCATCTTACGCGGAGCAAGGTTGGTCACGCAAATGACTTTCTTATTAATCAATTGCTCAGGCTCATAGAACTTACGAATTCCGCTAAACACGTTACGTGGCTTGTCTTCGCCGACATCTAGGGTGAACTGTAGTAATTTGTCTGCGCCTTCTACATGGTTACACTCTAAAACGTGTGCGACTTTCATCTCGACTTTAGCAAAGTCTTCGATACCAATGTAGTCCGTTTGCTCATCATCTGTATTCATCTCTGCTGACGCTTCATTTTTAGCAGCAGATTTACTGTCTGTAGTCGCGGCAGGTGCATCGGCTTGAGCCAATGACGCTTTGGAGTCTTCTACCATGGCTTCGATATCTTTTTCTTCGATACGCTGCATCAGTGGTTTGAATTTGTTGATTTTATGACCTAGTAACCACTCATTACGACTGGCAAAGCTTAAATCCTTAAGGTTTAAAAACTCTTTAGCATTATTAGTTAGCTCAGGCAATACTGGTGCTAGATAGACCATCAATTGACGGAAGATATTGATAGCGACCGAGCAGACGTCTTGAACCTCTTGCTCAGTACCCTCCAACTTCGCTAGTGACCATGGTTTTTTGGCATCGATATATTCGTTGGCTTTGTCCGCACATTGCATGATTAAACGCATAGCACGCGAGAATTCACGATTCTCATAGGCAGCAGCAATCTCATCGCCCGTTTTGGTAATGTCTTCTAATAGCTCTGACTCGACGCAAATTTCTGACAGCATGCCGTCGTACTTCTTAACCAAGAACCCTGCACTACGACTGGCGATATTGACGACTTTACCAACCAAGTCAGAGTTGACCTTTTGCATAAAGTCTTCTAAGTCTAAGTTAATGTCTTCAACTTTATCAGACAGTTTGCTGGCAAAGTAATAACGCAGATATTCAGGATGTAAGTGCTCAGCATACGTCTCGGCTTTGATAAAAGTACCGCGTGACTTACTCATTTTTTCGCCATTGACCATCAAGAAACCATGGGCAAAGACGCCAGTCGGCGTACGCAGTTCACTACCTGCTAGCATCGCTGGCCAAAACAAGGCATGGAAGTAAACGATGTCTTTACCGATGAAGTGATAAACTTCAGTTTTGTGCTCGTTTTCTTGTGCCCAGTAGCGGTCAAAGTCAAGTGCTTGGTCTGTCCCTGCCCGCTTATCACATAGGTTTTTAAAGCTTGCCATGTAGCCGACTGGCGCATCTAGCCATACATAAAAGTATTTGTCTGGCTCATCGCTTGGAGTATCTGGAATTTGGAAGCCGAAGTAGGGCGCATCGCGTGAGATATCCCAGCTGGCAAGTCCTGCCTCAAACCATTCTTGAAGTTTGTTGGCGACTGACGTTTGCAAGCGATTGTCACTGCGTGTCCAGTCCTGTAAGAACTGCTCAAACTCTGGCAAATCAAAGAAATAATGCTTGGATGTTTTAAGTACTGGCGTTGCATTAGACAATGTTGAATGCGGATCTTTTAGATCTGTTGCATCGTAAGTGGTGCCACATACTTCGCAGTTATCGCCGTACTGGTCTGGTGAATCACATTCTGGACAAGTACCTTTGACAAAGCGATCGGCTAGAAATAATTGCTTTTCAGGATCAAACAGTTGCTCGACATCTTTTGTGCTGATATGACCAGCATCATTGAGACGACGATAAATCAGCTCAGAGAACTGTTTGTTTTCTTCTGAATGCGTGCTGTGGTAATTATCAAAGTTGATAAGGAACTTTGAAAAATCCGCTTCATGTGAGGCTTTAACTGAGGCAATTTGCTCCTCTGGCGTGACGCCATTGGCTTCTGCTTTGAGCATGATTGCCGTACCGTGTGCATCATCCGCGCAGACATAGGTGACCTGATGGCCTTGCGCTTTCATCGCACGTACCCAAATGTCAGTCTGAATATATTCTACAAGATGCCCCAAATGGATGTAGCCATTGGCGTAGGGCAGCGCACTGGTTACTAGAATCTCACGCACAAAATCACCTATATTTTTATATAAACGGGTTAGTTATCGAACATCTCAAGCGGTTCATCGCTCATCGATGCGACATCGTTAATGCTAAAAACTTCTAAAAATAATAAAAATTCAAAAAGTGTGCCTATGATACCGTAAATCAAATAAATTTGTGATATTCCTTGGTAATTACTTCTCATTTGGCAAGCACTAATTAACCACAAACAATAGCCTTGCATTGAATCTGGTCATTATAGATTAGTTATCAATCAGCCATGAAAAAACCCACCAAGCAGTATGCTAAGTGGGTTTTTTATTTATCCATTATTCGCTTAGATACCAGTGGTTAGTCACAATAAATGGCTAAGCGATAATCTACCTTAGAATGAACCAAACATCGTCCCTAAGATAATAACAGCAACCACAGCGACCAATGGAATAACCATCGTAACCATCGCCAAATTTAAATAAGATTGCTTATGGGTCAGACCACAAATCGCTAGCAAGGTGATGACCGCGCCACTGTGCGGAAGCGTATCAAGACCACCTGCCGCCATAACGGCTACGCGGTGCATCAGCTCAGGGTCGATACCCGCATTGACGGCCATTCTTAGATAGTCTTCACCTAATGTCGACAGCGCAATACTCAAACCGCCAGACGATGAGCCTGTGATACCAGCAAGCGTGGTCATCGCGACGGCTTCTGAGATCAGAGGGTTGTCAGGGGTAAGGTTTAAAATGCTATCACGAATGATAAGGAAGCCTGCGAGCGACGCGATAACTGCACCGTAACCCACTTCTAGGCGGCCAAATAGTGCGCCTAGCAAGAATATCGGGAAGAATTTGAGTAAAAACCCACTTAACGCGCCCATAAAGACATCGGTATAAGCGGGAATGGTGCTTAAGAAGTCACCTGATAGTAAGACTGCTAGCGTCGCCATAATCGGTGCTAAGATCAGCACAGAATAACCGCGATAAGCAAAAAACATGAGTAATAATAGGGTAATGACAATAGCTAGCGTACTAAACATGATAGCCCTCCTTGGCAAAATTAAGACAGCGAGTATATCGTGCTTATTAATATAGGTAAGAAATTAATCAAAAAACCTTATTTATTATATTTTATTAAACTTAAATCCAGTTGAGATATTACTGAAGGATAAGGAATACTTTGTTGACTCGCGTCCTCTTGGGGTTATTTTCTAATCACTAAGCAACTAGGCGCTACGAAAATAATATGTTAAGTTAGCATAAGTATTTTATACATGATATATCGATATAAAATGTATTGATTTAAATTTAAAACAGTCAATGCGCTATTGATTGGCACAATAAATAAATCATGATAGATAATGGACGTTAATAACAAAAACAGACTTGCAAGGAGATAAGCATGAGTCAATCAAAAGTATATAACAGTGCTGAAGAGGCACTAAGCGGTATTGTTAAAGATGGGCAAACACTCGCTATCGGTGGTTTTGGTCTATGCGGCATTCCTGAAGCATTGATCGAAGCACTACGTGATAGTGGCGTTAAAGAGCTGACCTGTATCAGCAACAACGCTGGCGTCGATGATTTCGGACTTGGTCTGCTACTACAGACCCGCCAAATCAAGAAAATGATTTCATCGTACGTGGGCGAAAACAAAGAGTTTGAGCGCCAGTACTTGGCAGGCGAGTTAGAAGTTGAGCTAACCCCGCAAGGCACTTTGGCCGAAAAGCTACGCTCAGGCGGTGCTGGTATTCCTGCGTTTTACACAGCAACTGGCGTGGGCACCTTGGTTGCCGAAGGTAAAGAGACACGTGATTTTGATGGTCGTACTTATGTGTTAGAGCATTCATTACGCGCGGATGTAGCACTCATCAAAGCACAAAAGGCCGATAAAGCGGGCAACTTGATATTTAATAAAACCGCTCGTAATTTCAACCCAGACTGTGCAATGGCTGGAAAAATCACTATCGTCGAAGTCGAAGAAATTGTCGAAACGGGCACATTTGATCCGGATGAAGTGCATCTACCAGGTATTTTTGTTCAACGTATTGTATTGAATGCTAGCCCTGAAAAACGTATCGAAAAAACCACGACTAAAGCGCTAGAAGGCGCTTAGATAAAATCATGGTTGAAACTTATCGTCAGTTTTTAGATTGATAATAACTTAGATAGCTAATTGTTTAGATAACTAATTGTTTAGATATAGTCAATCCACTATAAAAGCGTTACAGCGTTAACCTTGCTTGAAGTATGACAGATACATCTGCACTCGGATGCCTTGTACCACTCTCAAATTGGATCAACTATAACTAACGATTTAGATGAATAGCAATAGAATATCGCAAAAAATAAGGAAATCAGCATGGCATGGACAAGAGAGCAAATGGCGCAACGCGCTGCAAAAGAGCTACAAGATGGCTACTATGTGAACCTAGGTATCGGTCTCCCAACGTTGGTCGCCAACTACATTCCTGAAGGCGTGGACGTATGGCTACAATCAGAGAATGGCCTGCTAGGTATTGGTGAGTTCCCTACAGCAGAAAACGTTGATGCGGACTTGATTAACGCTGGCAAGCAAACAGTAACCGCAGAAGCTGGTGCTAGCTATTTTAGCAGTTCAGAGTCTTTCTCAATGATTCGTGGTGGTCATGTCAACTTGGCAATATTGGGTGCAATGGAAGTGTCAGAAAAAGGCGACCTTGCCAACTGGATGATTCCCAAAAAGATGGTCAAAGGCATGGGCGGGGCGATGGATTTGGTTGCAGGCGTACAGCGTGTGATTGTATTGATGGAGCAGGTCAATAAGCATGGCGAACCAAAAATCTTGGCAAACTGTGAGCTACCATTGACGGGTAAAGGCGTGGTTGATCGTATCATCACCGAGCTTGCGGTATTAGATGTTACTGATAATGGCCTAAAGCTGGTTGAATTAGCAGATGGTGTGAGCTTTGACGAGCTACAAGAAAAAACACCAGTAAGTATTATTCAGTAAACTTTGTACAGTAAAGTGACTGTTGTAAGATTAATATGTTTTATCCCGCAAATAAATACGCCACTATGATTATAGTGGCGTATTTGTTCAGTTCAATTTTATAAAAACTAATAATATTTTAGACCATGATAAGGAATATGTATGGCGACCCAATTAGAACAAGATTTGACAGGCAAAGTAGCATTGGTCACTGGCTCTGCAAGTGGTATCGGACGTGACATCGCTGAAACTTATGCAAAAGCAGGCGCAGCGGTTGGTATTGCCGATATCAATCTTGAAGCGGCACAAAAGACGGTTGATGCTATTGAAGCTGCTGGTGGACGTGCTCTGGCGATTGCTATGGATGTTACCTCAGAAGATGCGGTAAACGATGGTGTACAACAGCTAGTTGATACTTTTGGCAGTATTGATATTCTGGTTTCTAATGCTGGTATTCAGATCATCGACCCTATTGATAAAATGGCGTTTAGCGATTGGAAGAAAATGCTTAATATCCACTTAGATGGCGCTTTTTTGACCACTAAAGCAGCGATTAAGCACATGTATAAAGGCGATAAGGGCGGCACAGTTATTTATATGGGCTCTGCGCACTCGCATGAGGCCTCATTATACAAAGCCCCTTACGTGACTGCTAAGCATGGACTACTAGGACTGTGCCGTGTGTTAGCCAAAGAAGGTGCAGCGCATAAGGTACGTTCGCATGTGATTTGCCCAGGATTTGTCAAAACGCCATTGGTAGAAAAACAAATCCCAGAGCAAGCAGCTGAAAAGGGCATCAGTGAAGAGTCGGTTATTAACGATATTATGCTGGTCAATACCGTAGATAAAGAGTTTACGACAGTAGAAGATATTGCCCAATTGGCGCTATTTTTAGCGGCTTTCCCAACCAATGTATTCACTGGACAATCTATCGTTGCCAGTCATGGTTGGTTTATGAATTAATATATATGCCATTTGCATATACCACAGCGTCAGACCTACTGGCGTTGTGGTTTTTTTATGCGTCCAATTCAGCTACACTGTCACGATAGAAGGTTTGGCTAATATACTCATTAACGTTATCGGTTGTAATATGCGCAACGAGACGACTTGAGCGATTTGTCAGATCTACCCACTTGTATAGGCCATAATAGTAGCTATGTTTAACTTTATGAAGAAAAAAACCACAAAAACCGAAACGCCTCAGCAGCAGGCAGAGCGTGATAGTGCCGTCGACAAAGTCCTACTTGGATATGAGATAGGTGCCGTCAGTATTGCCACGATGGTCACAGGACTTGAGCGTGATGGCGAAGCACTTACGTTAGACCTGCGTTTGCCAAAAGATAGCAATCCTGAAGTTATCCAGCAGGAGCTCGGGCAGTTGCTACACCCGCATGGTATTACCACGATTCATATGAATGTGCGTCTGCCTGCGCCAGAAAAGGGTTCAGGTTCAAGCTTACCAAAGCAGATGCCAAAGACAACCAATGCGATGGAATCTCAGCCTTCATCTGGCGCTAATAACAATGCTAATAGCACTAACGCTGAGCCACCGATTACGAAAGCTGCACCTACCCAAGCATCGTTGGCAGCGCATCCTCGTATCCGTCATATTATTGTCGTGGCATCAGGTAAGGGCGGTGTTGGTAAATCGACAACGACAGTCAATATCGCGTTGGCATTGCAAAAGCTTGGTAATCGTGTTGGTGTGCTTGATGCTGACATTTACGGCCCTAGTATGCCAACCATGTTAGGCGTTGCTGACGTAAAACCGCAGTTAGAGAACGAGCAGTTCGTGCCAGTTGATGCGCATGGTATGGCAATGCTCTCTATCGGTAGCTTGCTTGATGGGGACAATACACCTGTTGCATGGCGTGGACCTAAAGCGACCGGGGCATTGATGCAGTTATACAATCAAACCAACTGGCCGCAGCTAGACTATCTAGTAATTGATATGCCACCCGGTACGGGTGATATACAGCTGACATTGGCGCAGCGTATTCCAGTCACGGGTGCTGTCATTGTCACGACTCCGCAGCATGTTGCCTTACTCGATGCGCAAAAAGGCGTTGAGATGTTCAATAAAACCAATATTCCTGTGCTGGGTGTGGTTGAAAACATGGCGCTACATACGTGTAGCAACTGTAATCACACCGAAGCAATCTTTGGTACGGGTGGTGGTGAGTTTATCGCTAAGCAGTATCAGGTACCGCTATTGGGTCAGCTACCACTTGCCAGTGGCATTCGTGCACAAGTTGATAAAGGTGTGCCAAGCGTCTTAGCTGATGATGAGTTTGCACAATATTACCTAGATATTGCCAAAAACATCGAAACCAATATCAATAAATTTGCAAAGCCTGTCGATGATAAGCGGATTTTTTGATAATGGAGAAGTAGCCTAAGCTAGCGACTTTTAAAGTGAATGTATTGTCTAAAAAGAGGATATTTTGAACTTATCTATTTATCAAAGCCATTTAGACAATACTCCCAAGCAGTATAGAGTCTTACGATTATTTCGCCCACCGATATACATCATTGAACTCTTAAACAATCAGTTGATTGCCGTTTGCTACTACAAAGATGGTAGTAGCAAACGCTATCAGATTAATGCTGACTTTAGCAATCGCCGAATGGTAATTGCCGATTTTAACAAATTCACAAAGGCTCTCGTTGAGCTGTTAAAAAAGTTTCCAAGACACTTTTTATGGGTAAGTGCGCTTGCATCAATCAATGTTACAGAAACACTAGCAGATGGATTAACCAATATTGAAATTAAGGTGATAACTGAAGCATTTTTTGTGGGTTCTGTACAGGCAAAAAGAAGAATTTTACATAGCACCGTTAGCTATCAAGGACAGATAGTACCTTTAGGCAAATTTGGCTAGGATGCCGATATCATGAATAAAAGCCACGACAAACCGTATACTGCCGCAAACTTAAAACTGGCAAATCTCGAATATCTTATCCAAAATGGTCAGCCTGTTTTTGGTGTCTTCTCCCAAGTCAAAAGTATCAACTACTTAGACTATCATAGTCATCTCATTTCACAAAAATCCTTACCTAACTGGCGTAAAGAACTAAAAGCCAACCAGTTCTGCTTCATTCAGATACTCCAGCCCCCTTATAGAGTGTGCCTCGCGCTCGCAACGATTAAGCTTGCGACTAGTGCTTTCGTTTACATTTATAATGAGGATACTCAGCAGCTAGAAGTCTGTGAGGCGCTACAGCCTTTGACGCATCATACGCACTTAGACGGTGATGGTTATCAAGGGCAGATGGCATTTACACATACAAAGCTCAGCGTCACCTTGGATTTTAGTCCTGCTCAGATGACTATTGCGCTCGACAGTCAGTATGTTGCAATAACGGCAGCGTTAGCACGAAGCGCACAACCGTTAGCCATATGTACGCCGACTGGTAGGCGTGGCTGGACGTTTACGCAAAAAGAGCCGTTGACCGCACTATCTGGGCATTTGCTCATTAAAGCCAAGTCGAAATTTCATACTGATGCTCCTGATGCTCAACCTCAAAAAATAACTTTCACCGATGCTACTATTGCCAATCTAGATTGGACGCTCGGCTATATGCGTTATGAGACCAATTGGTTTTGGAGCTGTATCACTAGCTATTTGTCAGATGGTCGTCACTTTTTGCTCAATCTGTCTATGGGTGTCAACGAGACCGGAGCTAGTGAAAATGCTTGCTGGCTTGACGGGCAGATATTCTATTTACCACCCGTTATGTTTGCTCGTGAGGGTTCAAGTATTCGATCAAATCAGCCAGACAGTCTTGAGCCAAGTATAGAAAGTGTAGAAACTGACGCTAGCATATCAAAGCCATGGCGTATCTATCATCAAAATCTAGGGTGGAGCAATGTCGATATTGATTTGAGCTTTACACCGATTGCCGTCTATAAAAAGACTGATAATTTTGGTGTGATAGCCAGTATCTTTGAGCAATGGATAGGTTTTTATAGTGGTGAAATTCGAATAAGAGATGAAGTTATTAGGCTTGATAATGTCATGGGGCTTGCAGAAGATCATTTTGCCAAATGGTAGCTTCTAAGACATAACATGGGAATAAATGAGATTAATGGCTGTATTCAGTTTTAAGTAGCCGCTCCTCTATAAATTCAGCCACCAATTCCGTATAATCGTCGCTATCAAAATACTGTTATCATAACCGCTATTAAATATTTGCTAAGGAACAACAATGTCTATTAAGTCTGACCGATGGATTCGTAAAATGGCCGAAGAGCACGGCATGATTGAGCCATACGAGCCAGGTCAAGTACGCTTTAATGATGCAGGTGAGCGTTTGGTTAGCTACGGCACCTCAAGCTACGGTTATGATGTGCGCTGTGCTCCTGAATTTAAAGTTTTTACCAACGTACATTCAGTGGTCGTTGATCCTAAAAACTTCGATGATAAAAGCTTTATCGATATCGTTGGTGACGAGTGTATCATTCCACCTAACTCGTTTGCTTTAGCACGTACTATGGAGTACTTCCGTATTCCACGTGATGTATTGACTATTTGCCTAGGTAAGTCAACTTACGCGCGCTGCGGTATTATTGTCAACGTAACGCCGCTTGAGCCTGAGTGGGAAGGGCACGTCACTTTAGAGTTTAGTAATACGACTAATTTACCAGCCCGTATCTATGCTGGCGAAGGCGTTGCGCAAATGCTGTTCTTCCAAAGCGATGCTGATGATGTCTGTGAGACCAGTTATAAGGATCGTGGTGGTAAATACCAAGGTCAACGCGGTGTGACACTGCCAAGAACCTAATCAGTAAGTGCTTGGAAAGAGCTTATCAGTTATAGAAGTTAATAAGCCTTTAAATAGTTAATAAAAAAGCTAGTCATATTAAATATGGCTAGCTTTTTTATTGTGTTAAATAGAACTGGTCTAAGGTTCTATTTACTTCCAGAATTTTTATTTTAGGACCTTTAAACCCGCTTTATTATCGCGCTTTGGTTTAGGTGCTTTAGCAGGACTGTTGTTAGACATTGGTGCTGAGTCGTCTTCTGGCTGATAGTTGTCATACTCTTTTGGATCAAAGAACATCCCTTGCGAGTTCTCTTTAGCATAAATCCCCATCACCGCAGTAAGTGGTACCCAGATTTCTTGTGATACACCACCGAAGCGCGCACTAAAATGAATATAGTCATTTTCCATACTCATGTTACCAGTAGCACGGCTGGCGATATTCAATACAATACGACCGTCTTGCACATGTTCGGTTGGTATTTGCACATTGTCAGCGGTAGCATCAACCATCAAGTATGGTGTCAGAGCGTTGTCTTCTATCCATTGATATAGTGCACGTACCATATAAGGGCGGGTAGGTGTAATAGAGGTGGTTTCGCTCATTTAATGATTTCCTATACTAATAATTTTTAATAATGAAAAATATCTCGTTCAGCAACTTATCAAATGACAGATGCTAATTAACATCTATCTTATTTATACTTTATTTTAGGACAGCTTTCGATACTTGTCTAATCAACGCACACTTTTTTGGAAGCTACTGCGCTCAAACACTCTCGTTTGGTATTCAAATAATGGACGGCTAATGGCACGTGGCAGCTCAATACCCATCTCATCTAATCGCCATAATAATGGTGCTAATAACACGTCACACCAGCCAAACTCATCAGCCATAAAATAAGGCTTATGAGCGAACAGCGGTGACAGAGTAATTAATGAATCACTGAGCTGTTTTTTGGCAATGGCAGCTTGTGCTTTATTAAAACTGTCTGGATGCGTCAACAAGCGCTTACCAAGTACTAACCAATCACGCTGAATGCGCCAAGCCAGTTGGCGAAACTGTGCACGCTCTTGCGGTGTCTCAGGGAGCAGTTTATTTGTGTGATAGCGTTCCTCAAGATACTCAAAAATGACATTAATCTCATAAAGCGCAATCTCACGCTGCTGTAATACAGGCAAGGTGTGATAAGGGTTTAGCTCAGTCAAATCTTCAGGGCGCTCAGAATGTAAGCGAGACAAATAGTAAGCGAGCTTTTTTTCTTCAAGTAATAGGCGTACCACATGACTGTCGTAGCCGTCATCAGCATACAAAATTAGCTGACTACTTGGAATGTCATTCGCATCAATCATGAAAGCCTAATGTTAATAGTGAAGGTTGTCATCGTAAACAAACTCGCAACGTTTATCAAGGTAGTGTACGTAAACATTAACGCTGAGCGACTTATTTTACGGTATATCTAGTATTTATGCTCTATATCAAGGCACAAAAAAGCACTACCGAAGTAGTGCCTTTTTTATTTCTCAGAACTATCTGCTGACTATGACTTATTTAACATCTTTCCAGAATTCTTTATTCAATAAGTAAACTGGGATGAGCAGTACTAATAAGAATAGAATTACGAAGAAACCAATTACTTGACGGTCATGGCGAGCAGGTTCACCCATCCACGCCATAAAGTTAACCAAGTCACCAACTTCAGATTCAAACTCTTCTTGGCTCAACTCTTCTTGCATATTATGCAATACGTGAGGCATCGCTGCATTGGCCAGTACTAAGTTATTCGCGCCCCAAGGACGGCTTGGATCTTCATAGAACGACAGTAGGTAAGTATATACCCAGTCGTCGCCACGCAGACGTGTCTCAAGTGATAGATCAGGAGGCGCTGCGCCAAACCAAGACGCTTGAATCTCAGGATCTATCTCAGCAGTAATGTGGTCACCGATTTGATCGGTAGTAACCATCAAATACTTTTCAACCAGCTCAGGCGGTATCTCTAAATCTTTGGCAATGCGCGAATGACGAACGTACTTGGCTGAGTGACACCCAGCACAGTAGTTCATAAAGATCTTCGCGCCGTTTTGTAGTGAGCCCTTATTGGTAAAATCAATAGGAGCTGTACTACAAGCCAGGTGTTCATCAACGCCATCTGCATTGGTGAATGTACCGCAGCCACTGCCTGAAGCCATTGCCGTACCAGCAGTCAAGGTTAATGCCGCGCCTAAGCCTAGACCAGCTAGGGATTTAATTAGCGTGTTCATTAGTGACCTCCGGTAACGCGTTCTGGTGGCTGTTTACACTTCTCAATCGCAGTGTAGAAAGGCATCAGCAAGAAGAACAAGAAATATAGAATCGTGAATACACGAGCCATGATGGTTGCCGTTGGTGTCGCAGGCGTCGCACCCAAGTAACCCAATACAACAAAGCTAATAGCAAAGACGGTCAGCGCAATCTTAGATAATATACCTTTGTAACGTATAGAGCGCACAGGAGACCTATCAAGCCATGGGATCAAGAACAGTACGGCAATCGCGCCACCCATCGCAATCACGCCACCAAGCTTATCAGGAACAGCACGCAAGATAGCGTAGAAAGGCGTGTAGTACCATACTGGAGCAATATGCGCTGGTGTTTTCAGTGAGTTCGCTGTCTCAAAGTTTGGTGGCTCAAGGAAGAAACCGCCGCCTTCTGGGAAGAAGAATACCACTGCAAAGAAACAGATAAAGAATACTACGATACCCACCATGTCATGCACAGTGTAGTACGGATGGAATTCGATACCGTCTAAAGGTACACCATTTTTGTCTTTTAGCTTTTTGATGTCGATACCATCAGGGTTGTTCGAACCCACATGGTGCAACGCCACGATATGCATAAATACTAGGCCCACGAGTACTAATGGAATAGCAACAACGTGTAGAGCAAAGAAACGGTTTAGGGTAATACCAGAGATGATATAGTCACCACGTACCCATTCAGCAAGGCCATCACCAATAACAGGTAGAGCTGCAGGTAAGTTCAAGATAACCTGTGCACCCCAGAATGACATGTTGCCCCAAGGTAGTAAGTATCCAAAGAAACCTTCTGCCATAAGTGCTAGGTAGATACCCATACCGATTAGCCAAATAAGCTCACGAGGTTTTTGGTATGAACCGTATAGCAAGGCTCTAAACATATGCAGGTATACAACGACGAAAAACGCAGATGCGCCGGTTGAGTGCATATAGCGAATGAGCCAGCCACCTTTTACGTCACGCATGATGTATTCAACAGACGCAAATGCCCCTTCGGCACTTGGGTTGTACATCATCGTAAGCCATATACCAGTCACCAATTGGTTGACCAATACAATCATTGATAGCACGCCAAAGAAGTACCAAAAGTTAAAGTTCTTTGGTGCGTAGTACTTTGACATATGGTATTCATAGGTTTCGGTCGCTGGAAAACGCGCGTCCACCCAATGCATTAACTTTTTACCCATACTCATATTAAGCCTCCCCAACCGTCAAGATGGTACCATCCATACCATATTCTGGAACGGGTAAATTAAGTGGTGCAGGAACGCCGCTATATACGCGACCTGCTAAGTCATATTTTGACCCGTGACACGGACAGAAAAATCCGCCGTACCAATCATTACCACCTAAATCCACCGCGCCCACATCAGGACGGTAGTTTGGTGCACAGCCCAAATGTGTGCAAACGCCTTCGACAACCAATAGGGTTGGATCTAAAGAGCGAGTAGGATTTTTGCAATATTCAGGTTGTAGAGACGCATCAGACTCAGGATCAGATAATAGAGGTTTGACTGACTCTAGTCCTGCAACCATGTCTTCGGTGCGCTTAACCACATAAATAGGTTTACCACGGTATTTGACGACGATCATTTGTCCATCTTCGATAGAACCAATATCTTGGGTCACTGCAGCCCCTGCAGCCTCAGCTTTAGCGCTTGGGTACCAAGAACGGACAAAAGGTGTCGCCACGGCAGCTACCCCAGCTGCACCAATCGCGGCAGTTGAGGCAATAAGAACTCTACGGCGTTGTACATTAACGCCTTCGGCTTGGCTCATTAATACTTCCTCCAGGTGAATGAAATGGGATTATCCCACACTGGGTTTGTGGCTTAGAAAATATACAATATCAAGCCACTTTAGCTGTGCCTAATTTTGCTAATTGTTGCTATTCTAAGCTATTTCGGTGATAAAATAAATTATTGCGTTAAAAATAAAGCAACCTCAATAGGACATATTAGAAGGTTGAATATGATAATCAAACCAAAACAGTTGGATTATCAACGCTTAACGCTAACTTTGCTTTAACAAGGATTATGATGTGATGACCTTATAAATAATAAGGATTTTCAGCAATAGCGAATGATACTTGAAATTAAGGTAATGTTCACTAACTTTCACCATCTAACTACTTTGTAAGTTGCTGTAAAACAAATATCACCACTCTATATAATAAAGTGGTGATGCCTTCACAATGATTAATAATGTTTTGTCAAACTATCAGGAACTTATTTATCGAAATACGCAATGCAAAGTACATATGCGATATTCCAATAAACTCAGCTAGAGAGTTGCCACTATTAGCCTTCAAGCTCACTCCAACGTTCAAGCTTGTGCATCATCTCATCTTCGATGGTTAAGAGACGCTCACTAGCAGCTGTCGCCGCATCAAAGTCGGTATTGAACCAAGAGCCATCGGCCAGCTTTTCTTGCAATTGAGCCTGTTCAGCTTCGAGTGCAGCGATTTCTTTTGGCAAGTTATCCAGTTCGCGTTGATCATTATAATTTAGCTTTTTGACTGGCTTATTTGGTTTCGCTGCTGCACCAGACTTATTTGTCGCTTTATTGCTTGCTGTACTGTTGGCAGGCGCTTTAGCAGCACGGGATGCTTCTTCGCGGTTTTTTTGTACGAGGTACTCTTGATAACCACCTACATACTCACTAACAGTGCCTTTACCATATTCATCTTCGCCAAACACCCACGTAGAGGTAACGACGTTGTCCATGAATGAACGATCATGACTGATCAGCAAAATCGTACCACCAAAGCTGGCGACTGACTCTTCTAATAGCTCAAGTGTGGCCATATCCAAATCGTTGGTCGGCTCATCGAGTACCAAAATATTGGCAGGTTTTAATAACTGCTTGGCCAGTAGTACTCGGTTACGCTCACCACCAGACAAGGCTTTGACAGGTGTACGTGCACGCTCTGGTGCAAATAAGAAATCTTGCAAGTAGCTCATGATGTGCGTCTTGCGACCGCCAACTTCGACAAAGTCAGAACCTTCCGAAACGTTTTGTGCAACGCTTGCTTCAAGGTCTAACTGATCACGCAGCTGATCGAAGAATGCAATTTTCAGATTAGTACCTAATTCGACACTACCAGACTTAGTCACTTCATCATCAGACATATCGAGTAGGGCTTTAATAAGCGTAGTTTTACCCGCACCATTAGGACCGACAATACCAATCTTATCGCCACGCATAATAGTAGTCGTAAAATCATCTACCAAGACGTTGCCGTCATATTCAAGATGTAAGTTTTTAACTTTACAGACAAGCTTACCGCTTTTCTCGCCTTGTCCCATGGTGATGTTTACATTGCCCACTTGCTCACGGCGATCGCTACGCTCTTCACGTAAGGCTTTTAGTTCACGTACACGGCCTTCGTTACGGGTACGACGTGCTTTGATACCTTGGCGAATCCAAACTTCTTCTTGTGCCAGTTTTTTATCAAAGTTGGCATTGTTCTTTTCTTCAGCCTGTAACTGTAGCTCTTTTAGCTCTTGATAGCGCGCGTAACCACCTTCACCTTGTGTTACGTCATAACTGGTCAATTGGCCACGGTCAAGCTCAATAATGCGAGTCGATAGTTTATTGACGAATGCTCTATCATGAGTCACGAACAACAACGTCAGGCCTTGCCAATCGAGCAAAAAGCGCTCTAACCATTCGATACTTTCAACATCCAAATGGTTGGTTGGCTCATCTAGGAGTAGCACATCAGGCTTAGTGACTAGCGCACGAGCGAGTAACACGCGGCGTTTACGACCACCAGATAGGGATGATAAGTCGTCTTCTGGATTAAGGCCCATGGTCGTAATCAGACGCATGGCATCGCGTTCTAAGTCCCAACCATGTACCGCATCGATATCATGCTGTAGGGTCGCCATATGCTCACAGGCATCCATATCGCCATTCGCGCACATATCGACTTGCTTATTATAGTTAATGAGCAAATCAGCTGTGCGACGACTGCCGCCCATAACGATGTCTAATATGCGACCGCTGGTCTCAGGAACGTCTTGCTCTAGCATCGCTACACGCATGCTACTGTTGGTAATAATCTCGCCACTGTCAGGCTGCAATGAGCCATTGATCAGTTTAAACAAAGTAGATTTACCTTCGCCGTTGCGGCCAATCAAGCACACACGCTCGCCTGTATTGATAGAAAAATCAATACCATCAAGAACAGGCGCGACGCCAAAGGCTAAGTGAATGTCTTTTAAATGAATCAGTGCCATAGAGTATCTTAAGCTTATATAATAGTGAGGTAGGGGTTGTTGCAAAATTGCCTGCAGTATAACATGCCACCGCGTCACTGTAGTGCGAGTAAATAGTTTTATCAGTACTATTTATTGCTTTTACTAACTGCTCCTATTCCATGACTATGTTTGTAGGTTTATCGCTAATTTACGGTACCCTTCAAATCCTTTAATAATCCATCCTTTCAATTTAATACTTACTATAATTTAGAGAAAAATATGAACCAATCTAAAACTACAGACGATACTTCTGATATTCAAAATGATTTGCAAGCCCAAGTAGTCGACTTGCAAATGAGCCTCGCGCATCTCGAAGTAACCGTCGAAAGACTGGATGACGTAATTACGCGACAAGACAGAGATATTCATACGTTGCAACGTCAACTACAGCTTATTTATAAACAGATTGAGGGTCAGGATACAGAAAGTGGCATTGCACCATTCGATGTAATGGCAGACAGACCGCCACATTATTAATAAGTAGAATTTAGAGAGAAAAGCTTTTAATAATGGAAAATATATACGTATTTTCATATATAGATACTGTCTGATGACTATGTGGTCATAACATAGAAATAATGTGTTTTTGTAGTTGTTTTAGTGTTAAAAAATCTTTACTATCTTCCACCTCGGATGCTGCTTATCTATGAAAATTAGGTATGACAGTAAAACAATGCGGATGTTTGGAGATATAAAATGCGCCACACCTTTCATTTAAAAACTCTTGCAGTAGCTGTTGCTACTCTTTCTGTTGCTAGCGTCGCTAGTGCTGCTGGCCTTGATCGCTCAGGTCAAGATATCACCGCATTCCTACAAGACGGCACGTATGCAGAAGCTGTCTACACTTATATCGATGCTGATGTTACTGGTAAAGATACCTCAGGTAATAAGATCGATGACATCGCAGAGTCTTATGACTTTTTCCGTTATGGCGTAAAAACAGATATCAACGATACATTCAGTATTGGTATCTTATATGATGAGCCTTTTGGTGCAGCAGCCGATTACACTGGAAATAATAACTTTGTAGGCGCACCAACTGATGCTGTTAATAATATTATTGCATCGCGTCTAGGTGGATTAGGCGTTAATAATGTAGAAGAGTTGAAAGGTTTAGTTGAAGGTACTCAAAACCAGTTAACTGCTGCTGAAACTCGTTTAAATGCAGTTAGAGAGCAAGTAAGACAAGCCCAAGCAGCTGTTAATCAAAACCCAGCACTTGAGCCTGCACTGCGTCCACAGATTAATGCTGGTTTAGCAGGTATCGCCGCTGGCGAAACGCAGCTAGCAGAAGGTCAAGCACAGTTAAATCAACTTGAGCAATTAGAAGGCTTTGCGGATGGTCGCCTTGCGAATGATGAAGGCACAAATGTTGAAGTCCGTAGCGAAAGCATCACAGGTATCCTAGGTGCTAAGTTTGGTCAAAACAAAGAATTCCAAGTGTACGGTGGTCCTGTTGTTCAGCGTATCAAAGCTGATGTAAGTCTTCGTGGTAGTGCCTATAGTGCTGCTACAGGCTATACCGCTCATATTAGTCCTGATACCGACTATGGCTATATCGCTGGTATATCTTATAGTAAACCTGAAATTGCTCTAAAGGCAGCTTTGACCTATCGTTCTGAAATTGACCACAGCTCGAATATCGATGAGATATATCCAGTAGTAGCAGCTTTAGGTGGTGAAGCGAATCAAGGTAATACGCTAGATATTACTACCCCTAAATCAGTTAACTTCGATTTCCAAACTGGTATTAACCCTACAACCTTAGCTACTGCAAAAGTACGTTGGGTACCATGGAGTGATTTTGCAATCGTTCCACCACTTTATAATGAAGTAAGCAAGCAAGCAACTAATGATGATAAAGGTTTATCTTTAGTCAGCTATGACGATGACCAATGGCAAGTAGAGTTAGGTCTGGCTAAACGCTTAGCGCCAGCATTGGCAGTAAGTGGTACTGTCGGTTGGGATAGTGGTGCTGGTAACCCTGTAACTTCATTGGGTCCTATCGAAGGCTATTATAGTGCTGGCCTTGGCGCAAAATATAATGTTACCGAGAACTGGGCAATATCTGCTGGCGGTAAATACTTATGGTTCGGTGATGCCAAAGGTCAAATCCCAACTAAGACGATTGTTAGTGATTTCGAAAGTAACGATGGTTTTGTATTGGGTGTAAAGGTATCTTACCAAGCTCAGTAAATCACAAATAAATTATGTGATGCTGTTTGTTATTAATATTAAAAGCGATCCTTTAAGGGTCGCTTTTTTATTATGTATTTTTAAAAATCACATTAAAGACAAAAAGTAAACCACAGCATTTTATTTATATCTTATATGTACTGTTCAGTCATATTTGAGAAATAAAGCACTTTAAATGTTGTTTTAGTGTCAAAAAGACATTAGTATTCAACTTAGGACGAAACTTTAGTAATACCAGTATTAAGCATAGCAATGCTACATAATGGTTATTAAAGTATTAATACAACAAGGACCGTTGGAGATACACAATGCGCACTACCTTTCATTTGAAAACCCTTGCAGTAGCTATTGCTACTCTCTCTGTTGCTAGCGTAACCAACGCTGCTGGTCTTGATCGTTCAGGTCAAGATGTCACTGCTTTTTTTCAAGATGGCACTTACGCTGAAGCGGTCTATACTTATATTGACGCTGATGTAAGCGGCTACGATAGTTCGAATGTCAACCCTGGCCAAAATGACTATGAGCGCGGCGACAAAACGGGTGATATTGCTGAATCTTATGACTTCTTCCGCTATGGCGTGAAGACTGATATCAACGACACGTTCAGTGTGGGTGTGCTATATGATGAGCCTTTTGGTGCTGCTGCTGAATACACGCAAAGTAATTTTGTGGCAAGCAATAATCCTCAAGCTTCAGGAGGTGAATTGGTAGGTGATGGTGTAGACCCACAGACTGCAGGTGCCATAGCACTATCCGAAGCAAGTACTGCAGGTGAAAATACCAATGTAGAAGTTCGTAGCCAAAGCCTAACGGGTATCCTTGGTATGAAGTTCGGCGCGAATAAAAACTTCCAAATTTATGGTGGTCCAGTTGCTCAGCGTATCCAATCTGAAACCAAGCTGCGTGGCTTAGCTTATGGGCCTGCTAGTGGTTATACCTCAAACAGCAATCCTGATATGGATTACGGTTATATAGCAGGTATTGCCTATAGCAAGCCTGAAATTGCTCTAAAAGCAGCGTTGACTTATCGTTCTGAGATTGACCATGATATAGATATCTCTGAGAATTATCCTATAGCAGGTATTTTGGCTCAAGGAGCTGCTTTGCAGCAAGGAGCGACTCCAGCACAGGCAGCGGCTATAGGGGCTGCGGCTGCTAACCGGAACAGTAATTATGAGATTACAACCCCTAAATCAGTCAACTTTGATTTCCAAACAGGTATCAATCCGACTACTTTAGCAACGGCAAAAGTCCGTTGGGTACCATGGAGCGATTTTGCCATCACACCACCATTATATAATGACGTTAGTAAACGTAATTACGGCCCTGATGGTTTGGACTTGGTTGAATACGAAGATGACCAATGGCAAGTGGAGCTAGGTCTTGCCAAGCGTGTCGCGCCTGCACTTGCTATAAGTGGTACGGTTGGTTGGGATAGTGGTGCCGGTGATCCAACAACGTCGTTAGGTCCTGTCGATGGCTATTACAGCGTCGGTCTTGGTGCCAAATACAACGTGACGGAAAACTGGGCAGTGTCTGCTGGTGGTAAATACTTATGGTTCGGTGATGCAAAAGGTCGTCTACCTAGTGGAAAAATCGTTGGTGATTTCCAAGATAATGATGGCTTTATTGCTGGTTTAAAGCTGTCGTATCAAGGTAAATAGCTTCTTTATATAACTGCTGGATAATAAAAAAGCGACCTATGATGGGTCGCTTTTTTATGGGCTTTCTATTACCTATTTGACTGTAAGTTCTCAAATATAGATAGAACAGCAAATATAATCTTTATAGTATTAATTCATATAGCACGACTACATTTTATTTGCCTAGTTTAGCTTAGTGTCCATATACAGCAAATACCCTTGCATTTAAGAACCTATACGCACTCGTACCTTACCGAATGAGTTGTTAATAACGTAGCATACTTGAGGTACACAAGGAAAAGATCTAAATAGATAATCAAATGTGATATTAAGAAAAGAAGTATTGTTGATAAAGGCTTACTTCGTAAAAGTGAGCAGCAGTTGGAATGCCAAATAGGCTAGGACAATCTGGCTTAGTATATCCATCACAGAGCTATCCATACTACTGTCTCATTGATCATAAGTTCTCTTTGTTTAATACTGTAGTAGGTTAAATATACTAAATCGTTACTCATAAAAAAACCTCGCCAATAATGACGAGGTTTTTCTATAACAATAATCTTAAGACATTACGTAAACTTATTTGTTTAAGTTTAACTCCATCTCTTTGTACTTAGCAGAAACTGAAGGTCTTGGGCCACCAGTCATGATACTAACGGCAAAGATAGCGATAGTACTTAAGATAAAGCCTGGAACGATAGCATATAACCAGCTATTTAGTGCCATACCATCTACTTGGAAAGGACCATAAATCCATAGGATAACAGTCAACGCACCAACAACCATACCAGCAACAGCACCATTACGGTTCATACCACGCCATGTAAGGCTAAAGATAACCAATGGACCAAACGCAGCACCGAATCCTGCCCATGCATTAGAAACTAGGTTCAATACTGAGCTATCTGGGTTAGACGCTAGCATAATGGCAACGATAGCAACGATAATAACTGAGATACGACCAACCAATACCTGGCGAGCTTCTGGAGCATCTTTATCAAAGAATAGTTTGTATACATCTTTGGTTAAAGAGCTTGATACAACCAATAGCTGTGATGAGATAGTACTCATAATTGCTGCTAAAATAGCTGCCAATAGGAAGCCTGAAACCAATGGATGGAACAAGAACTGAGTGAATACTAAGAAGATAGTCTCAGGATCATCCAGCGTCATCGCAGTTTTTTGTACGTAGGCACGACCAGCAAAACCAGTCATTAGTGAACCAATAAGACTCACAACCATCCAGCTCATACCGATATTACGTGCAGTCGGTACATCTCTCACTGAACGAATCGCCATAAAACGTACGATAATATGCGGTTGGCCAAAGTAACCTAAACCCCATGCCATTAACGAAATAATACCAATGACACTCATACCGCTAGTAACGTCTAAAAGGGTAGGGTCGATATTTCTAACCGCTTCTGTCGTAGCTGAAATACCACCAAGATCAGTAAAGGCAACGACAGGTACGATTACCATGGCAAACAGCATGATGACGCCCTGTACGAAATCGGTCATAGATACTGCTAAGAAACCACCGAATAGCGTATAAGCCACAACCACACCAGCAGTAACCCATAGGCCAGTACTATACGATAGGTTAAGTGAGCTTTCGAAGAGTTTACCACCACCTACAAGACTTGCAGCGGTATAGACGGTAAAGAATAGAATGATGACCACGGCTGAGATGACGCGTAGCATGTGCGACTTGTCTTCAAAGCGGTTGGCGAAATAATCTGGTAGGGTGATAGCGTTGTCAGCCACTTCGGTATAAACACGAAGGCGAGGTGCTACGATGAGATAGTTTAATAATGCACCTAATGTCAAACCAAGCGCGATCCAAATACTGACCACACCATCGGCAAACATATAACCAGGTAAGCCAAGTAGTAACCAACCTGACATATCTGATGCACCTGCAGAAAGTGCGGTTACTGCTGGGCCTAAGTTACGACCCCCTAACATATAGCCTTCAGTATCATTGGCTTGCTTAAAATAAGCGTAAACACCAATCCCAATCATCACTAAGAAATAGGCGCCGAGTGATATCAGCACGCCACTAGAAACTCCGTTCATATAAATTGTCCTTAACCAACATGGTTGGCTGTAATTATTTTTTAACTATAAAAGTTCTGTCCTACAAGGCGATGTCCAAAACAATATTTAAAGACAAAAAAAGCCATTAATTAAGACATAATGGCTTTTTTCAGTATCTTCTGTAGTTATATATGATTGATGTCGTTCTATGGCTAGCACTCATATAGAGATAGAGAACAATGGGAATTTCGCATTCCACTTATCTATTGTTATTGCTCGCATCTGCTATTTATATATGAGTATTAGCAACCTATACAATCAACCAAAACCATTAAACCTACTGTTAACCATCATATCTTACTAGAAGTATTCAATATATGACTATCAGTGTCCTTGTGGTAAATTTTTGTTATAAAAACAACGTCAAGCGTATTATAACGCATGAGAGTCACAAATGCGAATAGCTTAATGGTTAGACTGTTATAGCGAGCTCCTTTTATTCAATAGGCGCAAGTAAGTCTAGTAGGGCGGTCACGCTGCTAGATTGAGTTAATTTTGGATTGATGACCACACCTAAATAGCGTTGTAATTCAATATTGTCAGCCATATCGATACGTTCCAAGTCTTGACTGACCATCGTTTGTGGTAGTACTGACCAACCAAGACCAACAGATACCAGCATACGGATAGACTCAAGCGGGTTGGTGCTCATCGTGGCATAAGGCTTCAGATTGTGCTTGGCAAACTCAGCCAAGGTAATCTGACTGGTAAAGGTATTGGCAGAAGGCAAAATGGCAGGATAGCGCGCTAACTGCTCCAACGTCACATTAGATTTAGTAGCCAAAGGTGATAGCGTACCCGTCATAAAATAAAGAGGGTCTGACCAGAGCGTGTGATAGGTTAGCCGCTTATCGTAGACAGGTGGAAGCGTAACAAAGGCTAAAGACAAATCACCATCTAGTACTGCTTTATGAGCTTTTTCAGAATCTACGAAGTGTACTTCTAACTGAACAGCTGGATAAGCTTGAATAAAGTGTTTAAGGACAGGTGCTAAATGATGTAGGCCAATATGATGGCTAGTACCAATGACTAATTTGCCAGAAACGATATGCTGAGAATGCTGCAAGTTGATTTTAAAGTTCTCATAATCTTCCAGCCAACGCTTGGCATGAGGTAGCATTTCACTAGCAGCTTGAGTAGGTACAATTCCACGTCCTACCGTATCAAACAAGGTAATATTAAACTCGTCTTCTAAGTTTTTGATACGTTTACTGACAGCAGGCTGAGTGATAAACAGCTTTTCTGCGGCGCCTGAGATACTGCCAGTGTGCATAACGGTAACGAATGTCGTCAAGTTTGTGGTGTTCAAACGAATGTCCTTAGCTACTTTACGAGCTATAAATAAAAGTTGGCTGACCCAATCACAACGTATTAGAAATAAAAGTTTGCGTCTGGTTAAAAATCATCAATTATTATTATAGGATTTGCCTGCTATAATCACAAGACATAGAGGCGTATTGTGACATATTTATTCTAAAAAACTGGCTATTTGCCACTTAAAACGTATTTTAAGCGTTAATTTTAGTCATATGTTGGGTCTCATAAAGAAATAGTATTTAAATTTTAGATACGACCGTAATTATTAACCATTATAGATAGACATAGCATTTACATAGAATCTTAGCTTGGCAATGTGCAAGTAAGTAAAAAATTAAGTAATTAGTAACCTATAAAGGATAGCAACATGGCTGGTCAAACGTTATATGACAAACTTTGGAACGCTCACGAAGTCACTAAGCGCGACGATGGTTCGAGCCTGATTTATATCGACCGCCACCTGTTGCATGAAGTGACGAGTCCACAAGCATTTGAAGGGTTGGAATTAGCAAACAGAGCGCCATGGCGTTTATCGGCTAACATTGCCAGTCCAGATCACAATGTGCCGACTGTCACCAAAGAGCGCCTAGAAGGGGTGCCTGGGATTAAAGACAAGGTATCACGCTTGCAGGTTGTCACGTTGGATGATAACTGCACCAAGTTTGATATTGCTGAATTTACTATCAATGACGCTCGTCAAGGAATTTTGCACGTGGTCGGTCCTGAGCAAGGTTTGGTCTTGCCAGGTATGACGGTTGTTTGTGGCGACTCGCATACAGCGACCCACGGAGCACTTGGTTGCTTGGCTCATGGTATCGGAACTTCTGAAGTTGAGCATGTATTGGCAACGCAGTGTTTGATTCAAAAGAAATCAAAAAACATGCAAATCCGCGTTACTGGTCAACTTGGTCCTGGCGTCACTTCAAAAGATGTGGTGTTAGCTATCATTGCGAAGATCGGTACAGCAGGTGGAACAGGACACGCGATTGAATTTGCAGGTCAAGTTTTCGAAGACATGAGTATGGAAGGTCGTATGACCGTCTGTAACATGGCGATCGAAGCAGGTGCGCGTGTTGGTATGGTTGCGGTCGATGACACGACGATTGATTATGTCAAAGGTCGTCCATATGCGCCAAGCGAAGCACAATGGGAACAAGCGGAAGCCTACTGGCGTACACTATATTCAGACGATGACGCGGTATTTGATACTGTAGTAGAAATCGATGGTAGTCAGATCGCACCGCAAGTATCTTGGGGTACATCGCCTGAGATGGTGGTAGATATTACGCAATCCGTACCGACACCAGATCAAGCCATTGATGAAGCTCAAGAAGAAGGCTGGTTACGCGCTTATACTTATATGGGGCTAGAGGCAGGTCAGAAAATTACGGATATTCAACTTGATCGTATATTTATCGGTTCATGTACCAACTCACGTATCGAAGATTTACGTGATGCGGCAGCGGTAATTAAAGGTCGCAAAGTTGCTGATAACGTAAAAGAAGCGATCGTTGTTGCAGGTTCTGGACAGGTGAAGTTGCAAGCAGAGGCTGAAGGCTTGGATATGTTATTTACCGAAGCTGGTTTTGAATGGCGTGAGCCGGGCTGCTCGATGTGTCTTGCGATGAATGCAGACAAGCTTGAGCCGCAAGAGCACTGCGCTTCAACGTCTAATCGTAATTTCGAGGGTCGTCAGGGCAATGGTGGTCGTACGCATTTGGTAAGCCCAGCAATGGCAGCTGCAGCAGCATTGGCAGGTCATTTTGTAGACGTTCGTACGTTTTAAGACTGATAATAAGTAGCTGACATCATGCTTGTATTAATGATAAATATATGAGCATGGTGTCAAAGATGGTAAAAACTTATTTACTGTTTAATACGCTTATCAAGACCATCAGCCAGCAAAAATATAATTGATAGGAAATTTTATGCAAGCTTATAACACCCAAACAGGTATCGTTTGCCCGTTAGATCGCGCAAACGTCGATACCGACCAAATTATCGCAAAACAGTTTTTGAAGTCTATTAAACGTACAGGTTTTGGCGTAAATTTATTTGACGATTGGCGCTATCTTGATGAAGGCTATCCTGGTCAAGACAATAGCACACGAGTTATCAATCCAGATTTTGTATTAAATAAACCACGTTATCAAGGTGCTACTATCTTACTAGCACGTAGAAACTTTGGTTGTGGCTCTAGTCGTGAGCATGCACCTTGGGCGTTATCAGAGTATGGTTTCCGTACGGTAATTGCGCCTAGCTTTGCAGATATATTTTACAATAACTGTTTCAAAAATGGCATGTTGCCGATTGTATTAGATGAAGCGATTGTAGATACATTAATGAAAGCAACGTTCGACAACGAAGGCTATGAGTTGACCGCGGATCTTGAACGTCAAGTCGTTATCACACCAACTGGTGAAGAGTATGCCTTTGAAGTAGATGCCTTTCGCAAGCATTGCTTGTTAAACGGACTGGATGACATTGGTTTAACATTGCAACAAAGTGATGCTATCAAAGATTACGAGCAACAAATGATGCAAAAAACACCGTGGATATTTAACGACGTACGAGCGTAGAAGGTCATTCTATAATCTACTGCTAATAAAATATGAGTAGTCGCAACGCAGCGTTGAGTTATGGCGGTGAACTGTCTAAAATGAAGGATAGTTTTTCACTACATTTTATTATCTCTCTTGAATAGTAGCCGCCATTATGAATACAAAACGTTATGCTCTATGGACAAGTACAATTGTTGCTGCAAGCTTATTATTGTCAGGCTGTCAGCTATTGACGGGCTATCAAAAAATAAATGAGGCAGAGAGTGCTGAAGCATGGGTGGGTAAAATTAAACCTATCGCTGGTGAAGTAAATATTGCCTGTGTGGGTACATATCATTGCGAAATTGTGCAGATAGATAAAACACTCATTATTGCGCCCAACAGTCACGAGCCAATCAATCCTCAGATTATGACATCCTTACCACGTCAAGAAGGTATGGCGAAAACATCGATGAATATGGATATGACACCACTCGTCAATAAAAATGCCATAAAAGTTGTGCCGTTAGCGCCTTCTAGTATGCCAGGATTGACCAACTACTATGCACGAGTCATGCCTGCCAAACACGAGGTTCATGTTAATTTTTATCCAGAGAATAACATGGGCTATGTTGAGCGTTTTGCGATGATTCATGATTTCACTGAAGCAGGCACCTATCAGTTACGTGCTTATCAAAAGAAGAACAGCGAAAAATCAGGCAGTCTATTAGACACAGCATCACCTGAGCCCTTATGTATTGAGCTATTGCAAGGCACTCAAGTACAGCGCCGATTCTGTAAGCAACTAGACGCTGAGCATCAAGGTGAGTTTGTAGAGACTGGTATGGCCAAAGCAGTAACATCAGCACCTAAAGCCAAAAAAATGGCAGCATAAAATATGAGTATGAAAAGCTCAAAAATATAATCAACCAATAAAAACATTCCAAAAGGATCAGTATGGCAACGATTTTAACATTAGCGGGTGATGGTATTGGCCCTGAAATTATGACCCAAGCCATTGACGTGCTTAAAGCTGTCAATAATAAGTTTTCACTTGATTTAACGCTTGAGTCTGGATTGATTGGCGGTGTGGCTATTGATGCAACTGGTGAACCTTTACCAGATGAGACATTGGCCCGTGCTCGCGCCGCAGATGCCGTATTGCTAGGTGCAGTTGGTGGTCCTAAATGGGATGCAATCGAGCGTAGTAAACGCCCTGAGCGCGGTTTACTTAAGATTCGCGGTGAGCTTGGTTTATTTGCTAATCTACGCGTAGCCAAGCTCTATCCACAGTTGGCTAATGCCTCAAGTATCAAACCTGAAATTATCTCAGGCTTAGATCTATTGATCGTTCGTGAACTGACAGGCGGTATCTATTTCGGTGAGCCTCGTGGTATCCGTACACTAGAAAATGGTGAGCAGCAAGGCTATAACACGATGGTGTATAGCACAAGTGAGATTCAGCGTATTGGTAAAGTTGCCTTTGAATTAGCAAAAACGCGTGCGCAAGCAGCAGGTACAGCAGCTAAGGTATGTTCAGTTGATAAAGCCAATGTATTAGAAGTCACCGAGCTGTGGAAACAGACGATGATCGAAATGCAGCAAGCTGACTATAGTGATGTGGCGTTATCACATATGTATGCTGACAATGCTTGCATGCAGTTGATTAAAGATCCTAAGCAGTTCGATGTTATGGTGACAGGTAATATGTTTGGCGATATCCTATCTGATGAAGCTGCGATGTTGACAGGCTCTATCGGGATGTTGCCATCAGCGAGCTTGGATGAGTCAGGTAAGGGCATGTATGAGCCGTGTCATGGTTCAGCACCTGATATCGCAGGACAAGATAAAGCCAACCCATTAGCGACTATCTTATCTGTTGCTATGATGCTGCGTTACACCTTCAAGCAAGAAGAAGCGGCACAAGCAATTGAGCAAGCAGTCAGTGATGTGCTTGATGATGGTTTACGTACGCTAGATATTTTAGATAGCAGCGAAGCTGGACTTAAGCAGGTAGGCTGTAAAGAAATGGGTCAAGCGGTTTTGGCCAAACTGATATAAGTTAACTTGCGTTTAAAGGCTATTCCTATATAGCATTTTCCACAGTCTTAGTTTGCGTGTTGTATACCCATAGGCTACCAAGTGGCGTATGGGTTTTTTATCGTTTATTTGTTAGCTTATCTATAAGTATCGTATTAACAGAGACGCTGTACAACAAAGCTCCTTTTAACACAAAGCTGTTATATGCTCACAAGGTAATATGACAATATTAGGGTGTGTCCTCAATTCAATTGATCATATCTAAACGGGCTAAAAATGGCTAAATTTTGCCAAACATCGTTAAATAGCTGGTTAATATCCCGATATTATCTACGCTATTTTCCTTGTTTGACTGCAATTTATCTCATTTTTATCACCATTTTTAAAATGAGGACACGCCCTAGTAGCTTATAAAGGAGCTAAAATATTTCGCTTTTAGCAAAAGTAAAATATCCAAAATCTAGATGCCAAAGGTAAGTTCTAAAAATCCAAAAAACTGTAGTATTTGAAAACTGAAAATAAAAATAGAATTTCTTAAATGAGGAGTATTACATGTATCAATTAACAAGAATCAGTAAAGCATTAACAGTGATTAGTCTCTCTAGCTTACTATTCATGGGGCAAAGCATTGCAGCAGAGACAACGGATAGTGTGAACGCAAATAATAGCGTCAAGGCTCCGGCAGAAGTCAGTCCAGTGACTAATGGCGTAAGTCAAAAATTAACAGGAGATAGTAAAGCTGCGACTTCATTGAATAAGCTACTGCCTACTATTAAATACACAACTGAGAACCTATCTGACAATGCAAAAAAGATAAACAATGTCACTTGGACGGCGGATGCAGAGATCAATCGTAATATAGGAACAAAGCTGCAGGCTCTATTAAACTGGCATCATAACGGAGTAGGGCCTGTCGATGGCTACTGGGGCAAAAATACTCGTAAAGCCATGCAGGCGTTTCAAAAAGCGAATGGTTTAGACGTAACTGATACGTTGAACGCTGAGACGTGGCAAGCACTGACCAAGAATGAGAAGCTCACGACTCAACCAGTACTAGTCAGTTATCAGCTTACTGAAGCAGATGTGAATGTCAAAACCACAACCATACCTGCTGATTCTGTTGCCAAATCCAAGCTTGAGGGAATGTACTACGAAAGTCTTACTGAGGCGTTGGCAGAGAAGTTTCATATTAGTGAAAAATATTTAAAATCGCTTAATCCTGATGCCAGTTTTACTGCGGGTGAAATCATTACGGTATACAACCCTGGTAATCCTAATACCAAGCCTGTGCATCGCGTCGTTGCTGATAAGGCCACTGAGACACTCTACGCTTATGATGAGAACAACAATTTGATCGCTAGCTATCCGACGACAGTGGGCAGTACAGCGACCCCATCACCAACAGGTACTCATACTGTCAAAGTAAAGGTGCACGAGCCCAACTATACTTATACGGCCAATGACGGTAGCAAGTCTATCATTCCACCAGGTCCTAACAATCCAGTAGGCTCAGTATGGATTGGGCTTAGTAAACCAACTTATGGCATCCATGGATCACCAGATCCTGCTCGTATCAGTCGTCAAGCATCAGCAGGTTGTGTGCGTTTGACCAATTGGGACGCGCTTAGTTTGCTCGGAGTCATAAAAAACGGCGCAACTGTTGAATTTAGTTAACGGCGCAACTGTTGAATTTAGTTAAATGCGATAGTACTAAGTCATAAAAAATAGACGAAAAAATACCGCTAAAATCTAGCGGTATTTTTTATGGTAAGTAGAAACAGTCAATTACTAAATAACTAAAATATTGATAGGCAATAATGAGCAGATTAGCATTTTCATTATTATTATCAGTTTCACTACCCAAGCGTCATATCAGCTATCAGCGATAACGTAGCTATTCGGCTATTGACTGTATCTTACCAATGCTAACACTTTCATAACCATATTGGTCAGTCAGTATTTAGTTTTTACCACGGTAGGTAATACGGCCTTTAGATAGGTCATAAGGCGTCATTTCAACTTTAACCTTATCACCTGTCAAGATACGAATATAATGCTTACGCATCTTACCAGAGATATGCGCGATGATTTCGTGCCCGTTTTCTAAACGAACTTTGAACAAAGTATTAGGAAGGGTATCAATGACTTCGCCTTCAAATTCAATAATATCGTCTTTTGCCATAATTTGTATCAATCAATTAAAAAATAAGCCCATATTATACGTAAGTTAGTGGATTAAAGCAATACGAACCTGCTTTTGACTTGACAGCATGTAAGTGATATGTATGCCAAATGATATTGATTTAGTTAGGTAGATTTAACCAGACAGGTGTTAGTGGCGCATTTGGCAATAAGCTTTGAAA
Organism: Psychrobacter sp. Ps2; assembly: GCF_022129405.1. Lineage (NCBI taxonomy): Bacteria > Pseudomonadati > Pseudomonadota > Gammaproteobacteria > Moraxellales > Moraxellaceae > Psychrobacter > Psychrobacter sp. Ps2. The sequence continues at coordinate 318,059 of NZ_JADQAM010000061.1, read as the reverse complement.
GCGTTCAGGATAATAGGCATTGATAAAATACAATCCATCACCTGAAGCGGTGGGCGGTGCAATCGTTCGATCTTTTTTATGTAGAATATTTAAGAAATCTGCTGGCTCTAGCTCATGTCTACCAATGGCATACAATGTACCCATCAAATTGCGAACCATATGATGTAAAAACCCATCTGCTTGTATATCAAAAACGATAAATTGACCATGAGCAAAAAGGTTGGCATGGCTAATCGTGCGCACCGGCTGATTGGATTGACAGGCAGCAGCACGGTAACTGCTAAAATCGTGTGTACCGACGATATCAGCTGCTGCTTGCTGCATGGCTTCTAAATCAAGCGGTTCATAGATATGAGTCACTTGATGATTTAGTATCGCAGGGCGCTGTGCTTGGTTGAGCGTAATATAACGATAGCGACGAGCAATGGCACCAAAACGCGCGTGAAAATCAGCTGGCATGGGTTGTATCCAGCGTAGAGCAATATCATCGGGAAGTAGACTGTTTACACCGCGCAACCAGTTATGAGTAGGGCGATACGCATGAGTTGTAAAATGGGCAATCATATTACTCGCATGGACGCTGGCATCAGTACGCCCAGCTGCGATGACTTCTACAGGCTCGTTAGCCACTTTGCCGATAGCTGTCTCTAAGGCTTCTTGTACACCTAAAACCTCTCGTTGCCGTTGCCAGCCATGATAATGAGTTCCTAAGAACTCAATAGCAATCGCTAAAGTGTAGGTTGGTTCAGTTTCGATAATTTCAGTCTCAGACATTAGGGTTTCTAAACTTATAAAATTGGAATTAATCAAAAGTCGCTTATCGCTTTTTGATGCTAGTGCCAGTTTGGTTGACATTATTCAACCAACGCTGTCTGCGTCTTGCAGGACTATCATAGCGAAGTAGCAACCATAGTAATCGGGCATAAATAGCAGGTATGGTCAAACGTCCACCAGCAATGACATGATGCTCGTACTGCCAACTGCCTGCCGCATAGCTATCGCTGACGCCACCAAATGGACATTGACTGGCTGATATCACCATATGTCCACGTTCATGAGCAAGGGACAGTGTCTCTGCTAATGCAGCTGAATAAGGGATGTTACCGGCGCCAAATCCTAATAGAATAATGCCACATGGTGGCTGCGCCAATAAAGCTTGTAGCTGGTTGTTTATCATCGAAACATCGTTAGGTAGGCAATATAGCGCATGAACACTTGCGTTTTCAGCACGTGTTTTAATACTGGACAGCAAGTCTTGTTGGTCATCGAGCCAATGTTGCCTACGCGTGTCAGGTAGATTTTTTATATAGCTATTGGCTGGATAAGCGGCGCGAGAATGACCAGTAAATGCCATCAGATCATGGCTGTGAATTTTCTGTACTGTTTGAGCAGGCCATGATTCGCCGCCAAAACTAATCTTCACACCTGATTCACCAGCAGCGGCTAGTTTTAATGAGTCGTTGAGATTGCCCCAAGCATCGCTATGTTCGTCGATGTTATAGGAATGCAATATCTCACTGTCTAATAATGGGCGCATACTTGCGGTCAGAACAATACAAATATCACTACCTGCAAACGCTTCTGCTAAAAATGCACCTAAGTAACTCAACGTATCCGTGCCAGTGATGAGTACAAAGCGTCTATCACCTTTGGCATAAGCATTTAGGAGTAGCTGATAGAAATGCGCAAAGTCGCTAGGGGTAAGTTGGCTGCTGTCTTTGATCAGGGTGTTTTCTAACCATGAGACTGTTGGTAAATTGTTTGTACTGTCTTGTGCAGACAAAAGCTTTTGTAAAGTAGGCAAAAACACTTCTGCTGATAATGGCGCTAAAGGTCTGCCATAGCTACCAAAGGTACCACCAGCATAAATCAGTTGAATAGGATCGGATAGATTTTTGAGCATAACAGAAGATGACATAGTATCAACACAGTAAACAATTATGGAAGAAAAGAGGCGCTAGAGGATTGAGCAACGATGGCTGAAGGGTTCAATAATAGATAGTATTAGAGTTAAATGCAAAAAAAATCAGCAAGCATCCCGTGATTAGGAAGTACTTGCTGATAAGAGACTAGACTATTAACTACGCAGTACGTTCGAGTAATAGCTGTGCTTGCTGTTTCTGTTCACTAGTACCTTGAGCTATCACCTCATTGAGTAGACGCTTTGCACTGTCATATTCACCCAGTTGCAGATATTGATCTGCCAAGTCTAACGTCACTTGATTACTGTCTAATGACTTTACGAAATCAAAATCTGCTGCGAAACGTGATGAAAAATCTTCTGCTGATTCAGCCTCTTGAGGCGTGATAGAAGTGTCACTCTCAACTGGCGCAGCTGTAGAGACTGGGGTAGTGGCCGATGGAGCGTCAAATAGAGAATCAGCATCGTCAATATTAAAATCATCGTCTATCAGTGTATTGTCATCAAATCTCAATGGTGCAGCAGGTGCGATATTCGATTCTTCAACAACGCTAACATCATTAACCTCGATATCATCATTGAGTAATGATTCCTCAAGATTAGTATCTGCAAAGTTGTCTTCTTCAAGGGTCGTACTCTCAGAAGCATTATTTCCAAAGTCAGTATTTTCCAGAATAAAATTGTTGAAATCACTGTCGTTTTCAGTCGTAGATAGGTCGTCATTGGAGACAGTATCGATGTCATCTAATGTATCTAGACTGCCCAAAGATAAAGAAAAGTCATCTTCACTGTTTTGAATAGTATCAAAAGAGTGTTGTTCTGAATTCGTAGATATGTCATTAGTGACGACGTTGTCTTTGTCTGTATCGGCTGCTAAATCATCGAAGTCTAATATAAAGTCTTCTTCTAGTACTGCTTTCTCATTGTCATCATGTGAGAGATTAGTGTCTATAGATGATTCATTCGAAGTATCATCAAATGAATCGAAGTCAAACTCAAAGTCACTAAGATCGTTATCTTCGTTATTACTAACATTATCGTTAGCAGAGCTCTTTAAAACGTCGTTATCTACGTTGTCTAACGGTGTGACAGGCATTTCATTTGTCGTATTAGGCGCAACGAAATCATTCTCTAAATCGCTAAGCGTCAGATCAAAGCTATCATTTGGATTTTCGGTAGTAGGATTAATATTGTCAATTTCGTTTGACACTTCTAAGCTATCGATAGGCTCATTTATTGCGTTATCGTTTGCGTTATTACTTTCTTCAATTGACTGGTGATCTACTGTATTAGTACTATCATTCTGACTAATAGGCAAATCGAAGTCGATAGCGCCAAAATCGTCTTTGGCATTGTCCGGGGCTAGAGTTTGCACAGCGGCAGGTTCTAATTCATCAAAAGATAGATTTCTTATTTCGTCTGCTTGAGCGATAGTCTGACTATCATTATGGGCTCTTATAGACTCATAAATATTATTAAAATCTTCTGGCTGGTTTATCGTCGCGTATATGCTGAGTAGTTTAAGAGACAATGCACTGTTATGAGGTTTCTCACTCAAACCACGTTTAATGGTTTCGATCGCCTTGTCATAGCGCTGCTGATCCATAAAACGCTGAGCAATAGTAATATGGTCAAATTTATGGCTATTGCTGACATTAGTGTGGGTAGGAGTACCATAATCTACTTTTTGTGATGGAGTAGACGTATTTTTTCTTGCATTAATAGGCGATGATGACGATTTCTGCGCCTTGTTTTTGCGCAAGAATAAAGCAGCCACTAACAGAATAAGCGCCAATCCGGCGATGATATATAGCAAATTGTCCATAGTTATTCCTACGCCTGTGATCACAATCTAATGTATGAGTCAGTTAGGCAATTATTGATTACGTAATTTTTCGAGACGAGCCTGTAGCTCAGCCAATTTTTGGTTTTGTAATTGAATTTTTTTAGTATAGCTACTAAGAGTGCTACTCGTACTTGATAATCGTTGAGCCTGTGATGCTGCCTGCCGCCGCGATGCTTTAAGTGTCTCTAATATATCTGTACTCAAACCATTCCCTGTGTTTGATGCCGCTTTTGCTTGAGTGCCATCTGCATTGCCATCTCGCCCAGGCGCAAGCACGGAAAATTGTGCTTTTGATAAGGTCTGTGTTTTAGTTGTCGTGGCTTTCTCAGGGCGTTTGACCGCTTGCGTACTTATAGAGGGTTTTTTAAAAGGTCTTTGAGCTGTTTTTTGCATCGCCGCTGTATTTGCTCTGCGAATATATTGTCTTTGTGCATCGATAGCTGCTTCTAAGTTTTTTTGCGATGGTATGACATCATAACTGGGCAAAATAAGCTTAGCATCTGCTTTTAATTGATCGGCGTCTTTATTGATAAAGGCATCAGGGTTTTGTGTTTGAATTTGCTTCATCACAGTTGAAGTATCTAAGTTATTTTCTTGCGCTATCTGTTGGGCAATGATCCATAGGCTATCGTTACGTTGTACTTGGTATTGATTGATTGTCGAGCTATCTGTTGCTCTATCATTTGAAGGTACATTATTAATAGCGCTATTAGGGGGTTTCGACGTTGCATTGCCAATAGAAGCTGCCACAACGCTAGTAGCATTTTTCTCAGTATTGCTTGCGATGATACTAGGAATCAGAGTAGGTACGGGTGAGGCGTCAGCGTCTGTTTTTTTACGACTCGGTTGTATCTGCCGTGTGACTTGAATATTTAGGGTGTCGAGTGGTTTATCGATCAATACTTTATCTAAAATAGGAGTGTTTTTAACACTTGCCTTAGCGCTGTCATTGATGACAGCTTTCGTAGTTTCAGTATTGTTATTTGCATTTAAGGAACTGCTATCTAAACGGTTCGCTGAACTAAGTCCGTTATCAGTCTTCTTTACATCACTGCTAGTGTTTTTTATATCAGAGTCGCTATTTAAGCGCCCATTATCAAGCCGACTAGGCGCGTAAGTAAGGTTGCTAGCCTGCGAAGTAGCTGTCACTGTTGGAGCTTGTATCTTAGACACTGATCTGGAAATGAAAGAATCAACTGATGCTATGTTTGCTAGAGCTGGTTTATTTGCAGCAGCGTTAGATACCGATATTAATGGCGGCGGCGCACCTTTTCTTACGGTTAACGGTTTTGCAGCGCTTGCAGAAACACTTGGTAAATTAAGTTTCTGAGTGCCTTTGATATTGTTCTTGGAAGCATTATTAATCGGTAGACTATCGTTTAACGGCATTAATAATGTTTTTGGTACGACATTTTGCTGCCCATTATCATTGATCGACAACACCAAATCAGCAAAAGGCTTGGACACAGGCTGTGATGTGCTGATTAATACCTGACCACTGGTCGCTGAAGTTGCTTGAAAACGCACCTGCATTGAATCAGTCGGCGTTAAGCCCATCTGTTGATAGATAACTGGATTGGCCAAGCTCGCTGAAAAGTCAGCCGCTCGTATGTCAGTGACCACGATACTTGCGTTCAAAGGTTCATGCTGAGCTGAGCTAACCACTGTCTTACCGATAGTTGCCGCTTGCGCGCTTGGAATAATAGCGGCCAAACTTACAGAATAAAGTAATGCCATCGATACCGCGCGATGTACAGGAGTCAAGCGACGAGATAAATGACAAGACATGAGCAGTCCTTTACAAAATAAGTTATCTTTGCTGTTATAACAAAGTACGGTTTAGTTTACCAGTTTATTTCACAACTGTTGCGTCCAATGCATAAATGTTTATTTAATGTTCAGCTTATTTTCTTATCAAGTAACATCGCATCGCCATAGCTAAAGAATCGATATTCTTTTTCAATAGCATGTTGATAGGCATGTTCAATCGATGCTTTGCCAGAAAAAGCTGATACTAACATTAGCAACGTCGATTTGGGTAAATGAAAGTTTGTTAACAGTCGATCAATGACACCAAATTTAAACCCTGGATAAATAAAGATGTCTGTGTCCCCTGACCAGCTAGAGAGTGCTTGTCCATTAATAGCCGTTTTTTGATACGCCGTTTCAAGGACGCGAGTCACCGTGGTACCAATAGCAATAACCTTATTGCCATTTGCATGCGTTTGATTAATCAGCTCAGCAGTTGCTTGTGGCAGATGTGCATACTCACTGTGCATAGTATGATTAAGTAGATTGTCTGTTTTAACTGGCGCAAAGGTGCCAGCGCCAACATGCAATGTCACAAAAGCAGTATTGATACCTTTTTCTGCCAATTTATTAAGCACCAAGTCATCGAAGTGCAAACTTGCTGTCGGTGCAGCGACGCTTGCAAGCTTAGCGGGATCATGAAACACCGTTTGATAACGAGTATTATCAGTGTCATCGGCATGACGTTCAAAGTAAGGCGGGATAGGTAACTCACCGTAGAGTTCTAAATCAGGCAATATTGGCGCATCAAAGGCTAAAATAAACAAATTGTCCTGACGACCAATCATCGCGCCACTCATATGACCATCAGCCAGTTGAAAACGTTGACCAAGTTTCAGTGCTTTACTGGCTTTAACATGGCAAAGGGCAATATATTCTTGATTGACTAACTTATTATCTGAATCTTCTAAATGCAGTGTTGCTACATCTAAGTCTGAGACAGTAACCAATCGCTCAATCAAAACCTCAAGTTTACCGCCAGTATCTTTTAGACCAAATAGGCGTGCCTTCATCACCTTTGTATCATTAAAGACAATCAGGTCTCCAGCGTCTAATAATTCAGGCAATTCAGAAAACAAACAATCTTCTACAGGCGTAGCATTTGTGTCAGTGTGAGCAGGCAAGTACAAAAGTTTTGAAGCAGAACGCTGCGCTAATGGATATCGCGCAATCAAACGATCTGGTAGGTCATAGTCGTAATCTTCCACGCTTAGATAATCTAAGACGTCACTATTGTTATTGGTATCAAGCGGGGCATTAGAATCGGAAGATGCAGTGTGAGCGTTGGTCATAATCAGTCTTTAAATGGATAGAAATTTTGGCATAATTGTAGCAGAAATACTGCTATAAAAGGTTGCTTTACTAAGTAGCCAAAGTGCACAAAATATATTTGAATTACTTAAATAGCCTAAGCAAAAATATTTAACTGTCCTAATGTTTATCACGTTAGCTTTCAATTATTTTATTCAAATAAATTTAATTGAAGCAATAGTTGGGCTGCAGGTGCCAATGACGAAAAAGTGACCCCGACTAATCGGATAGGGAGCTGGCGCGGAATATCTAAGAATAACTTGTCTAACCAGTAATGTGCAGATTCAGCGCTACTAAAAGCGGTGGTCAGCGTGTGCGTACGGGTAATCTGAGTAAAATCGGCATACTTAACCTTGAGCGTTATAGTATGAGCGATGAGATTTTTTTTGTGCAGTTGCGCGAAGGCATCCGCATTTTGTTCATAGATTTGTACACGTAACGCCGTGTCATCGTTTAGGTTTTCTCTAAAAGTAGTCTCCGAACCAACAGACTTATGCAGGCGCTCAGATTTGACAGCGCGTTCATCGCGACCATGAGCGATATCATGATAAAACTGTCCTCGCTTACCAAACTCATTAATCAATACTTCGGCTGACATACGGCGTAGATCAGCACCGTTAGTCACGCCCATCGCATGTAATCGTCTTGCCGTTGCTTTACCTATTCCATGAAATCGTTCAATAGGTAGTGTACTGATAAAAGCATCAGCGTCTTCTGGTGTGATAATAGCGGTGCCGTTAGGCTTGTTGATGTCAGAGGCAATCTTGGCCAACATCTTGTTGAAAGACACGCCAGCAGAAGCAGTCAATCCTGTATGTTGTAATATTTGTGCTCTTAACCAATTGGCCATTAATGTCGCTGAGCCTTTATGTACGGTGAGACCAGTGACTTCGAGATAAGCCTCATCTAGCGATAATGGCTCAACATGAGGCGTTAAGCTGTACATGATATTGCGAATATCGCTGCTAACAGCTCGATATACTTCAAAACGTGGTCTGACAAATATGACTTCTGGACAACGTTTGCGAGCCTCATAACAAGACATAGCTGAGCGCACTCCAAACTGACGAACCTCATAGCTAGCCGCTGCTACAACACCGCGTCCATTTGGGTCTCCACCAACCACTAGTGGTTTGCCCCGTAATTCTGGGAAGTCACGTTGTTCTACACTGGTATAAAACGCATCCATATCTATATGAATGATTTTACGTGGACTGGATGCTGTAGGAGTTTTCATGGTTAATATTTTACATTACTCAATACTTCTGTTTCAGTATCGATTATTAAACTATAAAGAGATTTTTCGAATATAGAACCATAAAAATATGGCAATATGCGAATAATTTATATATCAATAATTAAATATAGTGTAAGGTTAATAGTCAGAGATATATGGCGTTAAAATACTAATAAATTAAATATAGTTAACATATGTTTACTAATAGATGTTCTGTATGGTACATACCTTAAGTTTTTCAGATTTTCCATACCGCCTGTCTGAATATTATTGCCTTACATCATGAATATTATAGTTATATGTTACAGTTCTAATGCTATCGTTTTACAATATATTAACCAAAACAATTAATAGTTATGAAAGTAATAAATGGTTTTTTATAGGAATTTTATTTACCTGATAAAACATTGTTTATAGCTCATACCAAACTTATAAATTGAGTACTGGCAAATTAACTTTCTAAAAAAATAGTAATGAGAAAGTTCAAGATAATTAAGGAGCTGATGATGAGTCATGAATTAAAAGGGAGCGATTTGACGCGAGCAATGCTAGCGCGGGGTGATGAAAATATATGGTGTGCGGTGTGTGATGAAAGCGATGAACAAGCGATGATGGATCAGTGTGGTAATGATTTTACCGCTTATATTGTGTCATTTAATGATGGATATTTTTATTGTAGTGCTGGCATGCCATGGAGTTATGCGGTACCGATTAAGATAAGCGCTGTCATGCCATTTGAAGTATCGATATAAACAAGCTAGGAATTTATTAAAACAAATATAAATAATAAGCACAAAAAAACCTCCGATAAAGGAGGCTAATTTGTACTAAATAATGGTACCAGTGGTCGGACTCGAACCGACACGCTTTTAAAGGCAACGGATTTTGAATCCGTCATGTCTACCAATTCCATCACACTGGCATGTTAGGTGATAATAGCTATTGACTAAATATTATCTAATTGGGCTACAGTGTTGACTGTATAGGCTGCGTATTATAGCAGCCTATTTACATGCGTCAAGTATTATTTTATACAATTTTTCATTTATTCTAATGATGCTAAATAGCATCATTCTAGCCGACAAAGGCACGCTCAACTGCGTAATCTGCTTGCACACCCATACGTGGTGAAACAGTCAAGCCAAAGTCATCTAAAATAGCAGAAACCTCAGCATTAAACGGCATACTGCCACAAAGCATGACACGGTCGTCGTCTTTGTTCATTGGTGGTAAACCAATATCTTCAAACAATTTGCCTGATTTCATCAAATCAGTGACACGTCCTTGGTTTCTAAATTCTTCACGCGTAACAGTTGGATAATAGATGAATTTTTCGCGATACCATTCACCAAAGATTTCATCATTAGGCAGCTCATTTTCAAACATTTCACGATAAGCCAAATCATGAACATGACGTACGCCATGTACTAAGATGATTTTGTCAAAACGCTCATACACTTCAGGATCACGTGCTAGTGACAAGAACGGAGCAAGGCCAGTACCAGTAGAAAGCATATACAGATTCTTACCTGGTAGCAGATCGTCCAATACTAGTGTGCCCGTTGGCTTTTTACTGACTAACAGCTCATCACCTACTTTGATATGCTGTAAGCGTGAAGTTAACGGACCATCTTGAACTTTGATAGAGAAGAATTCTAAATGATCTTCATAGTTAGGGCTGGCAATTGAATAAGCGCGTAGTAGTGGCTTGCCATCAACAACAAGTCCAATCATCGCAAATTCGCCATTACGAAAGCGCAAGCCATCGTCACGAGTGGTTTTGATACTAAATAGAGAATCATTCCAGTGATGAACCTCTGTGACCGTTTCGGTGCGAAGTTTTGACATAAAGTCCTCGTTAATAAGTTGTTACTTGTGTGTTAAGTTTGAATAAGTATTAAATCAGAATTTTCAATGTTAAATTAAACATTATAAAAACGTATCAGTCTTTTAATCGTTGTCGAAACTGCTATTTTTATGAACGAGTAAATGATGAGTAAGTGTAATACAGCTGGTTTATCAGCTTATATACAGCTATCTATTACGCCATTAGACATAGTAGATTTGCGTCAACGATGAAAGCATTACTGGTCATATCATCCAAATGTAAATGACTCTCATCAAATTTCTTGCTCATAATACCAAACTTTAAAATAAAAATCCGTCTAGCAGTGATTGTCTAGCATGATAAAATGGAATATCGTTAGTGAGTAATTTTGTATCATTTGGCAAAACTGCTTTATCAAGACAGTTTTGTATTACTGGAGTTGGTCTATGCTTGATGAGAATCCCCTGTTAGATAACTACCATCAAGCTCCTGTTATTGGCTATCACCGTGCTCCGCTTTCGCAAAAATTTGGTGCGCCGCGCCAGCCAAACCTAGTCGCTCTGACTAGCGTCATTGAGATGTTAGCGCCATATGATACGCCAGCTGCATTTGATAGCTTGGACAAGTTTAGTCATATATGGGTGAGTTGGCAGTTTCATCATAATTATCGATATAAAAACAACAATGAAACCAGTACTAGTTTTCGCGCTCAAGTACGCCCACCAAGATTGGGCGGTAATCAAAAAATAGGGGTGTTTGCCAGTCGAAGCATGTATCGTCCTTCGGGGTTAGGCCTATCTGTCGTCAAGCTCGAGCAAATCAAAATAGTTCAAGGCCGTGTACTATTGATTATAAAAGGCGCTGATATGATAGATGGCACGCCAATCATCGATATAAAGCCATATGTGGCCTATAGTGATGCGTTGATTCAGACAGAGAGTGGATTTGCACCAACTGCTCCAGAATTATTAAACGTAACCGTGACCGATGCTGCTAACGAACAGTTTATGATGCTAGTAAGCGCAGGCGAGCCTAGTGATGCTAATAACAATGATACAAGTATTAAAGACGCAAACACTGGATCGAATAGTGCGACAGTTGCGTCTACGATTCATCGTATACAAAATCAATTAGTAGCCTCAGATATGAGCATTATTAAAGCGCTAATTGCCCAAGACCCGCGTCCAGCTTATCGACGGACAGAGATCGCTACGCCATTTGTTATGCGTTATAAATCCGTTGATGTGAGTTTTCAGTTGATAGCATCAGGACAGCTACAGATAACTGCCGTAGCTGCAATCTAACTGGCTTGCACTGATATCATTTTTGACAACACATTTTAAAACAATAGAAGAAGAGAGATATGTCTGCTCAACAGTACTCGATAGTAATTGATTTGCGTTGGTGTCTAGATGAGCTATTGGCAGATAAAGTGATTGACCAACGCGGCTATAACCTAGTCATTACTAGCCGTCGCGACAAAACGCAGCACCCTCTACTAACGATTAGTGAATTTGGCTTGCCTAATGGCCATGCGGCGGACAATAGCGCTGAAAATAAATTAACTTTGGCTTGGCTCAACCAATGGTTGGCGGCTAAAGCAGACATGTCTCTCGTTCGTATTGACCCTCTAAAAGTTGATGTCCCTGCGGTCACACAATTGATGTCATTTGAATATGCACGCTCGCAGCATATTTTACCGATTGAGGTCGCTGTAGACGAAGTGGTTATCGGAACGGATCAGCCTTTTTATACTGACTGGCACTCAAGTATTGAAAAGTTAATCAAATCAAAAAGCTATCGTACGGTCTATATCAATCCTGAGCAGATTAAACGCTATCGGCAAGAGTTCTATCAAGTCACCCAAGCGATTGCAGGCGCAAACAGTGTCCATAAACGTGCAGCTGCCGATGTGACCAATGTCGAAGCATTATTACAATTGGGTGACAATACCAACCCTGATGCCAATGACCAGCATATTGTCAGAGTCGTTGATTGGCTGTTGCAATATGCCTTTGAGCAACGAGCTAGTGATATCCATTTAGAGCCACGTCGTGAGACAGGTAAGGTTCGCTTCCGAATTGATGGTGTACTCCATACGGTGTATGAGATGCCATTGGCAATCATCGTCGCGGTGACCGCACGTATCAAAATTCTAGGACGGCTAAATGTTGCAGAAAAGCGTAAACCGCAAGATGGTCGTTTAAAGACGCGAACGCCAAAGGGGCTAGAGACAGAACTTCGTTTGTCGACTATGCCAACCGCTTTCGGTGAAAAGTTGGTCATGCGGGTATTCGATCCTGAAGTGCTGGTGCGTTCCTTCGCTCAGCTTGGTTTATCGGGTAAGCAGCTTGAAACGTGGCATGAGTTGACTGCTCATCCAAATGGGATTATTTTGGTCACCGGGCCTACAGGTTCAGGTAAGACCACGACCTTGTATAGTACTCTCAAGCAGCTAGCGACTGAACAAGTTAATGTCTGTACCATCGAAGATCCTATTGAGATGATTGAACCTGCATTTAACCAGATGCAAGTGAATCCAGGTGTCGATTTAAACTTTGCTGACGGCATTCGCTCTTTGATGCGTCAAGATCCTGATATTATTATGGTGGGGGAGATTCGTGATGCTGAAACAGCCAATATGGCAGTACAAGCCTCATTGACAGGGCATTTGGTGCTCTCGACACTACATACTAACGATGCGCCAAGTTCAATCACTCGCTTGCATGATTTGGGTATTCAACCGTTTTTGACATCAGCGACTATCTTAGGTGTGATGGCACAGCGTTTATTACGTACACTATGCCCGCATTGCAAAAAAGCGGTAGACGTTGTGCCAGACAGCGAGGTTGCCATTCAATGGCAGGAGTTGGTACAACCTTGGCGTGCGCCTGCCCCAGCACAAATTTATATGGCTCAAGGCTGCGAGCATTGTCGACATACTGGTTATCAGGGACGAGTCGGCCTATACGAGATTATGCCGTTGTCTAACGAATTAAAAAAACTGGTCGCAGCCGATACAAACTTAGATGTACTCAAACAACAAGCCTATCGAGAAGGTCTACAGCCATTACGTTTATCAGGGGCAAAACGTATTAGTGAAGGCGTGACAACCATAGAAGAGGTGATGCGAGTTGTGCCTCTTAATTAACGATTGTATTAGGATGTGTATCAAGACGTGCATTAGTGAATAGGTTTTTAAAAGTAGGAAATACGATGCCACTTGAAAACAGCTTCCTTCACAGCAATCAATGCAAACAAGATTTAAATTTTCAATTCCCAGACTTTTAATTGAGAAAGTTTTAACAACGAGATTATTTATGTTTACAGATACTCATTGTCATCTTAACCGTTTAGATTTGACGAAATACGATGGTAAATTATCTGGCGCAATTGACGCCATGAAAACTGCTAATGTTACCCGTGCGATGGCAATCATGTGTGATTTTATAGAATATGATGAGATTGCCAATATTGTGAGCACCTATGGCGACGAGACACTAAATCTAGGGATGAGTGTAGGGATTCATCCCTGTGAAGATATTGATGTACTGAAATCAGCGACGGTTGAGCGTTTAATAGAGACTGCTGATAAAGATCATGTATGGGCAATAGGCGAGACAGGGCTAGATTACTACTGGTCTACAGAAAATAAAAAAGAGCAGCAAGCCAGTCTTGCACGTCATATCCATGCCAGTCAGCAACTAAAAAAACCGCTTGTCATACACATGCGTGACGCAAAAGAAGATACGATCGATATCCTAAAGAGTGAAGGCGCTGAGCATGGTATTATTCATTGCTTTACTGAAGATTGGGAGACTGCGAAACGTGCTTTAGATTTAGGATTTTATATTTCCTTCTCAGGCATTGTTAGCTTTAAAAGTGCCCAAAATATCCAAGATGCTGCAAGGCACATGCCTAGAGACAGAATCTTGATTGAGACCGACAGTCCATATTTGGCGCCTGTGCCTAAGCGTGGTCGTCCCAATGAGCCTGCCTACGTACCTTATGTCGCGAGCTTTATCGCAGATATGTATGGTTGTGATAGTAACGAGGTCGGAGCATTAACCGCAAAAAACTTTGAAAATTTACTGGCACAGTATCGCTAAAATGGTTATGCTATGACCAGTCAGTCATTTATGTGATAGTCGTATAGTTCAATCCCCTTTAGTATTTGATTTACTAAATGTAACTATATGATTATCAATGACTATTTGTAAATATAAGCATATCCCTTTTATGGTATTTCAGCAGTTCTTGTATAGTTTTATACGCTCATTGCCAAATGTACGCACATAATTGATGGTCATATGCTTAATCTTGTCATGTTTTAGGAGAGATTATGAGTCGTCAGCACCAGTTCAAGGCACGAGAAGAGAACATCTTAGCGATGGCAGAACAATTGCTACTTGAGTCAGGCGATGGTGATATCACTTTAGACAGTTTGGCAGATCAGCTCGATTTGGCTAAAGGCACCCTGTACAAGCATTTCTCCAGTAAAGATGAGCTTTATCTGCGTATTATTATTCGTTACGAAGAGCAATTGTTTGAGATTAACCGTATTGATGACTGCCCGTCGGCAGGTGTCGCCCGTATGATTTTTCAGCAGTTATTCAATCCGCAAAAAGCCATGCTATTGAACCAAATTGAAGAGCGTCTGGCAGCATCAGTGACTGGGCTCAATCGTTTGTTTGGTGAGTTATATGATATCCGTCGCCAGCGCATGAAGCGTTTGATTGATATTATTAGCGCATACCTAAAAGATGAGCACAGTAATTTGAGTACTCGTGATTATCTATCGTCTATTTGGGCGATTGGTCAGGGCGGTGCAGGGCTCTTAAACTCAAGCTTTTACCAACGCTATTTAGGTCGCCGTGATACGCTGCGTTATGCTTTTGTTCAGCAAGTGCTAGAGTTGCCAAGCCATTATCCTGCTGATGATGAAGAGGTCATGGATGAGGATATGCAAGAGCTGGTAGAGCAAATCGATACTGAATCAGAAGAGCACCGTAATACCAATTACTAAAGTAGTTATTGGTAAAGTAGCTCTTAGTAAAGGAACTATTAATAAACTAGCAAGTAATTTTTGGGTTGTGAACCTTTCTTGGTTTTAATAAATCGTGTTGTAATGCTTACTATTGCAGCACGAATTCATATATCTTCTAATATTCTTCAAACCCCCTTTCTCATTCTGCGACAATTAAAATTGAGCTTATAGGTGCAATATGCAGGTCACTGTCAAGACTCAGTCCAGTTCAGCGGCTACTTGCTCTTTTACTCTAGTTAGTCAAACGTCTCAGTCAAGCTGCTTAGTTACAAGACCTACAGACCATTGTCGCAGCTGCGTCTCCATATCAACTGATGCTCATCACTTATCATCAGTCTCATCAATAAACAGTCGGACACAGGCTGGTTTTACATTGGTGGAAATCGTGGTGGTAGTGGTTATCTTGTCTATATTTGCTGGCATAATGAGTTTGTCTGTCGGTAGCAGTGAATCCCGCAAAAACCGCGCTTTTTATGAGCATCTGACCGATTCTTTGAGCTACGTTCGCCTATTGTCGGCTGAGCGTATGCAGCCAATAGGTCTGCGTTTGCAGGCAGATAAGCAAGGTCAAGTAGAGCCAGTCATCGTTACCCTATCAAATCCATATGTCGCGTACCAGACGACTGAGATGACGCCAGATAGCACCGACAGTCAGCCTAAGAATGCTATGGAGCTGTCGGCAGAGGTGGCTGGTTTATCAGACTCTACTGATGAGCAAAAACCAACGCCAAGTTGGGAGGTCGAGTCAGGTGTTAGCTTACCTGAGCTGCCTACTGGCGTCAGTATTAGAGTTCAAAGTTTGGATTCTAGCGGTTTACAAAATATGGGACGAACCCAAACGTTGCAGCCTTGGTTTAGCGATCAAAACGTACCGCAGGTATTGTGGTTTGGTACAGGACAAGCAACGCCCGTCACCATTGAAGTGCTTCATGATTCGCGTTTAGTGGGCGAGGTGATTACGATAATGCCAGATGGCAGCATGCGAATCGGACAGGGGTTATAGTGACTAAATTATATAAACCTCCTATGACAAATCAGCCTATATCATCAAAATTTATATCACTCAAGTCTGGGCGAGAAAGCGGCTTTACCCTTATCGAAGTGATGGTTGCTCTGGCTATTTTTGCAGTGGTAGCAGTCGCGGCGAGCCGTGCCAGTAGTGCATATCTGAGCTCAGTTGATATATTGCGTACTCGTACGCTTGCTCACTTCGTCGCTCAAAATGCCGCCGCTGATTTACGTATTCAAGGGACGTGGCTGACAGCCAACCGCACCCAAACCGTTAATGCACAAGGGCGCAATTGGCAAATAAAAATGACAGTCGGTGACGCCATCACACCTGCCTTAAAAGAAGTAAATATCGCAGTTGCGCCTATTATAGATGGACAGACTCGCACCTCGGTCACTGATATCACTGTGATGCTAAGTAATGCTGAGCAAGATACAGGCAGTTTGGATTTGAGTGGTCTAAGCATAGCAGGTAATAGCGAGCAGGCAGGGGGCGGTCTGTGAGGCATCAGCGTGGTTTTACACTGCTTGAGCTAATGGTTGCGATGGCAATATTTGCGATGCTAGCCGTTGCAGGCTGGCAAGTGTTTGATGGGGTCAACCGTGCTCGTGAGCGCGCGCAATTTCATGCTGACAATCTGGCTGTCTTGCAGTACGCCTATTTGCAATTACAGCAAGACATGGGTCAAATTATCCCTTATCAAGCGGCTACTACTCAAAGTGTCAGTGCGACGAATAACAGTCCAAGCGATAGTACTAACGCGAACACTAGCTCCCAATCAAGCGAGCAAATAAACAAAATGGCACCTGAGCCATTTATGAGCTTAGATGGCGAGCATGTCAGCTTTGTACGCTTTGCCGATCCTGATCCAAGATATCAGAATAGTAATAGCATCCAACGTATCGAATATATTTTTGCGGATGAGCGTTTGATACGTCGTCAGTATACTAGTATGGAAGGCGGGCGTGACAGCGTCAGCCTAGACAGCGTATTGCTCGAAGGTGTCACAGCAGGGAGCTGGCAAGCTTATCTACCAGAGCTAAGTAGCAGATTTCCAAGCGATGACGCGAACAGTAGTACAAATACAGCGGCGAGACGATCAGCGAATACAGCGAGTCCTAAGCCCACAGCTGTTTTATTACCGAAAGGAATCGCGGTCAGCTTTACATACCAAGATATGCCAATCACTTGGCAATGGGCACTCGCCCCGCAACCGATATCGCATAGCAATAGTCAATAACACAGATAGTAGCAGCAATGATAATGCTAATAATGACAACAGCGGTAGTGATGGTAGTGACAATAATAGTAGTGCGGGAACGAATAATTGAGAAGGTAGTAGTTAAAATGCATCAATTGCTCAACAACAAAGGCTATGTATGTCGATGACTGCGAACTCTCAACGCGGTGTTGCACTGCTGACTATCTTATTACTGGTAGTGAGTATTACTGTGGTTGCAGGATCGATGCTTGCTAGCCAAAAAATTGCAATTAGGCGTAGTGGTCTGTTGTTCGATCAAAATCAGTTGCTGCAAGATATCGATGCAGGTCAGCAGCTGGCAGTGGCGATGATTCGCGCTGATAGCAACATCAATGATACTGATAGTGCGCAAGATATCTGGGCGCAGCCCATACCACCTTATGCATTGGCTAGTCACAGTGTCAGCGTCGAGCTACGCGATGAGTCTGGTCGTTTTAACATTAATAACTTGTATCAAGATGGGTCGGCCAATACCACTGCTTTAGCAGTATTCCAACGACTACTCACGCAACTAAATCTAGAGCCTGATATTGCTATTGCTATACTGGATTGGCAAGATGCGGACGGCGAGGTATATCAAGATGGCGGTGATGAAAGTACGGTATATGCGCAGCAGTCAAACGCTGTAGCAACAGATGCTCTGCCAAATCAGCCTTTTGTCAGTATCGATCAGCTACTAGAAGTGACGGGGGTAAGCGCTGAGACATTAGCAGTATTACGGCCTTATATTACCGCAGTGCCTTATTATGTGCCGATTAATATCAATACTGCCAGTCCTGTATTGTTAGCCGCACTAGTTGATAGTGCTAACAGCCAACAGATGCAAGCTCTGGTAGATATGCGCGCACAGCAGGCGCTAGCGTCTATTGATGCAGTATGGCAATTACCGATATTTGGCAGTGTAAATGATGAGCAACAAAAAGCCTTAACACCAATGCTTGCCGTTGATAGCCAAGCATTTATGGCGCTTATCACAGCGAATGATAATGCAACTGTCGGTCAAGCGAGAGAGCGTTTTGCTACTGTTTTGATTAGTAAAACTGTCGTTGATAATAATCAAGTAGTTAATAGTAGTGAGGCTGCTAATAATAATCAGGCGAGTAATAGTAGTGAGGTAGACAGTAAAATGCCCAAGGAAGTCAAAGTAGTGACACAGCGACTATGGGCATTTCATCCGAGCTTTTAGCAGAGGGTATTGAGATCGTATTTAGTCTTTGAGGCGTGTTTCTTCGCTAGACTTCCAATTATAAGCCCCGTAAAAAAGCATCTGTGCTTGACGAGTACAGTTATGCAGCATCAGCTGTTTGTTCTCTTCGATTTCGTTTAGATCAATCTCATCATCATGATCTTCCGTGTAGGTCAGCTCTAGCCAATCAATAATCCAAGAGAAGAACATATTTACGCCAGCCTCAGCCAATAAGCGACGGTCATAAGCATTGATATGGGTAAACGCTGGCTGCAACGCTAAGTCGTCGGCCAACCCTTGAGCATGTATCTTAATCAACTCATTGATGGCTTTTCGTACTGCTTCTGACCCACCATAACGCTCACTGACCAAGAACTGCCAGTAATAAGGCTGATCGCTGACCATATACAAGAATAGCTGAATACTTTTTGCGATTTGACGATCAAAGCTACGTTTGCGCCCAATCTGCAGGCTATCACTTAACGTGGCTAACGTACCGCCCAATTCCTCAATGACCAAAGCGCGCCCGAGTGACTCCATATCATCAAAATGGCGATAAAACGCAGTCGGCACAACGCCAACCTCGCGTGTTACTTGTCTGAGACTGATAGAGCTAAAAGATTGCCCTGTCATACATAAATCGAGCACAGCATTAAAAAAGGCGTGCCGAGTTTGAAGTTTTTTTTGTTCGCGACTGCTCATAATATTTCAAAATTGTCCGGTAGGTGTTTATCATACTCATTTCAACGCATAAATACGACTGAAATACGTCATTCGTGTTAATTTACTAAACCTGTACTGGTCTTTTAAACCACTGTGCCCCAATGACCCTGCAATTCTTGCGCCAGTCGATAAGCTTCATGGTCATTCATACCTGTAATAAAATCCAAAATATTTAAGACATTATGATAGATATCGTCAGACAAGATGCGGCGATGTTCGTCAAGATGGGGCTGTAGTAATCTTAACAGACGTTGCTGCTCAAAAGACATCGGCGGCTGCATAGTAGCAGATTGCGACCCTGTCCAAGCGAGTGGCATAAAGGCATTCAATAGGCTATGCAAGCACTGATTGGCCATCAGCTCCATTCTTACTTTGCTCGGATGATTAAATATTTTTTCGCGTGCCAGTTGCTTAGCTTGATTAATACCATTTTGTACGCTGGTATCGCAATGGGCAAATAGGCTGCCTTGCAACGTGCCAGCTAGCAATGCATCACTGTTGGCTACAAAGGCATCGGTGACGGTATTGACCAAACGCATCATGGCTCGTGCCCGCAGGGAGGCGAGACTTTGTCTGACAGACATATGCGCTGGCAAGTTTACGCTACTCGGACGTTCACCAATCAGCTCATAAAATATCGTAGCCACTTCGCTATAGGTTAGCATATTCAGATTGATGCCATCTTCTAAATCGATTAGCGCATAACAGATATCATCTGCCGCTTCTAGCAGATAAGCCAATGGATGGCGCGCAAAGCCATCATGTTGCTCCGAGCGTGGTAAATGCAAGCATGCCGCTAATTCTTCTAGTTGAGAGGCCTCGCTATAAAAGCAGCCAAATTTCTGCACATTATAATGGTTTTCATTGACATCGTTACTGTGAGTTGCCAACCACGGATACTTCATAAAGGCGCCTAGCGTGGCACAGGTGAGCCGCATACCACCCTTGTCAGGATGATGCTCATTACGTGCCAATAGGCGAAACCCTTGAGCATTACCCTCGTATGCCAGTAAGTCCAGTCGCTCGTTGCTGCTTAAATTTTGCAAAATTGCTTGCGGTTCAGGCTGCTTAAACCAATCACGAATCGCATACTCTCCAGCGTGGCCAAAAGGCGGATTGCCAATGTCATGAGCGAGACAAGCTGCTTGTACGATCACACCGACGTCTGCAGGTGAAACTCCTGCTGGTAGGCCGCTACCTAGTGCGTCATGGATTTTTTCGGCAGCCATCATTCCCAAAGAGCGACCAATAGAAGAAACTTCTAGCGAGTGAGTCAGGCGCGTATGAATACCGAGCTGATTGGTCAATGGATGGACTTGGGTTTTCTGATTTAACTGACGAAAAGAGTGAGAAAATACCAGTCTGTCATAGTCTTTATGAAACTGAGAACGAGTACTGGTATTGGCGTTAAATTTTTTGGAAGCACCAAGACGCTGTGAGTTTAGGAGATGTGACCATTGTGTGGTAGGGGACGACAAGGAAGTTGGTTTATTTAGCATATTGAAACATCCGGAACCAAGGGAGCCTCTAGCATAGCAAAATAGCGCCCTTGGTACAGCTATATAGTCAGAGAACTACTAAACGACTACGGCGTTCCCCTCCTTAAAGGTGCTATTTGTACAATCTGTAGTCGGCTGCCTTGTACTCATTTTAGACTTCTTTGACTAGAGTTAATGCCCTATAAATTGTATACGGTGCCAGTTTCGCTTAGCCTACTATTTGTAGTAATTTCACTCGCCTTGCTTGTATCCAAATTATATTGAAACGACTATATTAAGACTTTTGACAGTTAAAAAGTACGTCTTCTTTGTCGATAGCTACATCGCTGTCCAGTGTCTTCTTGAGCAATGTCGCTTTGTCTCCATTTACTTGCCATATGATGCCGTGGGTATCGTCTAATCCAATATCGCTGGTATAGATGCCCTTATCAGTTTCACTATTAGCAGTAGCTGTTAAATCGTATTCGATACCATCGATGAGCAAATGCGCTGTCTGCGGTGTACTGTCGCTATGATAAGAAACGCCGATAGTAGCAGTAGGCTCACAAGAGAAAGGAGTGCTGTTGTTGGCATGAGCTGCATGATCGTGTCCTGCGTGCGCATGTTCTTCGTGGCTATGGCTTTTATGATCGTGTCCTTCATGATTAGGCCCTTCATGACCGTGTTCCATATCGCTATGTTCTTCGTGGCCGTGATCTTCATGCATCTCATGACCTTGTTCATGTTCGGCGTTATTATCTACTGGCGCTTCTTCAGATACTACTGCTTCACTATCGTTGTTCGGCTGACAACCCAATAGGGAACCTGCCATCACACTACCTAGTATCGTAATACTTGCAAGTTTAGAAAAATAATTAGTCACGATATAAATCCTCAAATAAGCAAAAAAAGATATGTTATAATATAACAATATACTGAAAAAATAAAGCCGATGATGGAGAATATCCAACATCGGCTAATTAACTTTAAATAAGCTGTACTATTTAAAGTTACACGTTAAATCTAAAGTGCATCACATCGCCATCTTGTACGATGTAAGTTTTACCTTCTAAACGCGATTTACCAGCAGCAGCAGCGCCTTTTTCACCGTTGTATTCGATAAAGTCATCATACGCAATGACTTCAGCACGAATAAAACCACGCTCAAAATCAGTATGAATTACGCCAGCTGCTTGCGGCGCTGTCGCACCAATAGCGACAGTCCAAGCACGTACTTCTTTCACGCCAGCGGTAAAGTAAGTCTGCATATCTAGTAAGTCATAGCCACCGCGGATTACTTGATCAAGACCGGCTTCTTCCATGTCCATTTCAGCTAGGAAGTCTTTCTTATCATCTTCATCGAGCTGTGCGATTTCAGCTTCGATTTGGTTACATAGGGCGATGACGATAGAGTCTTCACCAGTGGCATAGTCACGAACAGCGTCAAGGTATGGGTTATTTTCAAAACCATCTTCAGCGACGTTAGCGATATACATGGTTGGCTTTAGCGTAATTAAACCATAGCTTCTGATCAGTTTTTTCTCATCAGCGTCTAGGTTAGCAGCACGAGCCGCTTTACCTTCTGCTAATAATGGTTCAACTTTTTTGAACACATCAAGCAATGCTTGCGCATCCTTATCACCACCTTTAGCCTTTTTAGTTTGGTTGTGGATTGCGCGCTCAACAGCTTCTAAATCTGCAAGTGCCAGTTCAGTGTTGATGGTTTCGATATCATCAATCGGGCTAACGCGGCCATCAACGTGTACCACATTGTCATCATCAAAACAGCGTACAACGTGAGCAATCGCATCGGTCTCACGGATGTTGGCTAGGAACTGGTTACCCATGCCTTCACCTTTTGACGCGCCTGCGACCAAACCTGCGATATCAACAAACTCCATGGTCGTTGGTAATACGCGTTCAGGATTGACGATATCAGCCAGTTGTTTTAGGCGTGGGTCTGGTACTGGTACGATACCCGTGTTGGGATCTTTGGTACAAAATGGAAAGTTTTCAGCGGCGATACCCGCTTTGGTCAACGCATTAAACAAGGTGGATTTACCCACGTTTGGTAGGCCGACGATGCCGCAATTAAAACCCATAACATTCTCTCAATGTATTAATAAAATCAGTTGGTATAAAGTTTGGTTAAATGATAAATCAAAATTGGGCATATTGTAGCAAATTTACCTGAATAGGGGTGAGGTTGTTACGGTATATGCTCAGGTTTTTACTCGATGATAATACGCAGCTTTATGATAAAAGTAGGTCATATTAGGAGCTTAAAAATGAATAAGGCGAATCAATACGAGTGACACATAGCTTATGTAGGTTGATAACCACTATTTTTTAATATGCTAAACTGTCACTTATAGATAAGGGCTTGAACTTCACGTAAATTCAGCACAGATATTCTGCTAGGTTTAGCAAATCATACTTATTCTAAAGCTATAGATAGTCAGATATAAGCTGATAATATCGCCAAAATAAAATGTAAGGCAATTTTAGATAATGACAACTTCGATTTTTGACACACGCCACTATAAATACCCGCAGAATTTCCTTGAGATGAAGCCTAAACTGACTCGGCTTGAACAGGCTATTAAAAAGCTAGAAGCAAATTTAATTGATACTGATGAGACGAAGAACCTCAAGTTATTAAAGCAGAGGCTAGATAGTGGATTGGGGTTAAAAGTCGATTATGCTAGAGAGTTAAATCCCGATCAGTTAATGGCCGCGACTACGATCGAAGGCAAAGTATTAGTCATTGCTGGTGCAGGTTCGGGCAAGACCAAAACTTTGACCTATCGCACCAGTTATCTATTGGAAAACGGGGTGTCGCCTAAAGAGGTTCTGCTACTGACCTTTACGCGTAAAGCCGCGAATGAGATAAAAGATCGCGCTAAGTCTTTGCTGGCAAGCAGTCTTTCAAATCAAAAGCTATCAGATGAAGAGCTGGCTGAGGATAAGCTGCCAACTGATAAAGCATTAAATAGCATCACTAGTGGTACTTTTCACTCGTTTTGCAATATGTTACTGCGTCAATATTCAGGGCTGCTCGGTATCAATCCAAGGTTTACGATTTTGGATACTGGAGATAGTGAGGATGCTATCGACTTGGTGCATAAAGAAAAAAAGTATCCTAATCAGACCAAGTCACAAGCCTTTCCGCGTAAAAAAACGCTACAAAATATCATATCGACGTCTAGAAACAGACGTATACATATTCGCGACTTAATCGAAAGTAACTACCCAGATATCGCCGTACATATTCCAATTATCGAACAATTGGCAGTCGACTTTCATGAGTACAAGCGCGCCAATCACTTATATGATTTTGACGATATTATCAGTCAGGTGGTACGCCACTTAAAAACCAATGACACCTTTCGACAGCTACTGCAAAGCCAATATCGTTATATTATGGTTGATGAATATCAAGACACCAATATTCCACAAAAGCAGCTAATCGACTTAATATGTGAGCCTGAGGCGGTATCGCTGATGGTAGTCGGTGATGACAATCAAAGTATTTACGCGTTTCGCGGTGCCAATTATGAAAACATTTTGCTGTTCGGTGAGACCTATCCTCAAGCCAAACTTATTAAGCTTGAGCAAAATTATCGCAGCTCGCCCTCCGTTTTAAATTATATCAATGCGTTGTCCGCGCAAATCACGCTAGGCTATCAAAAGCAGCTATATTCTGATGCGCCGATAGAAGGACACAATCCAGTATTCCGACGATTAAGTGACGAGACAAAAGAAGCGAGTTATATCACTGATCAGATTGTCGCGCTAAAGCCAGAATATGATTACAACGACTTTGCCGTATTATGCCGTACGTCTTTTCAATCCAATTACATACAGCTAGAGTTTATGGCGCGCAACATTCCCTTTATCGTTGTGGGTGGTATCAAGTTCATTGAAAGACGTCATATCAAAGACGTATTGGCCTTTGTCAAAATACTCTATAACCCAAATGACACGATTGCTTGGCATCGTATTTTAACCTTGTTTAAAGGGGTGGGTGCAGTAACGGCGACGCGCTTAACCCAAGCCATTACTGCTGACAACAATGCGTTTGAATCTTTACTAGCAGTGCCATTTTCGAAAAAAAGTGATCAGTTAGAGCCTCTATATCATGCGCTTACCAAGGCACAGCAAGCTGAATCGGTTGATACAGCTATTGAACATATTCTTGAGTTTTATATTCCAGTGTTAAAGCTGATTGAAGACAATTGGCGTGAGCGTACCGAAGATTTTCGGGTATTGAAGAACTTAGCGACAGAGCACACAAGCCTTGATAGTTTTTTAGAAAATCTCGCTTTAGACCCACCTAATGATTCAGTTGCTGTGATGGGCAATTCGGATAACGGGCAAGACAGTAGCAATGACAAAGTCACTATCTCGACCATTCATAGTGCTAAAGGGCTTGAATGGCCAGTAGTATTTGTGAATTCTTTAGTAGATGGCATCACGCCGCATCATCGTTCTTTAGATGACTTTGAAGCATTAGAAGAAGAGCGTAAGCTGTTTTATGTTGCTTGTAGTCGTGCGAAGACGCAGTTATATCTGACAGCACCAAATTACTTTTCTAGTTATTCTGGATATTTTGATAAGCCGTCACGTTTTATCGCTGAGCTATCTGCGGATGAGGTCACGGTTGAAACGACAAGGCGAACCATGATAGAAGACGATGATCGCATTTGGTGGTAATATTCTATGTTTAGTTGATTATCCAATCAATTAAACATAAGCTAATAAAGCTATTCAGTAATATAGATAAGTGAGCTTTCGAATAGTCGAAGGTTTCACGTGCAAAAATATTGGATAATTTTGACACTATTTTCATCAAATTTGTTACTGGATTATTGCTCAATGCCAGTGTTATTCCTATCAAAAATACCTTCTCAAAAACCCCATAACCAAAAGTATATGACGCGAAAATATTTCTCAGATAAGGGTTTTAAATTTATCCTAATGCGTTACTATTACCACCTAATTCTGTTAGACCCTTATATTTGATACTCTGTATTAACACCCTAAGAAAAGGATAGGTTATGCGCTACGAAGTTATCGTTATCGGTGCAGGTATGGTTGGCACGTCAATCGCGTGGCATCTACAAAAAAATAACTCAAATGTATTATTGTTAGACAAAAAATTGCCAGGGTCAGAGACCTCATACGGCAATGCAGGATTGATTCAGCGCGAAGCCATTCACACACATCCTTTTCCTCGTCAGCTGACAGAAATGATCAGAGTGTTGCCAAACCAAGGGACCGATATTCGCTATCGTATTCCGGCCATTTTGCGTTATCACCAAGCCCTGCTTCAGTACTGGAAATACTCTACGCCGGCTTCAGTCAAAAAGATTGAATCAGAGTGGCAGACGTTGATTGAGCATTGTACCAGTGAGCATCAAACCATGATTAGCGCTTCTGGTGCTGATGAGCTCATTACTCGTGATGGTTGGTTACAACTACATCGCTCAGAAGAGACGTTCAAAGAAGCGCAAGCATCCGCGATTGATGCGCGTAACCAAGGTGTCGAGCATAACGTACTGAACCTTGAAGAGTTAAAAGCAATGGAGCCTCGTGCCAATTTTGAAGGTTTCGTTGGTGCCATTCATTGGTTAAATTCATGGCAAGTATCAAACCCAAGCTCGCTCGTGAAAGCTTATGCAAAAAACTTCCAAGATATGCAGGGTACGATCAAAGAAAGCGATGTGAAAGAAATCGTTCAAGATGGCGAAGGCTGGAAAATTATCACTGATAACGATACCTACTATAGTGATAAATTGGTTATCGCAGCAGGCCCATGGTCTAATGATTTGATCAGACCACTTGGCTATAATCTGCCGTTGTTCCCAATGCGCGGTTATCATCAGCATTTCAAAGTGACAGAAAAGAACACCATTAATCACAGTATGTTTGATATGGACAAAGGCTTTGTGATGGGGCCAATGCAGCAGGGTATCCGTATCACCACTGGTGCTGAGATGACCACGATGAATGCGCCAAAGAACTTTGGTCAGTTAAAAACTGTATTGAAGCTTGCTAAAAAAATCTTGCCATTAGAGGATGCAGTTGAGAGTGAAGCATGGGCAGGATCACGTCCTTGTATGCCTGATATGAAGCCAGTAATCGGTCCTGCTGACAAGCATGACAAACTATGGTTCGCATTTGGTCACAGTCATCAAGGCTTTACCTTAGGTCCAATGACAGGTCGTCTGGTTGAAGAGATGATCCACGATAAGCCTGCATTGGTCGATCTTGCACCATTTAGTGCCCAGCGTTTTTCTAACTAAGTGCGTATCTGATATATAGTTGATCCAATTTAAGAGCGGTACAAGGCAACCGAGTGCAGATGTATATGTCATACTTCAAGCGAGGTTAACGCTGTAACGCTTTTATAGTGGATTGACTATAGTTAGCACAGACTTAAATTAATAAATGAAAGGTATAGACATGATTAAGAAACTACACAGCAATCAACGTATGAGCAAAACCGTAATCCATAACCAGACGATCTATTTGTGTGGTCAGGTAGGTAATGCAGAAGACGATATCAAAGCGCAAACATTGACTTGTCTAGAAAAAATCCAAACGTTGCTAGAAGAAGTTGGCAGTGATAAATCAAAGCTACTATCAGTCACGGTTTGGATCAAAGACATGGCTGATTTTGCTGCTATGAATGAAGTTTATGACCAGTGGTTTGAAGGTGTTCAGCCACCGGCTCGCGCTTGTGGCGAGTCAGCTTTGGCACGTCCTGAGCTATTGGTTGAGATGATCGCCATCGCTGCTGAGTAAAGACTGCTCATAGTACCTATAGCATCCGTATCAAATAGAAATAAAAAAGGCCATGATAATGATATCGTGGCCTTTTTTATGCTTGGCAATAAGCAAGTTTAATTATTGAAAAAGGGCGTGCTAGCTTTCTAGATGAAGCCTACGCTATATGACGTCAGCTAAACGATACAGTCATTAGTGTCATAGGTACTAACACCCTTTCCATACTGCTTGGCGCTTCACAATAAAAGCATCAATCCCTTCACCCACATCGTCTACCATCATATTGCCCGTCATTACTTCACTGGCATAGTCATATGCATCTTCAACGTTCATATCCAGTTGTTTATAAAACATATCTTTGCCAGTTCTCACCGCTACCGGAGACTTGGCAGTGATTACTGTTATCAGTGACTGTAGTGTCTGATCAAGTTGCTCTACTGGCGCAACTCGATTGATTAATCCATATTGCAAGGCAGTATGCGCGTCGATAAACTCACCCGTAATCAGCATCTCAAATGCTTGCTTACGAGGTAGATTACGGCTGACGGCTACAGCAGGCGTAGAGCAAAAAAGCCCAACGTTTATCCCAGAGGTGGCAAATTTTGCATTATCAGCGGCAACGGCCAAATCACAAGCTGCGACCAGCTGACACCCTGCAGCGGTGGCAATGTCTTGTACTTTTGCAATGACGACTTGTGGCATACGGTTGATGGTAAGCATCATTTTGCTACATTGTTGGAATAGGGCACGGTGAAATGCTGCATCTGAGTGTGCGCGCATTTGTTTTAGATTATGACCAGCACAGAATGCCTTGCCTGTCGCTTGAATAACCACGACTCTGATCGTATCGTCTTGAGCGATATTATCCAGTTCTGCTTGCATGGCAGATAGTACTTCAACGGACAGGGCATTGAATTGTTTGGGTTGGTTTAAGGTGAGCGTGACGACGCCACTTTCTTTATTGTCTTCTCTAATAACCAGAAGGTCGTCTAGGTCTAGAGTGGTGCCTAATTGAGTCATTTATCATCCTTGATAATGGGTTGGTTTATAGTTTTATATATAGCTGACTAAATAGTAGCATGGCTCATATTCTATACGATAGATGGAGCACATAGAAAGCGCACGAAAAAATAGCGCACTCAGATGATGAGTACGCTATTGGTTTTTCAATCAGATATAATCTAAATCTATACTAACTTAAATTTATACTGAACCTAGTATGCGCCTTCGCTATAGATAAGCTCGTAGCTATGGCTATAAATTTCAACAATGTTACCAAACGGGTCTTCCATATAAATCATGCGATATGGCTTTTCACCAGGGTAGTAGTAACGTGGTTTTTCCATACGCTTTTTACCGCCTGCTGCAACTATACGCTCAGACAGTTCTTCAACGTTTGGATCTTGAACACAAAAGTGGAAGATGCCAGTTTTCCAGTATTCAAAGTTGTTTTCAGGGTTTTCTTGATTTTTGAATTCAAAAATCTCAACACCGATACGGTCACCAGTAGATAGGTGAGCGATACGAAAGCTGCCCCAACCAGCACCGAATACTTCAGTACACATCTCACCGATCGGGCTATCATCTTCGATAATCTCAGTTGGTTCCATGATGGTGTACCACCCCATCACCTCAGTATAAAATTTTACGGCGGCATCTAAGTCAGGTACTGACAGACCGATGTGCGAAAAGCTTCTTGGATAAACGTTGTTCATAGTTTGTGCTCCTGTTTGCTGTATTCTTGTTTAACGTGAGGCCAGTATACAAACGCATATTCATTATGTAAAATTATCAAATATTATATAAATAATTATGAAAAGTAATGATAAATATCACATGGTTACGCACCTTTTGCACGCTTGCTGAAGTTGGGCACTTTACCCGCACAGCTGAACGTCTATATATGACGCAGTCTGGTGTGAGCCAACACATAAGTAAGTTAGAAGAGCAACTAGATACGGACTTGTTGATTCGTCAAGGAAAGCAGTTTTCATTGACCAATGCAGGTGAGCAGCTTTATAAAGAAGCAGGCGAGATATTGCAGCGATTATCAAATTTAGAACAGCGCATCGGTGAAGATCCACCTTACGAAGGATTGGTACGGTTGATGTCACCGGGTAGTGTGGGACTTAAACTATATTCGCAGCTTTTGTCTTTACAGCAGCAGCACCCAAAACTAGTGATTGATTATCGTTTTGCTCCAAATTCTGATATAGAGCGGGCACTGGCAAATCACGAGATTGATATTGGCTTTATGACGGATATCTCAGACGATGAAACAGTTAGCTGCAGGCCTATGGCACAAGAAGCATTGATACTAGTAACCCCTGCGGCTACAGTAGAGCCTAGCTGGGAGCAGCTTATCGAACTTGGATTTATCGATCATCCAGATGGTGCCCATCATGCAGGCATGCTACTGACTGCCAATTATGAGCAATTTCAGCATATCAATGACTTTGAGAAAAAAGGATTTTCGAATCAGATAGGGTTAATCTTAGAGCCCGTCAGCAGGGGAATAGGTTTTACTGTTTTGCCAGCACATGCCGTGGCTGCTTATCCAAAGCCTGAACTGATTAACAGTCATCATTTACCAGTTGCCGTTAGCGAAACGCTATATCTGGCAGTCAGAAGACAGCAGGCACTCTCTAATAGAATGCAGACGGTCATTGATGAAGTAAAAAAATGGCTATAGATATGTTGAGAGTGAATGATACATGCACAGCTAACAAAGGGCTAATAAAAGGTTCAATAGCTGCGCATTTAACAGAAGAGGTTCATTGATAGATTGCGACTATGAAAGATTACGTCTATCTTAAAGTCTGCCCAAGTTTGATACTTGCAGCAATATTAGCAGCAGTAGTCTCAATATTGTTGTAAGCAGAACCTAATACATTATCGATCGTGTCTACTTTTTGGATACTCGGCATGACCACATCGAACTGACTGGTTTGAGCAGGTTTTAGTCCATCGACACTGCCGCAGATAGCGATGACAGGTGTACGGCTAGCTTTAGCGATTTGGCTGATACCGCCTGCCACTTTCCCCATGGCGGTTTGCGCATCAAGCTTACCTTCGCCAGTGATGACGAGATCTGCCTCTGCGATATGCTGTGACAGGTGAGCCACTTCGGCAACCGTATCAAAGCCTGACTTTAGCTGAGCTTGAAAGAAAGTCATCATCGCATAGCCAAGACCGCCAGCAGCGCCAGCGCCTTCAACGTATTGACAGTCTTCATAGCCATGCTGTCCACATATGGTCGCAAAGTGACTGAGTGCCTTGTCCAAAGTATTAACCTGCTCTGGGCAAGCGCCTTTTTGTGGCCCAAACACTGCGCTTGCACCCAGCAGACCGCATAATGGATTGGTCACATCACAAGCAACTTCAAATACCGTGTCTGATATCCTTGCATGCAGGCTAGTATTATCGAGCTTATGTAGGCTGGCAAGTGCGCCACCACCATGAGTGAGTAGGCTATCATTGATGTCATGAAATGTTATGCCTAACGCCATTAGCATACCAAGTCCTGCATCATTGGTTGCGCTACCACCTAGACCGATAACGATACGCTTAGCACCTTCTTCTAACGCATCTTCGATCAGCTCCCCAACACCATAACTACTCGCAATAACGGGATTACGCTCATCAGCTGTCAGTAGGTGCAATCCGCAGGCTTGAGCCACTTCGATAACAGCAGTCGCGTCAGGCAATAACAGATACTTTGCCGTAATCGGTCTCATTAATGGGTCATGTACTCTGACTTCTTTCCAGCGCCCGCCCAATACATAAGACAATACCGCTGAGGTACCTTCACCGCCATCGGCCATTGGCAGTAGCTTGTAGTCAGCATCTGGAAACACTTGAATAAAGCCAGATTGAATGGCGTGGCACACGTCCAGTGCTTCTAAACTTTCTTTAAACGAGTCAGGGGCGATCAAAATTTTCATATGGCTCTCTTTGAATATCTTAATGACACGATCATTGCGATAGTGTCATGTTTTAAAACATTTACTTAGTAATAATCAAATAAACGTATGTATAAGTACCCAATCTCATGAACTAGATAAACACTAGGGTTAACAACCAGATAAATACGATGCTAGTCACACCTTGGATACCAGTGGCCATTGAATGAGCTTTGTACGCTTGTGCCACGCTCATGCGACTAAACTGGCTAACAATCCAAAAGAAGCTGTCATTGGCATGCGAGATGGTCATGGCACCAGCACCAATTGCCATCACGCAGAATACACGGCCAAGCTCACTGTCCAAGCCAATTTGGTTCAACAGTGGGGCAACCATTGCAGAGGTTGTGACCAATGCGACCGTGGTTGAGCCTTGTGCTGTTTTTAGCGCAGCAGAGACGATAAATGGCATAAAAATACCCAATCCTAAGGCAGATAGCGTCGAACCTAGATAATCGCCAATCGGCGTCACTTTTAGCATGGCACCAAATGCGCCACCAGCACCAGTGATCAATAGGATAGGGGCTGCTACTACCAAACCTTGCGAGATACTGTCGCTGATTTCTTGCGTTTTTTGGCTTGATTTAATCAAGAAAAAGGATAAGAACAAACCGATAAGTAGTGCAGTAAGCGGATTACCAATGAATATCAAAATCTCCGCTACCATGCTACTACCAAACGGTGCGCTTGGGAAATTAGCCACCGACGATAAGCAGATTAATATGATAGGAACGATAATCGGTAAGAAAGCCATTGTCGCTGAAGGCAAATGGCTGTAATCGTCACGAGTTTTCATTCCTTCAGGCATTGCTGCTGGAGCATCTGCCGCATTGATATTGTCAGGAGTAGCGTTAAGGAAGCGATTAGACCACCACCAGCCAGCCAGTACTGCAACTGCTGTCACGACCACACCGACCATGATGACTAAACCCAAATTTGACTCTAGACCTAAGTTACCTGCCGCTGCGATTGGGCCTGGCGTGGGCGGTACAAAGGTATGGGTGGCATATAGACCAGTGGCCAAGGCAATGCTCATCGCGACACTTGATACATGTAAGCGCTCAGCTAAAGACTCTTTTAGAGAGTTTAAGATAATATAGCCAGAGTCACAAAATACAGGTATAGAAACGACCGCACCGACGATAGACATGGTCAAAGTAGGGAAGCGTGGCCCCAATACTTTAATAACGGACTCTGCCATTACGATAGCAGCACCCGTTTTTTCAAGGATTAAGCCAATAATCGTACCAAATACAATCACAAGACCGATATAGCCTAAGATACCACCGAAACCATCAGAGATCGTTTTTGCTACAGTATTAAGCGGTACTTGATAAAATAGCGCGACCAAAAAAGCGGATAAAATCAACACTAAAAAGGGATGCCACTTTAATTTTGCGGTAGCGAAAATAATAAAAAGAATGGTCAGCACAAGCCAAAATACAATCATCACTGTCTCAATATGGTTTATATCTTAATTGATTACCAATGCAATACAGCCAATTATATCGAGATTAAATACGGTATATAGCTTGCTAATTCTACTTTGCGTAGTGATTGCAAGTGCTTTTACCATATCTACATTTAAACGATATTGGACCAACTATCTGCATCACTAACGATACGAAATTTTAAAGGGGCATATTTTATAGCAAATAGACGCCGCTAGGAAATAGATTCGTTAAATAGTTGGCGCTGTTGACAAAAAATTGAGAGATACTTAATTTTGAAATGACGGAAATCAGTAAGAAAACGTCGAAGACGTGTGTGGAAATACTTGTATAACTAGCAATTGCTAATACTTCAAACCAAAAAAAACTGGCCATCTATAATGACCAGTTTTTGTCTAAACAATATTTATCTACCTGAGTAATAACTATTTTTAGGATAGGTATTCTAAGGAGTGCCCTGATTGACAGTTAGGCAATCTTATCAAAAAAAGCTTTGTTATTGGTAGCAGTTTCAGTATCAAAGCTGACGTAAATGCCCTGATCATCCAATGTGGCATACCAATGATCATCATTGCCACTGGTCAGCAGCTGAAAGTATTTGTCATTGACTATTCTGCCAACTGTATACACCTCACCTTCGGAGTAGTATGCATTACCTTGAATACAGATAAGCTTGTCATCGGTATGGATGTTATTATTTTCTTTCATGTTCTTGCGCCCTATTAGTACATTAGATAGCAGTAGATTATCAATTCTGCTAATAGTAATAAAGATGATTATATAGGCAGTATCTTGTTGTTTGGTATAGCGTTTTTAAGGTAGTTGTTGCATTTAGTTACTACAACATTGCATAGATAACACCGCTATCATAGCAATAGATTTTTTGAGAATCCTAAGCTGTTTAGGAATATATAAAATCCTAATTTATCGAGATAAAGGGGTGTAAGTTAGCGATATAAATAGTCTAAATACATAGACTTTAATGTCAAAAATGACGCACGTAAAAAAGCCAGCAACCTAAGTTGCTGGCTTTTTGCAGACTGAGTCTAACTATATAGAAGATTACTCTTCAGAATAGTCTTCTTCAGCAGCTTCTTCGTCAGCTGAATCTTCGTTGTTACCATCTTCAGAAAGAATAGTAACTAAGATGCTAGCAGTAACGTCATGGTGTAGCTGAATATCAACATTGTATTCGCCAACTTGACGTAGAGTGCCTTCAGGTAGCTTGATTTCAGCACGGTCTACTTCTAGACCTGAGTTAGTCAATGCTTCAGCGATATCGCGAGTACCGATAGAGCCGAATAGCTTGCCTTCGTCACCTGATTTAGCACGCATGATAACATTAACGTCAGTCAATGCATCAGCACGCTCTTGAGCAACAGCGATCTCTTTTGCTTCTTCAGCTTCAAGTTCAGCGCGACGTGCTTCGAACTTTTCAATGTTAGCTTTAGTAGCAGGTAGTGCTTTGCCCTGAGGGATAAGAAAGTTACGTCCGTAACCTGGTTTTACATCGACAGTTTCACCGAGTTTACCAAGGTTGACGATACGCTGTAACAAAATAATTTGCATGAGTCATTCCTAGTTAGCGGTTAACCTTGATGGTTATCAGTGTATGGAAGTAGCGATAAATAACGAGCTTGCTTGATAGCAGTCGCTAATTGACGCTGATATTTAGTAGATGTACCAGTAATACGGCTTGGTACGATTTTACCATTATCACTAATGTACTGTTTTAGCAATTCAACATCTTTATAGTCGATGTGAGTGATGCCTTCAGCAGTGAAACGGCAGAATTTGCGACGGCGATAGAAACGTGCCATGAGTATTCTCCTTTAATTAGTCTTCACTGTTGTCGTTGTCGTCATTATCGTTTTCACGATTGTCTGGACGACGAGTAGTTGCTTTGCGTGCGCGTTTTTCATCGGCATTCTTGGCTAACTGCGACTCTTCAGTGACAGCTTCGTCACGGCGCATAACTAGACTACGAATGATCGCGTCGTTATAACGGAATAATTCTTCAAGTTCAGCTAAAGTTTCACCGTCAGTTTCAATGTTGAAAAGAACGTAATGAGCTTTGTGAATCTTGTTGATTGGATAAGCCAGTTGACGACGGCCCCAATCTTCTAGACGATGGATAACACCGTTGTTGTCTTGAACTAACTTGATGTAGCGCTCAACCATGCCGACCACTTGGTCGCTTTGGTCTGGGTGTACAAGTAACACCAGTTCGTAATGTCGCATTATGACTCCTTACGGATTAGTAGCTATTAACCCTATGTTAATAGCAAGGAGATTTATAAGGTAAGCCCAATTCTAGTCATATTTTATAAAAAACAATCAAGAATAAGCTTAGTTTATAAAGCGCCGTATTATAACAGTACTCGGCAACTAACACAAAGGTTAATCATCAAGCTACTGCCAATAAAATATAAAAAGAGGCTAAATAAGCTTTGCTAAATAAAAAAGCCGCGATAGTACGCAGCTTTTTTAATTATAACGAGCTATAAAACCAATAACCAAACCAAAATACTGTTATTCAGATTTTGACTTCTTTACTAGTTGGCTACTGTCTGCTTTGACCACTAAGGTTTTGGCAAGTTTGTCATGCCAACCAATATTTTCAGGGCTCTTCGATGCCATGTAATAATGGATAGCTAAAGGTATGAATACTATAAATGAAGTAGAAAGAGGCATGTAAATTAATGCTAATACAAGCGTGCGTATTACAACCAATTTGACAAAAGAAGGCAAACGATGAGTTGTCTGGTCGACCACCCGAATACCAGTAATTAGTTTGCCTAACGATTGACCTCGTAAGATAATAAAAAGTAATTGCAAAGCGATAAGACCGAATACCATGACATTCGACATTAGCTGTGTCGCTTTCGGAATGCGTTCTGATAAAGTTGCCGAGTATTGAAGTGCTGCATCTATACTTTGAAAGCTTGTAGGTATGTCGCCTAAGTTTTTCATAGCCAACATTAATGGTAAGAATGCCATTATCAATAGCAGCCAATCAAGTGCCGTCGCCAATACTCGCGACATAATCGGGGCAAGTACCACGTTGCCCACGGTTTTATCTTTGTCTGCAACAGCCTTTTTGAGAGTCGACTTGTTTAATGACACATTGTTGTGCGGCGTTTGATGACGATTGGTCGTCATATCGGCCTTCACATTTTTAGGACGTTCAGGCTTGCCATATAGTCTGTCTAACGATACTGACTTATCATCTTTCGCTTTGTTGGTATCTTCAGGGAAGACGGTCACGTTATTGATGATGGAGTCGTTTACTTCAGGCGTGTTAGCACCGGTCGGGCGATAAACCGTTTGGTTATTGGTAAGATCACCTACGCGCTGCCACTGAGCTAAGCCTTCATGCCACATCAAATCATCAAGCAATACTTCACCAGATGCCAGCATGATATTCAGCTGCTCCAACTGATATGGGCCAGCTTGTACGTTATTTCGAGCAAGGAAAATCTGCATAATTGCCTGCATAGTTAGTCATGTCTTAGGACATTATATTAGGGTCTATTTGAAAAAATCAAATAGACCCTAATAGTGGTATCTTTAATGACTGTGTGAATGACCGCTGTGACTAAACGTAGCGGTTTACTTCGCTTCTTCACCAGCTAAGAAGAACCAAGTATCTAATACTGAGTCAGGGTTCAATGACACTGAGCTGATACCTTGTTCCATTAGCCAGAAAGCTAGATCTGGATGGTCTGATGGACCTTGACCACAGATGCCGACGTATTTGTTTTGCTTACGGCAAGCTTCGATAGCCATAGACAATAGTTTCTTAACAGCAGGATCACGCTCATCAAATAGATGAGAGACGATACCTGAATCACGGTCAAGACCAAGCGTTAACTGAGTCAAATCGTTAGAACCGATTGAGAAACCATCGAAATGCTCTAGGAACTCTTCTGCCAATAAGGCGTTGGTTGGTAGCTCACACATCATGATGACGCGTAGACCATTTTCGCCACGTTTTAGACCATTTTTCTCAAGTAATTCGATGACTTCTTTGGCTTCGCCAACAGTACGTACGAATGGAATCATGATCTCAACGTTGGTCAAGCCCATGTCATCACGTACACGTTTTAGTGCTTTACACTCAAGCTCAAAACAGTCACGGAAGTTATCAGACACATAACGGCTAGCACCGCGGAAACCAAGCATTGGGTTCTCTTCTGATGGCTCGTATAACTTACCACCAAGCAGGTTAGCGTATTCGTTTGATTTGAAATCTGACATACGAACGATCACTGGCTGATCCATAAAGGCAACAGCTAGCGTTGAGATACCTTCGACCAATTTATCAACATAGAAGTCAACAGGTGATGCATAGCCTGCGATACGCTCTTGGATTGCTTGTGAAATTTCACGTGGCAAGCTGTTCATGTTTAGCAAAGCTTTTGGATGCACACCAATCATACGGTTGATGATGAACTCTAAACGTGCAAGACCAATACCTTCGTTTGGCATTTGGGTGAATGAGAATGCGCGATCTGGGTTACCAACGTTCATCATCACTTTGAATGCTAGCTCTGGCATAGATTCAACAGAGTTGGTCTGCACTTCAAAATCAATCTGGCTTTCGTAGATGAAACCAGTGTCACCTTCAGCACAAGAAGCAGTTACGTCTTGACCATCAACCAATAGCTCAGTTGCGTTACCACAACCAACGATAGCTGGCACACCTAGCTCACGCGCGATAATAGCGGCGTGACAGGTACGACCACCACGGTTGGTGATGATAGCAGAGGCGCGCTTCATAACTGGTTCCCAATCCGGATCAGTCATGTCTGATACTAATACGTCGCCTTCTTCTACTTTGTCCATCTCGTTTAGGTTGCTAACGATACGCACTTTACCTGAACCGATACGTTGACCGATTGAACGACCTTCACACAATACTTTTGCGCCAGTCGTGTCGATGACATAACGTTCCATTACGTTGCTGTCTTGACGGCTCTTAACAGTCTCAGGACGTGCTTGAACGATAAAGATTTCGTTAGTATCGCCATCTTTTGCCCACTCGATGTCCATCGCTTGGCCATAATGCTGTTCAATCGTTACCGCTTGCTTGGCAAGTGAAGTTAGCTCTTCAGTCGATAACGAGAACTGCATGCGATCTTGTTTTTCAACATCGACAGTTTTAACTGATTTAGCCGTGCTGCCTTCATCACCATAAACCATTTTCTTATGCTTGCTACCTAGGTTACGGCGAATAACTGACGGTTTGCCATTGGCTAGCAATTTCTTAGAGATGTAGAACTCATCTGGGTTAACCGCACCCTGTACAACCATTTCACCTAGGCCATAGCTTGACGTGATGAATACCACTTGATCAAAGCCACTTTCGGTATCTAGCGTGAACATAACACCAGCAGCACCAGTCTCTGAACGTACCATACGCTGTACGGCAGCAGATAGTGCAACACCTTCGTGCTCAAAACCTTTGTGTACACGGTAAGAGATTGCACGGTCGTTATATAGAGAGGCAAATACTTCTTTAATAGCAATTAGGACGTTATCAATACCGCGAATGTTCAAGAAGGTTTCTTGTTGACCGGCAAATGACGCATCTGGCAAATCTTCAGCAGTGGCAGAAGAACGTACAGCAACAGCGATGTCTTCGCCGCCACTCATGGTCTCAAATGATTGACGTACTTCTTGCTCAAGATCTTTTGGCAGTTCTTGTTCAATAATCCAAGTACGAATCTTTTTACCAGTAGCCGCAAGCTTATTAACATCATTTACGTCTAGTGTTTTTAGCTCGCTGTTGATTTTGTCAAGCAAGCCTGTTTCAGTCAAAAAGCGGTTGAATGCATTTGAAGTGGTGGCAAAGCCGCCTGGAACACTAACGCCTAAATCAGAAAGATGGCTGATCATTTCGCCAAGCGAAGCGTTCTTACCACCAACCATTTCGATGTCGTCTTTTCCTAGCTGATCAAGATTGATTACAAGTGCTGTAGATTGCGCTGCCATGATAACTCCAGAAAATAAGGTTATTTAGTAAAGATTATAACGGTGAATTATACCGCCATATTAGGACAATTTCGAGGGTTTTCACCAAAAAACTTGTTAAAAATATACAAATTGTGGGGTTTGCTACATAAATTAGAGCCAGTCCCATCAAGTTTCGTATTTACTCAGATGAAAAATGTGATTGTTAGTGACGATGTTGTACGCTTATAAAAGCCAATTACTGCATAAAATAAACGTATTCAAATAGGCCACATCTAGAGCATTTCCATAACTTATGTTTCAATATTATGTATCTGTATAAACAAAGCATAATAGAAGAAGCATAAAAAAAGCCTTAATGAGAGGTGAATTAACTATGACGACAATATGAAAAACAATGTTGGTGCTAAGTGTACGCCTGTAACATTGATTTCTATTAAGAAGCTAATATGCGTATAATGTAGCGCATAGATAGTTGATGCACATTGTATAATAAATGTGCGGTATAGGTACTGAAAAAGGCTCGTTTGAAGTAGGCAGTTATAAAGCCTAGTTATACGAGTTATAAAGGTAACTGTAAAAATCTAAGTAAAAGCCACACTATTAATGATAGTCAAAGTAATGCTATTAATAGTCAATAACTGCTAAACATTTACCAAGTCTGAATTATTACTAAGATCTATACCAGAAACTAAATGAAGGTCATTATTGAGTTTTCAACCGAGGTGTCAACGATATGTACTCAAGCAATCCATCTGAACAAGTTAAGTCCACTATCCAAAATCGCCATGCGCTAAACTTGGACAGCTCACAGGCGATTAGAACGGCGTTTTTTATCTCAGATGGCACAGCGATTACGGCTGAGACACTTGGACGCGCTATTTTGAGTCAGTTTGCCTCAGTTCCTTTTGAGACAAGAGTATTGCCATATGTCGATAGCTTAGAGCGTGCTGAAGATGCGGTTGAACAAATCAATATGGCGCATCAGCGTGATGGGTCGTTACCATTGGTTTTCGATACGATCGTCAATCCTGAGATTCGCGAAAAAATTAACTCAGCGCATAGCTGTAATTTAGATATGTATGAAGGTCTGATTGGCCGTGTTGCAGAAGAGACTGGTGTGGAGCCAGATGGTCATTCAGGGCATGCACATGATGATGTCGACTCTGAAACTTATAAAGAGCGTATCGATGCAGTGCATTTTGCCTTAGACAATGACGATGGCGCGCGTACTCGTCACTATAATGCCGCCGATATTATTTTGGTGGGTGTATCGCGCTCAGGTAAGACGCCGACTTCTTTATACTTAGCATTACAATTCGGTATTCGAGCGGCTAACTATCCTTTGACCGAAGATGACTTGTACGACAATCAGTTGCCGAAAGCTTTACGTGAGCACAAAGATAAGCTGTTTGGTTTGCTTATTGATACTGATCGCTTAGTAAAAATCCGTCAAGAGCGCCGTGCAGGCAGTCGTTACTCAAGCTATCAGCAATGTCAGCAAGAGCAGCGCGCGATTCAGGGTATCTATATCACGCACGGTATCCCAAGCTTAGATGTATCGGAGATGTCTGTTGAAGAGATTGCCACGCGTATTTTGCAGATGACAGGTCTCAAACGCCGTATTGGATAGTGAATGTCAGCTTAAACAGTATCTGTTCAATCGGTATCAATAAGTGTTCAGGCAGCTTTAATAAATGCGCAAAAAACACTAATAAACATACATCATTTCATCCTAGATAATTATCATATAGAGAATACTATGATTTCAGCCTATCAATCTATAAAGCCATCGTTGTTAATGGCAGGTTTAATCAGTGCAGCGACTTTACTGAGTGCTTGTCAAACATCACCATTTGCAAAGGATCCAGTACCTGAGCCGCGCTATATTCCAAGTATTGTATTGGGAGAAGCACAGACACTGACCGTCATGCCAAACCGTGTGGCCTGTGCCTCAGAACTGCCAATGCAGTGCCTACTTGCTAAGTCTAAAGACGGTAGCGTATTCCAGATTCCTTATGACTGGATCGACGATTTTAAACCAACCCTTGGTACAGAGTACATTATTAGCGCCCGCCCGCAGATTGATGAAGGGCAACAGAGCGCTACTGGTCACTGGACATTGCAAAACATATTGTCACAACGTATGGTGGGCATGCCTTAGTAGGGCGGTATTCATTTATCTACATGATACTAACTCATCTACATATTGATTCATTTATATCTCAAACATTTACTCGATAAATAAATATAAAGAGGACATCATGGTAAGTAAAAGTGCAAGCGACGAGACCAATGATACTGGTAAAGATATTCATACCGAAGTATCAAATAAATCTAGCGGACACGTGCCAAGCCCTGAACATACCGAAGGTAAGAACAAAAAAGAAAAGATAGAGCAGACTCACGAGCAAGTGACTGATGATGTCATGCATCATCCTGACTTAGTGAATCCGCTCGATGACACACGAATCGATATCAAATCTGGATTTACCAAAGATTCTCGTCGACTAAAAAGTGACGATCACGAGTATGAGTATGATGCGGTGGTTTTAGGTGCAGGTCCTGCTGGTGAAGCCGCTGCCATGAAGCTGACTAAATCTGGTAAAAGAGTGGTCGTCGTCGATCCGCGTGATCAAGTAGGAGGTAACTCTACTCACGTCGGTACAATTCCAAGTAAAGCATTGCGCCAATCTGTATTTAACTTGATTAACTTCCGTCGCGATCCAATGTTTACTAAGGCGATGGAATATAAGCAAGTACCGCTAAATGAAGTACTCGCCAAAGCGCGTCAAGTTATTCGTCGTCAAGTCAGTACGCATACACGCTTTTATGAGCGCAACCGTATCGAAGTCATCCAAGGTTGGGCAAGTTTCATTGACGCACATACGCTACGTATTGAAGTCGATGAAAATGTTTATGAAACCATCACTTTCAATAAAGCCATCATCACTGTCGGTAGCCGTCCTTACCGTCCTGAGATTTTAGACTTTAACCATCCACGCGTTTTTGACTCTGACAAAATCTTGCAAATGGATTATGTGGTCAAAAAAATCATCATTTATGGTGCAGGGGTTATTGGCTGTGAGTATGCGTCTATCTTT
The DNA here is from genome assembly GCF_022129405.1 of Psychrobacter sp. Ps2. Classification (NCBI taxonomy): domain Bacteria; kingdom Pseudomonadati; phylum Pseudomonadota; class Gammaproteobacteria; order Moraxellales; family Moraxellaceae; genus Psychrobacter; species Psychrobacter sp. Ps2. Next base: position 276,118 of record NZ_JADQAM010000061.1, on the reverse strand, counting down.
ACTGGTCTTGGCTACAAAGTTGATCTAATCAATAACCAAGATCAATTGCTTAATTACTTAGACAGCGAAATCAGTGATGCCATCGCGCATGACTTTAGACAGTTCGGTGTGCTTATCCGTAGTAACGAAGAGATTGATCATCTTGAGACTCATGATGATTATGTAGTCTTGCACCTAAAGAGCGGCAAGCGCATCAAATCTGATGCCATTCTTTGGTCAAATGGTCGCTCAGGTAATACAGAAGGCCTGAATTTAGAAGCCATTGGGCTAAAAGCAAACGGCCGTGGTCAGCTAAAAGTAGATGATACTTACTGTACGGACGTCGACAATATCTATGCTGCTGGCGACGTAATCGGTTGGCCGTCACTAGCCTCTGCCGCCTACGACCAAGGTCGCTGTGCCGCTGCCTTTATGGTTGGTGATAGTGATGCTGAGCCAGTATCTAGTGTACCGACGGGTATCTATACGATTCCTGAAATCTCTTGTATCGGTAAGACAGAGCAAGAGCTCACGGATGAAAAAGTTCCATATGAAGTGGGTCAGGCGTTCTTTAAGCATTTGGCACGTGCCCAAATTATCGGTGAACGTTCGGGTGTATTAAAGATATTGTTCCATCGTGATACGTTAGAGATTCTAGGCATCCATTGCTACGGCAACCACGCTTCAGAGATTATTCACATCGGTCAAGCAGTGATGAAGTGTAAGAGCAATAACACGCTTGAATACTTTGTAAATACGACTTTCAACTATCCAACGATGGCAGAAGCATATCGTGTGGCGGCATTGAATGGTTTGAACCGAGTGTTTTAAACCATTGTCTATTTATATCGTATAAATAAAAAAGCGCCTACTACTATATTATTAATAGTGCAGGCGCTTTTTTTATGCTCATAGGTTTCATTAATTTGAGGATTTACAAGTAGGCTCTTGGTTGCGGAATACGCTTGCGTAAAAATAGCAATAAAACAAAATAGAACAACCACAAACCAGCCAACGCATAAAATCCTACAGCGACTTGAGAAACACTGGCACCCATTTGGTTAAGCTGAACAGAGGTATTGATTGCAGGGGTAGTCGGTACCAGCCAACGTATTACTTGTAATACTTGAGGCAATTGGTCTGCTGGCCAAGGGTAGCCGCTTAAGAAAAATATTGGTAAGGAGATAAAGATTAAGATCTGCATACTGCGCTCACGCTGCCGGAACCATAATCCGAGCACGCAGCCGAGCGTTGCGACTGTCGGACAAAATAGTGCCAAAAATAGCAGCGTACCAAGCATGTTTTGTCCGCGTGGATAATGATGTAGCTCAAACGCCCACCCATAATAAAAGCAGCCAACGATAAAGCTAAGTGAGCTCAAAGCCCCAATCCGTCCTAGCCAGCCACGTATACTGGTACTATGACGGCGCTGCTCATACCATGTGCCAATCAGCATCGCTGTCGCCATCAAAAGTGTCTGCTGTAAAATAATAACAGAGACAGCAGGTACGACATAAGCACCATAGCCCTCGGTTTGGTTATACAGTGGCATAATCCGTAGCGGTACGGCTTGAGTATTCTGTGCTGCGGTAGGTGCATAAGCGCCTTTCGCAATGCTTTTCTTTACCTTGATACCAGCCGATACCGTACCTACTGCTTGAGAGAACCCCAGTTGGACGTTTTTATTTAAAATAAAATAACCACCATTACCCAGTACGCTGACGTGTGCTTGCTCTCCGGACTGAACTTGCTCTTCAAGACCAGCTGGAATCACCATATAGCCTGCAATTTGATCTGACCATATGGCTTCTTTGGCCGCCTGCTCATTGATAAATCGTTCAGTATCTAGGTATGGACTAGCACTCGCATAGCGAACGAGAGTACGCGATAAGTTGCTGTTGTCATGATCAATGATACCTACTGGCACATGATTGACCACCTCAGACGAGTAGGGCCAAGGGTAGAAAAACCCATAGATAATAGGGGCAATAATTAACATCAAAAGTACGCCTTTATCGCCAAAGACGTCTTTGAAAGTTTGAATAAAGATGGTCCAAAAACTTTGCGAAGCAGGAGTGTCGGTTAAATTAGCTTTTGAGTGTGTATGATTTGATTGTGCAGACATTAGCGTGCTCCCCAACGTTCAGGATGCGCCAATGCGCGTTTGGTTAATAGTGCCGCAAGTACTAGCGCTATTATGACCGCAAACATAAGGCCATAGACGATAGGTAGCGAGATGGCGATCGGTGCTTGCATTTGTAACTGTGCAATATGGAGTTTGAGATAATGCGTTAGCGGCAGAGCATTTGACCAATATTGTGCACTATCACTAATCGCAATATATGGAAAGGTAACACCGGCAAAGGCGTAAGAAGGCGCTGAAATAAATCCGGTGGTCGATAGACCCATACGTAATGAAAAAGAATTCAAAGTAAAAATAGCACCTAACCAAAACGACAATACCATTAGGCACAGAAACCCAGCGTAGACTGCCATAAGAGACATGATATTGATATTCTGATTGGACGTTGCCAGCCATAATATCAACGCTGACCACAAGCTATATGCCAGTATTGGCCAAAAGTATTTACCCAATAAGCCAAATACTAAAACTGATAAGCTGACCGAATGGGGCACTTTTTCGCTTGACGATGATGTTTTGTTATTGCTGCTATCTTGTTTGGTTGATAGCGAAGATGTCGTTTTTGAAGTTTTAGATAAGGTTAGATTAGGCTTTTCTGTATCAATAAAACGGTACCAGCGACCGATATTTTTATCACGTAACTCGCGGCCAATTGTAGTTGCGCCAATGACCATTGCCAATATATGTAATAAGGCAGGTATGACAGTCGATGCCAAAAACTGCTGATAGTTGGTCGCAGCATTGAATAAGCTAATACGCTGCACACTGATAGGCGCATAAGCCGTCATCGCTTGTGATGGCGCTACGCCTTGTTTGACCAATCGCTTGATCTCTACACCTGCGGATAATGTACTAGCGACCGCTTGGACACCTGCCTGAATAATACCAGAGTGCGTACCGTACTGTGCATTAACTTGTAGAGTCAACGGAGCAGGCTGGCTCGATAATATATTACGAGAAAAGTCCTCTGGGATAATGACGACAGCGTAAATATCGCGCTGTAAAATGGCAGCCTCTGCATCCGCTTGGGAGTAATACAGCTGTCTGACCGTCAAAGTAGGACTGGCCTCTAAGTAACGGACGGCAGTATTGGCAACAGCGCTGTTGTCTTGATCGATGACTCCGATAGGCAAATCGGTAATTTGAGTCTGTGAAAATATCCACCATATTAGCAGCACCGTTGCCAGTGGTATCCATACCACCATGCTAAAGTCCCAATGATTTTTTGCCAAAAAACGGCGCTCGTAGGCTGCACTGCGTAAAAAAGCCTCACTTAATTTAGTCAAGTGCATGGCTTACTCTTGGTTCTGATTGACAGGAGTAGGATTGATACGTACGACCACACTCATACCTGAGCGGATACGGGCATCGGGCTTAGATGGTCGTGCCTTTACCTCAAAAGTACGCACATCAAAACCATCATCGTTGTTGGTCGGACGCCAAGTGGCAAAGTCTGATAGAGTCGATGTCGCATAGACGGTAAATTGTTTTGTATAAGGTTTATCCGCTGATGACAGTGCTGGGATAGTACCCGTAAATGTCTGACCAATAGCAAATTGATTTAAGTAAGACTCAGTGACGTTAAGTACCACCCATTGGTCATTGGTATCCACCAACGTCAGGAGCGGAACCCCTTGACCGATGACTTCTCCAGCACTCACGATGACATTATCAACGATACCAGCGATAGGACTTCTTAGGTTCGCTTCCTCTTTTGCTACTAACGCCTCATCAAGTTTTGCATCGACCTGTGCGACTTGTGCAGTGGCCGCTGACTTATCTTCAGTACGTGCGCCTTCTAGCGCCAGATCATACTGCAAGCGGGCTGCTTCGGTTTGGTCTTGAGTAGCGAGATATTGCGCATACGCCTCATCGCGCTTTTGTCGCGCCATCAGTCCTTCTTCGTAAAGGCGATTGACACGTTGATAGGTGTTTTCTGCCAAGTCAGACGCGGCTTTATTGGCTTGCCAAGCGGCTTTTGCTTGGGCGATTTCTTGCGGGCGCGCACCATTTTCTGCTTTGTCTAATTGGCTTTGCGCGATTTGTTTACCAGCACGTGCTTGATTAATCTTGGCATTAATCTCAGGCGAATCCATCTCAACCAATTGCTGACCTGCTGTTACCGTATCACCCTCTGTTACCATAATTTGGGCAATACGCCCTGGTACTTTTGCAGCGATAGACGTTTGCTGCATCTGCATTTGCCCTTGTAGCGTAATAACTTCTGGCTCGCTATGCGCATTACTTTTGTATAAGCCGTACGCAATCGTACCAAGGACAATCAGTATGAATAGGGCAAGTAGTGCTTTTTTCATACGCGCAGATTTGTCAGTTTTAGAGGCGCTACGATTATAAGCAGGTGTCGGTTGCTCTGGTTCAATATCAGACACGTCTTCTACAGGATCGACTGAATTTTGTGTATCTTGAGAGGTCACTGACTCGGTTGCATCAGCTGATTTATTTGAGTCGTCTGATTCGCGTGGTAATTCTGTCATGACAATGAGATTCCTAAAGCAACAAAGTTGAAAATAAAGGGTTTATTACTAGTACACTCGAAACGCATAAGGCTTGGCGTTGTCTATGGTTTCAGAATTAAAAATAGCACCAAGGGCGACGATAAATGCTGAATAATAGAGCCATAGCATAATGACCACGGCAGCTGAAAGCGCGCCAAACTCAGCACTATAATTATTAAAATTTTGCACATAAATTGAAAACAAGATGGACAATATAATCCATAAAACCGTTGCTAACGCAGCGCCCGGCATCAATTTTTTGAGGGCAACAGCATCACGATTTGGGGCTAGACGATAAAGACCTAAAAAGCTTAAGAATATGATACCCGTCAATATTGGCCACCTGCTCCAAAGCGCAATCGTCTTAGCTATCTGAGGGAAAGGAAAGTAGGCGGCTCCCAAAGGAATAATCGCGATAGAAGAGACCGCGATAATCAATACGATTACTGCTGCAAAGGTTAAGCCAACTGCGCGGATCGTGCTTTGTACAAAACTACGCTCCTGAGTGATATGAAACGCAAGGTTGATAAGAATAATTAAAGACTTGATACCTTTAGAGCCCGCATAAAGTGCGAGCAAGGACGATATAAGCAGGCTGAAAGTCAGAGCAGACGTAGTTGTAGAAACCAACTCGCTCAGACGGGAGTTAAGCACTTCATATACTGTATCAGGTATAAATTGACTCAAAAGCGAGATTTGCTCTTGCATCTCGGCGGGAGAAAACGCAAGACCATAAAACAGGACAAACACAGCCATCACGGGGAAAATTGATAAGAATCCAAAGAAACCTACGCTTGCGCAATGCGCCCAAACATTAGAATTATTGGCAATACGCCACGTTTCTAGTAACGTCTGTAGCCAGTTTTTTATCGATTTAGAGGTCAATTCTTTCATAAAAGCAGCTGTTCGTAATAGGGTTGGTAATAGTATTTTTGATGTCGACTTCATGGTAATACAAAGCATTTATCAGCACGACTTATGGTTTCTCACGTTACATCATTGCTCAGTATATAAAGTAGGCAATTGAATGTCAGCGGCATTGAGATAAGCATTAAAAGCAAGTGGCGTACCACAGCTTTGCATAAGGGCAGCCAGTGACTGTACATAGTCATTAGCAGCTTGTGCTTGTTCAGTACGTGCTTTGAGCGATTGCGTCTGTGCCTGCACCACGTCAACGGTAGTATTTACACCTTCTTGTAATCCTAAGCGACGTAGTCGTAATACTTCTGCTGCCAAATCAACATTACTTTGTAATGCTTGATAGCGTGATTGAGCATTATTGACATCGTGCCAGTTTTTTTCTACCAGTAGCAATAAATTGTCACTAACTTCAATCTCAGAGAGATCGGCCTGACGTATTTTGGCACTACTGGATGCTAGCGATGCGGCTTTATCGAGTCCGCCCCATAGTTTCCAACTGGCAGAGATACCAGCGACCCAGCTTGGATCTTTCTCTACCTGACCATAACCGTATAGTAATACCGTAGGTTTGTAGCCCGTATCTGATAGCGCATGTAACTGCTGAGCCTGTGCCCGCTTGGCTGCAACTTTTTGCAGTCCGGGATGGTTGTTTAGTGCCAAGTCCTGAAAATAGCTCACATCTGGTAGAGGGCGACTAGAGACAAACAATGGCGTGGTCGGTTTAATACGGTAGTCGGTACGTAGTAGACGCTGTAGCGCAATCATGGCTAGGCGCGCGTCATTATTCGCATTGACGGATTCACTCTTGGCATCGGCAAGCGCTGACTGTGCTTCTAGTCTATCGACACGTGAGATAAAACCTTCTTCAAACAGACGCTCGGCCATATGGTCGGTCTGTTGCAATGTATCGTAAGCGTCTTCTCGTAAGTAAGCAGCGATAATCGCTAGCTGTGCCTTAAAATAACGCTCAATTAACGTATTATAAAGCTCATTTTTATCCAGTACGCTATCAGCCATCGCTTCTTGTGTACGTGCATCCGAGGCGCCAGTCAATGCGTCTGTACGCCCAGCAGTATAAATAGGCCAAACGACACCAAGACCTGCACCCGACGTAGAGCCTGAGCGCTTGAAGTTATAAGAGTCGGGAATACGCTCACCGACCAGCTCACCAAAGTCTGGTAGGTCTGCTGTCGGAGGGACTATGTTATCTACGCCATTGTTTACTTCGTTCACGATACCGCTTCTGAGAGAAGATAAATCTATATCCTCATCTAAATGATAGGCACTGGCAGATACTCGAGCAAATACGAGCGGATTGTCGATGGTTCTGAGTGCGTCAGTTTGGTATTCGCTGGCAGCAATCGCTGCTTGATTGGCAGCAATTTTAGGTGATACTTGTACCAGCAGCTTTTGCGCTTGCTCTAAGCTCAAAAAGCTTGAGACGTCTAGTGCGTAGCTGTTATCGACTGTTTTATGTGTAATAGGGTCCACAAGCGTAGACAGTGCCTGCGATTTAGCCTTATTAGGGTTTGGTACTGTAAGAAAAGGCGCGACAGCTGGTTTATCATTCTCAGTCAGACTATTAGCATCTATGATTTGTGTCACAGCCACTGGTGTAACATCATCTGACACTTCTATACTGTCAGCGTCAGTGCTTGCGTAAGTCATGACAGGCACGCTCATGACTGCAACTGTCATCATAGCAGTCGGTAGCGCTGATAAAATGAATTTCATAAGTCACATAAGCCATTAATTAGAATGTAAGGTATTATAAAATAAGGAACAGCACCGATAGGTTTCATTGCTCAGGATATAAAGTTGCTGAACCATTATAGACTATTTGCTAGCTAGCGAAAGAATGATACTTAAATAAATCATTCATATTCTAATATAAAAATACGGCTATATTAAAAGCGCTAACAAGCGGTCATTCGTCATAAGAGGTACACTGTAGAGCCACAATGGTGACGGGTCAATGCTCAGTATTTTGCCGTTTTCTATTGTGTGACCAGTAGCGGTATGATAGAGGATTTATTTAATTTTTAAATATCTGTTTATAAGTAACAACATAGCCAACAAGGTATTTTAGATTCAAGCGATTTATTTTTAGTTAGATTTTGTTTTTAATCTCATTATGAAAGCATTTAGGCAGTAATTAACAAATAAAAAATGCTCAATAAGTAGCAATTAATAAGCATCAGTCAATGAGTAGTCACTAAATGGCTATCAAATAGAATAAATAATATTAGTAGAGGGTGTGTCATGGCAGGGTATATTTTAGCGTTGGATCAAGGGACCACGTCAAGTCGAGCGATATTGTACGATGATCATGCGCGTCCTATCAAAATGGTACAACAGCCAACGACGCTGCAAACACCAAGAGCTGGATTCGTTGAACAAGATGCACAGCAAATTTGGCAAACTCAGATTAGCTGTGCACACGATGTTATTAATCGGGCAGGACTGCTTGCCACTGACGTTACCAGTATCGCGATTACCAATCAGCGTGAGTCGATTGTGATGTGGGATAAGCAAACTGGCAAGCCACTGGCTCCTGCCATCATTTGGCAAGACAGGCGTACTGCAAATTACTGTAAGACGCTTGCTGCTGAAAGTGCTAGCAATAGTATGAATGACCCTGTGCATCAGGATGTTGATAGTATCAACATGGCACATGAAGTACAGCGTATTACAGGTCTGCGTTTAGACCCGTATTTTAGTGCCAGTAAGATCGCTTGGTTACTCGAAAACAATCCGAAGCTGAGTGTACGAGCCAGCAGAGGTGAGATAGCGGTTGGCACGATTGATAGTTGGCTGATTTATAAGCTCACAGGCGGGGAGCATGTCATCGATGTGACCAATGCTTCTCGTACATTGTTATTCGATATCCATAAGCTCGCATGGTCAGAGACACTTTGTGACCGATTTGCTATACCTATGAATATATTGCCTAAAGTACTATCGTCCGACGGTGATTTTGGCAAAACCAAAAAAGGTCTGTTTGCAAAGCAAATACCCATTCAAGCGGTATTGGGTGATCAGCAAGCAGCGCTCTTTGGACAAGGTTGCCTTGATGCAGGCATGGCCAAAAATACTTATGGCACAGGCTGTTTTATGCTGATGAATATTGGCCAGCAGCCAAAATTGAGTGAGCATAAGCTACTAACCACCATCGCGTGGCAACGTAAAACCTCGCCAATTCGTCCAGACAATTTATCATTTGACCAAATCGTACAGTCAGGCAAACGCATGCTACAACCGCCCAAAAAGGAAGTCACTTATGCCCTAGAGGGCAGTGTCTTTATGGCAGGGGCTATCGTTCAATGGCTGCGTGATAATTTGGGTATGATTCAGCAAAGTAGTGATGTCGAAAACCTAGCTCGCCAAGTGGACAGTAGCGAAGATGTCGTTCTATTACCTGCCTTTACTGGATTGGGCGCGCCTTACTGGCGTTCGGATATTAGCGCTAGCATCACTGGTATGAGCCGCGGTACTACTAAGGCACATATTGCACGCGCTGCATTGGAGGCCGTTGCCTATCAAACCTATGATGTGCTTATCGCTATGCAAAAGGACAGCCCTCATCCTTTGACTGAGCTGAGAGTAGATGGCGGCGCTGCAAATAATGATTTACTCATGCAGTTTCAGGCAGATTTGTTGGGTGTTCCGGTATTACGTCCTAGAGATACAGAGATTACGGCGAAGGGCGCAGCACTCCTCGCAGGTTTAAAGACTGGGTTATATGACGAATCGACCATGAAAGCTTCATGGCAGGTAGATCGCGTGTTTGAACCAAGTATGTCGGCTGATACTCGTGAGCGACATCTTGCTAAATGGCAACAAGCTATCAAAAGGTCTCTAATGCCGTTATAAGATTGATTTACTTAGTAAATTTATTGTGATAGTACATTTATAATTACTCAAAGTATGAGGCTGCCGTACACAAATGTGATAAAGATACAGGCTGTAACGCAAGATAATCGCAATACGGACACAGTTTACAAAATCGGCCTATCTGTCCTTACCTATAAATTTCTATACTTCAATTGGATTTAGTAAGACCGCTAGTTTTTAGCAAATAAATAATTCAATAAATAATTCAATAAATAATAAATAATTTAAGGACAATACTATGAGTAACCATGATGCTATCGATCGCAGTGAAGTAAAACATATGTCAAAAGAGACAAAAGAAGATTTAAACGCAGACATCATTACCGGTGAGCCAGGCTCACATCCAGTAGGTACAGGTATCGGCGGTGTAGGCGGTGCAGCAGCAGGTGCAGCGATTGGCACAATGGCAGGTCCATTAGGTACGCTAATTGGTGGTGCTATTGGTGCTATCGTTGGTGGCGGCGCAGGTCATGCAGCAGCAGAAGCCATTGACCCAACTCACGAAGAAGCGTACTGGCGTGCAGAGTATGCAAATGCAGATTATCATAAAGAAGAATACGATTTCGATCGTGACTTGCATCCAGCATATGCAGTTGGTTATGCGAACCGTGCTCGTTATCCAGTAGATGCTCGTTTTGAAGATCATGAAGCAGACTTAGAGCGTTCATGGCACGAGGTAAAAGGTGAGTCTCGCATGGAATGGAACGAAGCGCGTCAGGCATCACGTGATGCATGGAACCGCGTATCATAAGAAAGGTTAAATAACTAATAGAACGGTTAGGCAAACCTCTTGGCAACCAATGCATTTAGTAATTAGCTAACATTAGAGGTTGCTATACCATTACCTAAAATAGATTAATTGTATGCCTAATTCTATTAGTAAATCTACTTATCAACATTTATGCTATTTTAAAACTTCCAAGGTTTAACTTTGGGAGTTTTTTTAGGCATAAAATTTGCAACGTATACACATACGTGAATATTATGTACTATAATAATGAGAGCGATGGGGAATATATGAGTAATAACACTGAAGGCAATAAACAGTTTTATATCGCAACGGCAAACCTGCTGAACTTTGCGAACCCTAATCGAACTTATTATGAAAATGCGCCAGCTTATAACGATAAAGCCTATGAACATAAGCTACAAGGTCTTACAGATCTGTTGGCTAAAGCGCATGCTGACATTATCGCAGTCCAAGAGGTTTGGGATAGTAATGCATTAGAAGCACTTGCTGTTTCATTAGGTTTCAAGCCTGAGCATGCGGTCATTCCACTTGCAAGTAATAATAACGCCAGTATATACACCAAAGGCATGGGTGCACAGAATACACCTGCTGTCGGTATTATCAGCCGATTTGAGCAGTTAGAAACCAGTTTGCTAGAAGATATAGCACCAAAAGCCATTATTGATGTACCTGATATTGGTCCTTATCAACGCTTCAACCGTCCTCCATTAGTGTTACGTGTTGACGCGTACGGGCAGCCCATTACAATTATTACAGCGCACCTAAAAAGCAAACGTGCTTTTTTCTTACGCGACGAAAATGGTGACCTATTAGAGGACATGGACGATCCGAATATTCGAGTTCGCGCCAAGCTTCGTAGTTTATGTATGCGCGCGGCAGAAGCGGCCTCTATCCGTATGTCTATTATAGAGCGATTGCAACATACCCGTGAACCATTGATTCTATTGGGCGATATGAATGATGTCACAGGTAGCGTGACTACTCAGTTGATGACAGAAACTGGGGAGGTTAATTATGATAAAAGTATGCGTGATGTCGCACTTTTTGATGCTGCTCGTATTCAGGCACGATATGGCTGGATGAAGGATGTTGCCTATACCCATATATATCAAGGCATGCCAGAAGTTATTGACCAATTATTTGTCTCAGAAGAGTTTTTGCCTGATAGTAAGTTTTCGCTCGGTTATGTCGAGCGAGTCGATTATTTTAATGATCACTTGAAGTGGGACTATGCCGATAGAGTCACTGATCATGGTATTATAAGGGCGAAAATAAAACTCAATGATTAACTTTATAAAATTAGACGGTTAGCTCTATTAAATTGCTGAGCGTATTATTGTTTTTAACCTATTCATGTCCCTTGCTTGATGCTATACAAGCGTTTATGATGCCTCTGCATTGAATATAGTAGTGACCATATAGGCTTTATATTTTAGCCAACAGTCAACCATCCTTTATCTGAGGATAAATACTATTCAATGAAGATTATATTTATAAAATAGGGCGCAACATTAAGAGATTCACAATGAGTGATAATAAAGACGAAAAGATTGAAGATGTGTTGGTAGATTCGGAATTGGCAAAGAAGCTTGTACCTAATAAGTTTAAGTTTACTAGCCAGCAAGGTCGTGCACGTCGTCAAAAACTATTGGCTGGTGCCAAAAAGTTGAGCGAAACACATGCTATTAACGATATTACGTTAGCAGCTGTGTGTGAAGAAGCGGGCATACCAAGAGCTTCTGCTTATCATTTCTTCCCTAATATTGAAGCAATATTTTTAGCATTACGCTTTTTAAATGCGATTGAAATATTAGAGATGGTAGAGACGGTCGATATTGGTAACTATGACAGATGGCAAGGGTATCTAACGGCGCTTATCGATCATTGTATTACGATATTCCATAATGATAAAACCAAAGCCAAGCTTATCTATGATACCAACACACCTGATTTTGAAGGTGACAGCTTTGGTGAAGATATGGATCATCAAATTGTTGATCTGGTCTATAAGCGTTTGTCAGAGCGTTATGAGATGCCAAACTTCCATGATATCCAAGATACCTTGTTGATTGCTTATAGCATCGTAAATGCTATCTTTACGTTGTCTTATCGCCGTCATCAGAGTATTACTGAAGAGTATATCCAAGAAGCAAATACAGCATTTATTGCTTATTTACGTTGTTACCTACCAGAAAAGTTGCCACGTAAAAACCGATAATTGAGCTTACTTTAAACACGAAAAAGCCGACAAATATGTCGGCTTTTTTATGTTTAGTTTTTAGTATAGGATTGGAAATAATAGAGATTAATATCTCTAATAAAACAGCGACTATTCTAACGGTTAGATGTCAAATCTTGTCCACGGCAAGTATCATCGCTCGCGTCTAAAGGCGAGTACTGTTTATGATAACTGACTATTGACTTCTCTAGCGCTACATTGGTCTGTGAGTCATTGGCATTGACGTAAGCTTCGCGGGCTTGTTCAAGCCAGCGATCGGCCATACGAAAATGCATACCAGATTCGCGCCAGCCTCGCGCACATTGATTGGTTGCTGCCCAAATTAAAGCCACTTCACTCAATGCCATCTCACGTGGTGCTGATGTTATGCCATCGCCGTCTTTAAGCGCGCTTAAAGTTGCCCATAGATCAGGACGCATTAAAGCAGAGGTAGACGGAATATCTTGATACAGGCTCAAGGCTTGTACCGTATCATTATCTAGCGCTTGCAATATAGGCTCTGCCATTTCTAACGCAACTTGACCAGCGGATGAGCGGCTATTCATACTGTCTTGATGAATGGCATAGTTCAACCACGCTTGCGCTTTATAAGCGAAATACTGTTGAGCGGCTGTCTTGTCTTTTTGTTGATAGGGTTTTAACTGCGTGACCATACAATTTAACAGGCGCTGTTGTTCGCTTTGATATCTATAAGAGCGTGCTTGAGTCTGACTATCATCACGGCAGTATTTAGCCATGCTAGTTGAGTGAGCCACTTGGACAGTCTCACTCTTAGCTAAAGCTGGCTGCATAAAGGTTAACGAAAATAAAGCTGATAGTGTAACGCATATTGAGCGCTTGAAAGGTGCTGCATTGATGGATGAATCAAACATGGTGTAAACCTTATGTTAAGGTAATAAACGTTGGTATTATTTACCATTACTAGGGCTGACTTAGTTGTTTATTGAATGACAAAATAACTCATCATAAGACAAGCATGATACTGTCATAAGATTGTACTTACGACAGTATCATTAGTATCAAATAATTAAAATGCAGAATTGCTGCTTAGACGTTGGTTCTTACGTGGGTCTTCACGTTTGAATAAGTCTTCATCGAACTTAAAGCGCAATCTAAAGTAAGCACCTTGCTGAGTACTGTCGTCATAAGCAATATCTTCGTCTTCAAAGCCCATGAAGTTATAACCAAGTGATAACCAAAGGTTGGTCATTGGGCTATAACCCACTTCTGCACCAAGCATATAAGCTAAGTCATTTGCTTGATTATTCCAGTAAGTACCTGCTTGTAAACCAATATCCCAACGCTCACTGATATCATAAAGACCGCGGCCATAAACAGCATGAGCCGTGTTATCGCTGGTTAAGCTATCTGCTTCGTATTCTGTATACTTACCAGCATAACGTCCAGACAACGTCAACGGACGCGCAGGATGGTAATTACCATTCCACGACCAAACCATAGTGTCTTTTTGATAAGCGTCATCGCCAGTATTATTATCATCCAAACGATATTCGAATTTTGCAAGCATATCTAACTGATTGCTATCGTAGTCACGATACGCAGCACCTAGCTGAAAACGATTGATAGTGCGATCGCCATCACTATAGTCAGTGCGTGAATAGATGTCTTTGGCTAAGAAGGTAACCTCATCGGTATAGCGATAGGCGATACCAGCACTACCAAGTAGCGTATCACTTGTTTCGCCCCAACGTTTTTCAATACGTCCTGATGCCTTATAGTTCTCTTTGGCAAGATATTCAACACCGATACCTGCCGCTGTTGCAGTGTTACTTTCTTCACCTTCCAGAGATTCAACACGCTCAAATAAAGTGTTTAAGGTTAAACCTTCTTGAACATACCACTTGTTTTTTAGACCAATAGCTGCTTCTGCCTCACGTGCACTAATGGCATCGCGCATGCGGTATTCGCTATAAACCTTACCATCTTTCATGTAAGTCGCGTCAAAACCAACAGTGGTACGTTGACGCTCATCTGTATCATCAAGACCATAAGTACCAGATAGGCTGTTGATCAAATCATGACGAGCGTATAGACGACCCAAGTCCCCAAGTGCTGTCTCACCGCCGATAGAAGTTGCATTACGTGAGCTATTTTCGATATCTTGCTCATACTCTGCAAATACCAAGCTATTATTCAACTTAGGTAGACGAGAGGTAATACGAGCACGAACAGTCGTACCTTCAATATCCTCTTCAGCGTTACTAACGCTGCTTAACGCTGACTGATTGATGATGTCATCATTAAATAGCGTATCGTCTGTAATATCTACAACGTCTGTCGCGGCTTGAGTATTACGTGAGGCAGCAGTCGCGTCTTGTTTGTAATAACGAACCCCAATTTCACCAACGATGTTCTTGCTTAAACGATGCTCAACGCTTGCTTGCACGCCTTCGCGGCTAGCGTCAGTAGTATGCTCTTCTGTGCGTATGCCTTCTAATTTAAGAGCAGTCTGCTTATCATTTAGAGTATGAGTAACCTCTACACCAGACTCAGTACGTCCAGCAGTAAGTGGTGATGCACCAGTGACAAAACCTTCGTCAGCATCATTATAATAAGCTTTAGCTCGCGTATTTTTCTTATTATCAAAATCAAGCTCAATACGTAGTGCGTTACCTTCAACATCACTATCAGTCAATTCTGTCGCGTTGATTTGATTACTTGACTGAAAATTTGGGTTCTCAGCTTTGTTCATCGCATATTCTGCGACCAGCTTTAGCTTGTCATTGAATTTAACAACACTATTAACACTAGCCAACTCTTCTTTGTTCAATGGGTCATCGCTATTCACATAGCTACCACCGATGGCGACTTTATTCGTTAGTTGCTGCTTCGCTGCAATACCACCGACCAAATAATCTTCACCACCTTCATCAACTTCTACAGTGACACGGATATAGATAGGATTGCCCTCGATGTCTTGACTAGCAATCGGTGCCGTCAAGAATAAGCTACGGCTGATAGGGTCAATCTCATAATCGGCAAAGCGAGTAAGCGTCTCACGATTGATAATAAGCCCAGGGTTGTTGGCGTCACGAGTAATAACTTCAACCGTTTCAGAGTTTTCTAATACCGCATCGAAGTTCTCAGCCAATGGATATGGGCCTGAAACGCCCAAACCGCGAGTCTCATTTACACGTTGGCTAGTACTGGTCTCTGCTAAAAAGGCAGTAACACGAGTGTTGCTATCTTCAAATTGAGCTTTTAGACCAGTTAATGTACGGTTGTATTGACCAAGCTTGATACCTTCATCGTTATCAATTTGCGTTTTTAAATCACCATACATAGCGAACGAGCGACCTTTATCAAGGCGCACGTAAAGCTTGCTAGTAGACTGCGCATCGAAGCCTTTGGCTGATGAATCGCCATAGACAGGATAGTATTCGCCCGGATCGATATCACGGAACAAACGCTCGCCTTTTTTATCACTATCATACGCAAGCGTAAGCAGATAGTCGCCGCGTACTTTTCCTTTGAGGAACATCGCAGCACGACCAGAAGCTTTGTAATCATCGTTACCAGCAAAGTCATTTAGCTCTTGCTCAAATGCACCTTGGGCATCGGTAATGCTGCTACCGTCAAAGTCCTTTAGTGAAATAGCACCTTCTACAATACCAACAGCGAGTAGTGGACGTAATTGAGCGGTAAACTGTAACGGAATGATTTGTTTGCTGCTACCCGTGTCAATTACTAGCTCGCCCTTTCCTGGTACGCTAGGCGCAGTTACGGGTATTAACAGCTCACCACCGGATACGATTACTTGAGTGCCAGATTGGTCTTTACTGCCATCTTTTAGATTAACTCGGCCGATATTCGTATCGATAGTAATCGGAGTTGATGCAATATATGGACGACCATCACGATCTTTTAGACTAATGACTACCTGATATTCACTAATACCGTCAGCTGGTACTAGATTTTCCTGAGTACGGTAGCCGATAGCTTGTAGGCTATCAGGAGTTAATACTTTGATCGTCTGCTCAGAGATGACCTGACCATTTATATCAGTCGCAACACCGCGTAAGGTGTTCTTGCCGCGTTGTAAATCAACAGCATAGTAATCAAAAGCCGTTACATTCTGTTTTTCTTGCTCAGCAGTCTTACCTATTTTTTGTTCTGATACAGCTTTGCCGTTGGCATATAGTGTGAACACAGACCCAAGCGGTGCCTGAACCTGTACCATTTGTTTATAAGTGCTAAGCTGCTGACCTTCGTTTAGGTTGATGAAGGCAACATCGTTACTCGCCACTTCTTTTAAGTATTCTTCGAGCTCTTTTTCTACTGGCGGAGCAACAGTGGTTACCGTCATATCAACACGGCTATCTACTGGATTAACCATGTCATTAACGATAGCCGAATCACAGCTATTACCAAGGTCTAAGTCACCATTGATGTTACAACCACTAGCATCTACATTATCGGTAGTATCAGTATCATAGTCAGGATCTAAAGTCAGCTCGGTTTTTACCGCTTGCTCTAACGTGTCATTTTTAGCTTCTACTAATTTGCTACGAGCAATTAATTCAGCGTTTAAGCGCTCAGTGCTATCTGCCATGCCACCAACGATTGCAAAATCCGCACGATGTAATTCGCCGTATTTCAAATCAACAAAACGACTACCGGCATCACCAGCATTGCGATTGCTTTGGGTAACCAGCTCAGTTTCTCTAGGAATAGTAGTACGATCAATTTTTAGTACGTGTGTTTTTGCACTGATACCATAGAAGTTATATTTACCTTCAGGATCAGTCACGATGAAGTTGCCGTTCTCCATATAGATACGTACACCAGCGACACCAAGTTCGCCGTCTTCTTTTTGCTGAATACCATCGCGGTTGATATCGTGATAGACCTTACCGACGATAATACCATCAGTATTCATAAGGCCACGTTCTACATCAATCTTCCACTGCGCTTCTCTTGAGCCGACGCTTTGACCTTGGTCATTTCTAGCAACGGCGGTGGCGCGGTTGATACCATCGCCGCCTAGCGATGACGCACCGATAAGCACACGATAAGTAACTTTTTTACTTTCGCCAACTGCCATATTTCCTAAGTTCAATACCTGATATTTACCATCAGCTTTAAACTCAGTGGTCTGCGCTTGGTTGATATCAATATCAGTCATTGGACTAACACGTACACTATTCTCAACGTAGTCAAAACCACGTGGTAATGCATCTTTTAGTTGTACATCGTAAGCAGTAGATTTACCGCTATTTTTGATTTCGATGGTATAGCTGACATAATCACCAAGCTCTGCAGTTTTGACATCGCTTTCTTTAGTGACGACTAGGCTTGCATTATTATCGATGATGTTTACTTGAGAGCTCAGATCATCGACACGTACAGTAAGATCGCTATCATTTGGTAGCTGATCAGCACCTGTGCCAACAGAAGGATCGATACAAGCTGTTAGCTCAGCAGTCAACGTATCATCGACCAATGTCTGAATCATTTTATCGTCAATAGCATTGGCGTTGTTTTGTGTCGGTGCAGTTAGACGATATTTGCCTGTATTATTACCAGTTTCAATTCCTTTAAGAGAGTAGGTGTCACCTGTTGCAGGAGACTTAACGGTAATCCATACTTGATCAGGTTTATCAGATTGCACGTTACACTGCGCATAACTGGCATCAATATAAACGTTGTCACCGATTTGCGAGTCGGCTTTGGTACCATCAAATTGAGGGGTAGTAAATTTAATTTCAGGTTCGATAATAAGTAGTCTATCGATTGCTTCGACAGCTGCTATTGATCGGTCTTCTAATATGATAGCGCCAATTTTTATGTCGGCAGTATCGCCATCTTCACCGCTGGCATCTGATAGAGCCTGTACGATAAGCTGAATACTCTCACTCTGACCAAGTTTGATCTGAGCTCTCAGGTTATCGAGCATGATTTGTCGATCTTCTGAATCGACCTCACCATTATTATTAAGGTCTTGATAGACCTTTAAATTAGAGACAGTTGGTGATATAGCAAGTGTCAATTCAACAGTTTGATCACTATAGCTGGTGTTACTCAGTACGTTGACCCAACTTACCTGTGTATTAGGCATGACTGTGCGTAAAGCATGCTGAGTTAAGTTAATACCATATTCAGGTAAGGCAGAGGCTTTGACTTGTACTTGGTTTGAAATGCTATTCTGTTTGATAGAATCAACGTCATAAGCTGCATTAGCAATGTTATTGATAGTTTGTACAAGAGTGGTGGGTGCAGCAAATGCCATATTTGATTGCATAAGCAACATTGCAGCCGTCAGCGCAGAGATCTTCGCTGTATGCAACGTAGTACGATTAGACGGTGTCATAATTGATAGAGTCATATGTCGCTTATCCAATAAAACATAAAGAGGTAATAAATCTCTAGCTTGGTTCATCAAAATCGATTAGGTCAAGCTAGAGGGTTTATCTATGAGTAGCATTTACTACTCGTAGATAAATAGATTGAATTATTTATTGATTAGTACCAGTTTGTGAAGGTTTTGCAGAGAATACAACGTTGGCTGTTGCACCAGCATTTACCGTTGCAAATGTAACCTTTATTGTCTGACCAAGGGACTGGTCAGTTGCCGTCGGCGAGGCTGAAAAGCTGTTGGCTTGATACGTTAGCGTAGGTGCCAAAGTATCTGATACGACAAGATTATTAATAACTCTAGCGCTATCAGTGAAAGTGTTCTTAGATTCTAATTTATAGAAGATACATTGAGCAGCAGTCGCTGTTAGATTTCCAGTCACCCATGCAGCAGAGTTAACAGCAGGACTTGCACCACAACTATCTACTATTTGGTATTTCGCTAGATTAATGCCCTGCATGATCGTAGTAGACGTTGTAGACAATGGATTATCAGAAGTACTAGTAGGTACAGCGGTACCGTTAACTGGACCCTTAGGTTGGATAGATAGGGTTAAAGTTTCAAAATCGCCTATGTTATTTACATTAGCTTGTGTGGAGTTTGGATCGTTACTCCCTTCACCTGACGTGGTAACTTGCACACCAATTTTGACACTTTCGCCAGGAGCTAGGCCTTTGCGATTGGTGGTACTGCCTGTCACAAACGGAGTAGCTGCGTTCAGCTCATAAATACCATTCACACCGACGAGTTCAGTTTCACCAATATCAAATACACCATTGTTATTAGCATCTACGTATACACGTGTGATACTGATATTAGGATCATCGCTAATGCCAGAATTTCTAGTGGCAGTCGGTTTTATAGACAGTTTAACAGAGCTGTCATTATCACCTGTTCCTGCTGCTTCTGTGATGTCAGTACCATTGTTTGTAATGGTATAAGTATAAGTATTAGCAGCCTTGTTATTAGTTTCAGGAGTAATTAAAGCTACTTCTTTGTTTACACCTGGAGTGATAGCAATAGCACGAGTCTGATTAGTCGTCGTCACTGTTGCATTAGTATTGTCATCTTTACCTGTTAGAGGAGATGCAGGGTTTTCATAAGTGCTTTCTGTTAGACCACCCGGCGTCACACCATCATCAGATCTATCAATGATATCAGGGGTATTAGCATTTATATCACTATTAGTATTATCTCTAACAACTGCATAGTTGGTAAATAAGCTACTAGATGTTGCATCAGTTGCCTTTTTCGCACGGAAAGTAACTGTAATAGTTTCGCCCACTTTGATGTTTTGACCAGCTACAGTGATTGTTTTGTTACTGTTCGAAAGGACAGCAGTACCCACCGCACTACCATTAGATGTTGCAACAGAAGGTGCTTTATAGTTTTGCTGTCCTGATGCGATCGCTACTAAACCTGATGGTAGATCATCTGAGATGCTAATTGCAGTACCACTGATATTACCTTCGTTTTTGACAGTAATAGTGTAGTCAACAAAAGCATCAGTATTGTTTAAGTCAAAGTTTTTGTTACCAAGGTTGGTCGTAGCTGACTTGGTAATTGCGTAAATAGGTGTCTTAGTCAACGCATTATCGGTGTTTACTGCTGTATAGGTAGCAGGGTCTGTATTTGCAGATTTAGACTTCAAATACGTACTTTCAGCAGTAACCGTAAGGATACCGTTAGTATCAGCAACACGTTTAGTATCAGCTTGAGCAGTAACTGTGATTAGAGCTTTTTCACCTGGTGCTAACGCAATTGATTCATTATTAGCAATAGTGACTTCCCCACCAACGTTAGTGCCAGCAGCATTAACCTTTTGATACTTAATAACACTGTTGCCAAGGTTGTAGTCAAAATTATCGCCAGTTATATTAGCAAGAGTGATCTTATAAGTGTCGTTAACGTTACCACCGTTAGTTAGTGTATGAGTAAAGTCTACTGTTGAGCTCGCTTGCGCATTAATGGCACGGTCTTTACCAAAATCATCATCTTTTACATCGTCTACTACTGTTGAGATTAAAGAGAATGACCCTGTTTCAGTAACATTCACTGTAACTACATTTGACTCTGCAGTTTGTGAAGCATCACTACCTGCAACTGTATAAGAAGCTGTCGCTTTGTTAGTAACATTGAAAGAGCCTGAAGTGCCACCAGTAGGGGTTGCAGCATTCGCTCCAGTAGATAGACCCATAACAGCCGCAACACCGACAGCAAGCACGCTGTAGTTAAAAGTATTTGATTTCATATAATGCTCCACAAGAGATGGTAAGAACTTAGATTAAAAGTTAGAGTTTCGAAAGAGTTGGGGCTTAATAGCTACTGAACTAATTGACGGTGGTATTAAGAGCAACGGCTGCAGATTTCTTAGCTGGTAATAGCTTAATATTCCAGCGTAGCGTACGGTATTCAGAATATGGAACCTTAACCATTTTGCCGTCTACTTTACGCATCAGCGGCATGTCAGCGTAGTTCTTACCATCCGTGCTGGCTTGTGCGCTCGCAGGGACTGCTTCACCAGTAAATGTCATGTTAGTAGGAATAGGCAGAGTTACCATCAAGTCATTAATATCTTTGTTGATGGTATTGATATAAGTTGCTTTATATTGGATTACTGTACCTGCTGGTGCGGTACGTACCGGTGTATAAATCGTTTTACCTTCCGAGTTTTTTACGACTTGATTAGACGTCAATTCCATTTTTAGAGCATCATCAGCATGTGCTACATTTAGTAGACAATTAGAGGCTAACGTAGCTAATAAAACACTGCGTAAAATCTTGAAACGTTTCATATAAAATCCTTTCTTATACCGTTGCTATCATTGGGCTACTAATGTTTTGAGTCATAATAAAACTATCTACAGTTTCATATGAGTATTGTCTGCAAAATGCCTATATTTCTCATTGAGCTATTGTCACGTAACCGATACAAAGATTCACTATAAAGATGACAAATGGTAATTCGAGGTAGCTAAACGGTAAAAAGCCCTGTCTGGGTAGACAGGGCTTTTTCTGGTTAGAAAGAACATCAGTAATATTTTAAAGATGCAAGAAATAATAGCTACTGAGTGTCCATAGTCGTGCCATATTTAGTATTAAAATATAGCGTGGCTTTGGTAGGAGTTGATCCAGTAGGTTTGTTTAAGTTAAACAGCTCAGAGGTAATAGTACCTGTCGGTAGAGTTGTGCCAGTATAGAGAGAAGTAGGATATCCTTTAGGAACTGGCAAAGCGAAAACAGAGGTTACCAAGTTGGTTTGCGACTTTACCTGTAATTGATCGTTGATTTGAATATCTTTCAAATCAACATGACCTCGATTATAAGCTTCAATTCTATAAGCAATACATTTTCCGGGTTCTATGTCTTTTATTTCTGCAATACTAAATGCAGGGGTTTGAGAAGGTGTACCAGTAGTACCGTTAAAGTTTGTATTGATATTACAATTATGGACATATTGCGATTTAATAAGCACTAAAGAAGCGTTATTCGCCTGAACTTCCCCAAAGTCTAAATTGTTATATATGTAGGTGCCATTATTAAGTGATACTTCTCTGGTATTAGCAGTGGTATCTACACTATAAACCCATGAGGTTGGCTCGGTTTCCACTAAGCAGATTCTAGTTGGCAATGCACTTGGTTGAACAGTAAAACTGTACTTACCTGAACTTGATACTGTTTGTGGATTAGCTGAGCTTGTAATAACCTTAGTACCGTTACAGTTTGTTAAAGTAACTTGTAACGCACTGTCAAATATTCCAGACTCGTTACTATCTAAGATGCCATTAAAGTAAGCACTATTTGCAGTAAAGGTGTTAGTAATATTCTGTTTAGTAGAGTCTGCAGCAGTAATACCGCCATTATCGTTAAAGACAGTGCCTGAGAAGACATAGTTAGGGCTGCCGTTTGTGATTGTACACGTCCAGTTGTCTCCGTAAGTTAGCTTAAGGTTTTTTGGGTCTAAAGTGCTAACGGATGTACCATCTGATTTTCTACAAGCATATAAGGCAGTATAATCTGCTAAATTTGTCGATCCTGAGACTGCTTCTGTCAATGTATAGGTCTTGGTAGGATTAACTTTGAAAGTTCCTGTAGTACCTGTACCAGTCGTGACAGTGTTATTCGATCCCGTTGTAGTAACAGAAGTAATGCCACTCGTAACTACCGAATTATCTGCATTGTCTTTGATTTGGACAGTAAATTGATCGTTATTCGTTTTACGAGAAGTTGAAAGCGCTTTTGTATATGTTAGACGCGGCTGCGGTTGATAGCAGTAGCCATCAAACACAATATTAATTAGTTGGTCACCTGGGTTGCCGATACTATTAAAGTCATAATATTCTAAATTAGGATTATTGCCGTAAGTTACATCTACTCTGACTATAGGTTGATCAAAAGCTACCGACACTTTGCATTTTTCGTCTATTGAGTCTGTGCTACATAGAACGTCAGAAGTTGTGGTCGTTTGGCGATAAGGTGCCGTAGTCGTCATTCCGGCACCGCTATATTTTCGAATTGGAGTTACCGGTGCACCTGTGCTGGTGAAGCCTGTTATTGTCACTTGGTCAGAAAACTCAAAATATCTAACACCTAAATTACTACTACCTGTTCCTGTCGCTACGTAGTTCACATCTATGTCATAGATACTTAAGCTGACATTATCAAGTGCTTGTGATTGCTTACTAAAATTATTTGTAAAAGTATACGAAACCGTACGAGTAGATTCCTTGGTAGCAAAGTCCTGAAAAAATTCAAACGATTGGAGGTTGCCCGCTAGCGTTTTAGGACTATAAAAGTTGGAACCTCCGGAATCTAGAGTGCCAGTAGTACTAAGGCTATTAGATGCAATGACGTAGTTTTCACCTTTAAGTCCATTTAAAAGTTGGTTTACACCAAGAATAGGTGGTGATGCTGTCGATCCTAAGTTGCTGTAATCAACGCTTGAAAACTCATCAGAAATGTATCCAGCAGGACATGTTGTTATCGCTGCAAAAGCTAAATAATTAGGTAGCAGTATTAATAAGGATGGTAGAGCTATCCAACGCGTTACTCTTGACTTTAGAGTCGATGGTATAATATACGGGTTCATAATAGCTCCGAGAACAAGGATAGAATATACATATAATCTTATAATAAGAATAATACTTAAATCACAATTAATATACACAAATGAGACGAATGTCTATTTATAGGGTATGAGTAACAAGAAGTGTATTTTCGATTAGTGTATTTATTAATTAAAAAAGCAGATATCTACCGCTATGGACAGCAAATTTCATCTACCTATTACTAAAATCTTGGTATCAACGGAATAATGGTTAATAATATTTACCTAACAACTAATCATTATTTATTTAAAAAATACTTGTTATTCCATCATTTCTCTACAGCCATAAACAACTTAGCTGTAAAGGCTTATAATGGAATGTCATAGTCAAATAATGATTAAACGAATAGCTATAGCATTATGACGGTTTGGCAGATGTGTTGATTTGATGCATTTGTCGATATGAGTAATACTATTTTTATAATCAAGCTGTATATCATCGCACAAAACAATGGAATGCTTGGACGTAGCAAGGATGTCATAAGTAAACCAATCTCTCATCATGCATTTTTCAATGAAGCCCTGCCATTAGGTAGGTATGACTGATATAAAAGGATTAACAAGAATGAATTATTATAAGGATGCTGATAGCACCGAAACTCAGGAATGGCTGGCAGCCTTTGAGTCTGTGGTTAAACACGCAGACAAGGACCGTGCTCAGTTCCTCCTAAAAGCCTTATACAATATGGCAGTTCAAGAAGGACTGCCGTTCAACAGACTAGACACTGCGTACGTCAATAGTATCGCTGTTGAAGACGAGCCAATGTACCCAGGCGATCTAGGCATGGAGCGTAAGATACGTGCGCTAATTCGTTACAACGCACTTGCCATGGTCATGCGTGCCAATAAAAACGACGATGATCTAGGTGGTCACTTAGCGACATTCGCCTCTAGTGCGACACTTTATGAAACGGGTTTTAACCATTTCTTCCGCGCCGCTAGCGATCACTTCGGTGGTGACATGATCTATTATCAAGGTCACTCAGCACCAGGTATCTATGCACGCTCTTATCTAGAAGGTCGTTTGACCGAAGATCAGCTTGATAATTTCCGTCGTGAAGTAGGTGGTAAAGGTCTATCAAGCTATCCGCATCCATATCTAATGCCGGATTACTGGCAGTTCCCAACGGTATCGATGGGACTTGGCCCAATCATGTCTATCTATCACGCCCATGTACATCGCTATATGGAAAATCGTGGCTTGCTAGAAAAAGAAGGTCGTAAGATTTGGACATTCTTAGGTGATGGTGAAACGGATGAGCCAGAAAGCTTAGGGGCTATTTCTCTTGCTGGTCGTGAGAAGCTGGACAACCTAATATGGGTAGTTAACTGTAACTTGCAGCGTCTTGATGGTCCAGTCCGTGGTAACGGTAAAATCATTCAAGAGCTAGAGTCAGTATTCCGCGGCGCAGGCTGGCGAGTCATCAAAGTTATTTGGGGTGGCAACTGGGATTCATTACTTGGTAAAGATCATACAGGCGTGCTTAAACAACGTATGGAAGAAGTGGTGGATGGCGAGTATCAGTTATACGAAGCGCGTACGCCTGAATTTACTCGCAAAGAATTCTTTGGTAAATATCCAGAGTTAGAAGAAATGGCAGATGCGTTGACTGACGAAGAAATCTCACGTCTAAACCGTGGTGGCCATGATCCAGTTAAAGTTTACGCTGCCTTTAGCGAAGCGATGAAAACCAAAGGCCAACCAACGGTTATTTTAGTCAAAACCGTTAAAGGTTATGGTTTGTCTACCCAAACGCAAGCCGTTAATAAATCGCATCAGGTCAAAAAGCTTGATCAAGAAGCGTTGATGTATTTCCGTGATCGTTTTGATTTGCCATTTACTGATGAGCAGTTAGAGACTCTACCGTTCTACCGACCTGAAGAAGGTTCGGCGGAGATGAAGTATCTTAAAGGTCGTCGTGAGTCGTTAGGTGGTCATCTGCCAAACCGTCGTAGTGGTCACATCCCACTGAATATCCCTGAACTATCAATGTTTGATCGGGTATTAAAAGGCAGCAATGGTAAAGAGCAGTCTACGACGATGGTATTTGTACGCTTACTATCTGCGATGCTTAAAAACAAAGACATCCAAGATCGCGTCGTACCAATTGTACCTGATGAAGCGCGTACGTTTGGTCTAGAAGGTATGTTCCGTCAATTGGGTATTTACTCGGCTGTTGGCCAAAAATATACACCAGAAGACAGTGAAGCGTTGATGGGCTATAAAGAAGCCATCGATGGTCACATGTTAGAAGAAGGTATCAACGAAGCAGGCGCAATGAGTACTTGGATTGCATTGGCAACCAGTTATTCTGTGAACGCATTACCGATGATTCCAATGTATATCTATTACTCAATGTTTGGTTTCCAACGTGTGGGTGATTTGGCTTGGGCGGCAGGTGATTGTCAAGCACAAGGCTTCTTATTAGGCGCAACTGCTGGTCGTACGACACTTAATGGCGAAGGCTTACAGCATCAAGATGGTCATTCACAAATTCTGTTCAATGTCGTGCCAAACTGTGTCAGCTATGATCCTTGCTTTGGTTATGAGCTAGCCGTTGTCATGCATGACGGTCTACGCCGTATGTATGGTGAAGGCGAGCGCGTTTACTATTACTTGACGTTGATGAACGAAAACTACGAGCAACCTGCTATGCCAGAAGGAAGCGAGGAAGGTATCAAACGTGGTATGTACTTACTTGAAGACAATGGCTCAACACAAGTGCAACTACTAGGTTCTGGCGTTATCTTGCGTGAAGTACAGAAGGCATCACAGATACTAAAAGACGAGTTCAATATTACGTCTAACGTTTGGAGTGTAACCAGTTTTAATGAGTTGACTCGTGATGGTATGGTTTGTGACGATTACAACCGTCTACATCCAATGGATGAAGAGAAAGTGCCTTGGGTTACTGAGCAGTTAGCACCGCACGAAGGTATCGTGGTTGCAGCGACAGATTATATGCGTAACTACTCAGAGCAAATCCGTGCTTGGTTGCCAGACAACCGTCCTTATACGACTCTGGGTACCGATGGTTATGGCCGTTCTGATACGCGTGAAAACCTACGTAGCTTCTTTAACGTGGACGCTGCGCATATCGTTGTGGCAACGCTTAAACGCTTAGCCGATGAAGGCGAAGTTGAGATGCGTTTGGTTAAAGACGCGATTTCAAGCTTAGGTATCGATGTGGACCATCCACCTGCATGGCAACAGCAGTCTTACTATGACCAGTCTCCAGATGCACCAGCACCAGGTAACGTAAATCCAAATCCTGTACCTGAATTTATCGCTGAAGACGATGATGAAATCAGTAATGAAGGCCGTGCTGAAGATCAAGCAGATGCAAATGTACTTGATGATAAAAATGTCAAATAATAATAACCATAAGACGAGGAAATAAATCATGGACATTAAAGCCCCCGATTTAGGTGTTGAGAGCGCCGAAGTCAGCGAGATTATGGTAGAAATTGGTGATATCATTGCAAAAGATGACAACATCGTATTATTAGAATCTGACAAAGCATCAGTTGAAGTACCAAGCTCTGCTGCTGGTAAAGTGACTAAGATTAGCGTTGCTATCGGTGATCAAGTCAGCGAAGGTATGGTGCTGATTGAGCTTGAAAGCGCAGATGATAGCGCAGAAAGCAACGATGAAAATGCTGCTGAAGAGCAAGAAGCGAACAGCACAGACGATGTTAAACCAGAATCAAAACCTGAGCCTGTTGCAACTGAATCAAAGCAATCAGAGTCTGCTGCCAAGCCAGCCGCTAATGCTGGTAAAGCAACTACTCATGCATTACCTGATTTAGGTGTTGACGAGGCACAAGTTTCTGAAATCATGGTGAGCGTTGGTGATACTGTTAGCGCTGAGCAGTCCATTTTGCTAATCGAATCAGATAAAGCTTCAGTTGAAGTGCCAGCGCCAGTTGCCGGCAAGATTGAGAAAATCTTGGTCGAAGCAGGTGATATGGTTGCTAATGGTCAGGACTTTATCGTCATCATGGCAAGTGGTACAGATGATGCTAGTGATAGTGAATCTGAGGCGCCTAAGCCACAAGAGTCAGCACCAGCCAAAACAGAAGATAAACCAGCTGCTAAAACCACTGGTGAGCCAAAACAAGCGGCCAAACCGACCAATACTGATACAGCTGCTAGCAAAACAGAGGGTAAATTAACTGAAGCACAGGTCAATGAAAAATTGGTTGATGTGTATGCAGGTCCTGCCGTTCGCAAACTAGCCCGTCAGTTAGGTGTGGATATCACACAAGTGAATGGTTCAGCTCTAAACGATCGCATTCTAAAAGAAGACTTGTTTGCACATGTTAAGAGCAGTCTAGCCAAGCAGAAAGCGGCACCTGTGAGCAGTAACGCTGTTGGCTCAGGTCTACCGAAGCTGCCTGACATGAGTAATGCTGAGATCTGGGGTGAGACAGAAACACAAGACCTCAGTCGCTTGCAGAAAGTCTCGATACCACAGCTCAACTACAATACTTTGCTACCGCAAGTAACGCAGTTCGATCTGTCTGATATCACTGAGACCGAAAAACTACGTGGTGAGCTAAAAGGTGGCATGAAAGCTGAAGGTATTGGCTTTACTATCTTGGCCTTTGTGGTTAAAGCAACTGCTTACGCGTTGACCCAGCACCCACGATTCAACAGTCACTTGAGTGATGACAACACTCAGGTTATATTGCGTAAAAGTGTCAATATGGGTATTGCTGTGGCAACAGATGATGGTCTTATCGTACCGGTTATCAAAAACGTCCAAGATAAAGGCCTGAAGCAAATCGCAATTGAGATCGGCGAGCTTGCTGTAAAAGCTCGTGATAAGAAGCTCAGCACCAAAGATTTGCAAGGGGCGAGCTTTACTATATCGAGCCAAGGTAACTTGGGTGGTACCGCCTTCACGCCACTAGTTAACTGGCCACAAGTTGGTATTTTAGGTGTCTCTGAAGCAAGTATGCAGCCACGTTGGGATGCTAAGACACAAAGTTTTGAGCCACGTTTGATGCTGCCACTGTCCTTGTCTTATGATCACCGTGTGATCAATGGCGCAGATGCTGCTGTATTCACTCGTTATATCGCAACGCTATTAGCAGACCCACGTCGTATCTTGATCTAAAGCTAACTAGCAATACAAAAAGACTGCCCACGGGTGGTCTTTTTTATGGAGATTATTTGTTCTTACAGGTTATTATCTATTTTTATAAATAATTGCCTAGTAGCTGGTGTAGACAGATGGTAGTAACCATAGTTAATAGGCACAAAAAAGCCAGCTATCAAGCTGGCTTTTATTACGCATGGTAACTTTACTAATTTAGAACTGTTTAACGAATGCTACGCCATATACCCAAGGGCTGATATCAACTTCGCCGATATCAGTACCGTTTAGGCTTGCATCTGTTTTGATGTCCATATAACGGGCATCAATACGGAAAGCTTCGGTAGGAGCAAAAGGAATATCAATACCAACATGGCCAGCTACACCAACGCTATCATCAAGCTCTAAATCATTACCATTACCAAGGTAGATTCTTTCTTTGAAGAAAGTCGTGTAGTTCACACCAACACCAACAAAAGGCTTCACATTCATAGGCAGATCATAGCCATCGAAGTGATACTGTACAGATAGAGTAGGTGGTAGGTGCTGAGTTTCTGCATCAATAGTAGTATCACCAGTTTTCAGAGTGATGTCATGATGGAATGGAAGCGCCGCTAGTAGTTCGACACCAACGTTGTTAGCGATAAAGTATTCTCCACTGATGGTCGGACGCACATCGCCATCAACATCAACAGATAAACCATTATTCAAAGTACCGTTGTCGCTTTTAGGGTCTACATAGTGAGCACCGGCAGCCACTGTCCAAGTACCAGCAGGTACTGCAAAAGCAGAGGTCATAGTAAGTGCAGTAGCAGCGGCTAAAACTAGGGATTGTAGTTTCATCGTTTGATTCCTCAACGCAATAATAGGTTATCGATAAGCATTTAATGAGGGATGGCATTAAGTGCTGATACACAATGTTATCATTATAGATTGCCTTGTAACATTGTAACGCTATTGTAGCATTAAAACCATTTTAATAGTAAGGTTTTAACTAAAAAACCCTTAATAATTTTAAGGGAATGAAAGGTTATGGTGTAAATGACAGGTTCATCAAAACATATTTGTTAAACAGTTCTCGTTACTGTAAGTTAGTAGTCAGTTTTATACGGCTGGTATAAATTAATATAAAGGGACAATTAACGACGACGGATAGGGTGTATTATGCTGGGCTACTGTAGTAACTCGCCGCTGCGCTGCGGACAAGCAGGTTCAATGACTTTATTAAACCAAGTGGATTCTTGTTGCCCAGAATGCGGCCTTTTTTTATTGCCTGCTCAAAATCTCAGTCGTCAATTACGTGCCGATGAGCGATTTTTACAATACACCTTTCTTGCGACGGGGTTAATGTTGCTGGCTTGCGTCTACATTTATTACGTAAATTTTGTATAATGATACTGCTTTTCATTATGTCATTTAGCGCGATAATCAGGCTTTAATACTTTTATTTCATTATCATAAGATCGGTGTTACACCGTATAGGGACCGCATGCAATTCCAACATATACGGCGCTTGCGTACTTTCGTTTATAACATTTTGCAAAATGATGAGCATGACACGTTATTTAGCCGTTACGTTGATTATTTTCTTATATTTTTGATTATGACTAACGTAGCGGCTGTGATAGCAGAGTCTGTCGATCAGTGGTATTACCCTTATCAAGATTACTTCACCTTATTCGAAAACTTCTCTATCGTTGTCTTTTCTATTGAGTACTTACTGCGTCTGTGGAGTGTGGCTGAAGCAAAGCCCGATAATACAACGTGGAAACAGCGATGGGATTGGCTTAGAAGCCCATCCGCATTGATTGATTTAGTAGCCATCGTGCCCGCCTTTTTGAATTTCTTTGTCAATATTGACTTGCGTTTCTTACGCATTTTACGCTTGTTTCGAATCCTAAAATTGACGCGTTATTTTGCCTCAATGCGTATTTTGCTAGTCGTGATTAGCAAGGAGCGAGGCTCATTTCAGGCTGTTATCTTTATTCTTATCATTATGATTGTGACCGCCTCTAGCGGTATTTATCTGGTAGAGAATCACGCACAGCCAGACGAGTTTGAGTCCATACCTAAAGCGATGTGGTGGGCTGTGGTAACACTGACAACAGTAGGCTATGGAGATGTCACGCCAATTACTAATGCGGGCAAAATATTGGGTGCTGTCATTACGATATTGGGCGTAGGTCTCGCAGCCCTACCGGCTGGTATTCTAGCGACAGGACTAGCGAATGAATTGGCTCAGCGCCGTGAAGAGCTTGAACAGCACTTTCGTGAGCAGCTCATTGATAGCGACTTTGATCTGGTACAGAATCAGATGATGATTGATAAAATTCGTCGAGAGCTGGGTTTAGATAAAGAACAGGCACAAAATATCGTTCTACAAGTACTTCGAGAGCAAGAGCTTGAACGGCGTGAGAAAGAAGTTGAGACACGTCAAAAGAACTTCTGTCCGCATTGCGGTGAAGTTTTATAGGCAAGTGTAAGATAATTTAGAACAGATAGGTTCTTAGAAGTTAATTACAATCAATGATTTGCCCATAAAAAGAGGTTTTGTGTTTGGATAGCACAAGACCTCTTTTATATTCGATGACCAGTTGCTCTTATATACCCTGAGGAATAGGCAGTGCACGTGCTAACTCATGAGCCACTTCTTGTGCTGCACCTGCTAGATCTTCTGCAGTAAGTGGTAAGTTTTGCAATGTTAAATGCCAGTCGTCAACAGATCGACGCAAATGTGCTACCCATAGCGTGGTGCAGTCGCGTGGGAGCTGCTTAAGGTTGACTTCAAAACAACGGTTTCCTTCATCATCACTCAAATGAATTTCGCCTTTTTTCACTCTAGAGAACGAATGACCATGGTATGAGTTGGCAATTAAACCAATATGAGTGATATGAGCAGGAATTTTTTCAAGCTCCAATCTGATTTGCTCTTGATCAAGCGGGGCAAGATACATGGCTTGCTCGCCGCGATCCTTACCATTTAAGCTGTCACCTTGATGCTTGACCGATTCAGCTTTATCTCGTAATTGTTTAAACCAAACAATGTCACTGATGACGCAATTATCATCGTACAACACGCAAGCTAAATCAATATCCATCGCGCTTTGATTTTTCTTAAAGCGCTTAAACATGCCTTTTGGCTCAATTTTGGTAAATTCATAATTGAGCGCAAAGAACAAAGTCCCTGCGTCTAGTCCCAGTCCTCGTAAACTATCTGACAACAGTGGTGATGGGGCAGTGGTCGACATAACTTTCCTTTTTTATTCTTAGTTTCTAACCGTTATCTAGATTTGGTGTTTGCTTACTTAAGGTGTGCGGATGTGCGGATGTTAGCCTATTTCAGGTCAGTGATGTTACTCACTGATTGCTGTCGAAGACTTATCTAATACTGCTTGATAGAGCAGCTCAGGCTTAGCATCTAATAAGCCACTACCAAATCCACGTAGCCACCAAACCAGCTGTGAGGTCAAATTAACAGTGGCTCTTACAGTAAGGGTGTTATCCTCATTTAGCATCACGGTTTGATCGTCATTAAGCTTACTTTCGGTCAGACTCTTACCAGCTTGCCTAGTAAACCTAAGCTCAACAGCAGTATTTTTGCCACGCTCATCCAATTCGCCAAACAGTGGGTGACTAAAGCCCATGCTGCCTTCATCCAAATACGTATCAAGTTGGAAGTTTTCTGGCGTTTTTGCAGCGGTTTCGAGAATCTCAACACTATCAAAACGATGTAAGGCAAAGGTGCGAATGGTGGCTTCTGGGTCGTCGGTACGAGTTGCCAGTAGATAGATAATCACGCCACGCTGGATAATTGCGATTGGATTTAGGACGTATTCGCTGGCTTGTAATTTGTTGCTACGAGTATAACAAGCATGAATTTGCAGCTGATAAAATAGCGCGTGGTAAATATTGTCTTTACTGTCCAAATCTATATCTGGTGCGATGAGTGGCTGTGTGGCAGGCTCAATACGCACTCTGTCTATCCAAGAGTGGGTCACTTTGCTGTTTTTGAGCTGTCGCCGTGCTAAGTCAAACCAAGGAAATAATTCATCTAAGATAACAGGTGGCAGTAACTGGGTCAGATTGGCCTCGACCATATTAAAAGCAACCGCTTGTGATAAGTTCATATGCGGCAAGCTTTGTAATGGGGCATCTTCTTTCCAGCGCCATCCTTGTGGATTGGCATTGTTTTTTTCGATAGGGAAGCGTTTGGCAAGGGCATTCAAATCGCGTTGGACAGTACGTAGACTGATATCAAAGCCTGCCATCATCAGCTGCTCATAAATATGCGTGGTACCTACCCAGCGATTGCGCTGCAGCTGTGATAGTACCTGCCATTGCCGAGCAGTCGTTGCCGCACCATGTCGATTGTCATTAATATTGGCGACATTGGCCTCTTTTGAGGTGTCAGTGTCTACAGCTGCAAGCGCATCTGCCGGCTCACTAGGATTGGACTGAGCTTGGATGTTATCAGCATCAGTAGGATGTACAGTCATTAAGAGATACCCTTTATGAAGTTACAAGTCGGTTTCTGGCACGATATTGCTAGGTCAGGAACCGTTAATCATCGCAGAAAAGCAGCGTAGCGTCTAGCGACGTTCATGCATGCGTATGTTTATTTGAAGGTTGCTATTCGATGGTTACTGCTCGATCTAGCCATAGACATAACAATGAATCTGGTCGAACAGCAATGTGTGTGTATCGGTAATACAGTTTAAATTTTAATTATTATTCCCGTCGATAGCTGTTGTCTCAGTATCGTTTAGGGCGTCATCAATAGGCTCAGCATCGCTTTGCTTGCTACTTTCTTCGCTGTTTTTCTCATTAATTCTCTCACCTTTACGCTTTTCTTTTATTCTCTTATTTTCTTTCTTTTGACGTTTTTCTTTACGCTTTTTCTTCGCTTTCTTTTTGGACTTTTCATCATCGATGTCATCAGTGCTTTCTTGGTTTTCATCCCACAGCATCAGACGGCTTAATACTTTGCCAAATAAAGTATCTTTACGATAACGGTCTTTTTTATTCATGGTGTCGATGGGTAAACCAGTCATCAACGTCAGGGCCTCACTGAGAGTATAGACGCCATAGATATGAAATTTGCCTCTATTTACCGCATCGATAATGTCGTCACGTAGCATCAGTTGTTTGACATTAGCCATTGGAATGACGACGCCTTGATCGCCTGTTAGCTCTTGCTCGCGGCAAGCGTCGAAGAAACCTGCGATTTTGGCATTGATGCCACCAACTGCCTGTACTTCGCCTAGCTGGTTCATTGATCCAGTAATCGCGAGAGACTGATTGATAGGGACGTTTGCTAATGCGGATAGCAATGCACAGCCTTCGCTCACAGTGGCACTATCGCCATCGATTTGCGCGTAGCTTTGCTCGAACGCCAGTGAGGCACTAAAGTTCAGCGCATGATGTTGACTAAACAGCGCTCGCAAATAGCTGGTCATAATCAGCATGCCTTTGGCGTGTAAACTACCGCCCAAGTCTACATCACGCTCAATATCAAGAATTTCGCCTGTGCCAATATTGGGCTGAATGACCGCAGTAAGCCGTGCTGGCATGCCAAACTCACTATCGGCATAACTGACCACAGTAAGCGCATTAACTTGTCCGATAGCATCGCCTTGCGTCTGGATCAGCTGTTGGCCGTTTTTCAGCTCGTCCCAGTACAGATCGCGCAAATATCCTGAACGCTCATCCATGTCATCGATTGCTTGAGTGACGTGATCTGCCGTCACCATAGTCTCATTATTTAAGCGAGCGTGACGATTTGACTCATGCAGTAGTTTAATCAATAAGTCACTATGTAGGCTTAAGCGATCTTGTTCTTCAGCTTGCAGGCTTAAGTGCTCAAGTAGTGTGGCTTGCGCACTGCTATCAAACGGATAAAGGTCAGCATAGTCGATGATATCGGCCATTTTTGCGACCAGTGCCAATTCATGCTCAATGGTACGAGGCACATCGTCATGAAAGTCAGCTCGGACTTTGAATACCGCATCAAATTCAGGCTCAAGCTCTAGCAGCTCGTAATATAAATCTGCTTCACCTAACAAGATCACCTTGATATCTAAATTAATAGGCGCTGGTGAGAGAGATAAGCTACCGGTTAGCGTCAGCATTTGCTCTAGACTAGACAGTTTGATTTTTCGTGATTGTAATGCGCGCTTTAAGCCTTGCCATGCATAAGGATGTTCAAGTACGTGGCTGGCTTCTAACAGTAAATAGCCGCCATTAGCGCGATGTAGAGCACCTGCACGAATCATACTTACGTCAGTGGTTACTGTGCCTAATTGGGTGATTTGCTCGACATGCCCTAACAAATTGAGATGGGTTGGCAAATCCTCAAAAACCACGGGCGCGCCACTGTCAGGTGTGTGACTGACAATAACATTGACCGCATAACGACTGGGCGTCGTAGCCAACACTGCTGTCACAAACTCCTCATCATCGCCATTGACGATACGCTCTACGTGAGTGACCATGTCATCAAATACAGCCTTGAGATATGCCACGACAAGTGGATGAGTCGCAAACTGCTCATAAATAGGAGTAAATAATGGCTGTAAAGCACGTTGGGCAATACTACGATGTAGCGACTCTATCTCGTCATTGGCTTCGTCTTCTAGTTGCTCTAAAGCGATAGTCAATTGACTCAGACGCTTTTGCATATGGTTCTTTTGCACAAAGTTATTCAGCTCAGCTTCATACTCATTATTGCCATATGTAGAATCTTTATTTTCCTTACGCTCATTATCTTCATCGCTCAAGGTGTTAACTTTTTCGCTATCATCGAGCTTTTCTAAATTTTTACGATTGTTAGGTGTTTCTACTTGTTTGTTATCACCGCTGTTGCTTTCTGTAGGCAGTTGACTAGGATGAACAAATACGGCTTTATTATCAAACGAGCGAAACGTCAATGCTAGGTCATATTGCTTGCCTTCAGCATTAAGCGCGTCATAGGCATGACTTTCTTTTTGATGAGTACTGTTTTTGATGGCTTCGATTTTGCTCTGGTATTGATCGCTACGAAAGCGTTGGCTTAAACGCTTTTTTGCTTGCTGCCATAAGTTATTAACTTGCTGCTGTAATAGCGAGGCTTGACCAGCTGGTAGACGCAGCGCCAATGGTGTGCGTGGATCAGTGAAATTATGCACGTATACCCAATCATCAGGCGTCGGCGCGTCAGCAGCGATACGCGTTAACAGACGACTAATCACAGTACGCTTACCCAAACCGTTCTCACCAGCGGCAAACACATGGTAACCACTGGCTTTAATATCCAGCGCTGTATGCAATGCTTTAAGCGCGCGTTGTTGACCGAAGCCTACATCTAAGTCAGGCGCAGTGCGAGTATCTGTAGGCAATTCATCAGGGTCGCTATAGCGTTTTAATTGCTCAGCGGAAATGCGACAATTTTGCTGAACTTCTATGAAGATAGGGTTTGGGGTATCAGGTGCTGTTTGCTTAGTATTTTTTGTATCGGTAGTAGGTACTACCATATTGTTAGCGTCTTTTGATACTTGCGATATAGGGGTGTAGGGTTGTTCTGTCATAGGCGTTTGAAAAATCATCTTAAAAAGTATTAAAGGAATATGAGAAGTGATTGGTTTTATCTAGTCATGCGTATTCTGAGTTTTTTATAATCAATCATGACATCTTACAAGATATAGTCACCTATTAGCGAAGTCATTAAGCGCAGTTTTGTATCATATTTAGGCAAATGCTTGAGTAAAACTAGTAAAAAACGAATGACTTAATCAGCGAATTGGAGGCAATCAAAGCAGAATAACGCCTCATGATAAGCGTAGATAGTATAAGATGTCCCACATTGGCGCAATCTGCAACTATTCAATGGGCAGACTGCATGATAAAATAAACGGTTCACAAGTCAAAACTGGATAACTCGTTGTATGTCAGCTTCCGCTAAAAACTCTTCATCGTCTGCTAGTATGGGTACTATCAATATTGATCCGACTGGTTTCGTAAAGCTTGGTGCGCAACTGCCAAAGCTGGCCAATATCTTAGCGCAAGCGATAAATGAGCTGGGTCTGCCGTTAAGTGAAACGCAGCAGCGCACGTTATTATTGTACTTAGACCAGCTTTTACTATGGAATAAAGCGTATAATCTGACCGCCATCACTGATCCAGAAGAAGCGCTGATCAAGCATGTGATAGATTGTCTGTCTATTATAACGCATTTACCCGCCGGATCGTTGCTAGATATCGGCACGGGAGCAGGGTTGCCAGCAGTGATTATTGCCATTTGTCAGCCTGAGCGCCAGTGTACTGCGCTTGATAGCAATCAGAAGAAAATTCGCTTTATCAAGCAAATCAGCAGCGAGCTCGGTTTGAGTAATATGCAGCCGATCGCATCGCGTATTGAAGCGCATGAAGCAAGTTATGCGGTGGTGACATCACGAGCGTTCGCCAGTTTGATAGATTTTGTAGAAGTAGCACAGCCAAGATTAGCAGATGGCGGCTTCTTATGTGCTATGAAAGGTAAAGTGCCGAGTGAAGAAGAGCTGCAGGCATTAGATAGTGATTGGCATATCAAAACAATCAAGCTGACGGTACCACGTTTGCACGACAGTCGTCATTTAATTGAAATGTCTGCCAAAGATAGCTAAGGCATAAACACTTCGCAGTCATGAAACAGGCACTGTTTTTTGTGAAACACAGTTTACGTCTGTATCTAAATGACATAGTATTTAAAAGCATTTAAAATGCTCGACCATAAACTGAGCATTTTAGACCATAAATTGCTTATTTTTAAATACTGAGTGAGTGTCGCTGCACAAGATTGAACAAAAATAATCGTACCAACCGAGTCAAAAGTAATAGACCCTAATAAAATTGAGTGAGTGTATGGAAATCATAGCAATTGCGAATCAAAAAGGCGGTGTGGGTAAAACCACAACGGCAGTAAATTTGACCGCCAGCTTAGCCGCTAAACGCAAGCATGTACTGCTGATTGACTTAGACCCACAAGGTAATGCGACCAGTGGTACAGGTGTTGACAAAAACGAGTTAGATCTTACCATAGCGGACGTTTTGCTAGATGGCGTCGCGTTGTCTGAAGCAATTGTTACTAGTCCTGCAGGGTTCGATGTCATCGGTGCCAATCGCGATTTGGCTGGCATGGACATTACCTTAATGAGCAAGACCGATAGTCATGAGCTGTTCAAAACTGCGATGACTGAATTGGTTAACGATCAGATATCCACACAAAAACAGCCATACGATTATGTGATTATCGATTGTGCGCCTAGTTTGAATCTACTGACGATTAATGCGTTGGTGGCTACGGATAGTGTGATTATTCCTATGCAGTGTGAGTACTATGCACTAGAAGGGTTGGCTGACTTATCACAAACCATTGAACGTCTTACAGAGTTGAACCCTAAGCTATATATACGCGGTGTGGTCAGAACGCTATTTGATGCGCGTAACACGCTTGCCCGTGATGTCTCTACTGAGCTAGAAGCACATTTTGGCGATATCATGTACAAGACTCATATTCCAAGGAATATTCGCTTGGCAGAAGCCCCTGCGCACGGCTTACCAGTTATTGCGTATGAGAGATGGTCAAAAGGCGCGCGCGCGTATCAAAAGTTGGCTGCTGAAGTGATGAAACAAAGTAGCTAGTTTTTATCTAAAATCTCTTACAAAGGATTTTTAGATAAAAAGCGTCACTGATCAGCACAGTGAATGAATAGCATAAGTATAGAACACTTAACATTGTATTTAGTAAGCCGCATCATTAATCAATTGGCTTTTATTTTAGCGTTAGAGGATAGGTAATCATGGCGAAGAAAAGAGGGTTGGCTGCTAATCGGGGCTTAGATGCCTTATTAGGGTCAATCAAAAAAGAAAAGCAAATTACCGCCTCTGCCTTGCAAGACGACATGGTGGCGCGTGAAAATGCTGCGCCAGATATTAATGTGCCTGTAGAGACTAATGCGCCTGTAGATACTGTGTCTACGGATATAGCGCCTGATATCACTCCGACAAAAGCCAGTAAAAAATCATCTGCGAAGACTACTGATAACGATGCTGCTAGTGAGAATAGCACTCGCGCGCCACGTTCACCTCGTGCTACTAGCAAGGCGTCGCTCAACAAATCGCGTGGCAATAGTGCAGATACGAGCGCAACCGAAGACCAGATTAGCCTTGTGCAGATTGATGTCACACGCTTGCAAGCAGGTAAGTACCAGCCTCGTCGTGATATGAGTGAGACAGCACTTGCAGAATTGGCGTCTTCTATCGAGCAGCATGGCGTGATGCAGCCTATCGTTATCCGTCCACTGTTGGCAAATGAGGATAAGAGTGAAGCATTTGTCACTCACGAAATTATCGCTGGTGAACGCCGCTGGCGCGCTGCAAAAATGGCAGGAAAAGCGGTCATCCCCGCGATTGAGCGCGCCTTATCTGATGAGTTGGCAATTGCATTAGCACTGATTGAAAACATCCAGCGTGAAGACTTATCAGTGATTGAGCAGGCAGCAGCATTGCAGCGTTTTCATACCGAATTTGGTATGAGTCATGCCATGATCGCTGAAGTCGTTGGCAAGGCGCGTACAACAGTATCGAATCTACTTCGTTTAAATCAGCTGCATGATACAGTAAAAGACCATTTGGCCAACAGTGCGCTAGATATGGGTCATGCTCGTACACTTTTAGCATTGTCCTCTGAACAGCAACCTATCATCGCGCAAAAGATTATCGATGGTGGTATGACCGTGCGAGAAGCTGAAAAATTGGTCAAATCAATCTTGCAGCCAGCACCCAAGATAAACCGTGCTGAACAAGCACAATCTCGTGATGCAGAGCGTTTGACCCAAAGATTGACAGACATGCTTGGTGCTGAAGTCAAACTCAAACATAAAAAAGATGGTCAAGGTAGTGTTGAGATATTTTTCCACAATCAAGACCAATTAGCTGCGTTGATCAAACATATAGAAGCTCAGGCTTAATAACGTTTGCGAGTTAGCTGTATCTATCCAAACGCTAAATCGCCTCTGTAATAATTATTTTGTAGTGATCGTTTTTGCAAAAATACGGAAGAGAGTGGGTATGTGGGAGTTGGTAAAAGCAGGTGGCTGGCTGATGACACCTATCGTGGTCTGTTCTATATTGGCATTAGTCATCATCATTGAGCGTAGTCATACCTTGCAGTTTAATAAAGTTGCTCCTAGCAGGTTGCGCGAACAGCTGATAACTCGTTTACGTGAAAATGGTGATATTGGCCGCACACAATTGATGAATGTAAAAGAAAAGACGGCGCTTGGCGATATCTTGGCAACGGGGTTGCTATATCGTCAGTATGGGCTAGAGTCGATGACGATGCACATGCAAAATCGTGCCAGCGTCCAAGTTCATCAGTTGGAAAAAAACATCAATATGTTAGGCACTATCGGTGCGATAGCTCCGTTACTTGGTCTATTAGGTACGGTACTAGGAATCATCTCTTCATTCTTAGCGATTACCGATGGCGCCATGCAAGACCCGACGATGCTAGCCGCTGGTGTATCACAGGCACTAATCACTACCGCTGCAGGTATGATTGTTGCTATCCCTGCGTTGGTTGCTTATCGTTATTTTCAGCGCCGTATCATTGATATTAATGCTCAGTTTGAGACTCAAGCAGGGCTTATGATTCAAGAGTTGTATGACTATCACTTGCTTGCTAGTACGCAGCCATCTACATCTTCGGGCCGTATGGCAATAGAAGATAGTATTGTGCAAGAACGTTCATTCGGTGGGTTGGATTCGGATAAGACTAGCATAGCGGCAGTGTAGTCAATGCGGTTTTAAAGAATAGAAATCTTAAGCCTATAAATGGTAGCTGAATTAAAGAGATTGATATGCGTTTTAGAAAACCAACGGTTGAACCACTTGAAATTAATCTGACACCGATGATTGATTGTTTACTGTTTTTGATTGTGTTTTTATTACTTGCTACCTCATTTAATCACTTTAGTCGTTTAAATATTATCCTTCCTGAAGCGGAAGGTGTCGCACTGACAGAACAAAACAACAGTATCGAAGTAGCTGTGCAAGAGGATGGCAGCTATTTGGTCAACGGCATTACACTTGCTAGTAGCAATGAGGCTGAACTGACCAGCATATTGCAGCAAGAGGCGGGCAGTAATCGCGATATGCTATTTGTCATTGCAGCGGATGCCAATGCAACTCATCAGTCTGTGGTACGAGTAATGGATATCGCTGGAAAGCTCGGATTTTTGAATTTAAACATCAGTACAGTGGTGCCACTTGGCCAAACGCTACCGCAGTAACATAGACAGCCTTACCATCATAAAACTGTGTGACACACAGCCCATCCATACCACGATACCCAAATTGAGGCTTTCATGAGCCAAGCTTATTCACCTGACTCTAAAAAATCTTCTGCTAAAAACGCATCGGCAGTATCGCCCGTTATCCCTAAGAGCAAGACGTTATTACGCTTGTTAAGGTATTTAAAGCCTTACTGGTGGGCATTGCTATTGACGGCTTTAGGTTTTGCGATTAATGCAGGGACAGAGATTTGGACTGCCAAGCTTCTGCAATATATTACGGATGCTATCAATCAGAATGATCGAAGTAAACAAGCCTTATTCCCGCTATTGATTATATTGCTATTCTTTGTGCGCGGGGTTGGTAGTTTTTTGGGTAACTATTACTCTGCATTGGTCTCACGCAATTTAGTCTACGAGTTACGTGTAGAAGTTTTCAATAAATTACTGCGCTTACCTAGCTCATTTTATTTGGCCAATCCAGCCGGTACGATTTCATCGAAATTGATATTTGATGTTGAACAGGTCACGGCCGCCAGTACAGACTCAATGAAGACCTTGCTACGTGATGGTTTGACCGTTGTCGCATTGATCGGTTTTTTGTTCTATAGCAATTGGCGTCTAACGCTTATTTTGTTTGTTGTCTTACCACCAATACTATGGCTGGTGCGCATTGCGTCAAAGCGCTATCTTAAGCTCTCAAAAGGTATCCAAGAGACGATGGGTAATGTCAGTCACATTACCAATGAAGTCATCGGCGGCTATCAAGTGGTCAAAAATTACGGCGGTCAATCATACGAGTCAGCACGTTTTGACAAAACATCGAAGAAAAACCTACGCCAAGGTATGAAGGTGGTTGTTACCAATAGTATTAATACGCCAGCCGTACAGCTGTTGATGGCGGTTGCGATGGCCGTTGTCGTCTGGCTTGCGTTGCGACCTGCAGTAATAGATGATATTTCAGCAGGTGAGTTCATCTCCTACATTGCAGCAGCAGGTTTATTAAGTAAGCCTGTACGTTCGCTGACTGATATTAATCAGAAGCTGCAAAAAGGTCTGGCTGCTGGTGAGTCGATTTTTGCGCTACTTGATGAGCCAGAAGAGGAAGATACAGGCACAATCAGTAAAGCGCTATCAGGGCAAATGTCGTTAGACAATATCAGCTTGGTTTATCCAGATTCGACGGTGGCTCTACGTGACTTTACCTTGAATATAAAAGCAGGCGAGACAGTTGCATTAGTAGGGCGAAGTGGCGCGGGCAAGTCGTCATTGGTCAATTTATTAACCCGTACTCTAGAAACTTCCTCAGGGCAGATCACATTGGATGGTATGCCAATCGAAGACATTAAGTTAGAGAGTCTGCGTGCCCAGATTGCAATGGTGAACCAGCAGGTAGTATTGTT
Organism: Psychrobacter sp. Ps2; assembly: GCF_022129405.1. Lineage (NCBI taxonomy): Bacteria > Pseudomonadati > Pseudomonadota > Gammaproteobacteria > Moraxellales > Moraxellaceae > Psychrobacter > Psychrobacter sp. Ps2. Next base: position 233,382 of record NZ_JADQAM010000061.1, on the reverse strand, counting down.
TAATACCACCGTATTTAATAATATTGCTTACGGCAGCCTAGCTGACAAGACTCAAGCTGAGGTTGAACAAGCCGCAAAAGATGCCTTCGCTCATGACTTTATTATGAAAATGCCAAATGGCTATCAGAGTGAAATTGGTGCTGAAGGGTTGCAACTATCTGGTGGTCAGCGTCAGCGTTTATCTATTGCTCGCGCATTACTAAAGGATGCACCGATTCTAATTTTAGACGAAGCCACCAGCGCGCTGGATAATGAGTCTGAGTATTATATCCAGCAAGCGCTCGATAATGTGATGAAAGACCGCACCACACTGGTCATTGCCCATCGCCTGACGACTATCGAATCAGCGGATCGTATTGCTGTGATGGATGGTGGCCAGATTGTTGAGTTAGGAACGCATAATGAGCTAATGCAGCTACAAGGCCACTATGCGCAAATGTATGCTCGAGATTTTGAGTAGTCAGTTTAGAAGTTTTTAGCCAATTTTCACGCAGCCATGAACCAATAAGATAAGCGACATTGATTAATGAGTATTGAAACAACAATCACCCGCGCATGGCAACGTCAAGCTGTTTGGTTATGGTTGTTGCTGCCTGTCAGTTGGTTGTACGGTTTCATCACCTTGCTGCGTCGTCAAGCTTATAAGGCTGGGCTATTATCAAGCCATCGAGCACCTATTCCCGTGATGGTCATTGGTAATATCAGTGTGGGGGGTAGTGGTAAGACGCCGCTGATCATTGCTCTGGTCAGCTACTTACAGAAAAAAGGCGTAAAAGTAGGGGTAATCAGTCGCGGGTATGGCGGTGATACGAGTCAAATGCCCGCATTGGTTAGTGCTACCAGCTTACCTCATATAGTCGGGGATGAGCCGTGTTTGATTGCTCATATGACAGGCGCTGCTATGGCAGTGTGCCCCAATCGCCAACAAGCGATTGCTGCTCTGTTAAAGGCAGAGCCTGATTTGCAATTGATTATTGCAGATGATGGTTTGCAGCATTATGCACTACAGCGTGATATCGAATGGATTGTGGTAGATGCCGCCCGTGGGTTTGGCAACAAGCAGCTATTACCAACAGGTTTTTTGCGTGAGCCGATGTCACGATTAGAAAGTGCAAATGTTATCTATCATGAAAAGCCAAGTACAGATTCAACTCAGACTTCTAGAGGTGGTAATAAGATACAGTCTACTGATCGTTTGACCATGCATTTGCAAGCTGGTGAGTTTCAACGTCTATGGAATCCTATATTGAGTGCAGCTCAACTCAATAGTGTAAAGCCTACTAATAACAGCCGCGTCCATGCTGTTAGTGGTATCGGCTATCCGCAGCGGTTTTTTGATACCTTAGAATCTATTGGCTTTGAGGTCATAGGGCACCCTTACCCTGACCATTATGATTTTAGTTTGGCTGAGCTTTTACAATATGGTGATTATCCTATCATCGTAACCAGTAAAGATGCGGTAAAAATCAGCGCATTATTGGCAGACTATACAGCGACACAAGCACTCAGTGGTGAGTATGTAGAACTTGTCAGTAGACTATGGGTGTTGCCAGTGACGGCTGTATTATCAGAGAATAGTTATCATAATCTAGATGCGCAGCTAAAGGCGCTAGGGATTCGCATCGACCATGATATGAACACGTCAGCCTCATTATAAATATCAACTAATATCTTAAATTTCCGTACCACTTTTATAGGAATACGCCATGTCGTTCGCCACCACGCCCGCCAAAACCCATATCGTGATTCCTGCACGTTTCAAGAGTACGCGTTTACCTGGTAAGCCATTGCTAAATATTCATGGTAAGCCGATGATACTTTGGGTAGCAGAAAAAGCGCAGACAGCAAGTTTTGCTGATGACATGTGTATAGCGACTGATGATGAGCAAATTGCAAAAGTTTGCATCGATGCAGGTTTTGATGTGGTTATGACCAGTAGTGAGCATGCTTCAGGGACGGATCGCTTGGCAGAGGTAGCAGCTATCAAAGGTTGGGCTGAGCATGATATTGTGGTGAACATGCAAGGCGATGAACCCCTTGTACCGCCATTGCTTTTGGAACAAGTACAGGCGCTCTTGGTAGCGGATGATGATAGCGTGATGGCCACACTCTGTGAGCCTATCGATGACTATGATACGTTCCAGCGGCCATCGGTAGTAAAAGTAGTCAGCCAATCTGCTAATAACTTACAGCGTGCGCTCTATTTTAGCCGCGCACCGATTCCTTATGATCGTGATGTTGTATTGGCTGATAATAACCAGATGCAACCACCAAAGAACGCCTATCGTCATTTGGGTTTATACGCTTATCGTGTCAGTCTATTACAGCAGTTCGTAAACTGGCCACAAACGCCACTTGAGATACTCGAAAGCTTAGAGCAATTACGTGTTTTAGAAAATGGTCAGCATATCGCAATCGCAGAAGCCGCCTATCAGTTACCAGCGGGTGTCGATACACAAGAGGATCTAGACCGTCTAAACGCGATGAGCTTAGATAGCTTTCATAACTCTCATAAGTAATAGTCTGAGCAAAGTTGCGTGCGATTCTAAGTTTCCTACAACGCTAAAGTATCGTTGTCGTGGCTATACCTGAAATACCTAATCAATGTGATAGAGCCATAACCATGAATAATTTGACAGGAAATATGGACGCACTAGATAACACAGACCGTATGTATTTTGCGCCACTACTGCCATGGCAAAAAGTACTGTGGTTACAGTTGACTGAGCGCGTACTTAAGCAGCAGTCTTTGCCGCATGCATTGCTCGCTGCTGGTATGCAAGGTATGGGCAAACGCGCCTTTGTATGGCGATTGGTCGCTTGGCTATTATGCCGTGAGCGTGGCACACACCCACTAGGTGCTTGCGAAGTGTGTGAGAGCTGTCAATGGCTCAAGTCGGGAACTCATCCGAGCCTACAAGTATTACCACTCGTTAGTATGCCTATCAGTGCCGAAAGCGATGCGCTTCAAGAAAAATCAAGTAGCACAAAAGATAAAAAAGGCGCTAAAGCTACTAGCAATAGCGCTCTTAAAATCAAAGTAGATGATATTCGTGCCTTGCAGCCTTTTATTTATCAAGGGGGGCAAGGGATGCGTATCTGTGTGTTAGATCACGCTGAAAAAATGACGGTGGCCGCTGCCAATGCGCTGCTTAAAACATTGGAAGAACCACAAGCGCAGGTGCATCTACTTTTGATTAGTGATACGCCTGCTCAGCTATTGCCAACGATTAAGAGTCGTGTGCAACAGTTGGCACTACAGACAATTGAGCCGACTGTTGCTGTCGATTACGTGACGCAGGCGTTAGGTCACACGATTAACCGCGAAGCCGTCGGTACCGCTGCGATTGAACAGTTGATACAACTGGCCAACGGTGCGCCATTAGCTGCTATCGCCTTAGCGCAAGCACCATGGTATAGCAAGCGCAGCCTATGGCTGACCACATGGCAGGCGCTACGTAGCGGTAAACGTAGTGGTGTGGCGGCGAGTGATTATTGGCAAAGTCAGCTCAATATTAAAGAGTTTATACAGCTATCTGAGCTGATGCTCCTTGATATACGCCGTGTCTGTTTAGGCCTGGTTGAACTACAAAAGGATGTCAATCTATCAACGGTATTGGCTACTTATCAGCCTACTGATAGCGGGTTAGAGGCATTTGCCAACAGCGTACAGCAGACCAAAATTGCGCTGCAACAAAATGTGCAAGAAAAATTTGCCTATGATAAGCTAATGCAAGAGTTGGCAGGCTTATAGAGCCATGCTTTAACGCTTAGTTAGTGTTCGAAAATTTGCAATTGTTCTTAACTATATACTATCAATTATTTATATAAACATATTAAACCCAGTTGATGAAGGAAGCTGACTATGGCAATGCCAGGACGTGGCGGGATTTTAACCTGTCATTATGAAAGTATCGAAATGTTATATGCCAGCTATTTATCTTTTGTCAGTAATGGCGCTTTGTTTGTACCGTCTGACAAACTTCAGCAATTGGGTGATGAAGTGTTTATCGCTATCACGTTACCCAACTCTAGTGAACGCCTACCAATGAATGGTAAGGTTGTTTGGATTAACTCTAAGAGTCAAGGCAGTCGCCCAGCAGGGTTTGCTGTGCAAATTGGTAGTGACGTCTCTGGTCAAAGAATTAAGAATGAAGTTGAACGCTTGCTAGCAGGAAAAATCGATAGCTTGCAATCGACTTATACTATGTAGTATCTAGGTAATAACTAGGTAGTATCTAGAAATCACAACTGTATCTTTGATGAGTTTGGCTATGATTTTTAACTTATAAATATAAAAAAAGCAGCCTTATTATTTAGTAAGGCTGCTTTTTTCGATCAATTTTCTTTAATTTTTTATAGTAGTAGGTGCTAGTCGCTTAATAACGAGGCGGTACATACATATCATCGGGAATAGGTTCGCGGTAATATTCATCATCGCGTTTGCGATTGGGTAACTCAATTTCGTCACGAGGCACTTCTTTGTAAGGGATTTGGTCAAGCAAATGGGCAATACAGTTCAGCCTAGCACGTTTTTTGTTATTGCCTTCGACAACCCACCAGGGTGCTTCAGGAATATGAGTGCGCTCAAACATGGTTTCTTTTGCTTTGGTGTAATCTTCCCAGCGTCGGCGCGACTGTAGATCCATTGGTGAGAGTTTCCACTGCTTAAGCGGATCATATATTCGGCTCATAAATCGTGCATGTTGCTCATCATCAGTGATAGAAAACCAGTATTTCACCAAACGAATGCCTGAGCGTACGAGCATACGCTCAAACTCTGGTACTGATTGAAAAAATTCTTCATATTGCGCGTCAGTACAAAACCCCATGACACGCTCAACGCCTCCGCGATTGTACCAACTACGGTCAAACAATACGATTTCGCCTGCTGCAGGCAAGTGGGCCACGTAACGTTGGAAGTACCACTGCGTTTGCTCGCGCTCAGTGGGAGCCGGTAGGGCAGCTACCCTGCAAACGCGTGGGTTTAATCGTTGGGTAATGCGTTTAATGGCGCCACCTTTGCCAGCAGAATCCCGCCCTTCAAAGATAACGACGATACGCTCACCGCGATCAACTACCCAATCTTGTAGTTTTATCAGTTCTCGCTGTAGTCGTACCAACTCTTGAAAGTAGGTGCGTCGATCCAGTTTTTCTTGCTCGCTCATCTCACGTCCGTTAAAACGAAAGTCACGTGCATAGTCATCTATTTCATTTTCTAGTTCTTCATCATATGTATCGATTAAGTCTTGGTGCATTTTTCGACGTAAATCATCATCAAGAATGTCTTTTTCGATGCGTTCAGTAAGAATGGCTTGTTCCTGATGGTACCGATCTACATCCTCTTCAGTCGTTAGAGATTGAAAATCAGCGGTTGCAAGCGGTTCTGTCATCACCAGTTTTTCAGAGCCAAAAATGACTTGCCTCATTTTTCTTAATAAAATTTTTGTCTTACCCATAAATATTACCTTTGTTTTGCGTATCGGCTTTTTTAAGAGGCTACTATCTAGGTCGTTTCTATCATAGCAAAGTACAGACAATAAAAAATGCCCTTTAAATAAATTAAAGAGCATTTTTTTATTGATAGATATGTACTGATTAAAATAATAAGTCAGCGTATCTTGTTCACTTAAAAGTGACCAGGCTTATTTTTCTAGGATACAAGTCACGCCTTGACCACCTGCTGCGCAGATAGAAATAAGTGCACGGCCTGAACCTTTTTGATCCAACAATTTAGCAGCAGTGGCTAGAATACGACCACCAGTTGCCGCAAATGGATGACCTGCGGCTAATGATGAACCATTTACGTTTAGCTTGCTACGATCAATAGAACCTAGTGGGGCATCTAAGCCTAGGCGCTCTTCACAGAATTTCTCATCTTCCCAAGCAGCTAAGGTTGATAGTACTTGTGAAGCGAAGGCTTCATGAATCTCATAAAAGTCAAAGTCTTGTAGAGTCAGACCAGCGCGCTCAAGCATACGTGGTACCGCATAAGCTGGTGCCATTAGTAAGCCTTCTGTAGTACCAGATTTACCAATAAAGTCTACTGCTGCGGTTTCTTGATGGACGATATAAGCCAGTGGTTTTAGGCCGTGCTCTTTTGCCCACTCATCAGTACCTAGTAGTACACAAGAAGCACCATCAGTAAGCGGCGTAGAGTTGGCAGCTGTCATCGTTGGATTGGCATTTTTTCTACCAAATACTGGCTTTAATTTACCCAGTTTTTCTAATGTAGTATCTGGACGCAAGTTGTTATCACGAGTCAGGCCTTTGTACGGCGTGATCAAGTCATCAAAGAAGCCTTCGTCATAAGCGCGTGCTAGGTTTTGATGGCTGTTAAATGCAAGCTCATCCTGTGCTTCACGACTGATATTCCACTCAAGCGTGGTAATCGCTTGATGATCGCCCATTGATAGGCCAGTGCGTGGCTCACCATTTTGCGGTGAATCGATTAAGTCTTTTGGATTTAGACCCATTAGTGCTTTTAGACGTTGTTTGTTGTCTTTTGCTGCACCAAGTTTGATCAGTACTTTACGCAAGCCATCGCCGACAGCGATAGGAGCATCAGAAGTAGTATCTACACCGCCAGTGATTGCCGAATCGATCAGACCAAGTGCAATCTTGTTAGCAGCAGCAAAGGTTGCTTGTAAGCCAGTACCGCAAGCTTGTGAGATATCATAAGTTGGCGTATGTGGGTTTAGCGCAGTATTCAATGTGGCTTCACGAGTAAGGTTGATATCACGGCTAAGTTTCATGACTGCGCCAGATACCACTTCACCTACTGTTTCGCCTTGCAGGTTATAACGCTCAACCAAGCCGTCCAATGCAGCTGTTAGCATATCTGTGTTGCTAACATCAGCGTATGATCCATTTGAGCGCGCGAATGGAATACGGTTACCACCTAAAATAGCAACACGGTTTAGGTTTGAAGCTGGTTTGCTCGCGCTGGCTTTTTTAGCTGGAGCAGGTTTTTTAGCAGCAGTGGTTTCCACTTTTTCATCGACCGCTTTTTTGCTAGCAGTTTCTTTAGCGCTAGTATCTTTAGTCGAGGTGCTTTTTGCAGCGTTTTCTTTTTTTGCTGTATCTGATTTTGTATCCGTTGCTTTAACAACTGTACTTTCAACAACAGGGCTATCTGGATGATTGTTTTTATTACTCATAATATTATCCTTAAAAAGTATAGGTAGAAGTAAAAAGTGATAGGTAATAATAAAAAATAGTTAAGTTATTTTATACAAGCAAATATTATCATTTATTACGCAGTACAGCTGTTTATCATAAGGCGTTTTTATTCACTTAATGTATCTCTTTAGCAAACTATGTGACGCTTGTATGAGGTCGGTAGTAGATTCATGACCATGACGCATCGCTCTAATAGACTGGCTAGTAAGAAATATTAGCATTGCATAACAGTACGTTTGATAATATATTGTTATCAATAATTAAGTATGCCATAACCTATAGGTCAGATTTTAACATGTTATAGTGGCGCTTAATGCTGCTAAAAACGACTGGCTTGTATACTGACTTGTTTACAGATTGTTGTAGACATTATCTGTTTTTGGACTTGTTTATAAGGGAAGTGTATAGTTAGGCTAGTTTTGAGGCGATTTACTAAATTTAAATAATGACGATGTCAATGTCTCTATATAATAGATTCATTGCATTTTTTATTATTATACGAATCATTAATTATAAGGATTATATTATGTCAGACCGTTATGGTGATTTTGTTCAATCTTCTATTGGCAAAAAAGTAGCAAAAAACTTAGGTTTGCCAATGCCAACGACGCTTGATCGTTTCGAAAGCGGTGAGCGTTTGGTGCGTGGTAGCGTATTGGTTGGCCGTGCTACTGGTGATGACAAGAGTGTCAGTGAGTCTGTTGCCCGTATCCTCTCAGATGTCCATGCCGAAGTATATGTAAACAGCAGTGATGATATCAAAGACGCACTTGCTGATGCAGGCGTCGAGGCAAAAGCCAACACGGGCGGCGATGATCAATTCAAAGTACTGATTTTTGATGCCAGTAATATTAGCAATGCTGAACAGCTAAAAGAGCTTTATGAGTTTTTCCATACAGTTGCACGCCGCGTAGAAAAATCAGGCCGTGTGGTTGTGGTTGGTCGTACGCCAGAGAACATCACTGATATTGAATCTGCAATGGCTCAACGCTCGCTTGAGGGTTTTGTGAAGTCAGTGGGTAAAGAGTTTAAGCGCGGTATCACAGCGCAGCTGATTTATGTTGAAGAAGGCGCAGAGCAAAACCTAGATTCAACCTTACGCTTTTTTACCTCAGCTCGTTCAGCTTATGTATCAGGACAAGTAGTACGTGTCAGTAAAGGCAGCTCAGTTGATGTTGACTGGAACCAGCCTTTGGGCGGCAAGACGATGCTAGTGACTGGCGCAAGTCGCGGTATTGGCGAAGCTATCGCTCGTGTATTGGCTCGTGAAGGGGCTCATGTTATCTGTCTAGATGTACCACAGCAGCAAGCTGACCTACAAAAAGTTGCTAGCGAAATCAGCGGCTCTGCTTTGACAGTAGATATCACTAGTGAAGATGCTGGGGCAGAAATCGCTGACGCTGCCCAAAAACGTGGTGGCCTAGATTCAATCATCCATAATGCTGGCGTGACTCGTGATAAGACGTTGGCTAAAATGGATGAGAAAAAGTGGAACATGGTCATTGATATCAACTTAGGCAGTATCGCTAGATTGAACCGCTACTTGTTGGACAATGACGTACTGAAAGAAAACGCACGTATCGTATGTGTGTCGTCAATTTCAGGTATCGCTGGCAACATGGGTCAGACCAACTATGCCACTTCTAAAGCTGGTGTGATTGGTTTGGTTAACGCAACTGCCAAGCAATTAGAAGACAATGCTAAAGGCATGACGATCAATGCAGTCGCTCCTGGTTTCATCGAAACCCAAATGACAGAAGCCATTCCATTTGCTATTCGTGAAGCTGGTCGCCGCATGAATTCAATGAGCCAAGGCGGCCTGCCAGTAGATGTGGCTGAGACTATCGCATGGTTCGCGTCACCTGCGTCTGGCGGTCTAAATGGCAACACGGTTCGCGTCTGTGGTCAAAGCTTACTTGGTGCATAATGTTGATTAATTGATAGGTATATGTGAGAAACAAGGTACAGATAGAGACAGTAGTTGTATCATATGAGCTATTATTCCTCGTTTGTATCACATATGCTTACGAAATAATCTCTGATAAAGTGTAATAAAGCTGCCCAAGGGTGGCTTTTTTATGATAAAAACACAAGAACCAATAGCCAAACTATTTTTTGCTATTAAAGATACTCATGAGGTTGATTAAATTTAATGCTTATTAGATGATTTAATAGTAGGCTTTAGTCAATGACTGCAGATTGTCTTTATAAACGTTAAAGAACTTGTTCAAGCCACACTTAGGATGTACTTATGTCAGACAAACATTATGATGCGTTGCCAAAAGCGCACACCACTTACGCCAATATTGTCAAAAGCTTATTGCCTATCGGTAATGGTGGCAAGGTCAGTAGAGACCAGTTGCCACAATCTACTTACTATGTAGATGACTTGCATATCGATCAAGAAAACCTAGACGACTATCGCAAAATTTGCGGTTTTGCTGATGATGGTAAAGTGCCAGCGACTTACTTCTCGGTATTGTCACAGACGCTGCAGATGAACATGATGGTCAAAGAGCCATTCCCATTTGCCATGCTAGGTCTTGTTCACGTTGATAATAGTGTTACCCAGTATCGTCCGATTGGAGAGCGTGAAACGGTAGCAATGTCGGTCACTTTTGATAACCTGCGCGATCACGCCCAAGGTCAGCAGTTTGACTTCGTGACTATCGTAAAGTCAGAAGAGGAAGTCATCTGGGAAGGTACATCGACTTATTTATCACGTAGCAAAAAACCTAGCAGTAAAGATAAGAAGAGCGCGCCGCGTCCGGTCATGGTCAAGCCTGAAGTAAACGAAGAGGGTGTTCATAGCATTTTTGAAGTGCCAGAAGATATCGGTCGTCGTTATGCTTTTGTCTCAGGCGATTTTAACTTGATTCATTTGCATCCACTATCAGCACGTGCGTTTGGTTTCCCTAAAGCGATTGCGCACGGTATGTGGTCAAAGGCTAAGTGCCTTGCTCTGATGGGTGACTTGCCTGATGCTTACACAATTGACGTCTCATTTAAGCTGCCTATCTTTTTGCCAGCTGAAGTAGAGCTGATTGCTGAGCCAGTAGCCCAACTTACAAACGTAGATGATACTTGTGAGTTTGGATTATATAGCTCTAAAAACAATAAACCGCATTTGGCGGGTGTTGTAACCTTAAAGAGCGACAGCAAGTAATATAAACATCATAAAGCTTCTATTTTACAGCCATATTTAACGTACATATTTATTATTATGACTTCACAAAACATGCCTTCAGAAGAAAACGCGATAGACGTAGATCAATCAAATAGCTCGATAGCAACCGATACGGCCGCTGCTAACGATAGCGGCGCTAACATTCATGTTAGTGCCGATAATGGCGTTGATTTGGCCGATATCTTTGAGCCTTATTTTCGTCCAGATGCAAACACTATCGTGTGCGGTGCATTAGATGACGAAAAAGTTGCGGCTTTAGCGAAAGCGGGCGTTGAGCTGGTCATCAACTTGCAGCCTGATGACGAGTTAAGCTTTGATGAGGCATCAGCAGTTGAGCAAGCAGGTATGCACTACGAACAGCTGCCTATCAACGGTGCTAAAGAGCTAAAGCAGCTTAAGATATTGGCATTTGATAATGTATTGCGCCAGCACCATGGCAAAAAAATCGCTATGCACTGTGGGTCGGGTAATAGAGTAGGAGCTGCAATAGCGCTGCGGGCAGGATGGTTGCGTGGACGTAAGATGGATACGGCTATGGAACGTGGTCGCAGTCATGGTTTGACCAAGCTTGAACAAGAAGTTCATAACCGTTTGCTAGTGCCGCGTTAACTAGATTTGTGGCATTGAATATTAGTGCTGTCTTAGACGTTAGCAAACTCTAAAAATAACATCAAAATAAATAATAAAAAAGGCGACCAATAGGTGGCCTTTTTTATTGGCTCACAATTCATTTATACTGGTTCAGATATTTTATATAGCTTGTGTATTACTATCATCTTAAAAATAGAGTAATTCATATCACTGAAGCAAGGTAATAACAATGGATCATAATATAGAAAATTCTAATACATCTATAAACGTTGACTTTCAAAAAAAATTACAGCAATTACTGACAGACTTACAGCTTGGTGATGCACCTGCTGGCGGGGCTGTGGCCGTGTATCAAGCAGGTCATTGTATAGCACAAGCCAGTACAGGTATGGCGCGTCCTGATATGCCGTGGCAGCCCGATACGTTGGCCATTAATTTTTCTACCGGTAAAGGGGTATTGGCAACGTTCGTTCATGTGCTGGTTTCGCAGCAACTGCTTGAATATGACAAACCTATTGCCCATTACTGGCCAGAATTTGCTGCAAACGGCAAAGATCAAATTACGTTGCGACAAATCATGTCACATCAGGCCGACTTGTTTTCGATTCAAAGTATCGATGTCGATAGCGAGACGGTACTCGATTGGGATACGATGCTGCGCCACATTGCAGCGATGCCCATTACCTCTCCCGAAGATGCGCCCAAATATGACAGCGCTTATAGTGCATTAGTGTACGGTTGGGTATTGGGCGGCGTAGTAGAGGCGGTCACGAATCTATCGTTCGCTGAAGCACTGCGCCAGTATCTAACGGAGCCTCTGGGCATTGCCGACAGCTGCTATTTTGGTGTGCCGGATAGCAAAGTAGATCAGGTGGCAAAATTGGCCAAAGATTTTGAAGAAACAGAGGATACGAGCTCCCAATTAAAATCGAGACGTCAAAAACCAACCTTAAAAGTAGACTCTCAAGAAACTTTACGTACTTATGCAAGCTTACCTAGTTATCATTACTGGCAACAAAAAATGCTAAACGACAAGCGTGCAGCTGAGACGCAAAGTAGCCTTGATGACAGCCTTGATGGAAAGCTAGATAGCTCTGACAATGATAGCGTACAGCCTGTATTAAATACTGCGCGTATCAATAGCTTATATTTCAATACCAGTCAGCTCAATCTAAAAAACTATAAGGCAGCGCTGATACCTACTGGCAAACATGCCCTTGATTATCATAACCGCCAGACGCTACAGGCTGTCATTCCAGCGGCAAATGGTGTTGCTTCCGCTAAAGCATTGGCAACAATTTATGCGATGCTTGCTAATGGCGGTGTATGGCAAGGAAAAATACTGATCGATAGTGCTACTTTTGAGCAGTTATCTACTCCGCAGGTTGAGGGTTTAGATGCGGTTATGCCAGCGGCTATGAAATGGCGATTGGGCTATCATAGATTATTTAGCCTGTATGTTAACAACGAGGATACGGATAAGAGAAAGAGTCCTGCATTATCAGGATTTGGGCATATGGGATATAACGGATCGGTTGCTTGGTGCGACCCTGAGCGCCAGTTGTCATTTGCTTTTACTCATAATTTTGATACCACTATGCTCAATGACGTTCGTCAATTTGCGCTGACAGAAGCCGTCTTGAGTTGGGTAGAAGAGATGCTTTAACAATGCTAGTTTTGATCGCGAACTGATTCTGTTTCAAATATAAGCAGCATTAATTTTAATGCTGCTTTTTTGGTGTCATTTTAAGCAATCTTGATGCGCTGAGACCATGGATAAAGATAGAAGTCAAAATGACAATCGAACAAACAATCCACAGTTTAAGCGCATCTTCATCTGCGAAGAACCCTTGATTGAGCGCATAGGACAGATAATATAGGGTACCGATACCGCGAATACCTAAAGCTGATATTGCGTATTTTTCGGTATGAGGTAGGTTCAATCCTGATAAGGCAATAAATCCACCAATCGGTCGTATAAGTAGTAGGAAGGTAAAGCTGACGATATAGACGCGCCATGTCAACTCGACACCTGCTTGTAACCCTTGACCGAGGAACATGCCAAAGATAACTAGCACTAATGACATCAATAAGCCTTCTGATTGCTCAGCGAAATCATGCAGTTTTTGATGATAAGTATGCTCACACTCCGAGCGACGAAACGCAAATGCTGCCACAAATACAGCGATAAAGCCATAACTGTGTACATACTCTGCAAGACCATAGGCTAGTAGCGTCAACGCAATAACCACATAACCTTGCGAGATGGTCGTCTCGCGAGTATGTTTAGAAAACACGACTTTGGCCAATAATTTACCAACCAATATACCTACCACTACACCTGCTCCAATCTTCCATAAGACATCATGAGTAAACCACGACCATAGCATCTCGTAAGTAAAGGCTTTGCCTTCACTGAATGCTTCTGCAATCTTAATCGCTAGGTACACAAACGGAAAAGCCAGACCATCGTTCAACCCGGCCTCTGACGTTAAGGTAAAGCGCGGAGTGTCTTCTCCTCCTGTATTGGGAGGTCCTACTTGAATGCTCGAAGCTAATACTGGATCAGTGGGTGCTAACACTGCACCTAATAAAATAGCTGCACCAAGGCTCAAACCAAACGCGTAATACCCCAAGACTGCCATCGCAAAAATACCAATAGGCATGGTAATGAGTAGCAGTCTTACTGTTGGTCGCCACAATCGCCAAGACAACTCTGTGTCGATTTTAATACCAGCACCAACCAATGACACCAATACAACAATTTCAGTCAGTTTTTCGATGAGTAAACCGTTATCAAGTGGGTCTAAAAAGGATAAAGACGTCCACCAGTAGCCCATCATTAGACCGAAGCTGACTTGGAGCATCGGTAATGAAATAGAGGTGCGCTTAAAAATAACAGGAAACAATGCCCCGAGTAAAAAGGCAATCCCGCAGATCAATAAGAATAAGTTATATTTTTCAATCATAAGGTTTACGCACGTCGTTATATTTTAAGGGTCGATTTTAAAAAAGTAGTTTTAGATATCGATGATAATTAATAGCAATAGTTGATAGTCAGTCACTGATACTCTTTATCATGACGTCAAAATAAAATAATTACCGCAAAAAATAGTTATCAAAACGACAGCTACGTTGTTTTTTGGTGAAAAAAAAGCCTGCATTGCGCAGGCTTAATATTTTTATCAGTATGTCTGGAGCATTAATAGTTTACAGACTAGCGTTCGACTTGACTCACGTCACGGACGGCACCAGTATCAGCACTGGTAGTCATAGCCGCATAAGCACGTAATGCTGGCGAGACATGACGATCACGGTTGACAGGCTTCCATGCATCACGTCCACGCGCCTCCATAGCTTCTCGGCGAGCGGCTAAGTCTGCATCACTCACTTGCATGTTGATGGTACGATTTGGGATATCGATATGAATGCTATCGCCTTCTTCGACCAAACCAATCGCCCCACCTTCAGCAGCTTCTGGGCTAGCATGACCAATTGATAGACCTGATGTACCACCAGAGAAGCGACCATCAGTCAGTAGGGCGCATTCTTTACCCAATCCTTTTGACTTCAGGTAAGTCGTTGGGTATAGCATCTCTTGCATACCAGGGCCGCCTTTAGGGCCTTCGTAGCGAATGATAACCACATCGCCTGCAACGATTTGGTCAGCCAATACTGCAGCAACCGCATCGTCTTGTGATTCAAATAGACGTGCACGACCAGTAAAGGTCAAGATGCTTTCATCAACGCCTGCGGTTTTGACCACGCAGCCACGCTCGGCGATATTGCCATATAGTACGGCTAAGCCGCCATCTGTAGAGTAGGCGTGTTTGGCACTACGGATACAGCCTGACTCACGGTTGACGTCGAGGTTTGACCACTCTTTTGATTGTGAGAATGCTTCTGTGGTACGTACGCCACCAGGTGCTGCAAGGAAACGTGCGCGAGCTTCATGGTTGTCAGGGTTCATGATGTCCCACTTATCAATCGCTTCTTTCATCGTTGCGCTATGGATAGTTGGCACATCAGTTTTTAATAACTCAGCGCGATCAAGCTCAGCGAGTAATGCAAAGACACCGCCAGCACGATGCACGTCTTCCATATGGTATTTCTGTGAGGCAGGGGCTACTTTTGCCAGACAAGGCACACCGCAACTTAGACGGTCAATATCAGCCATCTTAAAGTCGATCTCTGCTTCATTGGCCGCAGCAAGTAAATGCAAGATGGTATTGGTAGAACCGCCCATGGCGATATCTAAGCTCATGGCGTTTTCAAAAGCAGCTTTGGTAGCGATAGAGCGTGGTAGTACAGAGTCATCATCTTGCTCATAACGACGCTTAGCAAGCGACACAATGGTACGACCAGCTTCTAAAAATAGCTCGCGGCGCAATGAATGAGTGGCTAGTAGTGAGCCGTTACCTGGTAAAGCTAAGCCTAAAGCTTCGGTCAAGCAGTTCATCGAGTTTGCTGTAAACATGCCAGAGCATGAGCCACAAGTAGGGCAGGCTGAAGCTTCGATAGCAGCGACGTCTTCATCACTAATACTATCATCAGCAGCGTCCATCATCGCATCGACAAGGTCAAGCTTGCGAACAGCACTGCTGTCACTACTATCGGTATTGTGGCTCTTACCAACAGTACTGGCTAAGATTTTGCCCGCTTCCATTGGGCCACCTGAGATAAACACCACTGGTATGTTAAGGCGCATGGCGGCCATCAACATACCCGGAGTGATTTTGTCGCAGTTGGAAATACACACTAGCGCATCTGCACAGTGGGCATTTACCATATACTCGACAGAATCAGCGATCAAATCACGACTTGGTAGCGAGTACAACATACCGCTATGGCCCATCGCAATACCATCATCGACCGCAATGGTATTGAACTCTTTTGCAACGCCGCCTGCTTGCTCAATCTCACGGGCGACCAGTTGTCCAAGGTCTTTTAAATGCACATGGCCGGGTACAAACTGGGTAAAAGAGTTAGCAATCGCAATGATTGGCTTGCCAAAGTCGCCGTCAGTCATGCCGGTTGCACGCCATAATGCGCGCGCGCCTGCCATATTACGACCGCCGGTAGAGGTTTTTGAGCGATAATCCATGTGATATTCCTTACAAATAGGCGGGGTTATAAAAATGTGCACCCTCAGTTTTAATAGGGATAGTGTGCTTTTTATAGAGAGTGAGTACTAGTGAATAATACTAATTCGTTACCATACCATTAGATATGAATAACTAAAAACAATATGCTAATAACAGTGAATTAATAATAACGAATTAATAATCACAAGCGACGAGCGAAAAAACAATTATTCAAAATATCTATTCAATACGTTCTAATATGGCTTTGTCAAACCAAGGAAGATCGGCTTTGTCTGCTTCTAGTTTTACAATGGCTGCAAGCGCATGAGTAGCCAGTAGCTGCTGATAATCACTACTAGCTTCAATCATCAATAGTGATTCGGCAGGTAGTGCTTGCGTATTGGGGTTTTGCTCGTCAATACTGATTAACGGCTGCTTATTATTTTTATAAAGGACGTCTACACGACCAAAAAACTGCCAGTCTTTAAAAGCGGCAATAATAGCGTCGGCAGCATCTTTAATATATACCTGCTGCGTCTCTTTACCCGTATTGGTCCAATGTAGGCGTACAGCCAATTGCAATGCCTCACTAAATACCACCAATGAGCCGATAATTTTCACATGCC
This sequence comes from Psychrobacter sp. Ps2, assembly GCF_022129405.1. Classification (NCBI taxonomy): domain Bacteria; kingdom Pseudomonadati; phylum Pseudomonadota; class Gammaproteobacteria; order Moraxellales; family Moraxellaceae; genus Psychrobacter; species Psychrobacter sp. Ps2. The sequence continues at coordinate 216,712 of NZ_JADQAM010000061.1, read as the reverse complement.
AAGGGCTGGTCAGCAGCTCCTCGTCAATGCCGATTAATTTGGCAGCTTCATGAGCCGACATGGGTGTATTAAATTGAAGCAGTAACTCAGGAGTGAGTGGGTGCGTTTGTTTGATCGCATCATCTAAACTGTCATAGTGATACAAAAAGGGCAGTGGCAAATCTTGCGTGACAGTCTTCTTTATAATTTTGCAATTGTGTATCTGCCAGCTGATGGCTTTATCAGTCAATGCTTCTGCTAATATGATAGCGTTCGGATCAATGGTTTGAGTACCACTTTCACTCTCAATATCAGAGTATTCTTCCTGATTATCAAGGGTTATAGCAGTGTTATCCATATCTGGTTCAGTCGGCAAAGTAGGCAAATCCATAAACATAGCGTTGTTAAAATAGAGGGCTAATATAACATTTAAAAGGTATGACTCGCCAATAAATTAGTGAGCTAGCATGGTTGGAATATGGCTTGATATTTTTCAAATTCGGTTGTCATACTGACTTGTACTAAAGTTATATTTCGTCCACTATATGACAGATGCTTTTATCTATTTTGGATAGCTATTGAGCTATTAATTAACTAATAATAAAACTCTTAAAGGAAAAAATAATGACTGAAGTAAATCCACAAACTGCTTATGATGACAATAACATTTTTGCCAAAATGTTAGATGGTGATATTCCATATCACAAAGTATATGAAGATGATAAAACGCTCGCCTTTATGGATATCATGCCGCAAGCAGAAGGCCATGTATTGGTGATACCGAAGCAAAAAGCGGTAGATTTGGCCGATCTTGAGCCAGAGTATGCTGCTGCGGTATTAATGACGTCTAAAAAGGTCATGCAAGCCCAGCGTCAAGTGTTTGAGCGTGAAGGCGTTATCCAAATGCAGTTGAATGGCTCACAAGCAGGTCAAACAGTCTTTCATTATCATGTGCATCTCATTCCATCAAGTATCCATGAATTGGGTCGTCATGCAGTGACCCAAGCCGACAACAATGATTTGGCAGCTATTGCGCAGAAGTTGGCGGCAGTGATTGATGCTTAGTTAGGAAACAGATTGCTTCTGTTTAGGTACAACAAATACTGGTATTTATGAATTAGCGAGCATTTATAGATTATAAATTACCAAAGTAGAGTACATATACAATCCAAAGGCAGCTAGCAAGCTGCCTTTTTTATTTTCTTGGTAATAGTCATGTAACATTCGTTAAAGTCATGTTACGAGTTGAACGCTTGTCTAGGGTTTTGGAAAAGAGTGTGATAATTATTATAACCATTCACACACATTTTCTAATCTTTGCCTTAATTAAAAATTTTCATAAAAAGGCATCGTCAACTTTTGAGGATATTATCTTTCATGAGTAAATTACCTCGTTCGACTATTTTATTACCAGTCTTTGTACCTGCAGCAATTATTATGCTGCTATTGGTCATTGGTACGGCTATTAACCCTGAGGCAGCGGGTGCTCTGTTTAGTGATGTGCTTAGTTTTACGACTGAGACATTCGGTTGGTTTTATATGCTGGCAGTGGCACTGTTTTTGATGTTCATTATTGTACTGGCGTTTTCGTCTTATGGCAGTATCAAGCTGGGCCCTGATCATGCTGAAGCGGAGTACGGATTCCTTGAATGGTTTGCCATGCTGTTTTCGGCAGGTTACGGGATTGCGCTACTGTTTTATGGGGTAGCAGAACCAGTGATGCATTTTTCTAGTCCGCCAATGTCGGATCCGCAGACTATCGCCGCGGCAAAAGAGGCGATGCAAATTGCGTATTTCCATTGGGGTTTTCATATTTGGGCAATTTATGGTGTCGTTGGTTTATCACTAGCTTATTTTGCGTTTCGTCATGGTCTACCACTATCAATACGCTCGACGCTGTATCCGATTATTGGTGACAGGATTCATGGCCCTATCGGTCATACAGTCGATGTGTTTGCGATATTAGGTACGATGTTTGGTATTGCTACCAGTCTTGGCTTGTCGGTGTCGCAAATTAATGCGGGACTCAATTATCTATTGCCAGATATCATTCCAGTGAATACGACCGTGCAGGTGATTGCCATTGCCTTGGTGACCGCCGCGGCATTGGTATCGGTATTGGCAGGGATGGATAAGGGTGTAAAACGCTTATCTATTTTAAATATGCTATTAGCAACTGCATTAATGCTGTTCGTATTTGTTGTCGGTCCGACCATTTTTATCTTGAATGCCTTTATGGAAAATACGGGTAGTTACTTGGGTAATATCGTTGAACGTACCTTTAGCTTGCAGGCATACGAGAATAGCAATTGGATCGGCAGCTGGACCTTGTTTATTTTTGCATGGACGATTGCATGGGCGCCTTTTGTGGGTCTGTTTATCGCCAAGATTAGCCGTGGTCGTACTATTCGTGAGTTCGTATTGGGTGTGATGCTAGTACCGACTTTCTTTACGTTCTTCTGGTTTTCGGTGTTTGGTGATACCGCACTACATATGATTATGGTCGATGGTTATACCTCATTAATCAGTGAAGTACAAAACAACCAAGCGATTGCTTTGTTTAAACTGTTAGAGAATCTACCGTTTACTGAATTTGTGTCGTCGTTGACCATTTTATTGATTATTACCTTTTTTGTGACGTCATCGGATTCTGGCTCATTGGTAATCGACTCGCTAGCGGCAGGTGGTCGCAGTGATACACCATGGTGGCAGCGTAGCTTTTGGGTAGTGACTGAAGGTGCTGTCGCAGCAGTATTACTACTTGCAGGTGGTTTAGAAGCCTTACAAACAGCGGCTATCGTTAGTGCGTTACCTTTTGCCATTATTATTCTTATTTCAATGTTTGGTATGTGGCGTGCGCTGCGTATCGAAGGACATCGTAATCAGAGCCTTGGTAATGACAACAGACTGCCGCCGCATTTACTCAAACCGTCTGCATGGCGCGAGCGTATTGATTATATGACCGATAAGCCAACGCGTGAAAAGGTTCTTAGCTATATCAAAGAAGTGGTGATGCCTTCGATGATGGAGGTGTCGTCTAAATTTGCAGAAACCGGCTGGACGACTGAGGTCAATTATGACGCGGTCAATAACCGAGCCGTATTAGAGCTACAGCGCGGTGACGATGTCGAGTTTTGGTATGAGGTACGCTTATCTGAGCATGATGCGCCTGATTATTATACTGAAGACAGCGCAGATACTTTGCCACAAGAGCATCATCATCGCGCTGAGGTGTATCTACGCCGTGGTGGTCAGACCTATGATTTATACGGCTACAAATCTGAATCAGTGATTAATGACATCATTGATCAGTTTGAGAAGTATTTACATTTCCTCAATGTATCACCTGATAGTCTACCGTGGCGCATGCAAGAGCATGATGATGACATCACGCTAGAGCAGGGCAGTGTGCTTGATAAATAATGCATGGGATGTATTAAAAACGAGTAATGCTTATGCAAGTTATTCACGTGAATAGCTTGCATTATGTGCACGAATCCTTAGAATAACGGCTTGTTTTCCTTACAAATCAAGCCGTTTTCTTATGTCTATTGATTTTCCCATTTCACCTTTATCCTCGACTTTGTCTGATCATCCATTGTTGCAGCCATTAAATATCGGTGGCCTGACGATTGAAAACCGTCTAATGGTCGCACCGATGGCAGGCGTGACGGACAACCCTTTTCGCCGATTGTGTAAATCATTTGGCGCAGGTCATGCGGTCAGCGAGATGATCATCGCTGATACCGCTCTTTATGCACGCAAAAAATCGCTCTATCGTGCCAATTTTGATAACGAAATAGCGCCTATTTCTGCGCAAATAGCAGGCGCAGAACCTGATAAATTGGCAGAAGCCGCACGTTATCAGATAGATAATGGCGCACAGATTATTGATATCAATATGGGCTGTCCGGCTAAAAAAGTGTGCCGTAGGTTAGCGGGTTCTGCACTGCTGCAAGATGAAGATTTGGTCGCGCGCTTGCTAGATGTAGCAGTAGGTGCAGTCGATGCGCCTGTCACCTTAAAGACGCGCTTGGGTTTTGAGAATGGGCGTGAGAATATTTTGCGCGTTGCCAAGCGTGCAGAGCAAGCGGGTATTGCCGCGATTGCCATTCATGGGCGTACACGTGAGGACATGTATAGCGGCGAGGCGCGTTACGAGCTGATACGTGAGGTCAAAGAAAGCATCAGTATTCCTGTGATTGCCAATGGCGATATCGATAGCGCGCAAAAAGCGCAGCGTGTCTATGAGCTGACCGGTTGTGATGCGGTGATGATAGGGCGTGCTGCGCAAGGGCAGCCTTGGATATTTCGCGATATCGAGCATTTTTTGCGCTCAGGAGAAGTGCTTGCTGCACCTAGTGTGAGCGAGATAAAAGAGATTGTCCTAGCGCATTTGCAAGAGCTATATGAGTTTTACGGCGAATATTCAGGCTGCCGAATTGCTCGCAAGCACATTGCGTGGTATACCACCGGCATCCCTAATTCCAACGCTTTTCGCCAAGCCATGTATGGTGAAGAGAGTACCGCTGGGCAGTTTCGCGTGGTCGAAGACTTTTTACACGCGCACGAATAGCAAGAAAAAACGGTCAGTTTAAGCAATACACTTGATAATAAATACCTAACTGCTAATATTCATGATATTAAATGCATTTTACGGCTTATTTATTAACTTCAATCCAATTATATTTGTTATGCTTTAGGCGAACATTAACGGAAGTATCATTTACGAAAAGGATCTTTTATGGCCAATCCCTCAAAAAAAGCAATCAGCAAAGCAGTCAAAGATAAGCATGTTATTATCACAGGGGCATCAAGTGGTATTGGTGAGCGTACGGCCTATTTGCTCAGTGAATGCGGTGCTCATGTGATTTTGTTGGCACGTACTGAAGACAAATTAAAAGCCGTGAAAGACAGTATCGAGGAGCTTGGTGGTAGAGCTACTTATTACCCTTGTGATCTGACCAATATGGATGATATAGAAAAAGTCAGCGCGCAAATTTTGGCAGATTTCGGTCATGTAGATGTCTTGGTTAATAACGCTGGTCGCTCAATTCGCCGCTCGGTACACGAGTCTATAGATCGCTTCCATGATTTTGAGCGTACCATGGATATCAATTACTTTGGCGCGGTTAAAATAGTGCTTGGATTTTTGCCGACGATGATTGAACGTCAGACTGGTCAAATTGTTAATATATCATCGATTGGTGTGCTGGCGAATAGCCCGCGCTTTGCCGCTTATGTCGCTTCAAAATCGGCATTGGATGCCTTTAGTCGCTGCTTGGCTGCTGAAGTAAAAGGCGATAATGTCACGATTACCAATATCTTTATGCCGTTGGTGCGTACGCCGATGATTGAGCCAACTAAGTTATACCGCTACATGCCTGCGCTTATGCCGGATGAGGCGGCGATGATGGTTGCCAAAGCGATTGTCCATAAACCAAACAGTATTGCCAGTAACATGGGCAAATTTGCCTCAGCGACTTATTCATTAGCACCAGCTATTAACGTTGGTATTCAATCGATGGGTTATCGTATTTTCCCAAGTACTCGTGCTGGATTGACGAGTGATAAAAAACCAAATATTGCTCAGCGTGCCTTTGCTAGAATTTTACCGGGTGAGCATCACTAGAATCGATTTATTATTAGCTTTGAATACGATGAAAAAGGATACTACGGTATCCTTTTTTTATGCCTCAAATACTCTTAAGCAGTATAAAAGCCTTCTTCGCCGCCAGTATGGGAAGGGGTTAGTTATGCGTTAAATGAATTCTCAAAACTTCTGCTATTCAATTTCCTTTATATATCTAATTTTCAGGAAGATGAATGAAATTCATCTTATGTTTAAATTGTATCGTTTTTATTCATGTTTAGATTTCGGTATGATTCACCTCATACAAAGATTTGGTTTTATCTCAGATAAATAAGGTAGCGGATCACCATGAGTAAAGAATTCAATTGTTCAATTAAGCACATTCGTTTTGACGAAAACTATCAGCCTGCAGATAGCACGCGTTTGACGACTAACTTTGCAAATTTGGCACGCGGCGAGCACCGCCAAGAGAACTTACGCAAAACGTTAACCATGATTAATAACCGCTTCAATGCATTGGCGCATTGGGATAATCTGACAGCAGATCGTTATTCTGTTGAAGTTGATATCATTTCTGTCGATCTGGATGTTAAAGGCAATGGTCAGACCTTTCCTATTATCGAAACGCTAAAAACAACGATTGTGGATCACAAAGAAAACAAGCGTATCGACGGCATGGTTGGCAACAGTTTCTCATCTTACGTGCGTGATTATGACTTTAGTATTGTGTTACCAGAGCATCGCGACAAAAACCTAGCATCCATAACGCCAGATAATTTTGGTGAGTTGCACGGCAAGCTGTTTCAATATTTATTGAATTCAGAGGCTTACAACGCTCATTTTCACAAAAAACCAGTGATTTGCCTGAGCGTGTCAACCAGCAAGACTTACTACCGTACTGTCAATCAGCATCCTGTATTGGGCATTGAGTACAAGCAAGATGAATACTCGTTGACCGACGACTATTTTCATAAAATGGGCTTAACGGTACGTTATTTTAAGCCTGAAGGTAGCGCCGCGCCATTAGCATTTTATTTTGCAGGGGACTTGCTCAGTGATTACACCGATCTTGAACTGATTAGTGCAATCAGTACCATGGAGACCTTTCAGAAGATCTACCGTCCTGAGATTTACAATGCCAACTCAAGCGCTGGACAAGTGTATCAACCTAGCCTGAATTACCAAGACTATTCATTGACGCAAGTGGTCTATGACCGCGCCGAACGTAGTCAGATGGCAGTAACCCAAGGCAGATTTACTGAGACACACTTTATCAAGCCGTATCAAACCATCCTTGAGGAATGGGCTGCAAGCTATGATGTAACAGGCGAGACTGCTCAAAAAGAAGCCGCTGACAAAGAAACGGCTAGGAAGCAAGCCGCTTAACTGAGCATCACTCATCAACATAATAAAAAATAAATTAACTAGAAGATAAATCGTATGAAACTACTATTACCGACGTCTACCGCTGGCAGCTTACCAAAACCTTCTTGGCTAGCAGAACCAGAGAAAATTTGGTCACCTTGGGCGTTAGAGGGCGAGCAGTTGCTTGAAGCCAAGCAAGATGCGCTGCGTGTATCATTGCAAGAACAACAGCATGCAGGGATTGATATTGTCAGTGATGGCGAGCAGACCCGTCAGCATTTTGTGACGACATTCATCGAACACCTTGATGGTGTTGACTTTGAGAAGCGTGAGACGGTCAAAATTCGTAATCGCTATGATGCGAGTGTGCCGTCAGTCGTTGGTGCGGTGAGCCGCCCGAAGTCCGTGTTCGTTGATGATGCCAAGTTTTTGCGTCAGCAAACCGACCAGCCAATCAAATGGGCGTTGCCAGGGCCGATGACGATGATTGATACGTTATATGACGGTCATTATAAAAGCCGTGAAAAATTGGCTTGGGAATTTGCTAAAATTCTGAACCAAGAAGCAAAAGAATTAGAAGCGGCTGGCGTTGATATTATCCAGTTTGATGAGCCTGCATTTAATGTGTTCTTTGATGATGTGAACGACTGGGGTATTGCGACTTTAGAGCGCGCCATTGAAGGTCTAAAATGTGAGACAGCTGTTCATATTTGCTACGGCTATGGCATCAAAGCCAATACCGATTGGAAAAAGACACTGGGCTCAGAGTGGCGCGAATACGAAAAAGCGTTCCCTAAACTGCAACAGTCGAAAATCGATATCATTTCCCTTGAGTGTCAAAACTCACGTGTGCCTATGGATCTGATCGAGCTGATTCGCGGTAAGAAAGTGATGGTCGGTGCCATTGACGTGGCAACCAACACTATCGAGACACCAGAAGAGGTGGCAGATACGCTACGCAAAGCGCTACAATTTGTCGATGCTGACAAGCTGTATCCTGCGACCAACTGCGGCATGGCACCTTTGTCTCGCCAAGTCGCACGTGGTAAGCTCGCAGCCTTAAGCGCTGGTGCTCAAATCGTTCGTCAAGAGCTGACTGCTTAGAGTTTAGCCGTTTAGGAAATTCTATTTAAAGAATTTCCCTTACAAAACTAAAATTGAAGCACAATTTTTTAACGTTATTTTTTAACGTTTCTCGGGATTGAAGCAATGATTAAAGATAGGATTGACGCGACCGACTTTAGAGATGCCATGTCTTTGCTAACGACTGCGGTCAATGTGGTGACTACATCAGGTGAAACGGGCGTACATGGGTTTACAGCATCGGCAGTATGTAGTGTCACAGACACACCGCCGACTTTGCTTGTCTGTATGAATCAAACGTCTCGGTCACATGGCTACTTTCTGGAAAACAAGATTTTAAGTGTCAATGTGTTAGGCGCGCAACATGAGCAGCTATCCAATGCTTTTGCCTCTAAACTGTGTTCAGAAGAACGGTTTGAATATGGTTCTTGGACACAATTACAAACAGGCGCTCCTGTGTTGGAAGATGCCTTGGTCAGCTTTGATTGTGAGATTGAACAAATTCAACAAGTCGGCACGCATAGCGTCTTTATGTGCCGCGTTGTCGCCATCAATCAGGCTGAGCCACAAGGCGGCACTGATGAAGGGTTAGTCTACTTTAATCGTGCCTACTCTAGAGTTGGACAAGTGGAGCTTATTTAATCTAATACCTATTATCCAATACCTAAGCCTATGAACTATTGCTCGTTCAATATTGAGCAGTCGTTTAACTATAATTATCATTTCATTAAATCTAAATAAGAAGTAACTATCCTGTGGAATTAATAACTTTTTTAATAATAGGGGCGCTAGCAGGATTTGCTGCGGGGCTATTTGGAGTAGGCGGTGGCACTATTATCGTACCACTACTATTTATTGTCTTTACGCAAATGGGTTACAGTCCTGACACTATTATGCATTTGGCCTTGGGTACTTCACTGGCGACTATTATCGTCACGTCCATAAGCTCGCTCATGGCGCACAACAAGAAAGGCGCAGTCATGTGGCCTGTCTTTAAAAATCTGACGCCAGGTTTAGTAATAGGCTGTTTTTTAGGGGCAGGGATAGCAGGACAGATATCTGGGTTGTATCTTCAGTTGATTGTTGGTGTGTTTTTGCTTTGGGTCGCTTATAAAATGTTTATGGGTGGCAAAAAGAAAGCAAATAACGATGCTGGTAATGTTCATATAGCTTTGCCTTCAAAGCCTAAGCAGCTAGCAGCAGGGGCGGGTATCGGTATCGCTTCTGCTATTTTTGGGATTGGCGGTGGTAGCTTAACCGTACCTTATCTCACACGTTACGGTGTGGTTATGCAAAAAGCCGTTGGAACCTCAGCCGCATGTGGATTGCCGATCGCCATTGCAGGCGCGCTAGGATTTATGTTCTTTGGCATGCAAGCTCAAGTCGACGTGCCCAATACGATTGGCTTTGTTCACATCTATGCTTTTTTAGGCATTAGCATTATGAGCTTCTTTACCGCCAAGCTAGGCGCAAAAGTCGCTCACGCATTATCGCCACAGTTGCTGAAAAAATGCTTTGCGGTACTATTGACCGTCGTAGGCTGTTACTTCTTATATAAAGGATTGCTCTAAATAATTTGAGATTAATGGACGCTTGAAAGGATTCAAGGGCAGGTTTCCAATGAACTATTCGACTAGCTACATTCTTAAATTATAGCTAGTCGGTATGTGGCTATATGGGGAATATGTTGAGCCAGTTTCTTATTTAGCTAAATCACTTAACCAAATACTCGCCACAATATCCAAAATATTCCTATCATCAAGACAGCGATCACGAGCAATCGTTTTAGCCAATAAGGCAATAGAGGTTTCTTATAGCCTAAGTCATTTAGCTGACTATCGACACCGTCTTGCAGCCCCTTAAACCCTTGACTCTGTTTGGTGGTTTTGACACGATTTTTTACCAATGGCCCAGGCTCGTCTTCCTCTTGTTCTCTATCAAAGCTGATGGCTTGATTTGGAATGCCTTGTTTACTAGCGATGGTGTTGAGCTTCTGTTGTTGCTTTACTTTTAGCTGGGTCTCATAAGCATCAATTCTACTTTTGGCTTCATCCATACTGATGTTTTCGTCTGCTGCCAAAGTTTTAATAGCCATTACTAGGTTGTTTTTTTCGACCATCATAATGACGTCTCTTGGCAACTTGGTATTGACCGTTTTTGCGCTAGGGTCGGGGTTAAACATGACTGTCCTTATTACGGCGTATAAGTTGGAATGAGTAATATGCTCATTATAACCATGTTAGATAAGCAATGTTCAAGCAAAAAAATACCGCGGCCACTATGGTGACTGCGGTATTTTATTATTTATCGTTACTGGCATTTTTGCCAATATTTGATAATTATAGATCTTTCCAACGTTGGATAGACTCTTTGATGACTTCTTTCGCTTCTGCGACATCGCCCCAAGATTCAACAACCGTCGTACCAGCTTTTTTCAAGTCTTTATAATGACTGAAATGGAACTCTAACTGGTTGATCAACTGCTTTGGTAGGTCTTCTAAGCTGTTGTAAGCATTGCCTGTGTCACGGTCATCAGCAGGTACGACAACGATTTTGTCATCTACTTCGCCATCATCGACAAACTTCATCACACCGATAACTTTGGCTTTTAAGAAAATACCAGTCGGTAGTGGCTGCTCAGTCAATAGCAATACGTCAAGCTCATCGCCGTCTTCGTCAAGTGTTTGTGGGATGAAACCATAGTTACAAGGTTTGGCAAAAATCTGTGGATCAATACGGTCAAGCTCAAATACTGCTAATTCGCGATTCCACTCAATTTTATGGCTGCTACCAGCTGGGATCTCTACTACTACGTTGATGATGCCGCCGTCTACGTCGCCTGCGTCCAAAATTTTGTTAAAATCTGCCATAAAATGCTCCAATTTGCTTTTGTTTTAAATGTTTGAATAAGGGGCTGAGCTAGGGATCCAGCAAGGATAGTTGCTGCGTCCGATTTGTACTGCATGCGATTATAGCAAGTTTGTACTGAATTTTCTCTTAATATTTAAGTCTAAGCGTGCAAGATATTATGCAAAAAAAGATTATGCAAAAATAGGCTCAAACTTTACTTAGGCGCGATAGCTCGCAACTCAATCAGCCCAGCATGACGCTTGGCGATATTATCAATAAGTTTTTGAGTGACTGTCTCATAGCTGAATGAATCGCTCATTTGCTGTTTAGACTGCGCCTCTAGCTCTGTTTGCTCTGAATCTGTCTGCATGGCTACAAAGTCAGATAATCGCAACATCTGCATGCCGGCATAGCCACAAGGATTGATGGCGTTAAATGAAGACAGGTCACAGTTTAGATTAATCGCAATGCCATGGTAGCTAAAGCCATGCTTAATCTTAAAGCCTAGCGAGGCCATTTTGCCAAGCATAATCTTATTATCAAGAGAGTTGTCATCTGTAGAGGTGCGGTCATCTGTTGCAGCAGTATCTGCATATAAGTAGACACCTGGGGCATCGCGGCGTGCATGAGCACTGATATTATCACTATTAGATGGTGAGCTACTCAAACAGTCATTGATGACGTCTTCTATCGCTTGCTCAGCATGGGAGACGAGATTGCGTACACTCCATTTGAGACTGTCTAAGTCAAACAACCAATAGATAACCAGCTGCCCATGACCGTGCCATGTCACCTGACCACCGCGATCGGTCTTGATGATAGGCGTGTCAGTACGCTGTAATATATGCTCTTCTTTGCCTGCCTGTCCCAGCGTGTAGACGTCGTTATGATCGACAATCCACAATTCATCAGGCGTACGCAGCCCTTGTTGTTTTTTTAGATCGATACGTTCGAGGGTGCGTGCCAGCATCGCATCGAGAGTAGGGACATAATCGGCGGCTGAGAGAGATTTGCTGACAAGCGTGTCATTAAGGGGTTGTGTGTCATTTTGCATGAGAGTATCTGTCTTATTATTATCAAGTTTAAAATAAATAATGCTCATCGGTAGTGTAGCAGTTTTGGCGACTATCGCCCAAAGATATATACTGGCGCAATGTCTGTAAATGGCGTAAATGCTAATAGCAATCAGCTAGCAATTGATGATGAAATAATAGGTATAGAACAGTGGTAAGTCGCTTATAAAGGTACTGCTAGTACAGACGCAGTAGTCAACCAAAGATGCTGTTCATTGCTCAGTCGATGCGCTACATTAAAGTGTAATGAATGGAATCTGATGAAGTTTATAGTCAGAGTAGGTTATCAAAGAGTGCACCTGACTAGAAAGAAAGATAGAGCCTCTAACCCAATATAGTATAGTGACTACAAACCTTATGACTATTATTATGATTATGACAAGGAAGACAAATGACAGATAGCAACCAAAGCGCCCATGAGCAGCCAGTGACCGAGACCGGTTTTGCGCTGCAGCGAGTGCCTGAAGCCCTAAGTACGGCGACGACTATCGATGAGATGAAAGCGCAATTTGCACGCTTGCAAATGTTAAGCCGTACCCAGCCAATCAATGATTGGGGCACACGTACGACGCAGCTAGACAATCTAGAAGTGATGCTTAGCGATAACCAAGAGAGTTTTGCAAAGGCGATTAGTGCAGACTTTGGCTATCGTAGCCAGTCAGAGACGCAGTTTGCTGAGTTGTTTCCTAGCTTTACCGGTATCAGCCACGCCAAAAAACACGGCAAAAAATGGATGAAAGCACATCGTGCGCCTATTTCAGCGCTATATATGCCAGCTCATAATGAAATTCAGCCGCAGCCATTGGGTGTGGTCGGTATCATGGTGCCTTGGAATTATCCGTTATTTTTAGCAATTGGCCCGATGATTGATGCAATCACCGCAGGTAACCGCATTATGGTCAAGATGAGTGAAGCTGCGCCGCAATTTGCTCAGACGTTTGCTGACGCCATTGCTCGTTATTTTTCGCCAGATATGATCTGTGTGGTACTCGGTGAAGTCGAGATTGCTGCCGCCTTTAGTGAGCTACCATTTGATCACCTACTATATACTGGATCGACTGCGGTGGGCAAAAAGGTCATGGCTGCTGCTGCGCCAAATCTAACGCCAGTGACGCTTGAGCTTGGTGGCAAATCACCAGTGATCGTACTAGATGATGCCAATCTAGAGTCTGTCGTCAATCGAGTGATGATGGGTAAGACACTAAATGCTGGACAGACGTGTATTGCGCCAGATTATGTCTTGATTCAGCGCCAATACCATGACCAGTTTATCGAACTCGCAAAAGAGTGGATGACCAAGCATTATCCTGATATCGAAGAAAACCCAGATTACTCTCGCATTATTAATAGTGAGCAGTTCAAACGGGTAAAAGGCTATCTAGATGCGCTAACAGGTGGCGAGGTACATGCGTTAACTGGCGCCGAACCCAATATAGAAACCCGTCTCATGCCGCCAGTCATCGTCAGTGAGCCTGCGCCTGATAGCGATCTTATGCAAAACGAGATTTTTGCCCCGATCTTGCCGCTGATGCATTATGAGACGCTTGATGATGCCATTTACTTTGTAAACTCGCGTCCACGCCCATTGGCGCTATATGTGTTTAGTGACAACTACAGCAGTATCGAAAACGTGCGTAATAATACGGTCTCGGGTGGCTTATGTATCAACGAAGTTTTGATACATGTGGCTCAGCATGACTTGCCATTTGGTGGTGTGGGTGACTCTGGTACTGGCGCGTACCATGGTAAGGCTGGTTTTGAACGTCTCAGCCATATGAAGCCAATTTTTGTCCAAACTAAGCTCAATGGTCTGAATTTATTATTGCCGCCTTATGGTGGACTGTTCAAAAAAGCCATGGCACTATTTTTGAAATAGCCTTTTTTTGATCGGCATTAATAAAGAAGCGCTTATTTATATAGGCGCTTTTTTTTATGATTGTTTTTTATTGCATTAGTAATGGTGATGAATTATGGTTAGTTATTAATTAACAAAAATATACTCTAAGGAATTAATAATGACATATGCTTTACCTTTATGTCGTCGTGTAGCAATGTTGTTAGTGTTGCTGATCACTTTTAGCAGCTCAGCCTTTGCTACAAGCGAAAAAGATATGTCCTTACTAGCGCAACAAGATCCAGCGCCTGGAAAAGCACATTTATATATTCTAAAACGCTCAAATCTACTTTTTCAAGACACACCACTGTCACTATTAATTAATTTATATAAACTTGATAATATTACTACTAAAGAGTATTACAAAATTGAGCTTTGGCCCGGCAGTTATTACATACAGGTAGATAACGAATCTGAGGACAAAACAGGGTATTATACTAAATCTAGCAGAAAAATCAATCTTGCTGCTGGAGATGTTACTGTTTTTGGTATCAATCCTAAGCATGAATCAACTTACTACTTTAAATCAGATGTAGAAAAGACAATAGCCAGACGTAAACTCAAACAGTTCATTCCTGCTACAGAAGTTGCTAGTGCCGTTATATCTTACAAACCGCTCATCATTTGGCAAGGACCGAATAAAGATGGTGATGCACACGGCATTGGTGAGATTTATCTTGCTGATGATTCTGTGTATAAAGGTCGAGCCATAAATGGTGAGTTGACAGCAGAAGGCCGTTTACAATACCCCAATGGAAACTTTTATAAAGGGCAATACTTCTATGAAAAACCAAATGGCCAAGGTTTTCTTGCTGATAAAGATGGTAGAGTCATAGCGGCAGGAGAGTTTCGAGATGGGCTGCCGTACGAAGGACTGAGTATAGAAAATGGGAAAGTAGTATCCAAATATCGTTATGGTCAAGTTCTAGAGACTGATCCTAAAATACTAGCTGCACAAAGTGTATCCAATGAGGATAAAAAGCAATTAGCAAACGTTTCTCAAACTGCAAAGCAAGTTAGTAACGATATAGAACGAATTGTTGAAGAGAAATACAATGCCAAAAACGAATTTGAAAGACGTGAACGAGAGTTCCCTAAAAATTGTGGCTGCGCTTTTAAAGTATGTTTGACTTCTTATAGTTCTGACAGCACTACAGAAGAAAGGAAAGCGGCAGATAGGTTGCGTAAGGCTCAAAACAAGGCTTGTCGTGAATGGCGTAGCTCAGGGGGAAGTTTAGCAAGTAGACAGGCTGCGCTTGATACTAAATTCCTTGAAGCTGATGAGAAGTTAGCTAAGTTTAGAAAAGACTATGAGCAAGCAAAAAAGGTTGATCAAATGGCACATCAACAAAAAATAGAAGAGCTTGAACGTTCACGAGAAAGTCGTATGGTAAATGCTCAGAAGAAGTTTGAAAAGCAGTTATTTGAAAATGCAAAAAAACAAAGGGAAGCTTGCCAAGGACGAGAGAATTATTGCGGCTGTGCGGCATTTTTACAACCAGCACAAATCAAAAAAATGGCAACTTGTGAGCAATAATATAATTAATAAATCTATAACAATGACATAAGTCATAAAAAAGGACAGGTTATGCGTCTCATGCGCCAATGGATTGCATTAAGCTTACTTTGGATGAGCGCGTTACTACTGCCTGTATCGGCGTCTGCTACCTGTAACTCAACGATTAAATTTGGGGCGCTAACTTGGGAGAGTGGGCAGTTCACCTCCGGCATACTCAGACATATCGTAGAAGATGGGTACGGCTGCACAGTAGAGGAAGTACCAGGAGCAGGGCCTGCACTTGATACAGCACTCTCACAGAATGACATTCAAGTCATCGGGGAACAGTGGGTTGGTCGCTCGCCAATCATGGAAAAAGCCATTGAGCAAAATAAAGTGGCCATCATTGGCGATACGCTAAAAGGTGGTGCAACTCAAGGCTGGTATGTCCCAAGATATGTATTGGAAGAGAACCCAGGACTACGCAGCTATCAAGATTTGCCTAAATATACTGAGCTATTTAAAGACCCTGAAGATCCTGGTAAATCTCGCTTTATGAACTGCCCCTCTGGTTGGACGTGTGAGATTTTTAACACACGTTTGCTAAAAACCACCGGTCTAGACAGTCTTTTTAACAACGCACACCCTGGGACAGGTGCTGCTCTCGATGCCGAAATTGCCTCCGCTTTTGAACAGCATAAGCCACTGTTGTTTTACTACTGGCAACCTACTGGGCTAATGGCAAAATATGACCTTGCGCCACTAGAGTTCCCAGCTTATGAGGATGCTTGTTGGCAAAATCTGCTGCTCGCTGATGGTAAGATGGATTGCGTGTCAGGATTCCCAGTATCACCGTTAGGTATTGCCGTTTCTACCCCGTTTGTCGAATCCAATCCTGAACTAGCAGCTGTCTTTGAAAAAGTGCAATTTACCTCTGATGAGCTCAACGGTGCTATCTTGGAGATGAGCGAAAGTAAACGCACTGGCGATGAGCAAGCCATGGTGTTTTTGCGTGACAACCCAGAGGTTTGGCAAGCATGGCTGTCCGATGAGGCCGCTACCAACCTCGCTACCAAGTTGGGCCTTAGCTCAACGGGTGCTATCTCTACTGGTACAACTGCATATAGTATCAATGAGTCAGCGCCCGCTTCAAGCTTTCCTTCATGGTCACTTGAGACCCCACTCAATAACGCTTTAGCAAACGTCGTTCAAAACTATGGTGATGTATTTCGTACTATTAGCACGATGGCCCTTACTTATCTGCTATTACCTATTGAGCGATTATTAACGGTTATTCCGCCTTGGCTGATTATTGCATTTGTGACTGTGCTTGGCTGGTTTGGTGTTCGCAAAATTTGGTTTGCGCTGGCATGTGGTGCAGGGCTATTTTTAATAGGTGCTTTTGGCTTATGGGCCGCACTGATTGATACTTTAGCGCTGCTTATCGTATCGGTACTGGTCACGGTGGTGATTGGTATTCCTATTGGTATCGCTATGTCAGGTAGCAAACTGCTACGCAAGATTGTGACGCCAGTGCTAGATATCATGCAGACCATGCCGAGTTTTGTATATCTTATACCAGTGCTGATGCTGTTTGGTATTGGTAAAGTGCCTGCGTTATTTGCGACCGTGATTTATGCACTGCCACCCTTGATTCGTCTGACGACATTAGGGATTACACAAGTCAATCATGAAATGGTTGAGGCAGGCCGCTCTTTTGGTAGTACGCATTTACAGCTACTTCTCTGGATTAAGTTGCCACAAGCGTTGCCTAGTATTATGGCAGGTATCAATCAGGCTGTGATGATGTCACTTGCCATGGTGGTATTGGCTTCAATGATTGGTGCTCCTGGGCTTGGTGAAGATGTATTGCAATCTATTCAAACGCTCAATATCGGTCAGGGTCTACAAGCAGGTACAGCCATCGTTATCGTTGCTATTATCATTGACCGTATCACGCAAGCATTTGGTCAAGGTAAGCGTACCCGTCAAAAAACCATCGAAGCAGGCAGACGTCCGATTGGATAGAAAATTATCTAGTGGCATACGACTGAACCTATGGTAATCGACCGAAGCCCTAATGATAAAAACCACGTGAATAGTGAGAGCACCGATGAATCATATCCAACTAAAAAATATCAGTAAGATTTATAATGCCAATAGTACGCAAGCACAGTCTGCATTGGCATTGCTGGCTGAGGGTATGGATAGCATCAAGGTAAAAGAGCAAACGGGCTATTCAGTTGGTCTTTATGATGTCAATCTAGATATCAAGGCAGGCGAGTTGCATTGCATCATGGGTCTGTCAGGCTCAGGAAAATCAACGCTGATACGCCATATTAATCGTTTGATAGATCCAACCAGTGGCGAGATATGGGTAGATACTGCTCTGAATAGAGAACATGCGACTCATACAATGACTGATAGGCAATCAGCGACAGCTAATATGGGTACGGTAGTAGAAGAGCGTTCTGCTACGGCTATTAATATTTTAGCGCTCAACGATAAACAGTTGCAGCATTATCGTCAGCAGACCGTCAGTATGGTTTTTCAGCATTTCGGCTTAGTGCCGCATATGACGGTCATACAAAACGTCGCTTATGGTCTGCGTGTCCGAAAAATGAGCGCAAACGAGCGACATGAAACGGCTCGACATTGGCTTAATGAAGTCGGTCTATCAAATTTGGAGAACAGCTACCCTGACGAGTTGTCAGGGGGAATGCAGCAGCGCGTTGGTCTGGCTCGTGCCTTAGCGACGGATAATCCAATTTTACTAATGGATGAAGCGTTCTCTGCGCTTGATCCGCTCATTCGCGCTCAGCTGCAAGACCAACTACTCGAATTACAAGAACGATTGAACAAAACCATTGTATTTATCAC
The DNA here is from genome assembly GCF_022129405.1 of Psychrobacter sp. Ps2. Lineage (NCBI taxonomy): Bacteria > Pseudomonadati > Pseudomonadota > Gammaproteobacteria > Moraxellales > Moraxellaceae > Psychrobacter > Psychrobacter sp. Ps2. The sequence continues at coordinate 198,497 of NZ_JADQAM010000061.1, read as the reverse complement.
CCATGATATCGATGAAGCTGTCAAAGTAGGTCAGCGTATCAGTATGCTAAATGGTGGTCGACTCATACAAACGGGGGCGCCAAGCGAGTTACGGCACAATCCTGCTGATGATTATGTGGAGCAGTTTATGAGTGCAAAAGCGTAAGCCGTGTTAACCATCTATGAATAGATTTTCAGGATAGACTTATACGATGTTTTTATAAATGGTTTAAATAATCGCAATCATTTTACTGGCTTTTTACTATCATTTTTCAGCAATCAAAAGTGAACTCTGAAATAAATACCAAACTTCGTTATACTGAACGGTTTATCGATGGCTCATAATGAATGAGCGTGTATTGTTTATCGTCCACATATGATGTCGCTTTGTCTATCAAATGACGTTTGTTTCTTATTTTGCACTTTTAAGGCCATAGCATGACCGTTTCTTATGCACCTATTATTACTTCATTGCTTGATAATGATTTGTACAAATTTACGATGTTACAAGCCATGCTGCATCAGTTTCCGCAAACCCATGGTGTTTATCGCTTTCGCTGCCGTAATAATAAAGATGCAGCCTATCCATTGGCTGATATCCAAAAAGATCTAGAGCAGCAACTAGACAGCTTATGCGAATTGCGATTTTTGCCAGATGAGCTAGAGTACTTGCGTAGCTTACGCTTTATTCGCTCAGATTTCGTTGACTATCTAGAATTGTTTAAGCTAAAACGTCGCTTTATTACGGTAAGTACAGACGATAAAGGTCGCCTGTTTATCGATATCGAAGGGCCGATGATTCAAGCGATGTTCTTTGAAGTATTTGTACTGGCTATTGTCAATGAGCTGTATTTTAATGCGCTATCTAATGACAGCGTGATTGAAGAAGGACAACGTCGCCTCGATGCAAAAGTAGCGCTATTACATCAATATGCCGAAAAGCAAACCCAGTACGGTCAGGATACGCCGCCATTTATTGTTGCTGATTTTGGTACGCGTAGACGCTTTAGTCGACGCTGGCAAGCACATGTAGTGGAGACACTACACAAGGCTGAGCCAAAGATAGTCGGTGGTACATCTAACGTGTATTTGGCCAAGCAATTAGGAATGACGCCAATAGGCACCATGGCGCATGAGTTTATGCAAGCGTTTCAGGCATTAGATGTGCGTCTGCGTGACTCACAAAAGGCCGCGCTTGAAGCATGGGTGCATGAGTACCGTGGCGACTTGGGTATTGCATTGACAGACGTAGTCGGCATGGATGCGTTCTTACGTGATTTTGATTTATATTTTGCTAAGTTATTCGACGGTCTGCGTCATGATAGCGGCGACCCTTATATTTGGGGCGATAAGGCGATTGCCCATTATGAGAAGCTAAAGATAGATCCAAAAACCAAGATTCTAACTTTTAGCGATGGGTTAAATTTAGAGAAGGCGTGGGAGCTGCATCAATACTTTAAAGGTCGCATTAGAACTAGCTTTGGTATTGGCACCAATCTGACCAATGATATGGGCATTACGCCGATTAATATCGTGCTCAAGTTGGTAGAGTGCAATGGTCAGCCAGTCGCTAAGCTGTCTGATAGCCCAGGCAAGACCATGATCAATAACGACACGTATCTTGCCTATCTGCGTCAAGTGTTTGAGGTTGACGAACCAGAGTAAACTGAATATCAAACTGTTGCGTTGCCAAATGTGCCAAATGAGATTGATAAGCTTGGCTTGACTAAACAGCTGCTATCTAGTGGCTGTTTTTTTAACTATCAACACTACTGGTAGATTTTTCTTCGGCAAAGGCCGCATCTAGTGCTTGCTGTACAGCATTGATACGAGTCTCGCAAACGCGATAAGCGGCAATAGATTCTTCGACCGTTGTCATCAGATTATCAATATCAGGCTCATCCTGTTGCTGTAGTTCAGCCGCATTGGTTTTTAAGATATCGTAAGCCGCCTTAAAGGTTTTTGGGGCGGCTTTTTTGCGTCTGCGAGTAGGGGTAGTCATAAAATTTCCTAATTTTTAAAGGTAAGTCGGTGAATAATCGTTAGATATTATTATTTGGTTAATTTAGAGTGTCTGAGTTTTTCGTCGCTTCTTTATCCATATTGACATCGATAATCTGTGCTTTTGCATTGCCATCTTTTAAAATAATATTGACGGTTTGCTCAGGATACAGTTGGGTACTACTAGTGAGTATTTGCTTGTTTTGAGCATCCGTGAGCATGGTATAGCCCTGCTTGAGCACGCGAGAGGGGCGATGTAATAGCACGATGTCACGTAGATGTTCGCTATCGCGCTGTGCTTGCACAATTTGCTGCTGCGCGTTTTGCATGATTGACTCTTGATAACTTCTGCTATTAATAGCGGCTTTTGCGAGCTGTTGATACGCTAAGGTTTGCGTTTGTGTATATCGCTCAACCGTCAGTCTGACTGCTTGCTTTACTTGGCGCTGGGCACTTTGTTGAATACTGCGCCATGCATAGTCACTGTCTTTTCGTAGAGCGGTTAGCTGCCCAATCGTTTGCGACTGTATTTGGCTTAACTGTCGCGCAGTTTGTTGCTCAGCAGTATTCAATTGACGCTGAGCCGCTTGCTTGATTTGCGCTTGATATTGTAGCGTCTGAGTGACGAGCTGGGCCAAGTGGCTATGGATAGCAGCAATTACTTTTGAAGGTGTATCAAAACTGGTATGTGCCACTTCATCTAAGATGACTTTGTCACGCTCATGACCGATGCCCACCCAGACAGGGACAGGCTGCTCAGCAACCAGAGCGGCCAACTCATAATCGTTGAGATAAGCCAAATCACCAACCGCACCGCCGCCGCGAATAATGACCAACAAGTCTGGTAGACGCTGATAAGTATCGTAAAATTGCTGCTGGGCGCTAACGATGGCTTGACGGATTTCAGCGGGCGCATGATTGCCCTGAAAAGTCGCATTATGGTAGTGGAAGTGACACGCACCTGTACTGGCTAAGCGATCCGCATCTGCTTGAAAATCACCCAATCCAGCCGCCTTTTCAGGAGCGATGACCAGCACATGCTCGATATCAAAAGGAGCGGGTAGCTGCTGATTAAGATGTAATAGCCCTTCACCTGTTAGGCGGTCAACCATTTCTGCATATTGCCGTGCCAAGTCGCCTAGGGTATAACTGGGGTCGATATCTTCAATCGTGATTGAAAAGCCGTACTGGGCATGGAACCCTGCCGATACTTTGAGGAGTACGGTCAAATCACGCTCAAGCGGCATGCCAGTTGCACGTTCAAACTTAGCTAATACACGAGCAGCTTTAAAGCGCCAGAGATTGCCACGACAACTGGCGACAACCTTGCCATCGTCATCTTTTTCGGCCAGTTCAAAATAGTAATGACCACCTTTGCTCGACAGATTACGAATTTCAGCTTTTACCCAGACACGGTGGTCAAAAGTTTGTTTGATGACCATCTCAACCGCTGACAAATAATCACTTAGGCGTAGGACCGTATCCTCTAGATGGTCTTCCTGCTCAGCGAGTTCCGCTTCCAAGGTAGCCAAATCTTTGGCAGGTGCTAATACTTTGGCCTGTTTAATACTTGAAAGATTGGGTTTGCGCATAATATTAGACCAAAGATAATGAAAATATAAAGACTGACGAGGATGTGCTGAATACGTAGCGGATAGTTTAACTTAAAAAGAAGAGCACAAAAAGCGAAGCCAACAAGCTTTGATTGATATATTATCTATATCGCAGTTTGTTGGCTGTTTAATCAGAGAAGGATTATATGTCACTTAATGTTAGCGGTTAGATCGTAAACCTGTTTGCGTTTAAAAGAGATTGTCGTGTAGAGAAAAGTAGATAGATATTTTTAGCTAGATATAGTCGGTTCGAGATAATTCAGATACAAGGAAGGCAAGTGAAAGTGCTACAAATAATAGACTGAGTGAGCCTGACACTGTATCTGATTTATATGGTATTGACGATATTTATTGGCAACGGAAGTTAATGGTGTATTCGTAATCATCGCTACGTGACAAATCTGGTGTACCCGTGCCAAATATCGAGCCAACGACAGCACCTACTTGGCCAACCATACGACCAGTACGCTCGTTTAAGATACCATTATATTTTACGTTGTCATCAACGATAATCACTTGCTTGCTTCGACAAGTTTTTTGAGCACTATCGATCGCATTTTGTTGTGCTTTGACCTTGGTATCAGCGATTCCCGTGGCTTCATAAATAGAGTTGGCACGCTGAATCACGGGTGAGGAAGGCGTACTTTGACAGGCGCTCAAAGCAAGTGCAGCCACTAACGTTGCCGTCAAACTGGCAGTTTTATTAAAAGTATTCATAAATAATTCCTGATTTATATAAGCAGAACGTCTTAGCTATAGGCAAAGCTTTATGAATGTAGCTTATCTAGATATTACCTGTCTAGACAGTTATTGTGTGCTGTATTACCGGTATATTGCCGATGAACCATGCACTAGATATAAACAAGTTTAATATCTTAAGAACAGCAATATTCCAAAACGGCAGACAACCGTTATTGACCAAAAATAAAACAAGTCGCATCCGTACACAGCAAATCACTTGAAATATAAATTGTATCTAGGATAATTGAGCCATTCATTTTTTATTAATAAGTAATACTATGCAATTGATTCCTGCTCCTGCTGGCGTGCTCGAGGTTGACGCACTGTGGCAAAATGACAATCCTAATGACCCAAGTACAGATACTGTGGCGCTGCTGTGCCATCCCAATCCGTTGTTTGATGGTACGATGAATAACAAAGTGGTCACCACCATGTATCGCTTTGCCCGTGATAATGGTATGCATGTGGTACGCTTTAACTTTCGCGGCGTTGGTCAATCGACAGGCGAGCATGATTACGCGGAAGGTGAAGTGGTCGATGCAATGACCGTGCTACAATGGATTGCTGAACAAACCAGTGCTCGAAAGCTCTGGCTAGGTGGTTTTTCCTTTGGTGGCTATGTTACTGCACGTGTGGCTGAGCAAGTGCTTGAAGCCGCGCATATATGGGGATTGGATGACTTTGAAGTCACGAAAATTGCCCTGATCGCACCATCAGTCGAAAAAAATGACAGTACTGATATTAGTTTGCCTGCGGATAGAACCTTTGAGATTTATGGTAATGCGGATGAGGTGATTGAACCTGATAATATGCAGGCATTTGCAGACCGATTAGGCATTGAAGTCAGCGTGGTCGATGGCGCGGGTCATTTCTTCCATGGTCGCTTATCAGAGCTCAAAGGTTTATTAGACCAGCATAGCTTTGGGCAGGACAGCTAATTTATTTGTTACCTAGCTCAGCTTGATAGCTTCTGCTTTGATATGGTTTAGCATGGCTTGCTTGGTAGCACCAGCATTATGCTAAATTATCCTACTATTTTGATATTTATTTAATTCAACGATGAGTCGTATTATGAGTTTATCTCCATTGCAACGTTACGAGAAAGCCGTCAGTACAGATGAGTTTACTCGGGATGAGCAGCAATTTCAGGCCATGAGCTATCTTGATGAGATACACCATCAGCTCATCAATAGCGCACCGCAAAAGAAAGGTTTTTTTGGCTTTTTGAAATCTAAGCCAGTCGCGCCAACAGGCCTTTATATGTGGGGCGGTGTCGGCCGCGGTAAAACGTGGATGATGGATATGTTCTATGACTCGTTGACCATCGAGCGCAAGATGCGTCTACATTTCCATCATTTTATGCAGCGTGTCCATAGAGAGCTTAACAAACTACAAGGTGAGAGTGATCCACTCGAAAAAGTCGCTGATATTATTTATAAAGAAGCGGTTATCATCTGTTTTGATGAGTTTTTTGTTTCTAATGTCTCTGATGCCATGATATTAGGCGATTTGTTCACTATGCTGTTCAATCGCGGTATTACTTTGGTTGCCACTTCAAACATTGAGCCAGCTGGACTATATAAAGATGGCTTACATCGTGACCGTTTTATGCCTGCCATTGCGGAAGTTGAGCGTCATACGACGGTAATGAATATTGACTCGGGAATTGATTATCGTCTGCGCGTATTGCAACAAGCTGAGTTATACGAAGCGCCGCTTACTAAGGCGAACTACCATTGGTTAGCCAACCGTTTTGCGAGCTTGTCGAATAATCAGAAAATTAGTAAAGAGCCCATTACTATCAATGGACGAGAAGTAAAAATCAACGCTTGTACCGAAGATATCTTATTCTGTGACTTCCGTCATCTCTGTATGGCACCGCGTTCAGCCGCTGATTTTATTGAGCTTGCCAAACGCTTTAGCACCGTTTTAGTTGACTCTGTGCCAGCACTAGATGACGACTTGCGTGATCCAACGCGCCGTTTCATTTATCTCGTCGATGAATTTTATGATCGCCGTGTAAAGCTATTGGTACGGGCAGAGCAGCCGATTCTAGATTTGTATCAAGGAGAAAAATTGGCGTTTGAGATTGAACGTACTCGTTCACGCCTGCTTGAGATGCAGTCAGAGGACTATCTACGCATGGACCACCGAGTCGAAGATGTTGCGTAGTTTATCGCTGAATTGAGACTGCCTATGTGTAGCTCTCAATTGCTCTATAGCTGTTAAAAAATAAGAAAATGATATTATTAATAAGTAGTGATAGATAATAATAAAGAAGGATAAAACAATGACTACAACTGACAATGTTGATAATGAAAGCCAAGAAATAGAAGACAAAAAACTGTCTGTGAAGAACGTAGCAGCGAATGATATCTCATCTACCAGTGACGAGCTGATAGGTTGGATCAATTCAAGACGCAGTATGGGCAATCTAGATGAGCCAGCACCGACGCGGGCGCAGATTGAATCTGCCATTGAGTGTGCGGCAACTGCGCCAGATCATAAAAAATTGCGTCCGTGGCGCTTCATCGTGACGCAAGGTGAGGCTCGCCATGAATTAGGCCGTGCCTTGCTCGAAGCTGCCCAAGCAAAAGCGCTAGAAGATGGCGAAGAGTTGTCTGAAAAAACCGTCACTAAAACTCAAAATATGCCGCTGCGAGCGCCGTTGATCATAACGGCTGTGACTCAAATGCAAGAACACAAAAAAGTGCCACCTTTTGAGCAGATGCTCAGTGCGGGCGCTGCTGTGCAAAATCTAATTTTGGCATTAAAAGCCCAAGGATTTAGTACGGTTTGGCGCACTGGGCTGCTATGTAATGAGCCTGCGGTAAAAGCATATTTTGGTGTAGGTCCAGATGATTATGTGACCGCTTTTGTTTATACTGGCACAAGTCCCAAAGACGAGTCCAAACGCAAACCTATTGATATCGAACCGCTAGTTCGCTTCGAGTCGTAATGTAGCTTAGTACTGTCTATTTATAAGATTATAATTTCACAAAGTTGTAATTTAAAGATAATAAGGCCAGTAGCTGAGCACGATAGATTCTATTGATAATACGTCAGTCAACACGGATAAAAGAACATGACAAGCCCTAACAATAGTAATAAAAACAACATCAGTGCTAATAATGAAACGGACAAAGAGTCGTCTGAAAAGCAGAACGGTATGCTTGCAGGTATTTTTGAGCGAGCAACCAAATCAGGCCTAGGCCGTAAAAAATCAAACCCTAGCCCTGTTGAATCAGCTGTGGCAAAAGATATGGCAGACATTCATAGCAATCCAACCAAGCTGCGTTTGGCGTTTTTAGGTGGTGGTAGCTTCGGTACGGCAATGGCAAATTTAGCCGCACGTAATGGCTGTGATACCACGCTATGGGTACGTAACAAACGTACCGTAAAAGCGATGGCCAAAACACAGACCAATAAAAAGTATCTACCAGGCTATAAGCTTGATGATCGACTGAAATACAGCCATGATTTGGCGGCAAGCGTCAAAGATAAAGACATTATTTTTATTGCTGTGCCAGGTTTAGCCTTTCGCGAAACGCTAAAAAATATCGCGCCTTTTATCAGCGGTCAGTCTATTGTATCGTTGACCAAAGGTATGGAAAAAGACACCTTTGCGATGATGAGTGATATCATCAAAGAAGTGTTGCCAGAAGTGAACTTTGGCGTCATGTCAGGGCCGAACCTTGCTATCGAAATCATGAAAAATATGCCATCTGCTACGGTTATCGCAAGTGAGTCGGAACCATTACGTCATGCCGTACAAGCAGCATTACACAGTGCCTTCTTTAGAGTATTTGCTAGTGATGATATACGCGGCGTCGAGCTTGGCGGCGCGCTAAAAAACATCTACGCAATTGCCATGGGTATGGCGGCAGCTTACAAAGTAGGTGAGAATACTAAGGCAATGATTCTTACTCGTGCTTTGGCAGAAATGAGTCGTTTTGGTGTTGAAGAAGGCGCCAATCCGCTCACTTTCTTGGGCTTATCTGGCGTAGGCGATTTATATGCTACTTGTAGCTCAGAGCTAAGTCGTAACTATCGTATCGGTAATATGCTCGGTCGTGGTATGAGTATTGATGCCGCGGTCAAAAAGCTTGGCCAAACTGCTGAAGGGGTAAATACTATTCAGCAAGTTCATGAAAAAGCGACCAAAGCGGGTATCTATATGCCAATTACCCATGCGCTCTATGCAGTCATTTATGAAGACAAGGCCGCTCTAGGCGTTGCGCTACATCTAATGGAAGCTGGGTTCCGTAGCGATGTTGAGTTTGTCATGGCGCATGATCATAGCAATGCAGCACTTACCGCTCATATGAAAACCTCGGGCAGTAATACCAAAAGCAAAGACAGCGATGCTGATAAGTAAGATATATTACTAGAAGACAATATCAAGAGAGTCGAACTTAGCGCTCCAAGGAAGGTTATGAAAATTATATTAGTACGTCATGGTCAAGCAGAAGACGAAACACGTCCAGATAGCGCGCGTCAGCTGACGGACTTTGGTCAGCAGCAGGCAGCACAAACGGCAGAATATGTGACCACTCACTATAGCCCAGATCGTTTTGTGGTCAGCCCTTATACGAGAGCACAGCAAACTTTATCTGCGTTCCAGTCGCGAGCGCCGCAAGTAGCCTTATCTGTGCAGGACAATATCACGCCATCAGATGATGCTCGCCAAGCTCTGATAGATATTGCCAATGTTGAAGCTGAGTGTTTGGTCGTTGTTTGTCATATGTCTATCGTCGCTTATATCGCGGGATTGCTGACAGGAGATTATCCAGAATCGTTCTCTTTAGCAGAAGCCAGAGTGTTTGAAATGGAGTTTGTCATGACTGGGATGGCCACAGAAGTGGATCGTTTTGTACCTGACCAACCATATTAGGCTGACCTAGCCATTGTTTAGATAGGATGAATTCAGAGTGAGGCAATCATACCAATTAAGCGACTGGCTCAGCAGATAAAATGACTCAATCCTTTTTGAATAGTAGCACTGCTTCATCATAGTACTTTTATAACCGCAGCAATAATCGAGGACACGTTTAGTGTTACATGTTTGGTTACGAGCGCAGCATAGCCCGCTAGCTGTTTGGCACGAAGATGTACAGCAATGGCAGACGGTTGACGGTTGGCAACAGCTACAAACTCTCTATGGTCATCATAAATCCAATGGCCAAAAGGCAATTTGTTTATATTTCCCCTCAAGTCATGTATTGCAAGTAGACACAGCGCTCAATACTGCTCAGCTCAAGCAGCTGGGTAATAGTGGTAAGCAGTATTTGTTTGAAGAAACCTCCCTAACACCAGTTGAACAATTGGTTATTCGCCAGTTGAGCCATGCTGATACGACGCAGCTGTACGCATTGGCACAAAATGATATTGAGGCATGGCAGCAAAGTGCTCAGCTTGTGGGTATGAATATAGTGGCACTACTGCCAGACTTCTTATTACTGCCACCACCAGAAGAAGGTGCAGGTCAGCAAGTAATATTGTATCAAGACGAGCATACTCTGCTATTGCGCCAGTCATTGCGCCAAGGTATGGCTGTCAGCTATCTACCGTTGATCTTTGAGCGCTTTCCGCACTTAAGCGAAGTGATGTTGCTGACTTCTATTGAAACCAATAGCCTTGCTATCAGTGATTTAGCCGCTAACGAAATGGATAGTATGGGTATCAATGATATCCCAGTAACATCAGCGATAACCAGTTCTATGGCGCAAACGAAAGCGCTGATCGCCGATCACCAGCTGTTATTAACGAGCTTGCCCATGACACCAGCGCCCATTGACAACCCAGAACGTCATGCGCTGAATTTCTTTATCAAATCAACCGACTCACAGTTATCACCGTATTTACGGGTAGCAATGATGGTTGCGTTATCGGCTTTAGTACTACAGATGGCAACTGATGGGGTGCAGTGGTACAGGTATAATGAGGCAACAGCTGCCACCAAGACAGAAATTGCGGCACAATATCAATCTTGGTTCACTGATGAGCCGCTCAGTACCCGAACCAAGCTCCAAGTACAATTACAACCAAAACTGCTTAGCGACAGCCAGGCACCTGCATCACACATGGCGGTGCTGTCAAAGATATCTCCTTTAATCAAACAATCTTCATTGCGTGCGCAGACGCTCGTGATGCAACCATCTGCACTTAGTTTTACGCTCATTGCATCTGATCGTGGCAGTTTGGATCAGTTCACGAGCACGCTAGTAGCACAAGGTTTGAATGCCAAGCTTGCGCAAGTGAGTAGTAATGATCAAGGTCAATTTAGTGCTCAGGTCACTGTGGATGTGGTGGAAAACAGCGATACGGCGAACACTCCAGCAGCATCATAATTCATCAGAGTATTGGTAAGAAAAGGTCAAAACATGAAACGATTACAGCGCCGTACCAAACGCAGTGCAGCTGTCTCTGCAACCAATACCGAAACGCACGCATTCTCAGAGCGTATGAGCAGTTACCAAAATGCGCTATTAACTCGCTGGCAAGCGCTACCGCCACGAGATCAGCTAGCATTAGCCATCTTGTCCGTATTTTTGCTGTTGTTTATCGGCGGTTATGGTGGTTATAGCATTCATCAAGCGGCAAAAGAGAGCAAAAATGATTATCAGGAACAAGTGGCTGATTATTTTTGGTTGCGGGCGCAAGCAGGTAATATCGATAGTAATGCATTAAGTACTGGCAATAACGCTAATGGAGAGGCTGACATGCCGCCTGCCAATCGCATTAGTGCGCTGCTAAATACCACAGGAATTACAGATGCTCAGGTCGTTGCGGCTGGTGATTCGGTGCAGTTAAGCTTTATCCACCCCAGTCAAGCTGTCGTAAGTACCGCTCTTGGCAAGTTAGAGCAGCAAGGTTGGCAGTTTACACAGCTATCTATGCAGCAAGACCTGACCAATAAATCTATTCAGGTACAAGCAACGGTCACTTCTTAAAACGCATCATTTTGTGATAAATATTTTAGATACTTATATCACTGTGTGTCTAGTACTCGACACTCGATATTAGACAGCAAAATAGTGCTTTATCGTTGGTATCATTGAAAAGCCATTTATCCGGCTCCATTAAATAGTTAATCATATGACTATTGAACAAAAATATTACCAATAAGGAAAACCTCACATAATGCGGGACAGTATGAGCAACGATAAGCGCCGTTCGTTAATTACTTATAACCATATCACTTATTTCTTATATGTGATCAGCTACTTTACTGCGGGTTTACTGTGGATTGTGCCGATTGTCATGAACTATGCTAAGCGCCATGATGCTAATGGGTCATGGTTAGCCACGCATTTCGATTGGCAAATCAAGACCTTTTGGTACAGTATCGTTTGGTTCGTCATTGGCATTATTTTGATTACCTTTGCACTAGGCGGCTTTGGCGTTAGCGTACTAGCGGATAGTGGCAATATTGCTATTGGTTCAATATTATTGGCTGGGCTTGGTTTACTGATTATGACCTTTACCTTTATCTGGCATTTATATCGCATTATACGTGGTTGGATTGCGTTGACTGATGGGCGTCCAGTACCGTAGACGTTTAAGAGTACCTTTGTGCTATGTTTTTAGCTTAGAAAGCGGCAGCTTATCTTTATTTAGCAGAGACTCATCAGTATTGGTTACTGCTTAAATGTAGAAATTTAGCGACTGAAACTTTGCTCTTATTTCTGTTAAGCTGATATAATCGCTGCGCCCGATTTCATTCGCATTTTTTATTCACTATTTCTTCCAAGCAGGGTCTGCCATCACTATGTCTTATGCCTTACTTCGTCCTTTTTTGTTTAATATGGATCCCGAACACGCCCATGAGATGACGCTATCTTTATTGGATAAAGCGCATAAAGCGCGTGTTTTAGGCTTGGCGTATGGTCAGTCAATGCAACCAACAGACTGTATGGGTTTGCAGTTCTCTAACCCAGTCGGTCTGGCAGCAGGCTTGGACAAAAACGGCGATTATATTGATGCGCTGGCTGAGTTAGGATTTGGTTTTATAGAGGTAGGAACTGTCACGCCAAGACCGCAAGTAGGCAACGACAAGCCAAGACTGTTTAGAATCAAGCAAGCAGACGCGATTATCAATCGTATGGGCTTTAACAATGAAGGCGTTGATTATCTGATCGACAATGTCAAACGCTGCAAATACAAAGGCAATATCGGTATCAATATTGGCAAAAATGCCGATACGCCGGTAGAGCAAGCCGCCGATGATTATGTGTATTGCTTAGAGCGTGTGTATCCGCACGCCTCATACATCACGGTCAACATCTCATCGCCAAATACCAAAAACTTACGTGATTTGCAAAGTGGTGAAGCACTGACTCAGTTGATGGATACGATTAAAAACCGTCACAGTCAGTTGGCTACTGAATATGGTTTTTATGTCCCATTAGTACTTAAGGTTGCTCCAGATTTAGAGCCATTACAAGTTGATTATATCTCGCAGCAATTAATAGACTTTGAAATTGATGGTTTGATAGCGACTAATACAACACTAAGCCGCGTCGGTGTCGAAGATTTGCGTGATGGTGACCAAATGGGCGGCTTATCTGGTCGTCCTGTGAGTCATATTAGTACTCAGATTTTGCAACAGTTCTCTGATCAGTTAGATGGTAAAGTCGCTTTGATAGGCGTGGGCGGTATCGATAGTGGTGCCAAAGCCGTCAAAAAAATCGAAGCAGGCGCAGACATGGTACAGCTCTATACGGGGCTTATTTATCGTGGTCCTGGACTGGTGCAGTCTTGCATTCAGGCAATCGGTGGCTATTACGATGCCATGGAAAGTTAATCCAATAAATAAGGTAATAAGGCGTAGAGCATGAGTGGTTTAGATATTGTGATTGCTATTGTTGTCTTGATTGGCTTATGGCGCGGCTTTCAAGTAGGACTGATTAAAACAGCAATAGGCTTGGTAGGTTGGTTTATCGCCCTTATCGCTGCTACTAGGCTGGCAGGAGTAGTGTCGCCCCAATTGACGGGTATCGTACAAAATCCTGTACTAGAGATGGCTATGGCCTTTTTATTGGTAGTGATTGCCATATTAGCAATCATGCATCTGATGGCGTTTGTATTCTCAGGCGTGCTCAAAACCTTACGTTTGGGCGTTTTGGACAAAATGGCAGGCGGCGTACTGGGTGCTGCCAAAAACGTATTGATGGTCTTGGTTGTACTGAGCGTCAGTGCGCCATTGCTAGTACAGATGCCGCAGTGGCAAACCTCAGTACTAGCGCCTGAGCTAATGCCATATGCACCGATGGGCAAGGCGTTGGTATCAGATGTATTAGGCATGGCTTGGGATCAGGTCAATCAGTCGTAATTGTTTAATTGCCTATTATTTTATCTAACTGTCTATTATTTTACTTCTTTTTATACTTCTAAATGTTTGCACGTGTCACTGATAATCAAAAACAGATTATCGAAAAATCTCGTTAAGTTTCTTACAATATCATCAGGTTAGCGGCGTGCGATGGCGAGTGGTTGTAGCAACATACTGTCGTTAAGTTTGCCGTTATTGTCGTACTAATGTATGAGTCAAAATAGGATATAGCTATTATGTGTGGAGTCATTGGAGTTGCAGCTCACGAACCAGTCAATCAGATTCTTTATGACGGTTTGACGATGCTACAGCATCGCGGGCAAGATGCAGCAGGTATTGTCACTTTGCAAGATGGGCGACTCTATCTACGTAAAGAAAATGGCATGGTACGTGACGTATTTATGAATCGTCATATGATGAAACTGGTTGGTAAGTTCGGTATTGGTCACGTTCGTTACCCGACAGCTGGTACTTCTAGCAGCGCTGAAGCTCAACCATTTTATGTTAACTCACCATATGGTATTACCCTTGCGCATAATGGTAACTTGACCAATGCTGAGAGTTTGGCCAAATCTTTGTACATCGAAGATCGTCGCCACCTTAATACTGACTCAGATTCTGAAGTACTGTTAAACGTACTGGCACATGAGATGCAGAATCTAGGCAAAACACATCCAACGGCTGATGATATTTTTGAAGCAGTAAAAGCCGTCTATAAACGCTGTGAAGGTGCTTATGGCGTTGTCGCTTTAATCACGGGTCATGGCTTACTGGCGTTCCGCGATCCAAATGGTATCCGTCCACTTATCTTTGGTAAGCGTATGGCACCGAATGGCGGCACTGAGTATATGGTTGCCTCTGAATCAGTTGCATTGACAGGTTCTGGCTTTACTATCGTTCGTGATGTAAAACCAGGCGAAGCAATCTTTATCGATTTAAACCATAAGCTGCATACGCATCAGTGCGTAGAGCAAAAAGAATACACGCCTTGTATCTTTGAATATGTTTATTTTGCTCGTCCAGATTCGATTATGGACAATATCTCAGTTTATAAATCACGCCTACGTATGGGTGAAAAACTGGCAGATAAAATCCTTGCTGAATGGGGTGAGGATCATGATATCGACGTGGTCATTCCAATTCCAGACACGTCGCGTACTTCAGCAATGGAGCTGGCGCTAAAAATGAACGTCAAGTACCGTGAAGGGTTTATGAAAAACCGCTACATCGGTCGTACGTTTATTATGCCAGGTCAGCAGCAACGCAAAAAATCAGTTCGCCAGAAACTAAGTGCTGTGCCGCTAGAGTTCAAAGGCAAAAACGTGCTGTTGGTTGATGATTCTATCGTTCGTGGTACGACCTGTCATGAAATCATTCAAATGGCACGAGATGCTGGTGCTAATAAAGTGTTTTTTGCCAGTGCTGCGCCACCAGTGAAATTTCCAAACGTATACGGCATTGATATGCCCGTACGTAGCGAGCTTATTGCCTCAGGCAATAGCGTTGAAGAAGTACGTGATATCATCGGCGCAGATCGTTTGATTTTCCAAGATTTGGATGATTTGATTGACGCAGTAAAAGACACCAAACACAGCCGAGTGGAAGGTTTTGATTGTGCGGTATTTAACGGCTGCTACATCACTGGTCAGATCAATGAAGCGTATCTCGATCACCTGCAAGAGCAGCGTAACGATACTGCCAAAACGGGTAAAAAAGGCGTACAAATAGTGGCTGATACCCCAGTTGACATGATGGGTGTGGAAGAACTTTAAGTCGTATTGAAGTCATTATTTTCAGATAACAAAAAGCTAGATTCTATTTAGAATCTAGCTTTTTTATGTTTAAAGTATAGCTAAGGGTGCTGGCGTTTATATAAATGGGCGAAACAGTTTTAGCCTAAAAAACTGCTAAATAACCAAAACAGACCATTGATTGCTGCGATACCGACAACCATACTGACCAAAAGCTGACGGCTGATATGATAAATAAACAATACCAAAATAAGTGCGCCGATTTGTGCCATTAATAGATGTAATTCAGTGTCGTTTAAAGCAACAGTCGTCGATATGTCTTGATAAGAGAGGCTAGTTAAAATTAACAGTACCATCACTGATAATGGCAAACTCTCATTTAATCGGTGTAGCCAAGGTGTATCGAGTAGCTTTCTAGGTATCAGTGCGGGTAGCGCACGAGTGATAAAGGTCACTGCTGCCATGGCAAGCGTAGCAAAAATAAGATAACTACTGGTCATAAGAGTCTCCCGTCTTTTGACGCTCTATCCAAAACCCACGTACCAAAATCATCAACATACAGATAGTGATGGCTACTAGTAGCAACCAGTCACTGGTAAATAGCGAAGCAATGATTAAGCCAAGCACGGCAATACCAATCGGGAAGTAGCGTTTGATACTTTGAAATTGCTCATAAGCAAGAATTGCAAACAGACAAACTAACGCAAAATCTAAATTTGGCACCAAATCACTGAGCGTACTACCAATCATTACGCCAACCGTACTCGCGAGCACCCACCAGCTTTGGTTAAATAGGCTGATAGGAAGTATCAGCGCTCGTCGCGACTCATTTGGTAAGCTGGTCATGATCGAAAAAGTCTCGTCGGTCAAAGCAAACAGACAATACGTCTTGGCCAGCTTATTTTTCGGTAAATACTGTAATAACGGCATACCATAGAATACATGACGTAGATTAATCGCGGCAATATTGGTGGCGATATTGCCAATCGGTAGGCCCGCGCTCAGCATCGGCAGACAAGCGTACTGAGCTGCACCAGCATAGAGAACGATACTGAGCATAATCGTTGCCCATATCGGAATACCTGCCACCTGTGCGAGTACACCAAAGGCAATACCTGCAGGCAGATATCCCATAGCAACTGGCAAGCTTTTCTTAAAGCCCTCAGCCCATTGATAATGGTTTTCATGTTGATGGCTTAATTCATTTGAATGAGTATTCACATGACATCCTAAATTTTTCTTATGATATTTTTATAAATCTATTGATATAAAAATTATTGATTCAAACGGTATTGCTGCAAAATTAAAAAGTGCAAAACGAGCTTAATAAAAACGTTCTATCGAAAATTGATAGAGCAAATATAATATAAAACTAACTAAGCTTCAGGTTGTAGTTTCTCATAACTGCCAGTCTGATTAGCACGGTACAAAAACCCACCTAGGATGACTAGTCTCAATAATAATAGACACCACACGCTAAGCCAAATACCAGTCATATCCCATTGATGATAGAGCAACCAGCTTAACGGGAAGAAAATGGCAGCCAGTATCAGCGCCGCATTACGGATCACGCTACCAGCCGTCAAGCCGAAAAATATCCCATCCAACCAATAGGCACCAACGCCGACAAGAGGCAATAATACGGCATATAAATGGTAGTCATAGGCGAGGGCAAACACTGACTCAATGTTAGTCATAAATCCCAAATACGTAGGCATTGCAAGCCACCAAATGGCGCTCAACATGATAGCAAGGCCATAACTAACCACGCCTGTACGCTTTATGATAATACGAAAACGTGGCCAATCACGTCGCCCTGCAGCTTGTCCACTTAACGTTTCAGCAGAAACAGCGACGCCATCTAAAGCGAAGGCAGATATGCTTAATACTTGCAATAAAATAGCGTTAGCAGCCAGTATGACATCTCCGCTTTGCGCAGACAGTCGAGTAATCCAAGCAAAGCTTAGCGTTAAGATAAGAGTGCGTACAAAGATATCTTTGTTTAAAGAAAATAGCCTAAGCATCTTTTTTTTCGTAAAATACTGTCGATCCGCTTTGAATAATACAGACCATGATATTTTTAGATGTTGACGGCTCAACCACAGTGCCATCAGTATTCCAAACCAAAATGCAATAGTCGTTCCCAGTGCGACACCAGCTAACCCCATCTGCATTGCAAATACAAAAAACAAAGTCAGTACGATATTAAGTACAGCAATAAAGCCCTGCTGATAAAGCATATAACGGGTCTTACCTTGTCCTGCAAACCAACCGA
This sequence comes from Psychrobacter sp. Ps2, assembly GCF_022129405.1. NCBI lineage: Bacteria > Pseudomonadati > Pseudomonadota > Gammaproteobacteria > Moraxellales > Moraxellaceae > Psychrobacter > Psychrobacter sp. Ps2. The sequence continues at coordinate 180,803 of NZ_JADQAM010000061.1, read as the reverse complement.
TAAATGCAAAATTCATCAGTTCTGCGATCACGCCCCAGAAACGTACGTCTAAGTAGGTTTTCGCCGCGCGTCCACTTTCAGGATTTGCTGACAGTGCTTTTAAGCCAAAATCAATCAGCCATGGTTTTGCGAGTAGTAATATTGCTCCAATAACAAACGCCAATAGTAACGCGCGTTGTAAGATAGACAGCAAAGGCGTGGGCACTGATACGGCCGATGTATTGCTAGTATTATTAGCCAGCTGTCCCAATGCCTGCGCAGCAAGCCCAGATGATGCATACTGCAAAAAGTTAAAGCTAACAAGCAATAGCGACAGCAGCTGTATGGCCAAACCCATGCCAGCAAGTTTCGCTGTGTCATTCATATTGCCAACAATGGCCGTATCAATAACGCTCTGCAATGGCATGGCCAAATTGGCTAGCAGTACAGGCAATGCAATCGCGACAATACGCTTATAGCTTGTGTCAATAGGTGGCATCGCGTGAGAAGGTGCGGATTTAGCTGACATGGGTGACTCGTTTATACGTGAACGATAAAGAGGTATATTCGTTAAATAATAATAAAATTGTAAGGCAGTACATTTAATGTAAGAGACAAAATAGCTATAAAGACAAAAGCACCTAGACTCATTATTCATGAGTCAGGTGCTCTTATTTAAACATTGTAGCTGTGCACTTAGTAATTATATAGAATGTGATGACACGCTAGTTCAACGTATCAATCCATCTAATATACCTTACTAAACGTTGTCTTGCTCAAACATTTTTGGATCATTGAAAGTAACGATTTCTTCTTCAAACTCTGGTTTTACTTTTACGATAAAGTCATCACGCGACAGACCCATGCGCAGCGGAATCGAGCTGGCAATATAAGTCGATGAGTAAGTACCCGCAAGCAAACCAATAAACAGAGCTACTGAGAACCAGTACAATCCATCACCGCCCAAGAAGAGCATGGCTAGTACGACCAACAAAACAGTTGAGATGGTCATAATCGTACGGCGTAGTGTCTCGGTCAATGACAAATCAATCGTCTGTTCTGGCGTAATTCCGCGAACACGGCGGAAGTTTTCACGAATACGGTCATAGACAACGATGGTATCGTTCAATGAATAACCAATCAATGCCAATACCGCAGCCAATACCGTTAAGTCAAACGGGAAGCCAAACAATGCAAATACACCGATGGTTACGACAGCATCATGGAACAGTGACAGTACGGCACCTAAAGACAGTTTGAACTGGAAACGTAGGGCAACATAGCCAAGCATACAAACCAGTGCCAATACCAATGCCATGACTGAGTTTAAATAAACCTCATTACCAACTTGGCTACCGATGATATTCACGTTGCTAATTGTAGCGGTGTTGCTAGGTAGGGCCAATGCTTGCGTCAGATTTGCACTTAGCCCATCGACGTTATCAGACTGAGGCGGTAGACGTACCAATAGCTCTTCACGAGTACCTAGATACTGTACAACCGCATCATCGAAACCATTGTCTGCTAGTGCTTGTACAACAGCAACTTGCTCAACAGGCTGCTCATAGCGCACATCAGCAGAGACACCACCAGTAAAATCAAGACCTAAGTTCAGACCGTTTACCGCGATAGCAATGATACTACCGATCACCATAAATAAAGACAGTAATGCCATTGGCTTTTCTATCTTCATAAATGGAATAATACGCTGGTTACCAACCGCTTTGATCCCACCTTCAGCGACAGCTGCTGCATCATCAGCGGCGTCACCTGATATTACGTCAGAATCAACAGCGGTAGACAGCGCTTGACTGTCTTTAGCATTTTGACCTTTACCGCCGCGACGACTAGGGTTTTTTCCTGACTTTGCGGTAGTAGGGTTATTGGTTTTAGTATTGCTACCTTTACCATCACGACGCGGTTTGTTACGGCGACGCGTACTTGCATTGGTCGTGTCACCGTTTGAGCCATTTCGATCAGGATTATTCTGCTGTTCTAAAGGGTTGTTATTATCGATCGCCATAATATTCTCCTAACCGATGCTCAGACTTTTGATGGATTTACGCTTACCATAAGCAATTTGTACCAGTGCACGTGTCACCAAAATTGCAGTGAATAGCGAGCTGACAATACCAATAGCTAGCGTAATCGCAAAACCTTTAATCGGACCAGTACCAATCGCAAATAGGATAAACGCGACCAATAAGGTTGTAATGTTGGCATCAAAAATACTGCTAAATGCGCGATCGAAACCTGCCACGATGGCTGATTTTGGCCGGACACCATTGGCAATCTCTTCTCGTATTCGCTCAAAGATCAGTACGTTGGCATCAACCGCCATACCGATGGTCAAAACGATACCTGCGATACCAGGTAGGGTAAGTGATGAACCCAAAATTGACATAATCGCAATGATGATAATAACGTTAACGGCTAGCGCAACGTTGGCAATCACCCCAAACAGGCGATAGAAGATAATCATAAACGCGAAGACTAATAGATAGCCGACCTGCGTAGAGAACAACCCTTTATCAATGTTTTCTTGACCGAGTGATGGACCGATAGTGCGCTCTTCTACAAAGTACATCGGTGCGGCAAGTGCGCCTGAACGTAACAATAGCGCAAGCTCAGCTGCTTCAGCACTACTATCTAAACCAGTAATACGGAATGATGAACCCAATACCGCTTGAATGTTGGCACGGTTGATGACCTTTGTTTCAGCGTAAGGTGTGCGTACTTCAGTTGTCTCACCAGTCGCTGGATCTTCTTCGTAAGTGATTCTTTGCTTGTTTTCAATGAACAATACAGCCATCTGTTGACCAACAGCTGTACGAGTGGCGTTCTGCATGAGCTTGCCGCCAGCACTGTCTAAGGTAATACTTACTTCAGGTAGACCACTTTCATCCAAGCCAGTTTGCGCGTTGGTTACTTTGTCCCCGGTGACGATCGCTTGACGATCTAACAATACAGGAGGACCATCGAGTGTTTCGAATGGGAATGCTTCTGTGCCCGCTGGTGGTATGCCGCCAGTATAGGTATCGGCATCTTCTGCCACCATACGGAACTCAAGGTTTGCAGTACGACCAAGTACACGTTTCGCTTCAGCAGTATCTTGTACACCAGGTAGCTCAACGACGATACGGCTAGCACCTTGCGACTGTACCAAAGCTTCGGTAACACCCAGCTCAGCAATACGGTTACGTAGAGTCGTCAAGTTCTGATTGACCGCGTAGCTATTGATTTCGTCAAGTGTCGCATCGTTATACGATAAGACCAATGCAGGTCCTTGATCATCAATAGAAGACTGCAAGTTAAACGTATTGCTCATTGAGCCTTGTAATACGTTCTGGGCACGGTTACGAGTGTCAGTATCAGCAAAATGCAATACCACGCCGCGATCTTCGGTTTTGATACCTTTGATTGCTACTCGCTCAGCACGTAGCTCACGTCGCATATCACGACTGGCACTGGTCAAACGCTGTTCAAGCGCTTTGTCCATATCGACTTCGAGTACAAAGCGTACACCACCACGTAAATCGAGACCAAGCTTCATCGGTCTTGCACCGATATCGCGTAGCCACTGCGGGGTAGTCTGTGCTAGGTTAAGGGCAACGACATAGTCTTCGCCCAAGTTTTGACGTAGCACTTCTTGCGCCTTTAGCTGGTCGACTGGGTTGTTGAGGCGTACCAGCGCGCTGTTGCCCTCAAACGTACCATCGTGGTTATCTAGACCTGCCTCTTCGAGTAAGCTTTGAGACTCGGTTAAGATGCCTTCAGATAGCTGAGTTCCTGCGGCTGCGCTCGTAATCTGCACAGCAGGTTCGTCAGGATAAAGGTTGGGGGCAGCATATAGACCGGCAACGAGTAGCACGACGGCAATTAGTAAGTATTTCCAAGCGGGATATTGCATAATCACTTCTTTAAGTTGATAAACGACTGGCGACGTAGGCCACAAGTTAGCAGATGGGAAGTTAGCGATAGCAACGGTCGAGTGCTATGTTCAGCAGCCGTCATCATGCACCATTGCGATCATCCGCGATGATAGTAACGCATAAAACAGTAAAGCAAATAATACAGATGTCTGTTTATCTGGTCACCAAAAACCATATGGCTGACTTGGATAAAGATAGGACATCTAAACGGTAAGCCTAATTTATATAGCAATTTTACCTTACTGTGTTAATAGCGAAAAATGACCGTAAATCATATACGGTCATTTTTTAGTCATTACATTCATTAATGTGACGACTATCGAATGTTCACTAATAAATTTTCACTAATAAAAACCAGTGAACATTCTAATTAGACGCTTTCGATCGTGCCAGCAGGCAATACTGAAATAACAGAAGCACGTTGTACTTTCACGTCAGTATTGTTGTTTAGGCTCACAACGGCATAATCGCCTTCGATTGCTTTGATACGACCCATTAAGCCACCAGCAAAAATGATTTCACTACCAACGGTCAATGCGTTAACCATGGCACGGTGCTCTTTGGTACGCTTAGACTGCGGGCGAATGACCAAGAAGTAAAAAATCGCAAAAAACGCAACAGGCAGTAAAATCTGACCGAATAGACCTGCAGCACCTGCAGTCTCTGGTGCAGCATGGGCAGCTTGAATAAATAAGCTCATAATATCTCTCAGTAAGTCATAGACAATAATAAAATTAGACGCATAGTAACAAAAAATCCCAGACTTGGTAACTGTTAATCATAGGCTGAGCGTGTTTTTCTTAGCGTAAGGCATACTATCAGCCAACGGATAGGACAACAATGTTTTTACTATATTCAGATAACCTATATAAAGCGTCAGGCTAAATAGCTGTCATGAATTGGCTAGCAAAGATGTCGTCATACAACCGTTAATAGTAGGGTAATAAAAGTCATCAAAAAACAAAAACTTAAAAATGGCGACTTATTGTGAAATGGTATCATCAATGCTACTATCAAATGGCAATGATTGCCTGTATTTAGTATGCTAAATATTGAACCATATTACGGCTTATTGAAGCATAGTATGGCTTTGAAATAGCGATTAAATCAGCTAAATCAGCTTTGAGTAACTATTTATACGATAGACAGATGTCTTTTATTACTTTATTAATAGTATTCTGCAACTCGATATAAATTGCTCATGACATTATCTTTCTTTTACTCTTTTTAGGTTACCTAACTTGTTCACCACTTTTATGTTTGTACCTCGTTTATGTCGTCCGCGCGCTCATCGTAAAGACGCATCTGCAGAACCTCCCCCGAGAATGACTACTAGTTCTCGATTTGGTTATACTTCTTTTTCGGCACTATCTGCATTAGCAATTCTTATGCTACCGCAGGCAGTGTGGGCAGCTGGTGCTGTATCAACATCTAGCGAGGCGGCAGCACCAACTGCGCTTAGCGTTTCTCTGTTGATATTTTTTGTCTTACTTGCTATTGGTGTCTCTTTCGTCTGTTCATTAGCAGAGTCTGTTTTGCTGAGCATGACGCCATCGTTTATTGCGGATGTACAAGAAACCAGTCCCAAAAAAGCAGAAATGCTTAAAAGCCTGAAAGTGGACAATATTGACCAGTCACTAGCCGCTATTTTAACGTTAAATACCGTTGCCCATACACTTGGCTCTATCGGTGCGGGTGCACAGGCTACGATCGTCTTTGGTAGTGCGTGGTTTGGTCTGTTTTCTGCCCTCATGACGCTTGCTATCTTATTCTTGTCTGAGATTATCCCAAAAACACTAGGTACAGTTTACTGGCGTCAACTAAGTGGTCTGGTTGCTTACTTCGTTCGCGGCATCATCATGCTCTTGTATCCATTAATCTGGTTCTCAGAGCGTCTGACGAAACTATTAGTACGCGGTAAAGAACCGCAAACATTTAGCCGCCGTGAGTTTGCTGCTCTTGCTAGTATCGGTGAAGAGTCAGGACAAATTGACCCACTAGAGTCGCGTATCATTCGTAACTTGCTCGCGTTTGGCGCTATTAAAGTCGAAGATATCATGACACCGCGCTCGGTGATGCTCGCATTCGAAGAGAATAAGACCGTTGCTGAGCTATTGGTTGACCGTCCAAAGCTGACGTTTTCTCGCTTGCCAATCTATGATGGTGATTTGGATAACATTACAGGCTTTGTCCTAAAAACGGACATGCTACTGGCTAAAGTTAATCATGCTATGCACAAGCCGTTGACGCAGTTTCAACGAGACATCACTTTTGTCTTCTCTAAAATGAAGCTGTTTGACTTGTTAGAGTTGATGCTAAAAAACCGTATTCATATTGCGATTACAGTCGGCGAATATGGTGAAGTTAAAGGCTTAGTCACGCTAGAAGATGTGTTTGAGACATTGTTAGGTCTTGAGATTGTTGATGAGATAGACCGCGTCGAAGACATGCAGGCCTTGGCTCGTCAGATGATGGATAGACGGGTAGAGCGTTTAGGCATGAAGCTCAGCGATGATGAGCAGTATGAAGACAGTAATAACGAACCTAAGTCTTAACGAAATCTTAACTATGCCCTAATGAAGCCAAACTATAACGTTGACAGTTTAACCATAAGTATTGATGGTTCTAAAGATTGATGGTTTAAAAATGGTCAGCTCATTATGGGCTGACTATCAAGCTAGAGCCACAAAGTATAAAGTATATAGTTATTATGGCTAGAATCTGCAGCATAAAATGTTAAGAGTATTTGATTTGATAGCCTGTGTTTTTATTCGCAATAATTACACAGGGTGTCACATGGCTGTGAGAATTCGATGATAGGCTCGGCATATGATATGAGTATACTTATATAGATATATCTATACAGACACACTGCCAAAATAAATGATAAAAGAGCGTTAATCGTCACTATATGACACTAACGAAAAAAATATCGCTAAGGATTATCATGAAAAAATTATTGGGAAATAGGCTATTAGCTCTATTGGTGAAAAGCGCCAGCATCACTGCAATCGTAGCAGTAGCCAGCACCATCAGTATCAATGCACAAGCGGCAACTATGACCGAAGATTTGGTACAGAACTATGCCGCCGCAATGAAAGCATCAGCGAATAGCCAAAGTATCAATCAGGTATCGCGCCTAGTATCGGACGACGCGCTTATTTCTTTATCTAGAAAAGGAAAGTCTACCAGTTTAGATAAAGATGCGTACTTAAAGTTGCTTCAAAACAGCTGGAATGATACGTCTAATTATCGCTATGATATTTCGGTAGACAATGTGGTAATTACTGGTTCACAAGCCAAAGCCAACGTGACGACCAATGAGAGCTGGGTAAAAAATGGTCAGCAAGTATCATTTGTTACCACATCTCGTGTGACCTTGACCTTGTCTACTGGTAATGCAGTGCTCTTACGTGCCGTGTCTCAGGTGGCTATTAATTAAGTCGCTATTGACCAAGCAAGATTCAAAATACAATAGGCCATATAAGCAATAGCTGATTGAGCTAGCTGCGATTTCAATCTACAAAAAGTCTTAGTTGGCTAATAATAGTCATTACTTAGTTTTATAGGCTACTTGAGCGTCTATTATTATCTTTTATATTAGGCTAGTCTTTGCTTTACATTGCATACTATACTATCTATCAACTTTATCTTATTAATTTCTGTCGTTAGGAAACCTCCAATATCATGTCTACTGTGCTATCACACTCTCGCTCATTTATTGCGTTGCCATTGACGCTTGCGGTATCCACTTTACTGATTAGTGCGTGTAGCAATACATCAGCGGTAAAAAACAAAGGTGCGACCAATAGCTCATCTGTCATTATCAAAAGTCCTGCCAGTCAAGGGGCTAATACAGGTAGTGCAGACTACTCAACTGCGTTTTTGGATGCAGAGAGTTTGGATGAGTTGGCTGACTTGTTAGAAGCTACTGACATGACCATGGTAGAAGGTAACCAGCTTGCTATTCAGCAATATGGTGATTTGTGGAATCGTCTACGCGCAGGCTATCGTATGAATGGTGGTAAGCCAATCTATAATCAGCGTATTGAAGGTCAAAAAAGCTGGTTTACCAGTAGACAGGATTATCTCAATCGCCTAACTGCACGTGCCAGTCGCTATATCTATCATACGGTACGAGAGGCAGAGCGTCGCAATATTCCAACAGAGCTTGCTTTGTTACCAGTTATCGAAAGCTCTTATGATCCAAGTGGTACGAGTAGTGCAGCAGCTGCGGGATTATGGCAATTTATCCCAAGTACAGGCCGTATCTATGGCTTGAACCAAAGCAGTACTTATGATGGTCGCCGCGATGTTATCGAATCAACACGTGCTGCCTATGACTTCTTGACAGCATTGCACAACCAGTTCGGTAGTTGGGAGCTAGCATTGGCTGCCTATAACGCTGGACCTGGTCGTGTACAGAAAGCAATCGATGCCAACGCAGCGCGCGGACTGCCAACAGACTATTGGTCACTTCAATTACCGACTGAAACGATGAACTATGTGCCGCGTTTCTTAGCTGTAGCCGAAATCGTTGCTAAGCCTGAGCAGTATGGTGTGTATCTACCAGCTATCGCTAACCGTCAGCATTTCCGTAGTGTACCAGTTAACTATGGTGTGAGCTTGGCGGAAGTATCGCAGTTGACTGGAGTCAGCTATGATGAGCTAGAGCGTCTAAACACTGCACTGACATCAGGCCGTGTTGACTCTTCAGGTCCACAGCGTGTCATCATTCCTAACGACGTCAGCCTCAATGCCGATGCCAAATTAAGCGGGCTCAGAGGTAACGGTACAGGTAATGTACTTGCATCGAACAATGCAGGTAGCTCAAGCACGACAGCGACTACGCCAAGCTATAATAACAAACCATATACTGCCTCATCTCTACCATCTACTGGTAGCGCATTGGCTGATTATGCGGCTAGCGCAAGTGTACCTCAGCAGACTACCAGCTATATCTCACCATCTGCGACGCCAACTAGCAGCTCGGTATACAGTGGCAATTCTTCAGCTCGTACTGAGCCACCACTGACCACAGCAGAGACTAACAAAATCAATGCTGAGCTTAAGAGCAGTAACAGTCTACCGACTACCTCAGCTCAAATTACTCAGAACAATACGATTGTCCAAGAGCCACCGCTTAGCAAAGAAGAGCGTGATTTCATCGCCAATCAGATCCGTAGAAATACTTCTGAGACCAATGTTATCAATGCTGATGGCAACATTAATCTATCAGCCGTACAAACACAGCAGTCTATCTTAGAAGCGAGTGGTGCAGAGAAAAAACTTAGCTTTGCTAAAACCTCGGTAAGTAAGCCAAAACCTCAAGGCACTCGTACCACTTATACGGTCAAACGTGGCGATACGCTCTCGAACATTGCGAGTCGAGCAGGGGTTAGCTGGCGTGATATCGCAGAATGGAACCAGATAGATGCTAGTGCCAATCTGCTCTCTGGCAGTACGTTATATCTATATGATGCCAAGACTATCGAGCCATTGAGTACTGCTAACAACGCAGCCGCTAGTCAGCCTGACAGTTACGTCGTACAAGGCGGTGATACGCTTATCGGTACGGCTAATCGTTTTGGCTTATCGGTCACTCAGCTAGCCAGCTATAACAACCTGAGCAGCCGTGCCGATCTGCTCAGAGGTCAAAAATTATGGCTCATACCGGGTAAAGTGACTGCACCTGCGACGACGCCTGCAGCGCCTTCTACCAAGCCAAGTAAATCAAGCACTGCGACCAAAAACTATAAAGTAAAAGCAGGGGATGGTTTAATTGCATTGGCGCGTCAATTCAACGTGTCGACAGATACTTTAGCCAGTCTCAATGGTATCAACAGCACCAGCTCGCTATATGTTGGTCAGACACTTAAAGTGCCAGCCAGTGTTGATTTTGATGCTGCAAGCACGACAAGTGCTAGCAGTAGTAACAGCTCAAGCTCGGTCGCGACCACCAATTACAAAGTAAAATCAGGTGATACGCTGATTGGTATTGCGAATAGCATCGGAGTGAGTGCAACGGAGCTGGCTGCGGTAAACAGCAACTTTGATGCGAAAGCTCGCTTGCAACGTGGTCAAACGATTAAAGTACCTGCTTCTAAAGAATTGGTCGATCGTCATTTGAATGACAAAGCGGTCAGCTACAAAGTAAAATCAGGTGATACCTTAACGGGTGTCGCCAAACGTTATAATATTGGCTTAAGCGATTTGGCATCAGCAAATAATTTGAATACCAATTCGAATCTGATACTGGGCCGTACTATCACTATTCCTGCTAGCGGCAGTGTGGTAAGTGCATCTAGTAGCAGCCAAAGCAGCAGCTCTGCTAGTAGCAGCAGTAGTAGCTCAGCAAGCAGTGGAATAAAACTGAGCAACACTGAAAGCTACAAAGTTAAATCTGGCGATGGTTTGATTGCTTTGGCACGTCAGTTTGGCATCTCAGTAGAGGATTTGGCGGCGACCAATGATCTAGCGACCAATGCTCAGCTACAACGCGGCCAAACGCTTAAAGTACCAAAAGCGACGGTAAGCTACACGGTTGGCTCGGGTGATAGCTTGATTGGTCTAGCACGTAAATATGGCGTATCGACGCAAGAGCTGGCTGATATGAACAATATCGCCGCTGATACGATGTTGCAGCGTGGTCAGCGTCTGACTGTACCTAATCGCTAATGAATAAAATATTAATGGATACCGTTTAAACGAGACGTCATTAATGTTAATCATTAATCGTAACGCATGAAAAAAGCTGCTCTTATAAAGAGCAGCTTTTTTTTATTTAACAAGAATAAATAACTGTGAAAGTTTAGCTTACAAACCGCCTAGTAATAGCTAAAAATTAGACCGTCTGAGTTTTAATAGTCTCAAGATAGCTTCGGATATTACTGACATAATGCATGGCTTGACCATAGCGGCTATTCGACGCTCTATTATCTGCTAAATAAGCATAGACGTTCGCCCAACTCTTATCATCGATACCTTGAGCTCGTAGTTCGCGTTGGATTCTTTTTACCGCATTGGGACCCATGTTATAACCTGCAAGGGCAAACCAAATACGGTCAGTTTTTGGCACATCAGAGAAGTCTGCTTTCACTTGCTCTAGATAGCGTGCACCGCCACCAATACTTTGGTAAGGATCAACGCGGTCTGAGACGCCCATCGCTTTTGCAGTGTTGTTGGTCAGCATCATTAACCCGCGTACGCCAGTCGGCGAGACAGCGTTGGCATCAAGATGTGACTCTTGATAACCCATCGCGACCAGCAGTTCCCAGTCGTGATTATAATTGCGTGCTTGCTCTTCAAACGAAGACTGATAGTCTGGTAACTTTTCCGTCAACGTTCTCTGGAAATGATCCTGACTATAGGCATCTTTTAATAAGTTTTGATTGTAGAACGCGGCAAGTTTTTGTGTGTTTTGTAGCTTGATGCTATCGCACAAAAAGTAACTGGCCTTTCTTGATAGTGGGTCATTGGATGAGCTAAACGTCCAACTTACCTTAGGATGTAGACCATTTTTAGTCAGACTAGAATCATAACCACAGCTAACATTGATAGACGATAGATTCAGCTGGCTTTTTAGCTTAGTGCTAGCCGTAGTCAACGCCATGTCAGCGTTGCCGGTTCTTAGTGCTTTTAGCGCCGCTTCTTCACTGGCGTAGGCTTTTAGATTGATATCGACACCGAGCTCGTCGGCATAAGTGCGCACCAGATCAAAACCAAAACCATGTTGGAAGCCATCGGTAGCAAAGTAAGTGCTATCGCCTGGCACCGCAGCAATGGTCAAGGTATTTTCCAGCATGACATTGTCATAGGCTGGTACCGATGTGTTCATGGTCGTCAAACTCTCAGCAGGCAACGAGAGTAGAGCGATGCTAGAGATTTGTGCCAGCTTCTTGGTTCTGGCAAAATGATTAGACGCAATAGGGGTAACGGATGAAACGATGTTACTTTTGGTGTTCAGTAGGCGTTTAGATGGACGCAGTAAATAAGAAATACGGCGTTTGGCCCCTTGCGCAGATACTTTTACACGATAAGTAATACGCTGCATGGATGTCTCCTGATTTTAGCCATCCTTCTTACCGCAAAAACACGTATAAATATATGTGCATAATATTGACATATATCGATATCGTATCTTAAATAGAGTGGCATTTTTAATAGGATAAATGCCGCTCTATCTTGTTTGACTATAGCGCCACTAGCGTACTCTCTCTAAGAGTTAGTGGGATAGTTTGTCGTCAGCCAGCTATCGATATGTCATAAAAGCGTTCTAAACAGTGTTTATAAGTACTGGTTTAAAATACTGAACGCACAACGACGCGAAGGATATAAATCAGATGATTCCTTCATCGATAACTAAATATGGCTAGTGGCCAAACAACTATATATCAAACATAGGTAAGGTCATGATTAAGTTATTGAGACAAAGACATAGCTTGAAACATTGATGTAAGGTTTTGCCAATGAGGCAAATACATTCAACTGTTTTAACTATGCTAACTTTGATGGCTGGCTATACTTTGAATCACTAATATTAAGTTACTAGTAATAGGATAGCTGGCTACTAAAGTTGTTTGTCCAGCAATGAGGGTAAGCAAAATAACCAGAATTGATAGTTTATAGCTGTCTATCAAACTGACTATGTCATACCGTCATCGCGACACCAAAAATAAAAAAATACCATGCCGCTAACATATATAGTGCAAACATAGTATTTCAATAGGTAGCGGTTTAAAATCTTATCGCTGATATAGCATGATAAAGTCTTAAAAAACTACCAGCATTATTTTAGTGCCATAACCGGAAGCTGTAATAATGGGAAGTTTCATGACAAAACGTTCTTTCTTACGGGTAGTAATATGCGGTTACTAATTGCATTATTCAAGTAGAGTTAAGAAAAAAGCGATAAAACTTAACAATTAAGATATAAACGGTTAATTTTCCAGATATTTGGTACACGATAATCAAAAATAGAATAACAAAGTTCAAATAGCAGTCAAACTAGACTTTGTGCTTATGGTTTGACTGAAGCTGTTAGCAAGTCTAGTTTGGCTTTTGAACTATCGTTTTCTCTAGAAGTTTTTCTCTACAAGCTTTTCTCTACAAATTTTTCTCTATAAATGACCACCGTTTAAACTGATTTTTAAATGGCTAGTTTATGCTGGATTTTCGATATCAATAAAAGTAACCGGCAGACCAAATTTTTGAGCGACTATCTCTCCTAACGCTTGAATACCGCCACGCTCCGTTGCATGATGACCACAAGCAAAATAGTCAATCCCAAGCTCACGCGCGCTATGCGTGGTACGCTCAGATATCTCACCAGAGATAAACGCATCACAGCCCATAGTAGCAGCCTGCTCAATCATATCCTGCGCACCGCCCGTACATATACCTACACGTTTGATCAGCCTGCCATTTGTCTGAGTAGAAGAGTCTGCATGATATTCAGCTGAGATATGTAATGGCGCGCGACCTAAAGCTTGAGTAATGGTTGAAATGAGATCGTCAGCAGTTTGCGGTGTGCAAGTAGCGATATTGCCCACAGGATGGGATTCGGTAGGATAGAGCGCACCAGTAATCGTCATGCCGAGCATGTCAGCAAGTTTTGCGTTGTTGCCAGAGATTGGGTGTGCATCAAGCGGTAGATGATAGCCAATCATAGAAATACCGTGTTGCATCAGCTTGCGCACGCGTCGACCTTTCATCCCAGTGAGCGTAGCAGGTTCGCCTTTCCAGAAGTATCCATGATGTACCATAATCGCATCGGCATTGTCAGCGATGGCAGCATCTATCAAGGCTTCACAAGCCGTGACACCAGTGACGATACGTTGAATCGGGCGTCCACCATCGATTTGTAGACCATTTGGCGCATAGTCTTTAAACGCGCTGGTAGATAAGTAGTCGTCACAGAACTGTGTCAATGCCTGAGCGCTAATGCTTTGAGTATTGGATTCAGCTGTCGTATGATTTGCAGTCATTATGTTTTCCTGTCATCAATAAAATGTATGTCGTAAGGTGCTATAGATTAACTAAGCAAAAATTATGTATTATCTATCATGTTTGAGAGTGTTTGGTTTTGCTCTTTTGACTTTATGTTCAATTTTCAAGATGCTTAAGTGTTGAGGATCGTAAAAGTTATTTTAACATGCCGTTGTAAGCAAGCAGACAAGCTGGATAACTGAAATGGTACACGATACGTTACTATTTACTGGTATTGCGGTTATAATTTATACACGTGAGTCTGCCTAGCTGTATAGCATTTAACCATTCTATGAATGGGTAAAGATTAGCTAAGCGGTCGCCGTTATCTCACATCGTTTTTTACTGTCTGTTTGCAATAAATTTATAGAGGTTTTATATGTCGTCATCCCGGAACACCAATAACAAGGCGTCTTTATTAAAATGGTTACCTTGGGTCTTATTGCTGCTAGTGTTGGCAGCGTTTATCTGGTTGTTCACGAGTATGAAGTCGACGTCAGAGGCCACATGGGAGCCGCCGAGAACCCCGCCTGCGGAGCAGCAAGCAGCAGAGCCAGTGTCGGACACGCCAGCGCCTATCTCTTCTTATCATAATGCAGTGGCGCGTGCGTCGCAGTCTGTAGTCAATATCTATACGACGCAAACGATGACCGAGCATCCTTATATGGATGATCCCGTACTGCGCCGGTTTTTTGAGTATCATGGTGGCCCATCACAAGAGCAGGGCAATACCAATTTAGGCTCTGGTGTGATCGTATCAGAAGATGGCTATATCGTGACCAATGCCCACGTAATCGAAAAGGCCGATGAGATCACAGTCGCGTTCAATGATGGTCGTAAGAGCCGTGCCAGAATCATCGGTACAGATCCTGATAGCGACTTGGCCGTGATCAAGGTCGATATGACAGGGCTGACACCACTTGGCTTCCGCGAAGATCCAATTCGTGTGGGGGATTTGGCGCTAGCAATTGGTAATCCATTTGGTGTGGGTCAGACAGTGACGCAGGGGATTATCTCAGCGACTGGTCGTACTGGACTGGGCGTTAATAAGTTTGAAGACTTTATCCAGACTGATGCGGCGATTAATCCGGGTAACTCAGGCGGCGCACTGGTCGATGCTCATGGCGAGCTAGTCGGTATCAACACCGTGATATTCTCGCGCTCTGGTGGCTCGATGGGTATTGGCTTTGCGATTCCAACGGCATTGGTTGAGCAAGTGATGAATGCCTTGATTAAAGATGGCCGTGTTAGTCGTGGTTGGTTAGGTATCGAGATTCAGTCACAGCTACGTGACCCAACGCAGCTAGAGACGTCAACAGGCGTAGAAGTACTAAACGTCATTGACAACAGTCCAGCGGCAAAAAGTGGTCTACGTGTCGGTGATATTGTCCTAACCATCGATGATGTCGAGATGACAGATGCCAATACCTTGATTCAGTATGTTGCTCGTAAGCCACCAAACACTGAACTGGATGCGCAAATACTACGTCAAGGTAAAAATACTCAAGTAAAAATCACGCTAGAAGAGCGTCCAGCACAAGAGCCACTTGAGCGTCCTGTCGTACTACAAAATGAGAGCATGGGCGGAATGGAGCAGCCAACCATCCAAGGCGATGAAGAAACGCCAATGATGTCAAAGGCAGAGCGTGATCGTATGCGTGAAGAGCTGATGAAACTGTTTGAACAAGATGCCGCGTCGCAGTAAGTCGTGGTGGTTCTTATCACTAGGTGCTGACTCATAATGTATATATGAGTCAGCATTTTTATTTAGCTGATAACAACAAAAAGCGCGCTCCTTATATAAAGGAGCGCGCTTTTTGTTGGAATTGATTTTTCTAAATTTTAAAGGCTAATTTTACTTACTTATAATCCTTCTTGCTTATAACCCTGCTATAACTTCTCAATAGGGTCATGATTGATATAAATAACACCTTGCACACGGCAACAGCAGGGCAGGATTTCATCTTCTTCAATCATTGCCAGTGGGTCAAACGGATAATCGACCGTATGCGAGCTGGCAATACGTTTGACTCGGCAACTACCACAGTAGCCTTCGCGGCATTGATAGTTTACCTCGTGTCCGGTGCGTAGCAGTCCATCTAGCAGACTCTCGTCATCATGCAGATAGAACTGCTTTTTACTGGTCATTACCCAAGTCATCGTGAATCCTATTGGGATATGTCTGTGCTACTGCTATCCCTACTATTAACCCATAAGACGATTACCGCGATAGAAATTTTATAACTTCAAATTTCTACCGCTTAAGCCTTTATCATATAAAGTCTTTCTAGCTCAAAGCTCTTACAACTCAGCTCTTATAATTCAAAGTCATCAAAATCACTGTCTGACAAATCAGAGTCAATCTGACCGACCAAGTATGAGCTAATCTCAGTCTCTTGCGGTGCTACTTGCACATTGTCAGACGACAACCACGTGTTGATCCACGGGATTGGGTTTGATTTTGAGTTCGGGAACGCCGCTGGCAAGCCGACAGTTTCCATACGCAAGTTAGTGATGTATTCGATATATTGGCAAAGGATATCTTTGTTCAGACCAATCATCGAGCCGTCTTTAAACAGATAGCCTGCCCATTCTTTTTCTTGCTCAGCAGCCTTGCGGAAGATTTCAATGCTTTCTTCATAGCACTCTGCGGCAATCTCGACCATCTCAGGATCGTCACGACCATTACGCATCAGGTTCAGCATGTGCTGCGTACCAGTCAAATGCAGCGCTTCATCACGAGCGATTAGCTTAATGATTTTGGCATTACCTTCCATCAATTTGCGCTCAGCAAAGGCAAACGAGCAAGCAAACGACACATAGAAACGAATGGCTTCTAGGACATTGACTGCCATGATGCATAGATACATCTGCTTTTTCAGTGATCTTAAATCAACCGTCACTTGCTCGCCATTGATGTTGTGCGTACCTGGACCGTACAAGCTATATAGCTGTGAGTTGCGATACAGCTCATCATAGTATTGGGCGATATCAGAGGCACGGCCCAAGATGTGCTCGTTTTGCATAATGTCATCAAAGATAATATTTGGGTCATTGACGATATTACGAATGATATGCGTATAGCTGCGTGAGTGAATGGTCTCAGAGAACGACCATGTCTCAATCCACGTCTCAAGCTCAGGGATAGACACTAGCGGCAGTAGCACCACGTTTGGACTACGACCTTGGATAGAGTCGAGTAGGGTCTGGTACTTGAGGTTGCTCAAAAATATATGCTGCTCATGCGAGGACAGATTACTAAAGTCGATACGGTCTTTTGATACATCGACTTCTTCTGGACGCCAAAAGAACGATAGCTGCTTTTCAATCAATTGCTCAAAGATAGGGTGCTTTTGTTGGTCATAGCGTGCCACGTTGACGGGCTGACCAAAGAACATCGGCTCTTTTAGCGCATTGTTTGGCGTTTGAGAAAAAATCGAGTAAGTCATGGGACTGCCTTTATAATTGATACGGTTATTAATTTATAGGGGTTTGACTGGTTTTGATCTGATGCGATAACACGTTTTTGGATTATAGCGTTTTAGCTTAGAGGTTCTCTAGCGATATCTGTGACGACTCTTGCCCATCGTTCATATAGGCTTTGAATATTTCGCTCAGTTCACTATCATCGAGCGCTTCTAACTCATCAAGCGCGCTTTTGCGTAGGGTACTCACATCAGACTCTTCTGCTGCTGTTTTTACGTCTTTTTTAGCTGCTCTCGATACGGGTTTTTTGGCTGCCTTTGCTACGCTTTTTTTGGCGACAGTTGTCTTTGGTGCTTCATCCACACTTAACTGCTGACGCACCTCTGCAATATCAACCTCGACTTGTACGATATGCGAGCCACCATCGTTTAGGTCTGAAAATACATTTGGGATAAACAAACCACCGTCTTTGATGATTGCGGTATATTGCACATGACCTCCGTCGTTTTAGTTCTATCTGTATGTTTTCATTATAACAGTAGCCAATCCCGCCTACCGCTTGTATCTGCTTAGTCGCTGGCGTGCAGTCTATTGTGTCTGACCGCATTCCTGTTGTCTCGATACTGCGTTCAGCCACAGACTGCATCGCCATCGTCGTCAGCAGGATACCGCTATAGTCGGGGCTAAGGAGCCTTGTTAGGGCGGGGCTTATACTTCTATAAAGACTCTACTATTTATACATGTTCTGTAGGGTGCGCCTCGTGCACCTTTAAATACAGTTTTTATATCATCGATGCGCTAGGCGCACCCTAGAACTAAGTCTACGACTGTCACCCACGCTATTATTAATAACCATCAAGATACTTCTGCATACGCTTAGCAGATTCATCTTCTTGCTCGTTTCTATTTTTTTTATGCAGCCAATTAGGAATAGGTCGTGCAGATTTCCTGTGCTGATATATCGCTGTTTGTAATTGACGACATCGAGCAGTAAAATCATCTGAAGTTAAATCATTCGATAAAATAGAATCTATTAACTCTCTATTGATATCTTTTAAGCGAGCCATTTCTTTGACAGTATCATTCTGCTCTGCAATTAGCTTGTAAAAAAATAAGAAAATTGGTAATAAGAGGGACAATATATTCGTAAAAAAAGATCTCAATGTAAAATCATTTAAAATACCTAGAGTCAATATAAAGACTACAGTAATAATAAGAATAATGGTGGCTGCTGTTATAACCTGTTGTCTCAACTCACTATCCCAGTTAAGATTTTGTTGCTGACAAAAGGCAATTGCTTGAGGGTACTTGAATGTCGCAGCCTTAATCGTATACCAATCTTTGAAACCTGTATAATTCGGATGTTTTTTTTCAAAAGCATTGCTGTTTTTTAAAATTATGCCAAAGTCAGGTTTTTCGCCAACATTTATTTTATCCCAAGCTATTTTAAATACACTTGTATCAAAAGTTTCTTGTATTTTGGCAGATGTTTCTTTCATTTTCTTTATGAACTGGCTAATAACTATAACGGAAATAGCAGCCATCATGCCAATAGGAGCAGATATATAACTTATATCCTTACTTTCAAAGCCTAAAGCTGAAGATAACGTATTATTACTAAAAACAAAGACTAAGATACTAATAGTTAGTGGAATAATGACACCGACTACTAAGTTGGCAACCATCCATCTTTTAACATTAGAATACATTTGCCTTTGCGCTTGTAATATCTGAATGTTATCTGAATTATTTTGGCGCTCTGCTATGTTAGTCATTTTTCATTCCGTGTAATTTGGAAAATCACTGCCAAATATATTTTGCCACTCTTTAATAGACCTTTCTTGGTCTTGATGAATTATTTCCAAATTATAGGCTTTTCGAGCTGTGATTAAATCAGATTGAGCTTTGATAGATATTTTTTTTCTATCCTCTACACTAAGTGTATTAATGTCCCCATCTATTCCTTTAGGGTCGTCAAAGCTATCATAAATTTTAATACTTAAGAATTCGAGTAAATTTATAAATGCTATATCAATGTATTCAGACAGAGCATTGTTCTCACAAAAATTGAGCACTAAACTTTCTAGTAGGTATGAAGGCATACGAGGCATTGTAGATCTTTTTTGCCAATATTTTGCAAGCCTAACTATATTAAGAACCCTACCTTTTTGTCTTTGGTTGATAGCAGTAATTCTTTTTTGATCAATCCTAGGATCTGTTTTCATCCAGTGACCGTGACCGTTTGGTATGATATAAAAGGTTCTACCATGTACATCTTCATTAGTAAAAAATGCTGGCACAATATCAAAGTTCCATTCATAACTATTGAGCAAAAACGTAGCAGAATGCATATTTCGATGAATTTTTGCTGTAGAGTAATGAGGGATGGTTTTTAATGATGAAATAAATTTATTTATAATCATTCTTGAGTTAAGTAATGAGGAACTGTCATGACAGAAATTTCTATAGTCTTCTGAGTTTTCAGGAGTATGAATATATACTGTTCCATCTGTATCTTCTGACCAAGTACAGCCATTAGCACTCAATGTAAAAATTAGATCTATATCATCTAAATCTCTTATTTTGGTCCTTCTAGCAAAAGATCCATAGCCAATATTTCTATCACTATACAAAGGTAAAAAATCTGAAAAACTATCGATTTTTTTAACTAGAAAGTCTCTACTATTTCTAGCTATAGTAGTTCTTTGGTTATCTAAATTCACACTACCTTTCATAAACTGATCAAAAGCTGAGTTTACTGTTTTAGGCATTATTTCATCCTTGATAGATTAAAGTTTATCGCAATAAACAGCGAGCTTAACTAGATAAGCCAACCTCGCTATCCATCAGAAATTCTATTTAAAGAGCTTCTTTTGCAAACCTAGATCTTACAAGCACCGCCAGCACAATCATCTTCCATATCCGCTTGGGCATCGTTCGCACCATCACGAGTGTTATGGTAGTACAACGTCTTCACACCCATTTTATAAGCGTTTAGCAAGTCTTTTAGCAATATCTTCATCGGTACACGGCCCCCAGCATAACGAACTGGATCGTAGTTGGTGTTGGCAGAGATACTTTGATCGACGAACTTCTGCATGATAGCGACCAACTTTAGGTAACCGTCATTGTTTGGCATTTGCCATAGGAGCTCGTACTGATCTTTTAGCTTATCAATCTCAGGCACGACCTGCTTTAGGATACCGTCTTTTGACGCTTTGATAGAGACCAGACCACGTGGTGGCTCGATACCGTTGGTCGCGTTGGCGATCTGACTAGAGGTCTCAGACGGCATCAAGGCGGTTAGGGTAGAGTTGCGTAGACCGTGCTCGGTGATCTCGCCACGTAGCGTTTCCCAATCGAGATGTAGCGGCTCTTGACAGATTTTATCCAAGTCCGCTTTGTACGTATCAATCGGTAAGATACCTTGTGAATATGTAGTTTCATTGAATGCAGGGCACGCGCCTTGCTCTTTTGCTAATTTGTTTGACGCTTTCAAGAGATAGAACTGCAACGCTTCAAACGTCTGATGGGTTAGACCAAGCGCGCTATCGTCAGAGTAGCGTGCGCCATTCTTGGCTAAGTAATACGCATAGTTAATCACGCCCACACCAAGCGTACGGCGACGCATACTGCCGTTTTGAGCCGCTTTTACTGGATAGTCTTGATAGTCGAGCAGGGCATCAAGTGCACGCACGATTAGCTCGGCTGGCTCTTCGATATCGCTGACGTTTTCGACTTTACCCAAGTTGACCGCTGATAGCGTACAAAGAGCGATTTCGCCTTCTTCGTCATTGATGTTATCGAGTGGTTTGGTCGGTAGCGCGATTTCCATGCATAGGTTTGACTGGCGAATCGGGGCAACCGTCGCGTCAAATGGGCTATGGGTGTTGCAATGATCGACGTTTTGGATGTAGATACGACCGGTACTGGCGCGCTCTTGCATCATTAGGCTGAACAAATCAGCAGCTGGGATTTGACGGCTACGGATGTTAGGATCGTTTTCGTACTTGGTGTATAACTCTTCGAACTTGTCTTGATCTTCAAAGAACGCATCATACAAGCCTGGCGTGTCACCTGGTGAGAATAGTGAGATGTCTTGGCCTTTGATTAGGCGAGTGTACATCGTTTTGTTTAACTGTACGCCGTAATCCATATGACGGACACGGTTGTCTTCGACGCCGCGGTTGTTTTTGAGTACCAGTAATGACTCAACTTCTAAATGCCATAGCGGATAAAATAGAGTCGCAGCACCGCCACGGACGCCACCTTGTGAGCAGCATTTAACTGCCGTTTGGAACAATTTGTAGAACGGGATACAACCAGTATGCTGTGCTTCACCGCCACGGATAGGGCTACCAAGGGCACGAATGCGACCTGCGTTGATGCCGATACCAGCACGCTGTGACACATAGCGTACGATGGCGCTAGTGGTTGCGTTGATAGAGTCTAGGCTATCACCACATTCGATCAGTACGCACGAGCTAAACTGGCGCGATGGCGTACGTACACCTGACATAATTGGCGTCGGTAGTGAGATTTTGAATTCTGAGGTCGCATCATAGAAGCGTTTGACGAAATCAAGACGATCTGACTTGTCGTATTGGCTAAACAGACACATACCGACCAGCATATATAAGAACTGCGGGCTTTCATAGACAGTCTTGCTCACGCGATCCTGTACCAGATATTTACCAGCCATTTGCTCAACAGCAGCATAAGCAAGATTCATATCGCGCCAGTGATCTAGATACTCTTCTAGCTCGTCAAATTCAGCACGGCTATAGTCAGCTAGGATATGTTGATCGTATTTACCAGCATCAGTCAAAGTTTTGACATGGTCATATAGGTGCGGCGGGGTAAATTTGTTATAAGCAATCTTACGTAGATGGAAGATAGCCAAACGCGCAGCCAGATACTGATAGTCAGGCGTGGTTTCAGAGATTAAGTCGGCGGCAGATTTGATGATGGTTTCGTGAATATCACGAGTCTTGATACCTTCATAAAACTGAATGTGCGACTTTAGCTCAACTTGAGACACAGACACGTTGTCCAAGCCATGAGCTGCCCACGCTATTACCTTGTGAATTTTGTCTAAATCAATAGGCTCTAAACGTCCATCACGTTTGGTTACTTGGATTTTGTCAATATGTGTCATGCTGGCCTCTATTTTGATTGCTTATTGTGATGCTGCGCGCCAAAGGAGCGGCAGACATTCTTTATGACGCGATTGTAGTCGATGGTAGCAGTAGTTTTTTGGCAACAAGCAGCCACTACCCATAGTGATAGCAAAGATCACTGAGTACTACATATAGCGTGTTTGTTAATCGGTAGGCACAATATAGCGGGAAAATTTTGAAAATACTATATTGATTTTAGGATAAAACTATGTTGCTACAAGGTTGTAGGCAGTCCAAATTTTGGCAAAGGACGATGGGATAAGGGTTAGACGCAAATGCGGTCGATCATAAATTTTTTGTAAAAATAGTGCGGCCGTTTGCTTTTTATTTTCTCAGTGATTGTCGCCTGATAACCATCATCATGGCGGCAATAATGCGGGCGCAGATTGTACATCAAACCACAAAAAATCGCCACCCATATGTTATTACTAGCGAGTGACGACTTGGACCAAAAGGCTCTAAACCTGTCTGAACGATTTACAAAACCATGCGGACCGTCTTGGCGTTATCGAGCGAGGCATAAAGCGCATTCACTTGCTCAGCAGCCGTTAGGTACAGATTGACCCGTGCTGAATGAAAGCGACCCGTTCTAGAAGGTTTCACTTCAATAGAGGCCAAATCAAAATCAGGGAATTGGCTACCCAAGATCAGCTTGATTTCATTAAGCAGGCTCTCGTGCTCACCTTCATGACCAATGATGCTGAGTGGGTAGTTCATCGGGAACTCCCAAAGCTCTGGGTTTTGAATATCGGTCTTTTTGCCTACCAATGCGCCTTTATTTGGCGTCAGGTCAGTGACTTTAACTGATGGCTGATTGCTGGTTGAGTTATTTGCGCTGTTGTCGTTGTTGTCTTTTGAATCATCACTCATGATATGAGCCTCGCTTATATAGGTAAATAGGAAAAAGTTAATCAGTTATTAGTAGTAAGTAACATTAAGTCATTCGAAAATCGCTGCTATAGACATTTAGTTAGTTAGACATCTGCTTAAATGATGCCAAAAGCATAACGCCAGAAACTGAGACAGGCTCAGTATGGTCGTAAGTGGCATTTAAATCGGTCAAGCTATAGTCGATTCAATTTAAAAGTAGTACAAGGCAACCGAGTGTAGATGTATGTGTGATACTTCAAGCGAGGTTAACGCTGTCATACTTTTATAATGGAATGGCTATATTAGGCAGAGAATATATGCACTGTTTATAGTGGTCTATGGACGATTATTCAAGTAAAGTCTGTATTTAGTCCGTTCCATCTTGAAGTAAGCTAAGTGGCTTTTATTAAAACTGTTAATAGAAGCTATTGCAAATAACCATTGATAGGAGTGATATCAGGCGGAATATCCGTCTCTCCCAATGCTTCTCTTAGATTAATCTCGATGGTGCGTGATAAGGCAGTCAAAGGTAACTGATTAGCGGCCAAGCCAAAAGGCTCTTCTAACTCTTCACTAAGCGCGTCCAAACCAAAAAAGGTATAAGCAATCACCGCACAAATCAACGGGGTCGCCCAACCAAGTGAAGCTACTAGACCAAAGGGCAACATAATGCAGTATAGATAGGTGGTGCGATGTACCAGTAGCATATAAGCAAAGGGCAGTGGAGTGTTATGAATGCGCTCGCACGCTGCCAGTACAATTGTCATAGAGGTCAGGCGCTCGTCCATGTTTTGTATGACTTGCTCCGATACCAGTCCTTGACGCCGAATATCGCCAAGCTGCTTACCCATTAGGCGCATTATATAATCAGGTACGTTTTTCGCTTGGCGCATACGGTCATGATGTATCGCTGCAACAAGAGGCTCGATATCCGCCCAAGGTGGCGTACCACGCAATCGATGACGCACCGCATGGGCAAAAGAAATGGTCAGATATACCATCGTTCGCTGAGTATCGTGTGCAGTCGCATTGTCATCCTCGCCATCATCTATGGCATTCGCATCGTCATCATCTATAAAAGACAGCACTTGGCGCGTTAAGCTACGAGAGTCATATACCAGCTGACCCCACAGTCCGCGCGCTTCCCACCAACGCTGATAACTGGCATTGTTTCGAAACCCAAGAAACAACGATAAGGCAATCCCGAGCAAGGTAAACGTTGCCATACCATAATAAGGAAACGAGTCAGGCATCCAGTGCTGAATAATCGTGATGAGCGTACTAAGAATAGTAATCAGCAAAATTTGCGGATAAATTTTTGGAATGATTGATCCACGCAGAGTGAAAAATATCTTAAGGGCATTGGGTGTTTGCCGGACAATCATGTCAGTTTCCTAGCGATGAGGTATATGGAGACACTATTCAATGTCTCGTGTGATTCTAATATAGAAATGAGTTCTGTAAAGCCTAAAAGATTATAAATTTATTTAATCAAAAGAGTAGGGTGGTTACTTAAGCTCGGTAATTGAGATAGCTAAAAAGTTAAATCCTCGGCGAAAAGGGCGATGTTTTTATTAATCTACTTTATGTATGTTAAAATGACGCCAAATATCACTTCTTAACTCTATAAAAGCTGTCACCACAAAGATGAATACGCCACCCTAGCTGTACCCCTCCTCAGTAATGATTGCTTCCTATAGCAATTACTCTCATAAAGCGTCTGACGCTTTTTCTTGTGCGCATGCACTGCTTTAACGTTTGTATCACTATTCGATATATCTAATGGATCGTAAAGATTACCCCACTAAAAGTACGTTATGACGATCACTCGCTAACTATGAACGTTCACATTTTTATATTTGTCATTTGATAGGCAATGGGCAAAGTATCTAGATAAAGATGTACCTAGATCGAGATGCGTCAAACTTTTCATGTGAGCTGATTTTTAACTACTTTTTAGATACTTTCCAAATAGATACTTTCCAAATAGATGCTTTCCAAATAGATGCTTTCCAAATAGATGTTTTCTAAATAGTGATTAGATACTTCGTTTATTGACAGACTAAAGCAGTTCTCCAAAACTGAGTTAAATATGTTAAATACAATTAAAGAGCATTGGCTATCCAATGTGAGAGGCGATGTCTTGGCTGGCATGGTCGTCGCTTTGGCGCTTATTCCTGAAGCGATTGCGTTTTCTATCATTGCTGGTGTCGATCCCCAAGTAGGGCTTTATGCCTCATTTTGTATCGCAGTAGTGATTGCGTTTGTCGGCGGTCGTCCAGCGATGATTTCGGCGGCGACGGGTGCGATGGCGTTACTAATGGTGACGCTGGTCAAGGATTATGGATTGCAGTACTTGTTAGCAGCCAGTGTGCTGACAGGTGTTATACAGATTATCTTTGGCTTCTTAAAGCTGGGGAATCTGATGAAATATGTGTCGCAATCTGTGGTACTGGGCTTTATCAATGCCTTGGCTATTTTGATTTTTATGTCACAGGTTCCTGAGCTGATGCCGCAGGCAGGTTCAAACCTAGTACACGTATACGGTCTTGTGGCGCTAGGTCTAGTCATTATCTATGGCTATCCATATATTCCAAAGATCGGTAAAGTGATTCCATCGCCATTGGTCAGTATTGTGCTGGTTACGGCTATAGCTATCTTATTAGGTACAGAGGCGCGAACCATCAATGATATGGGTCAGTTGCCTGACACTCTGCCGATGTTTTTGATACCTGATATCCCGTTGAACTTAGATACGTGAATCGTTATTTTTCCGTATTCTATCAGTTTGGCGATAGTTGGCTTACTTGAGTCTATGATGACCATGACTATCGTAGATGATTTGACTGATACCAAAGGTGACCGTACGCAAGAGTGCAAAGGTCAAGGTATTGCCAATGTGGTTAGTAGCTTTTTTGGCGGGATGGCAGGCTGTGCGATGATTGGGCAGTCGATCATCAACGTCAAATCAGGCGGCTATACACGTCTTTCTACTTTAGTGGCAGGCGTGTTTTTATTATTGATGGTGGTGTTTTTAAGTGATTGGTTAAAGATTATTCCAATGGCCGCATTGGTCGCTGTGATGATTATGGTGTCTATCGGTACTTTTAACTGGGGTTCCTTTAAAGAGCTAAAAACCAAGCCGCTGCAAAGTAATGTGGTCATGATTACGACCGTTGCTGTGGTGGTCGCAACGCATAACTTGGCCTATGGCGTATTGATTGGCGTGCTGCTGTCAGCATTGTTCTTTGCCAATAAGATTGAGCGCTATATGAGTGTGCATAGTCACATGAATGAAGCAGCGCAAACGCGTTATTATCGAGTGGACGGACAAGTATTTTTCTCATCAGCAGAGCGTATGATTGACTCCTTTGATATTAAAGAATCTGTCTCTAACGTGGTCATTGACGTGTCGCGCGCGCATTTTTGGGACGTGACAACAGTCGCCGCCATAGATAAAGTGATTATTAAATTTCGCCGTGAAGGCACTGAGGTAGAGCTCATCGGTTTGAACGAGGCGAGCCAAGCGATGATAGACAATTTCGGTGTGCATGATAAGCCAGATGCTGAGCAAAGCTTAGGCGCGCATTAAATTAGCTATGTATCAATAGTGTCATATTGATAAATACAAAAAGGCTGAGTATATCTCGGCTTTTTTTATGCAGATTAAAACCTGATTAGAAGACTATATTCTTTTATGGATAAAGTTTTTACAAGCTAATAGGATGGCAGAAGAGAAGGAATAGCTAGAAGGGAAGAAGTACTGGTTTGGATGATGCGGTATGAAGATAGTTAATCGTTATATTGAAATATCTAGATGTTTTTTAACAAAGAAAAATAGCTCTAAAGATTATGAGAAATTTTTAAAGCTTCAACAGCTCTTTTTCAACTTCATTGAGAAATGCTTCGATGTTAGCTTCATGACGCTGATAAAACGTCCATTGTCCATGGCGTTCGGACGTAACCAATCCTGCTTTTTTTAACACACCCATATAATTTGAAATGGTTGATTGCGACAATCCAGCTTTTTCTTGGATGTAACTGACGCATACACCATCCAGATTAGCATGCTCTGGTAATGACGCTGGAAAGTTCGACCTGTCCTTCAACCACTTTATGATTTGACGACGCATGGGGTTGTTAAGTGCAGATATTATGTTTTCTGTATTCATAAAATGTGTGATATCGATACCTAGTTAATAATCAACAACTGTCAGAGTGGAACATTAGGTTTTTAGTTTACTCATTATAAGTATAAACACTAAAGCGGAGTAGTGTTTATTTACCGCCAATGTGCCAACCATATACAAATAAACGGCTACTAGTAGGATACTGCTTATAATTAGCGTTTATATTCTGACTATACGTTTCTATAACAGTAGAGTATACAGCCAAAACTAGCTTAATTATGACAGTTGTACTGTCTAGTCATCGGAATATTGTCGAATAGTAACAATATATGACGGGTAAAAAAAGACTGTTTCAAATCGAACTTAACACTAAAAGTTGTTACGACTGACTTATTAAATACACGTTAGTTCTTTGCCAAACCAGCAGTAAAATAGTATTAGAAAGTTTCTGACATGACAAGGGCGTGTTGAATATTCAACACGTCCTTGATGCTTTATGTTCTTAAATTTTATTAAGCTTTTTTATTAATTTGGTTAGCATCGCGGTAGAGTACCGAAAAACCTAATAAGCATAGTTGTGATATCTTAGCTTTTTAGAAATGCCTCAATTTTTGGTTTAATAGTCATAGAAACAATGACCATTAATGTCAATCCTACTGGTAATGCAACTAGAAATCCTTCTAACCAACCGTTCAAAAATGCTGTCTGATTAGCAAAACCGATCGTCTTTGAGGCAGTACTAAAGGCCAGCATAGACTCCATTATGCAAGCCATCACTACACCTGTGATGAGATTGCGTTTGTACGCTTTGGTAATTAGGTAGCTTGTGATTAATAAATTTTGTGACCAGACCCATCAGTAAAAAGCCAATCGGCATGATCGCATACGCCGCTAGTAGCGCTCTAGACCAGTCTATAAAAAATGTATCGGAATATCCGACATTCATATAGGTCATCACACCTGTTAAGAGACCACCTATGACAGTCATTAAGGCAAGTATTAATAACACTTTGTAGAGCAATGGTGTTTTTTTAGTGCCATCATTCTTAGCGCCACCACTTTTAGAGCCATCAATGAGCAGGGTCTCGGTATTTGACGGCATAGTATTTGGAGCCATAGTCATTTTCCTATCATAAAGAGCAATTACTTAGTCGGTGTTTTTTTCTGCTTGTCGATCGCTTACAGACTGGTCTTCTGCAACACCTGCTTTCCAGTAAGAAAAGGCATATAGTTCATCTTTAGACCACTGTTGCTCGACCTTTAGGTAATGACGTAGGGCTTTGACAGATGAGAATTCGCTAGCGATATAAGCAAAACGGCTCTGTTCTACAGTTGGTAATGTGAGAGATTTTACTGTGTCGATTAATTGACTGCCTTGTGTTGGATCTGGGTTATGTAACCATGTCATGGTGATATTGGCCGCTGTCGGCAATTCTTGCTCATCTTCTGTACCGTGCACTCCAATGATGCATTGACCAGTCGCACTGGCAGGCAAGCTTTCTAATATTGAGCCGAGCACTGGTATCGCTGTGGCATCGCCAATCAGTAGAAAATAATCTGCATCAGGACAAAGCGCTTTGGTTTTAGGCTTCATTAAGATACCGATCTCGTCGCCAACCTCAGCATGAGTGGCCCAACCTGAAGCAGGCGCCTCGTCACCATGAGCGACAAAATCAATCCAGATCTGTTGTTTTGCTACATCAGCGCCGCGATGAGTATAAGTGCGAACTACAAAAGTAGTATTGTCATTTAGGTCAATTGGCTGAGCTTTATCGACAGGGATAAGTACTTTGTTATTTGCGCCAACTGTCATGGTCGCGATATTGGCAATAGTATCTGCTTGGCCTGTGAGGTATATACGGATGTAGTGCGGAGTAATCATTTGCTTGTGAGCCACGGTCATGATTTCGCGTACTGGTTTTTGATTTATTGTGTTATTCATACGGATCTGTCCTTACTTATTTATCGGTAGTCTTGCTGCTGCCAACGTTGTCTATCATGGTGCGACTGACACGGAAAAATAACGCAAGCTCTACGAGGCTTAAATCTTTCGTTAATTGCTGCCTTGTCCATTCTTCTGCTGCATCAAGCTTTGTCATAAGTTCTTCGCCTTTAGAGGTCAGCTGTAGTAATTGGCTTCGACCATCAAGCGGGTTATCTGTCTTCAAGATTAGCTCAGCCGCCAAAAGGTCATTTAAGGCACGAGTGATTTGCGCTTTGTCTCGCTGCATATGTTTAGAGATAGATAGCGCAGTGCTATTGGGGTTATAACAAGCACCTTTTAAGGTTCTGATATTGGTCACGGACAACTCGACACCTTGCTGACGAATGCCTTCTAGCAGCAGGTTGGTATAGGTATGCATCAATTGATGTAGTGTTTCGCTCAATGAATTGTTAGACATAAAAACTCTTTGATATAGTTGATAGAAGCAACTATATAGAATAAGGTTGATAGTGTCAACTATAAAGTGATTTTTAAAGGAGAGTCTGTGTCTATAATTAGATAATTTTTAATGAAAGAAGGTAGTAGAAGGTAAAGAAAATAGGGATATATTGAACGAGGAGCTCTCGGATTAAAGGGATTTATGACTAGGAGGCTTTGCAATTAAGAAGCTTTATAATTAAATAGCTTTGCAATTAAAAAAAATTGTAATTAACAAACGCTGTAATTAATAATTTCGAGGATTAAAAAGCAGGCATAAAAAAAGCTGAGATATACTCAGCTTTTTTATTTTTAACGATTATCAAAATCCTATTAGCTAGGCTCAATATTTTTCTGAAAATTTAGTCATTTTCAAGGAAAGAGCGCAAGTGTTCAGAACGTGATGGATGACGCAATTTACGCAATGCTTTCGCCTCAATCTGACGAATACGCTCACGCGTTACATCGAACTGTTTACCGACTTCTTCTAGAGTATGATCGGTTGGCATATCGATACCGAAACGCATTTTTAGGACACGCGCTTCACGCTCAGTCAGGTTGCCGAGTACATCACGAGTTGCTTCTTGCAGACCAGCAGCAGTCGCATCATCAACAGGGCTTGAAATCGTACCATCTTCGATAAAATCACCTAGGTGCGAATCTTCATCATCACCGATCGGAGTTTCCATAGAGATAGGTTCTTTGGCAATTTTCAGTACTTTACGGACTTTAACTTCGTCCATCTCTAAGCGTTCGCCTAATTCCTCAGGTGTTGGCTCGCGCCCCATTTCTTGTAGCAATTGACGTGAGACACGGTTGATTTTGTTGATGGTCTCA
The DNA here is from genome assembly GCF_022129405.1 of Psychrobacter sp. Ps2. Taxonomy (NCBI): domain Bacteria; kingdom Pseudomonadati; phylum Pseudomonadota; class Gammaproteobacteria; order Moraxellales; family Moraxellaceae; genus Psychrobacter; species Psychrobacter sp. Ps2. Next base: position 150,040 of record NZ_JADQAM010000061.1, on the reverse strand, counting down.
ATCATATGCACAGGAATACGAATGGTGCGCGCTTGGTCAGCAATAGAGCGGGTAATCGCCTGACGAATCCACCATGTGGCATAGGTCGAGAACTTATAACCACGGCGATATTCAAACTTATCAACGGCTTTCATCAGACCGATGTTACCTTCTTGGATAAGATCCAAGAACTGTAGACCACGATTGGTATATTTTTTGGCGATAGAGATAACCAGACGTAGGTTAGCTTCAACCATTTCTTTTTTCGCGCGGCGAGCTTTTGCTTCACCAACAGCCATGCGACGTGCCACATCTTTCATATCGTGGATTTTCATATCGAGCTGCTGCTCATAATCACGGATACGACGTTGTAATAAAATAACGTCATCAGTGACTTTTTCTAGCGTACCAGCAAATGCAGGCTTACCTTTGATACGTTCAATCAACCAATCAACATTGGTTTCATTGCTAGGGAAGGTCTTACGGAACTCTTCACGCGGCATACGACCACGGCGAATCACCAAACGCATGATCTGACGCTCTTGCTTACGCACGTCGTCATAGACGTCATGCATGATAGCCATGACTTGGTCTGACAAGCGATTGTTTAGCTTTAACATCATAAAGCGTTCAGCAAGTAGGGCATATGCTGTATCAGCCTGTACACTACCACGGCCATAATCAAGCAATGCTTGCTTAGCTTTGATAAATAGATGCTCGATCTCTTCTAGGCGTAAACGAACTTCTTCTGGATCAAGACCGCTGGTTTCTTCTTCAGCTTCGTCTTCAACGTCATCTTCATCTTCGTCGTCATTATCAAGCGCGGCTGCTTTCGCATTGACCTTAGCTTTGATAACCGGTGGGTTTTCTTTTTCTTCTTTGATGCGCTCACGCTCTTCTTTCGCCGCTTCCTTTGCTTCTTGAGCTGCGATTTTGTCTTCTTCGGTCTCAGGGTCTAAGAAACCAGTGATGACGTCAGATAGCTTTTTTTCGCCGTCTTGGACTTTTTGATACTCGTCAAGGACAAACTGTACGGTACCAGGCCAGTAAGACATGGCATGCTGTACATCACGAATACCTTCTTCGATACGCTTAGCAATGGCAATTTCGCCTTCGCGAGTTAGTAGGTCAACCGTACCCATTTCACGCATATACATACGTACAGGATCAGTGGTACGACCAGGCTCAGTTTCAACAGAGGCGAGTACTGCCGCTGCCTCATCTGCTGCCATATCATCATCACTTGAATCATCGTTCATCAAGATGTCATCGGCATCAGGAGCTGATTCAAAGATTTTGATACCGACATCGGTCAGCATTTGCACAATGTCTTCGATCTGATCGCTTTCGGTAATAGAGTCGGGCAGCTGGTCATTCACCTCAGCGTAGGTAAGATACCCTTGCTCTTTGCCCATTTGGATTAAGGTGGCCAGTTGAGATGTGGACTTAGAAACTGACTTATCGTTCATAAATACTCGCTTACTTGCATCGGACATTTTTATATTGTGACACGCTATCGCTCGCTCTTTGCGTTGATCTTATCAATCGATTGATCAAAATATGGCGTAGAGGTTGTCAATAATATCAAAAATGAGTTGATATGAATAAAGGCTCAAAACACTACAATAACAATGCTGATAAACAGCTAAAAATTAGAAAAGCTAAAAAGACTTCAATACAGTACCCAAAAAAATATAGTACTTAAAATTTAATACTCAAAAATAGTATCTAAAAGCTGATACGTAAAAATAATACCTAAAATTTGTGCTTAACGATGCATGCTCACAATCATTCACCAAGCAGTGCTGTCAATATACAGCGACACAGTTTAACACAGACCACAGTCGTCAAGCACGAGCTAGTGATAGCTACCGACCATTTTTTACTGATTATTTGCCATCAGCTAAATGATTTAGGAGCGACTCATGCTACTGGGCATAATCATTAGTAGTGGGGGCAGCTGCTAGACTTTTAAAGGGTCAACATTTGAAATTAAACATTAAGACTGCACAGTGACCATCTGTGCCGATTGCTCTGCCTGCTGTGCGCGTAGCCAATCATTCAATAATTGGGTTTGTTTACGGACGATCGCAAGCTTAATATGATCAGGGTTCTGTATCAGCTCTTGTATTTTTTTCTTCATATTGCGCTCAAGCAGCTGGCTGACTAGCTCTTCGATTAGGCCATCAAGCCCCAGAATATTACGTGCGGTTAGCGCTTTATAGAAGCCGCCCCAATTACGGCTAAGCATGTCTTGGGTCGCAGGCTTTACGTTTGATAAGATAAAATGCGCCGCTGCATTGACATCTTTTGGTAGGTAATTAAGACAGCGCTTGATAGTACTTACGATATCTAGCAGAGCAGCATCTTGCAAGTCTTCCCACGCAAGAGGACGCAGCGTATCAGGCGATGCTTTTTGTTTGATATGAGCAGGTAGGTGTAAGCCATTAATCCCTGACTGTTGCCAAATCGACTCAATAGGGTCATCGATTAACGCGCGCGGCTGAAACAAAAAGCACAGCTGCAATTGCTGACTGATGGTCATATCACCATCAAAATCTAGCAGCGCATCTTTGGCCTCGACATTCTGACTGCGCCTGCCGCCAAGCTTTTGATAAACGTCATTGTTGAGCAAATAGCGAAAGCTACTGCCTTTGGGTAACGCAGTCGTCAGCGAGCGTACTTGAGACATAAGCTTGGCTTTGCCTTCAGCCAGACTCATGTCATAACGCTCACTCAAGTATGCAAAAATATACTGTGATAGCGGCATGGCATTAGCGATTTGCTCACGCATGGCATCGCTGCCCTGACTCTTAATAAAAGTATCAGGATCATGATTGTTAGGCAGGGTTAAAAACCGCAACTCTTTATCATCGGCCAATACAGGCAGCGCAACTTCAAGTGTACGCCAAGCCGCTTTTTGGCCTGCGCTATCTCCATCAAAGCTCAAAGTAAGCGTTGGATTGAGTGTCAGTAGACGTGATATTTGGCTTTCATTAATCGCTGTACCCATCGAGGCGATTGCCCCATAGATACCTGCTTGATAAAGGGCTATAACATCCATATAGCCCTCGACGACCAACCAACTGTCTGCGCGCTGCTGACGTGATTCATAATAGCCGTATAGTACATGCTGCTTATGAAAGACGGGCGAGTCTGAGGAGTTAATATATTTAGGTTTTACTTCGTCATCGAGCGCCCGACCACCAAAGCCAATGGTGCGGCCTTGATTATCACGAATTGGGAAGATGACTCGGTCGCGCAATAGATCGTAGTCGCGGCCAGACTCTGATTGACGTACCAATCCTAAGGCTTTTAGACCATCAATATCCTGCGGAAATTGATGCTCAAGATGCTGCCAACCAAATGGCGCATAGCCAAGACCAAAGGTCTCAAAGATATCTTCTGTAATACCGCGCGATAAAAAGTAGTGTTTGGCATGGGGATGCGTGGTCAGATTGTGCTGATAGAACTGCTGGATTTGCTCTAGCAGCTCATACAGGTTGCCATCTTTATCATCGCTTTGCTCAATGTTATGAGCATCATGCATACCAGCGCTAGTATCGGTATCTGTCAGCCATGCTGGCGGATAGCCACTGTCATCTGAATGGTTTGGTGAATACGGCTCTGAGGAATACGAGTCTATCGAATAGGGCGCTGAATCATAAGCGTCTAACGGTGGGAAATTCTCATAGCCCTGATTGTCATCATAACTGGGCTGATCGATGTAATTTTGGTCGCTTTGGGCGACATTGTTTTGATGACTGTCTTGATAAATCTCTTGACGATTATTTTGATGGTTGTTGGCTTGATTTGTACCATCTTGCTTTGCTTTGCTATGTTCTACAGTTGGGCTAGGCACATTGTGCACAGGCGGCGGTGCAATAGGTTTGGGTGCGCGACGTTGATAACTAACGTTTTGCTGTTCTTCTTTCGGTACTTCAATGCCTGTTTGCTTTGATAGTTCATTAACAGCTTCAATAAATGTCAAATTTTCATAATCACGCAAAAAACTGATGGCATTGCCACCGACGCTACAGCCAAAGCAGTGATAGATGTTTTTTTGTGGATTAACATAAAAGGAAGGCGATTTTTCACCGTGAAAAGGGCAGCAGCCTTTATATTCACTACCAGCGCGTTTAAGCGTGGTGTGTTTGCCAATGATACTGATCAGGTCAGCTTGGCTATTTAATTGTTCAAGAATATGGTTAGGAATGCTCATACAAAAAACAGTTTACCATAGGTCGATTATGTTGGGGCAGAGGTAATAAGATACTGCTAGAAAAATAAGGCCAACATAATGTTGGCCTTATTATCAATGAATACAGACTGTGTTAGTTAGGCTAAAAGACTTAACGTAATCAATTATTATCCATATCACTCACACTGTCGTCATTTAACGTAGTGCGACGTGTTGGATTGGTATTTAGGGGATCGACGTTGGCTTCTCGTGCAGTCGAGCCAGTACTTGATTGGCTGGTCACGCGCTCAGCTGATGCTTCAGGCAGACCTAAGCCTACGCTAATACCATTACGCGCAGCAGCATTATTGGCGACTGGAGTATTGGCAGGCGTCGTGTTAGTCCCTGCTAGTCTCAACTGGGCTGCATTACGAATCATTTGTGTCTTGGTGGCGCCGTTATACTCGCCAGACGCGACTGATTTGTCAGTCGTGTTCGAACGACCAAGCTTGCCAAAGGTGATCTTGTTGAGCCAAGTACGGTCACGTTTGGTACTCAATTTCACACTACCATTACTGGTTAGCATTTCTGGGTAGTTGATCTGCAACAGCGTTTTGTATTCATTGGCCAAATCGGTTAGACCCAGTTTTTCATGGCTATAGGCTAGTACCGCAAGAGCATCTGGGGTTGATTCACTTAGCGGGTAATACTGGAATACCCATTTGGCACGGTTGACCGCTGCTACATAAGCTTCACGCTCGATATACCAGTTGGCTGCGCTCATTTCGCTCTCAGCAAACTGATTGTAAATGAACGTCATACGCTGAGCGGCATCTGGTGCATACGGGCTGTTTGGATATTTATTGATAAGCTCTTGGAAGTTGGCAAAGGCAATACGCAAATACGCAGTATCACGCTCAGCTTGGTTCAGCTTAAAGAGCTTTAGGCTCTCAGATGAACCTTCCATATTGGCAACGCCGCGCACATAGTAGGCGTAGCTGACTTGTGGGTTAGATGGGTAGAGACGGATAAACTGCTCAGCACTTGCTGCTGCCATTTCATACTTGTCGCCTTCGTATTGTGCATACATCATGTCCAGCAAGGCTTGCTCAGCGTACTGTCCGGTTGGGTAGAATGTGCGCAGATTGGTCAGCTCTTCGATACCTTGGATATAGTGACCTTTGTCAATCTGATTGACGGCCTCGTTATAATACCCTTGCTCTGATTTTTCAGCTGTTTCTACTGCCTCGCCATCTTTGGCGCCAGTTAGATTTTTGAAAGTCTGGCAACCCACTAGGTTGACGCTAAGCGCCAGTAGGGTTATTGAGGACAGTTTGATAAACGTATTGCCAACAGCTTGCATACTTCTTCTCCGACACAAGACGCATAATAGCAGCGGCGCTATCATGCTATATAAAAGGTTAGTGATAAAAAACGATGCTAAATAGTCAGCGATCCACCAGCAAAAATTTTTTATCGAATGCAGTTTTTTTTATGACGTATTGTACTGATAGATTGGGTCTGATACATAGCGCTTTTATAGTAAGCCAGTCATAGACCACATGCATTCAACCATAATCAAACGGTTTAAATGGCAAACATGATCAACAAAACTCAATGCTATTTTCAAACTGTATCTAAGTACGGCATTCGCATACAGTGCCATAGCATACAGCAAAACATGGCTATACTTTATAGAATAACATTTGCTACGTCTATTTTTTCGCCATCTATATTGTATAGGCAGTTTAACATGAGCGGCTGTCACGAGCGATATCGAATGTCGCTAGCATGAGTAAATATACAGTAAATTACAGCAATGTCATGTTCTAGAGAGTTAAGCGAGGCATCTTACAGCCCAAAGGTATGCTCAAAAATTAACAGATAGCATGCAGCTTCTATAGGGCTTATGCGTGCGACATGATACACTAGAGCGGTATTGTCTTCGCTTTTTTTGTACCTTAAAGGTGGTTATCTACTATTTATAGGCAAGAAACGATAATCAAAAAACGACAATTTTTTATACTGCTATTTATAATACTATCTTCGAAGTCACCTTACAAAACACTGTTAGGGACTTTGCCATGTATCAATCCGCTATGAATAATGATGCCATGACTACCAATTTATCACCGAATCAATCGCTAGATACTGATTCATCAGCACAAGAGTCACCAATGCCAAATGATGTTTTGAACAATAATGAGCTACCTGATAATCAACCAATGATGAGTGATCAAGTGCATGATGATGCGCTTGATAATGAAGAGTTGCTCATCGATGATGGTAATGATCTGAACGATAGCGACATTGATGATAATGATATTGATGACAGCGACATGGACGGTGACGACGATGAAGCCCCAGTAGCGGGTCAAGCTGTACCAGTGATTGTAGATATGACGCATGTGGTCACAGAAGATCAAGCTGGTCTGCGTATTGATAAGGTCGCCTCACAAGCGTTTTCAGACTTTTCGCGTGTACAACTTCAGAACTGGATTACTGACGGCAGTCTGCTCTATAACGGCAGTGTTCAAAAACCGAAAGTCCGTGTCAAAGCAGATGACGTATTGCATCTATCAACGACGTTACAGCAGCATGGTGAAGACCAACCAGAAAACATAGATATCGATGTTGTCTATGAAGATGATGACGTATTGGTAATCAATAAACCTGTCGGTATGGTGGTTCATCCAGGCGCGGGTAATCAAAACGGCACCTTGGTCAATGCATTGCTATATCATTATCCTCAGCAGCATCATTTACCGCGTGCAGGTCTCGTACACCGTATTGATAAAGACACCTCTGGATTGCTATTGATTGGCAAAACCAAACCTGCTCAGATGGCACTGATGGAACAACTAAAAGACAAGTCTGTTTATCGTCACTATAAGTGTGTGGTGGCAGGGGACCAAGCAAGTTTATCTCGTCATCGTCGTATCGATGCGCCGATTGGTCGACATCGCAATCAGCGTACTAAAATGACGGTGATGACCGCTGGTCGCGAAGCGGTAACGCATCTGCTAAATGTCACACCATTGAACGAAAATTACTGTCTACTAGATGTCGGACTTGAGACCGGACGTACGCATCAAATTCGTGTGCATCTAAGTCATATTACTTATCCATTAGTCGGTGACCGTGTCTATGGTGGCCGTCGTCAGTTGCGCTCTGGGTTGACAGAAGCCCAGCGTCAAGCTATCAATAATTTCCCGCGCCAAGCATTGCACGCCTATACGTTAGGATTTGTACATCCGACGACAGGTGAAGACATTGAAGTCACGACGCCACTACCTGAAGACATGCAAAAACTCATGGCAGTACTAAGCGACGGTTATTATGAAGAGTAAACGCTAACGTTTACTAGATGAGAGGTGAGAGCGAGCAGCCATGACGAACACGTTCCCGATGACAATGATTGCGCAAATTGATAATGTGGCTGTTTTTCAGACGGCTGCTTTTGTGCATGATGATATTGATGATTCTGCTGCTAAAAACCAGCGTACAGGGTATGAGGGTCAGTCAAATTACGGCGAGCTAAATCTAGGTCTGCATGTCAATGATAATGCACTGCAAGTATTAGATAACCGCATGAGTCTATTGGCTGCTATCAATGAGCAACTGACAGATAAGTCTGCACAAAATGAGCAGCATGAGGCTATTAATCGCTTACATTGGGTCAGTCAGGTTCATGGTAAACATATTCATGATGTCGATGCTACTACACTGAATATGGCGCCACTGTCTGCTGATGCGATGGTCAGTCAACAAAATGGTCGCGGTCTGGCAATCATGACGGCAGATTGTGTGCCTATCGTGTTATATCAACCTACCAGTGGCAAAATCGCAGCGATTCATGCAGGCTGGCAAGGATTGGCCTGCGGTGTGATACAAGAAACTGTTAATCGCTTTACCGATTCAGGCCCTATACAAGCTTGGATAGGCGTTTGTATCAGTCAGGAAAATTATGAAGTAAATACAGACGTTCGCGATAAGCTATTGGCTGGGTGTATAGCCAATCAGACGTTGCCAGAGACGCATATCGATAACTTTGTGTCTCTATTTTCCATATCGTCTTATGATGACAAGATAAAGTTGGATTTACCCAAGCTTGCTGCCATGCAGTTAGAAGCTGCTGGTGCTACAGTTGTGAATGATTTACCTGTTGACTGTAGTTACGCAGATACTCACTATTACTCGTATCGCCGCCAGACTCATATGCAGCAACCTGCAACGGGTCGGATGGCGCTGGTCATCGTCCGTCGCTAGCAGCTTTATAGTCAGCGAACTACTAAACCGCTACGGTGTTACCCTCCCTAGATGTACTAGTTGTACAATCTACGGTCGGCTGCCTTGTAGCTGTTTTAGATTTCTTTGGCTATATAATAATGAGTAGTGGCAAGGAAGTGATAAACAACAAAAAACAGCAGATTATTCTGCTGTTTTTTATTTGAGTGCTACATTCGTATTAACATAAGGTCTGTATTAATACAAAATCTGTATTAACAAACGGAGTCGCTAGATTTTGGCACTGATAGGCCAAATAGAGGACGTAAATATAGTGCCAAGAACGTACCTGCCATTGCCAGTATGCCCCAGATATAACCATGTAAGCTAAAAGAGGCGATACCACCAAAGTAAGCGCCGATATTACAACCGAACGCTAGACGGGCGCCATATCCCATCATCAATCCGCCGATGACTGATGCTGCAAAGTTACCGGCAGTAATCTTAGTAAACTTAAACAAACCACCCGCAGCAGAGGCGATAAACGCGCCAATAATAATGCCGATATTTAATACAGTGGTTGAGTCAGCAAATATAGAGGCTTCAAGCGCTGCTGCATTAGCGCCTTGCCAATAGCCCCAGCTAGCCACATCCATGCCAAAGCCGCTTGCAATTTTAGAGCCCCACAATGTAAATGCTGACGTAATGCCCCACGGTTGACCACGTGTAAGTAATGTCAGACCGTTAAGTAAAGCCAGAACGATTGCGGCAGCAAAAAGCGGCCAAGAACCACGAAAGATTCGTTTCCAACCAGACTCAGAAGGTACGGGCGCCATCTTTGGTGCGTTTCTTTTTTTCTCAACGACTAACGTCACCCATGCGATAATGCCGAATATGGCCAGCGACACCAGCCATGCCCCTGTATAACCAAGACCTGTAGAGGTTGCCAAAGAGAAAGGCGCGTAAGCGGGCATATCTTCTGTCCAGAATGGCAAGTGATAAGCACCAATCGTGGCACCCACTATGAAGAAAATAAAGGTGATGAACATAACAGAGCGTCCACCGCCTACCGCATAGAGCGTACCAGAAGCACAGCCGCCGCCCAATTGCATGCCGATACCAAATACAAATGCGCCTACAACTAGACTGACCCCTAATGGCGCGACATAACCTGCGACAGGACCGCCAAATAGCGTCGTGCCATAAGCAAGGATTGGCGCAAACAGCGTGACAGCAACCGCCAACATTAGCATGTGAGAGCGCATCGCTTGACCGTTGCCCACTGCCATCATACGTCTAAAAGCAGAGGTAAAGCCAAAGCGGGCATGAAAAAGGGTATAGCCTAACAAAAGACCTATGCCAAGTAGCAATGATTGAGAGATATGTTGAGTGGCCAATAGATACGCGAGCACCATCAATCCTACGATGCCACCACCCATAATTAAGGGTTTTTGCGGTGCGTTTAGGGCCAGATCATCTCTAACGATAGGGTCTTTTGTGTCATTTACAGGTTGAACGAGAGTAGTCAAGGTAATAGCTTCCTTATCCGATGATGTTATCAGATATCATTTTTATAAGAATTTATATGAGTATAGTTACGCAGGTTTGCAGGATTGGAAACTGTATTTCTGTTAATTCGATTGATTTGATTAAGCAGTAAGAAGCGTTACAGCATAATCCTATTGTCATTAATGTAAATACGAAGTGGTTAGAAAAAGTAGAATTAGTATATGATGATATGGAATAAATAAACCGCTGTGTATATGACCTGATATCAATAGTTGTCTATAGTACTGATAATTATAGGTTTATTAGGTATCAGGAATTTGTTTGTGTCATATTATCAGTTAATGCGACTGACCCATTTATATAAAATATATTAAAAGTATATGTGCTCTGATTAGTCAGACTTTAATAAATAACTTAAAAACAAAAATACGTCTGATACAATGGACTTGAATTCAATGAATTTCATCGCATATATACTGGTATGTATATGCTGCCGTATAGAGACTATGTAATTAAAGACTATGCAGTTATAGACAGTGCAATTAAAGACTATGCGATTGCTCTATCATTATTGATGTTTTTACCAGTTAAATTGACTCAAAGAAACGTTGCTCGGCTCGATTCTATTGTATCGCCTGAAAGCTTAAGAGCTTGAGCTATCGATAAGCATTTATCGTGAAAGTGAGGCCACTAACTATCGATTGTGGCTAAGTATCCAATATTTTGTAAGTTTATATTCAACCAATTATTTATTATTAGAGTACGTATGAATACACCTGCTAAATCGTCTAACACCTCTACATCTACTGATAACGCGCCTAATGTTTCAATCGCCGTTATTTTCCATAGTAATTATGGTCATACCAAGCGTGTCGCTGAGGCGATAGTACAAGGTGCGCATCAGCAATTGCCAGAAGCGCAAGCCAAGGCTGTCGATGTGTATGATGTTGATTGGGACTACTTAGATCAGGCAGATTTGCTGGTTTTTGGTAGTGCGGTGTATATGGGCAGTGTGACGGCTGAGTTTAAGACCTTTATGGATGAGACATCCAAGCGTTGGTATCATCGTAAATGGGAAGGTAAATGGGCAGCAGCGTTTGCCAATTCGGGCGGCCTGAGCGGTGATAAACTTGCTGTATTGCAGCAGATTTCTCTATATGCGATGCAACATGGTATGAATTGGATTGGTCTGCCATTGATGCCGACAGGTCATGAGGCTCACGACTTAAACCGTCTGTCTAGCTTTTTGGGTTTGATGACTCAGTCGCTTGATGGCCCACCTGAAGAGACACCAGGTTCGGGCGATATTGATACTGCTATTTGGTTTGGTGATCATCTAGCCAAAACGATTATTAAGCATCAACCAGCTGATGCTAAGCTATAAAAACAGCTAGAACCGACAGAGCGATCGAATAAAAAAGCAGACATTATTGATGTCTGCTTTTTTTTGCGCCAATTTTTATTGAGCGGTAAGTTCTATTAAGTGCTAGGATTTTTATGGAGTAACAAGCTTAATAGGGGCGGGCTTCACGGGGATAGGACTGTCAACGAATTGAAACGATTGACAACCTCCTAACAACATCGTTGCCACTAGCAAATAGGTAAAGGCAAATGACTTCATAGTAATATCTCAAAAACGATTTTAGCCCAACGATATGTCACGATTACTTATCATTAGAAGTCACAACAGTGAAGAGTCAGGCTTATTTGCAGACATTATATATAAAAATCAGCTGCTGATAGCAGTTTAAAGGCGATATATGTATTCGGTACTGTTTTTACGCAGGCTATCTCGCTGTTTATAGTATGGCTTATCTAACGCTCAGCTTTATTATTCACTATGTATAAAATTAGAAATATTTATAAAAACAGTGTCTGGTTTTGAGTGGCTGAGTAATGAATAAAATCTACAAACCGTATAGATATTCCCTTAGATTTAAGTTATTCACCAATTATTTGCCAACTGTTCGATAGTATCTATAGGCATTTTAACGGGTTGTGTTATAAATAAGAATAGTGATAATATGTTGAAAGCTGACCAAATAGTCAAGTATCCTATAGTACGAGTTTTCTAACAAAATTGTTCGATGCTTGCTGATATTTGCAACCGATTTACCTGATATAAAAAGTGCGCTGTGCTGATTTTTTTATCTCTTAAGAATGTATTAGCAAATAAAACAGAATAACCGTACTTAAAAAGTTGCAGCATGATGTAAACCAAGTGCTTACGTTCAGCATTTAAACCATCAAACTCCTTAAGCCTTATGCTTATCTTCATTATTTTATTTTAGCCGAGTCTTGCTATGATTAGTTTTTACTTAAATGGGAAACGCCACGAGCTAACCCAGCTTAACCCTAATACGACGGTGCTTGAGTATCTACGATTGCATGAAGGCCAGACGGATACGAAGGAAGGCTGTGGTAGTGGTGATTGCGGTGCCTGTACTGTGATGGTTCAGCGCCTGCCTAACGCTAGCCAGCCAGCGCTTAATGATGAAAATGGCGACGAAAAAAATGCTACGCCACCGTTCTATACGATCAACTCCTGCATTACGCTAGTGTCGCTCATGGATGGTCATCATCTGATGACGGCTTCTTATTTGGCAGATAATCCTGAGCATCATCCAGAACGTGCTCTGCTGCATCCAGCGCAGCAAGCGATGGTTGAATGTCACGGGTCGCAGTGCGGTTTTTGCACGCCTGGGTTTGTGATGTCGCTGGCTTGTGTTTACGAAAACAATCGTATGCAGACAAGTCAAGAAGCAGCAAGTCAGAAGGATACCAAGCAATTAAGTTACGATGAAGTGGTTGCTTCAATATCTGGCAACCTATGTCGCTGTACAGGCTATCGACCGATTATCGAGGCAGGCCTATTGATGAGCGATATCGGTCAGCAGAGAGAGGCGGAGCATTCAGCGGTGAAAGACTTGACTATCAGTCTAGCCACAGACGCGATGCGTAGTACAAAAGAATCAGCAGTATCTGGAAACGTGCCAGCTGAACAAAAAAATCAAGAACCACATGGTATTGCCCCTGCAATCAGTGATGCTGGGCGACAGTTATATATGCCCAAGTCACTAGATGAACTCAATCAAGTATTAGCGGCCTATCCGCAGGCTACGATTTGGGCAGGCGGTACGGACTTGGGATTGAGCGTAACTCAGCACTTAGTCGATCACGAGGTCATTATCCAGCTTTCAGCTGTTGAGGCACTAAAATCATGGTCATTATTTGACGCAAAGTCTGACTCAAGCAATGAAGAATCGGATAACGAGCAAAGTTCTAGTCAAACACTAGTACTGGGCGCTGGCATGAGCTATCAGCAGATGTTGCCTGTGCTTGAGCAGTATTTTCCAAGCTTTGCGCAAGTATTTGAGCGTATTGCCTCTCCGCAAATCCGTAATATGGGCACCATCGGCGGCAATATAGCCAACGCTTCTCCAATTGGTGATTTACCACCGATTTTATTGGCGTTAGATGCGTCAATTCAGCTGCGTTATTGCGCGCCTAATCGTAAAGAATCAGGTGAAAATTTAGATAATAGCGATTCGATTTATACGGATGAGATCATACCTTTATCAGAATTTTTCTTAGATTATAAAAAGACCAAACTGCAAGCAGGCAGTTACGTAGTCGCTATCCATATTCCTCTGATGCATGACAATCAGCACTTATTTATTCATAAAATTAGCAAACGTTATGAGGATGATATTTCTGCTTGTTTACTAGCGGCGCGAATCGATGTATCAACAGATGGCATGACGATAGAGAATGCAAAGCTTGGGCTTGGTGGCATGGCTGCCATACCGTTATTAGCCACAACCTGTCAGCAAGCGCTCGTTGGGCAAGCGGCTGAAGTTGCGAGTTTTGAGCAAGCAGCACAAGTCTTGTCTGCAGACGTTACGCCTATGACCGATGTCAGAGCCAGCCGTGAATATCGCTCACATGTGGTACAGCGTCTACTGGTGAAGTGCGGTAAGCAATTGGTAGCAGGTAGACAGACTGAGACTGCTTAATTAGCAGAGTTGTAAATTGCTAATACCGCCTTATCGTTATATTTGCCAAGAATAAAAGCGTCCTAATAAAAGAGATCCGCCATGAGCCATCATTCGTCCTTATTTGACAGTTATAGTATCCGCCGCGTGCGTCCGCCAAAAAACAAAATTGGTACCTCGGCTAAGCATGATAGTGCGATTAGCCATGTCATGGGGACGGCGACTTATGTGGATGATATTGCAAAACCGCAAGGCACGCTACATCTGGCAGTAGGTAAAAGTAGCCACGCTCACGCACGTGTATTGAGTATGGATTTGAGCGCTGTTAGAGATGCGGATGGGGTGGTAGATGTCTTAAGTTTTAAAGATTTGCCTGCGCAGACGGATATCGGTGCGGTGTTCGACGGTGAGCCACTGATGGTGGATGACATCACAGAGTATGTGGGTCAGACGCTATTTGTGGTGGTGGCGACCAGCCATCGCGCTGCCAAAAAAGCTGCGACCAAGGCAGTGGTTGAATATGAGCCATTGCCAGCGGTACTGAGTATTGATAAAGCGTTAGAGCAAGAGTTATTTGTGCGTCCGAGTCATTTTATGAAGCGTGGTGACGCGGCGACTGCACTTGAGAATTCACCGATTCGCATTGAAGGTCATATTCATATGCGCGGGCAAGAACACTTTTATCTCGAAGGCCAAGTGTCTTATGTCGTGCCTTGTGACGATGGCGGGCTAGAAGTGTACACGTCGTCACAGCATCCAAGCGAAGTACAGCAGCTGGTCGCCGAAGTGACAGATCTGCCATTTCATGCGGTAAACACAGTCGTGCGCCGTATGGGTGGCGGGTTTGGTGGTAAAGAAACGCAAGCCGCTGCATGGGCATGTCTGTGCGGTATCGTGGTTAAGCGTCATAACGTCCCTGTCAGTATGCGTCTAGATCGCCAAGATGATATGGTTGTGACAGGTAAGCGCCATGAGTTTGCCAACCGTTACGAAGTTGGTTTAGACGAGTCTGGTCGTATATTGGGCGTGGACATGCAACTGGCTGGTTTGTGTGGCTATGCGCCAGATTTGTCTGATGCTATTGTCGATAGAGCGATGTTTCATTGTGATAATGCTTATTATTATCCAGCTGCTCATGTAGCAGGTCATCGCTGTAAGACACATACGGTATCTAATACTGCCTATCGAGGGTTTGGTGGTCCGCAAGGTCTGATGACTGCTGAGTATATGATGGACCATATTGCCTATACGCTAGGGCAAGATCCGCTACAAGTGCGCCTAGCAAACTTATATCAAGATGGTCAAAGTACCCATTACGGTCAAACCATTGAGCATTTCGATTTGGCGACCATCATGACCAAGTTGGCAGACGATTGCGACTATGACAATCGTCGTCAACAAATCCTAGAAGCCAATCAAAAAGCTGCGGCTGAAGGCAGTGATAAACGCTTAGGACTTGCGTTGACGCCAGTAAAATTCGGTATTTCATTTACAGTACAGACGCTCAATCAGGCAGGCGCATTGGTACATATTTATACTGATGGCAGTATCCATCTCAATCATGGTGGTACGGAGATGGGGCAGGGTTTATATATAAAAATTGCCCAGATTGTCGCCAATGAATTTGACGTTGATCTGGACACGGTCAAAGTATCAGCGACACGTACGGATAAAGTGCCTAACACTTCACCAACCGCCGCGTCATCAGGGACAGATATTAATGGTAAGGCAGCACAGAACGCTTGTCTAAGCATTAAAGCGCGCATCATTGAATTTGCGGCTGAGTATTTCGAAGTAGCGCAAGAAGACATACGTTTTGAAAAGAATCATGTCTATATCAGCGATAAAGAAACGCTGACTTTTGCCGAGATGATTCAACTGTCGTACCAGAACCGTATCAGTCTGTCGTCTACTGGCTACTACAAAACACCGAAGATATTTTATGATCGCTCTAAAGCATGGGGACGTCCGTTCTTTTACTTTGCCTTAGGCGCTGCCTGCGCTGAGGTTGAGATTGATACGTTGACAGGTGAGTACAAAGTACTACGCTGTGATGTGCTGCATGATGCAGGACAATCGATCAACCCTGCCATTGACATTGGTCAGATTGAAGGGGGTTTTGTGCAAGGTATGGGCTGGCTCACGGCAGAAGAGCTGATCTGGAATGATAAAGGTAAGCTCGCATCTGATAGTCCTGCTAATTATAAAATCCCAACCGCGCATGACTTGCCTAAGCAGTGGAATGTCAAATTGTACGATCGCAAAAACGAAGAACAAACGATTTATAACTCTAAAGCCGTTGGCGAGCCGCCGTTTATGTTGGCAGCCAGTGTTTGGTGTGCCCTCAATAATGCGGTCGCGAGCCTTGGTGATTATAAAAAGAATCCAGAGCTGACCATGCCTGCGACGCCAGAAGCGGTCTTAAAAGCAGTGATGCGCATGCAAGGCACGTCGTGGGATTTAACAACTAAAGCAGATACAGATACGGTTGATAGTTTAGTAAAAGGCGCAGAAGAGAACAGTGACCTTTACAATGAAAAAGCAATGCCACAAGACGTACGTCATGCCAAAGACATCGATCCAAAAGAAGTTAAAGGGAAACAAACTGATGACCAGCCTAATGCGATAGAGCATCCAAATGTAGCAGGGGCAAGAGGTCCTGCACACAGTGAATGAGTCGCTAGCACCGCCAGTCGTCTGGTATGAAGGTCTAGCGCGATATCAGCAGCGCGGCATCGCTCATGTGTTAGCGACAGTCGTGGCTGTAAATGGATCTGCTCCTCGAGCGCTACAGGCAAAGATGATCGTCGCGCAAGATGGCATCGTAGACACATTGGGCGGCGGCGGTCTAGAACATGACGTTATCAATACTGCACGGCAGCTATTAAATGGTGAAATAGCAGCAACGGTATCAAAAGAAGTAAAACCAAAAGTCGCTGAAACTGACGGTGAAAGCGCATCAGTACCTTCTAAAGGGGTACGCCGTGATGCTGTCTATACTAAGCACTACCCGCTAGGTGCGAAATTGGCACAGTGTTGCGGCGGTAGCGTCACCGTTATGTTCGAATGCTTCAATGTAACGCCGCCGATGTCAGTACTAGTGTTTGGTGCAGGGCATGTAGCATCAGCGCTAATGACCATCCTCGCTGAGCTACCTTGTCAGGTAGATTGGGTGGACAGTCGCCCAGAGATGTTTAAGCGTTACTTAGTTGATGAATCTACTACTAATCAATCCAAAATTTATAACTTACCAGCGCATATCCGTCCGCATATCGATGATGAGCCTGTAGATTTTGTACGCCCATTTATCGAACAGGGTGGTCAGCGTTTTATTCTGGTTATGACGCATGATCATAGTGTTGATTTTGAGTTAGTACGGGCGGCATTAGATACTATTTCTGACATGAGTGCATCACGTGATAAATGCTCAGATACTTTGACACCTTACATAGGTTGCATTGCCTCGGCAACCAAAGCCAAGCGTTTTAGAGATCGTTTGATGCAGCGTGGCTACAGTGAGCAACTGGTCAATCAGTTGGTCATGCCAATTGGATTGCAAATTGGCGGAAAAGAGCCGATGGCGGTGGCGATTTCTATCGTGGCACAGCTCCTACAGAAGTATCATCAGGCTACTCCTTGAACGGCTCACTTCATATAAATTTTATACTTTTTATCAAATTATTAAAGCGCTCAGTACTATTTATCAAAACGCTCAGGACTACTAAGCCATTGTGAGATCTACGAATGACCCTACATATCTATCAAGCTCGACTGCTACACTATTTGACCGAAAGCGATCGTCCTGAGCGTACAACCTCTGATTATTCACAGACATTAGCTGTGGAACGAGACATTACGTTGCTACCAGTGATTGAAGGTGTACAGGTTTATCCTGAATATATCGCTGATGGTGCGCTTGTCGTAGATGGTGTGACAGGGTGCATTGTAGAGTATGGGCATAACGAGACAATATTAACGAAATATGTTAATACCACTGAGCAAGCAGGACAGTTAGTAGTCAAAGTACATGATTATCGTGACAAACTTATCATGCCAGGCTTTATCGATACTCATGTGCATTATCCGCAAATAGATATGATTGCTGCTTACGGTGAGCAATTACTTGACTGGCTTAACAATTATACTTTCGTCACCGAGGCCAATTTTGGCGATCCGAAAGTAGCGCATGATACGGCACAGTTCTTCTTAAACCAGCTGCTGGCAAATGGTACGACGAGCGCCATGGTGTTTTCTACCAGTCATCCTGAATCAGTGAACGCATTTTTTACGGAAAGTCACAAGCTCAATACTCGTATGATCACGGGTAATGTCTTGATGGATCAAAATGCGCCTGATAATTTGTGTGTGCCTGCTGAGCAAGGCATTCGAGATACCCAGAACATCATTGATAACTGGCATGAGCGCGGCCGTCAGCATGTGGCGATTACCCCGCGCTTTGCTATTACTTCGACACCCAAGCAACTACAAATGGCAGGTGAGCTGTATGCCAGTTACGAGAGTGTTTATCTGCAGACGCATCTTGCAGAAAATCATGATGAGATAGCTTTTGTGAAACAGCTGTATCCCAATCATAAAGGCTATCTAGACGTCTATGATACGATGGGATTACTGGGTCGACGTACGACTTTGGCACATGGTATTCACCTTGAAATATCTGAGTATGAGCGTCTGCGCGCAACTGGCACACAAATATCACACTGTCCGACGTCCAACCTGTTTTTGGGTAGTGGACTATTCGATTTACCCAAGACGTTAAGTTATACCGGTGTCAGTATCGCCACTGACGTTGGAGCAGGGACGAGTCTGTCGATGCTGACGACTCTGTCAGAAGCGTATAAAATCCAACAACTACAAAGTAATCAACTATCCGCTCACCAAGGGCTATATCAAATTACTTTGGGCAATGCACAGTCTCTAGTATTGGATAATAAAATTGGTAACTTTATGCCCAATAAAGAAGCAGATTTTGTGGTCATCGATATGGGTGCAACGGCATTGCTTGAGCGACGTATGGCGCAGACCAAAACACTGGAAGAGCAGTTGTTTGTACTAATGATGCTAGGCGATGATAGAGTAATTGATCAGACAGTCGTCGCAGGCGTGAGTCGCTATCGTAAACCCATGTCTTGGTAAATTAGCGAAAAATATGAATAACGAAAAAGCCCTGTTTATGTTAAACATAAACAGGGCTTTTATCAGTTTGATTTGTGCTTAACGACAGCTTAGTTGCATTCATCTTCTAACTCAATAGACACATGCCAATCCGTGATATCAACCTCATGACAATTATTACCCTCGCCATTGATACGATCAACAACTAGGAAATCACTGTCACGCCCAAGCGCGAGTAGAGGGTGATGCCAGACATTAGCATCGTACTGTACACCTTGGTGAGATTTCGCGTAAAACACTGCTAGGTCATCAGGCGACTGCGGCGGCACACCAGCTTTAGCAACTACGACGATATAGTCTTGGCCTTCCATAGATACAAATGCTTGTGTCCCAAGCGGATGATATTCCATGACCGAAAGGGCAATCGGATTCTCACGCTTTTTGGCTCGAAAGATACTCATGCCAACTGCACCACCGTCTAGTTTACTTTCGGCAAGTGCATGATGACGAACCGCATAGCCATTATTGATCTCATAAGTATTATCAGCGGTTTGCTCATTATCACTATAGCGCTCGATGACCGAGCCATAGGGGGCAAAGTTTGCCTTGGTCAAAGGCTTAGCCGTTAGTGTGACACTCATTATTCAGCCTCTTTGCTATCAATATCAGTACCATTGTCAGTATTAGCCTCAGCAATTTTGCCATACACGCGTACACGGCTGATACCACCATCTGGGAAGATATTGACCCGAATATGGGTGATAGGCTGGTCTATCTCAAGCTTATCTTTACTAAAAGTATGAACGTCGTCAGCATTGGTTTTTTGCGGCTCAAGCAGGGTTTCCCAAAACATACTCTGAGTCACTAAAGTTTGCTCTGGTGTATTTGGTGAGTAGACGGCTTGAATCGAGACTTTATCAGGATAATTGCCTTTAAAATGAGCAGTATCTATCTCGATAGAATCAACGATACCTGCTTGGCCTAGCGCAATGATACTCCAATCATTGCCTGGTTCACGGCGACGACGAGTCTCCCAGCCATCTCCCATATTAGGCGCTTTAGTCGGCAATAGTAAATTACTAGCAGCACCAAAATGCGCGTCGTTACTGGCAATAGCACGACCACCATTTAGCGCACCTGCCAAATCGAGCATTTCGCTCTGTTTGTTCAGACTAGCGTCAAGTTGAATATCACCATAAACCCGTAGTCGGGCAACGCCACCATCTGGATAAATATTCAAACGAATATGGGTTACCGTTTGTCCATGATCAATCTCGATAAGCTCATGATTGTGACCTTGTAGTGGAGTCATACCCACTAGCGCCTGCCATTTTTTACCATCCCAGTCTTCTTTGTTTAGACCAGCAAGCTCAGCTTCATCTTGCTGCAGCAGCTCGGGCGCGTATAATGCATCGACACTGGCAGAAGATGGAAAGTTACCCGTAAAATGACTGGTATCAATATCGAGACCGGCTATTTTGGTTGGGCGGGCCAGTTGGATAACCAAGTAATCGTAACCCAAATGACGCTTACGACGTGTTTCCCAGCCGTCCATCCATTTACCATTGTCATCGAACTTACCCACGACAAAGATAGGTGCATCAGGGTTTAGAATACGGCTTTTATCTGCAAAGAAATCATCGGTAGCGAATAGGGATTTTGCACCCAAGCGACTGTCGGCTACGTTTGATTTTTTGGTGAATGCTGGCAGAGTATCAGGTAGATTGTTTGCGGAGATAATTTGTCCAACTTCTGAAGTGTTTTGACTCACAATGATTCCTTTTTTAATAATGGTGTTTATTAATAATGTATGGCTTATTTTATATATTAACCTATGCTCATTAGTACTCGATTAGCTAAGCAGAACTAGAACAATAGCCTAAGCTTACATCCAGTTGGCAGTATTGTCTGAGGTGGCAGGATGATTTTCGTACCAGTGCTTGGCAATGTCATCACGGCGGCATATCCATACGTCAGGCTTGCTGGTGATATATTGCAAAAACTGCTTTAGCGCTTTGATGCGTCCTGCACGCCCGATAATGCGACAATGCAAGCCAATGGTCAGCATCTTAGGGGTGTGCTCGCCTTCTTCGTATAAGGTGTCAAAGCTGTCTTTCAGGTACTGATAGAAGGGCTCTGCATGAGTGAATCCCGGGCTAGAAGAAAAACGCATGTCGTTGGTCTCTAGGCTATAAGGTATGACCAAGTGCGGTTTACGTGTGATCATATTGCCGTCTTGGACTTTTACATTGAGCCAATATGGTAACTCATCACCGTACGAGTCAGAGTCATAGGTATAGCCACCTTGTTCAGCGACCAGTTCACGAGTATTTGGACTATCGCGTCCTGTATACCAGCCGAGAGGTTGACCACCGAGCATACGTTTAAATATCTGGGTAGCACAGCGAATGTGTTCGCGCTCCGTCTCACGGTACATATCCTGATAAGTAATCCAGCGTAGACCGTGACTAGCAATCTCATGACCATCTTCTAATACACGCTCGACAATATGCGGTGTTTTTTCAGCAGCGGCAGCACAGGTAAACGTGGTGATTGGCACGCCATATTCTTTAAAGACATCTAGCACACGCCATACGCCGACACGGCTACCGTATTCGAATGCAGACTCAATAGACTGGTGACGGTTGTTAAATTCTGGTGTGCCTAAGATATCAGACAAAAAACGCTCTGATTGACCATCGCCATGGATGACGCTATTTTCTGCACCTTCTTCGATGTTTAATACAAATTGTACGGCGATTTTTGCGCCGCCTGGCCAGTTCGCTTTTGGTGGATTGCCAGCGTAGCCTTTTAGGTCGCGAGGATACGTGCTCAGATCAAAGTCACTGGTAATTTTTTTGCTCATTATCTATATTCCTATATCGCTTAGAGCCTTAAATATTTATTTGAATATTGCTCGTAAAGGACAGTTATTTTTTATCAAAAATTAAAGTGATGATGCATAGGCCACGAGCTGTTGGCGCTCCGCATCCGTCAGCTGAGTAATATTACCAAGCGGCATATAGCCAGTCTGTACTGCAGTGACGATTTTAGCTTTATGTATTTTCAGGTCTTCTGGCGTCTGCAAAATAATACCTGCTGGCGGCGCAGCGAAGCCTTGTTGTGTTGGCTGCACCGCATGACAAGTGCTACAGCGTGTATGTACGACATCCATCATGGCGTCATCTGTTGACGTGCTCACAGGTACAGCTTCGGTAGTAGCTGCATCGTTGTTAACACTGTTATTAGCACTATCATTAGAATTGTTATTAGCATTCGCAGCGATATCAGTGCTTGAGTCAGTAGTCGCGCTTGCAGCTGGCGGCGTGCTATCAGTCGTTGTAGGTGCTACGGAAGCAGTAGCAGACATTGCAGGTGCTGGCTCAATCGGTTCAGGTCGCATCCAGATAATCAACAATACGGTTAATACGGCTGGAATAACCAAGTAGCGTGGTTTTTTATGACCCAAATGCTTTTGGTTAAAGTAATGACGAACAGTCGCGGTGATGATACCGACGAAGACCAATACCAACCATCCTTTCTCATGAGCATACATCATTGGGTAATGGTTGCTGATCATGGTAAAGATAAGCGGTAGGGTGAAATAGTTATTCATCAGTGAGCGATTTTTGGCTTGTAATGCCAATTCAGCCACTTCTTTACCTGGTTTTTCGCCGCGCCGCACACAGTCAACGAGTGCACGCTGAGCCGGCATAATACCGAAGAATACGTTACCTACCATTACCGTGCCCAAGATAGCACCGATATGTATAAATGAGGCGCGATCACTGAACAGCTGGTAAGAACCCCAGCTCGCGATGACCAGCAAGATAAAAATCAAGGTACTAAAGATAAACGCGTTTTTACCCAAATGACTACGCACGATAACTTCATAAATGAAGTAACTACCAAACAAGAAAAGCAAGCTGGTGGCAATGGCACCGATACTAGTAAAAGGCACTTTGCTTGGGTCAATTAGGTAGGCAGTTGCATTGGCATAATAGACGATAGACATCATCGCCGCACCCGTCAGCCAAGTGGTATAAGCTTCCCACTTAAACCAATGTAGCGTCTTTGGCATCTCTTCTGGTTCGAGTTTGTATTTGGCAATCTCATAAAACCCGCCGCCATGGACGGCCCAAAGATCACCCGAAATGCCTTTGTCTGTTTTCCACTGTGGCGGTTTGCGTAGGCTTAGATCTAGCCACACAAAATAAAACGATGCACCAATCCATGCTACCCCAGCGATAACATGAAACCATCGGAAAAATAAACTCAACCATTCGAGAAGATAGGCGCCCATGTAATAAATGTCCTTTAATATGACAGTGTCTTAATAAAATGTCTTGGTAATTTCTTTTGATAGTATTTCTTGAAAACTAAAACAAAGCAGAGAGCTAAACAGCACCAAAGCTACGATCCGCGATAAGTGCTATAACCGTGAGCACTAAGCAGAAGTGGCACGTGGTAATGACTGGCATCGTTTATCACGAAGTCGATAACCACTTGCGGGTAAAATGCTGTTAGCTGCTGAGCATCAAAATAAGACTGAGTATCGAACGTTATGGTATAGCGTCCGGTATTTAGCTGATGCTCTGTGCTATCGATGGCTGTATCAAACTGCCAAGCGTCTGGTGTGACACGGCCATCACGATTGGTTGTGCCATGTGCTAGTAATGCGCTGGCACCGTTGTCTTGTACGCGATGTAAGGTAACGGCGACATCAGCCGCAGGTTTGCCAAGATGAGTGTCTAAGATATGTGATGATAGGGTGGCAGACATAATGCTTCCTTTGTATTCGTAAGAAATATAAATCGGATGAAAATGCTAGTCTAACTCTGCGACTACTATTTGCTTGTCGAAGCATTACCTAGCAATTTAGTTAAACGTAGACGCGTAATTTTATTTTGTTCAGCGGCTGCATTTGCCAGTTCAGTAGCACGATCATTAGGCAGGCGCGCTAATAGCAGATCCAGCATTTGCTGCGCGCTTTTACCCGTCGCAAAGACAATAAAAATAAAACCAAATTTATCAAGATAGTCGCGATTGCCTTTGGCAAGTGCTTCGAGCACCTCATCGGCTGCATCGTTAGCGCCTGATTGTTCATGTGCGGCGCTACTTTGTGTGTTGCGATATTTTTCTTTTAGAGATGCCACGTTGCCGATTTGTGGATGCCCATCAAACGCTTCTAATAGGCTAGCCTCATCATTTCGTACTTTGTTCCAGATAGCGTCGCTACTTGCTAACAGTGCATCAACGTCTGCAAAAGGGCGGGCGACTGCAAGTTTATAGGCCCAGCTTTTACTGGTGCAGCAAGTCAATAGCTGAGCGATGGCGACTTCTTGTGATAGGTCGTTGAATTGCGCTAAGGTTAAGCTCACGATGACATCCTTTTCTAATAGGGTAGCCCGTTATCTGTATTGGGCGATAAATGTTTGATAGAGGTTTATACCTTATGATTATTTGCATAAACTTATAGGTACAAGCAGTAATTTTGATAAGTAGCGGTTGCTTCAGCTTCATAGATGATTTGATTAAGCTAGCAGTTATTAATTTGCATAAAATCAAAAGCTGATAATCTATGTGTTCGTAGTCAGAGCTTTGGCGTTTATATACGCTTTGCATAATTTCAAGTTATAGTGAACTGACAATATGAAACAGATTTGCTAAGGAAACACTGATATTTTAGCCGTCCAAAACGTATGGCAAGAAGTGATTAATGACGGCGTAATTGATTTACAGTTCCCATTTTGCTAAAACCTGACTAATTGGTCAACTGTTTTATGCGAAATATTTTTCTTTAACAGGTTATGCTGATCAAATCTATGTATTTATACAAGAATACACAGCAAAATATAGCGACTATTTTGTCGAACCTGTCTCTTAAAGTGAGATACCACTGCTATGACTCAAAATAATCAAAAGGAAGAAACCTCAGTGACTGATACGCCCTCGCACCGTAGCCAACAAGCCATTCGCGCACAGAACCAAGCGCTTATCTTAGCGGCAGCTGAAGAAGAGTTTGTGCTCCAAAGCTATCGCGGCGCTACGATGCAGGGTATTGCCGATAGAGCAGGCTTGCCTAAAGCCAATGTTCACTACTACTTTAAAAACAAAAAGAATCTCTACATGGCAGTGCTGCGTTCGATCATTCAAGAATGGAACGAAGGTTTGGTAACCATTACAGTAGATAGCGACCCAAAAACAGTCATCGAAAAATTCGTCCGTACCAAGCTACATCAAGCCTTTGTCAATCCAAGTCGCCATAAATTGTTTGCGATTGAAGTTATCGGCGGTGCACCGCATTTGCATGAATTTATGTCCACTACGATGAAGGAGTGGGTACACGATAAAGCACAGGTAATGAAAGAGTGGCACAAGCAAGGCAAAATTGGGATTACTGACCCTCTACAACTACTGATTTTGATTTGGGCGACTACCCAACGTTATGCTGAATTCGAGATTGAAATCGTTGGATTAATGGATAAGACGGCGTATGACGCAGCAGATGAAGCACGTGCGGCAGACTTTCTGGTGCCTTTTATTTTAAAAGGCTGTGGCCTTGAATAATGACAAGGTACCTATTTGACAGGGTGCCTATTTAATAAGTCAGGTGCTTAATCAGCGAAGTGCACAGATTATTTCTATTTTTCTGTGCACCTCGTTTACGGCGAAACACTTCGATATGTTCAGCCCTAGCTTACACTTAGCCTTATGCTACTTCTTGCGTTGGTTCTAAGTTGTCTTTTGCATGCTGTGCTTTGGTATCAAACTCGATGCCATAGTTTTGAGGTAAAATCATATCAAGGGTGATGGCCACAATCCCTGCCATCGTTACCGCTGAGCCAAAGATATTCTGAAAGAACTGGGGCGTTTGTGACAGTACATCAGGGACAAAGGCGATACCCGTTGCCAGACCCAGTGAGGTGGCAATGATTAAGACATTACGATGCGTGAATTGCACGGTAGATAAGATACGAATACCAGCAGTCGCTACCGTCGCAAACATCAGTAGCGTGACGCCGCCAACAACAGGCTTCGGTAATTGGGTAAAAATAGCACCAAGGACGGGGAATAGCCCCATCAGGCATAGAATGCCGCCCACATAGAAACCCACATAGCGACTGGCAATACCCGTCATCTGGATTACACCGTTGTTTTGGCTAAAGGTTGTCACAGGGAAGGTATTGAATATCGCCGCAATCAGAGAGTTAACACCATCTCCTAGTACACCACCTTTGATGCGTTTCTCATAGAGAGGGCCTTTGATCGGTTCACCTGATATCATCGAGGTAGCTGTCAGATCGCCTGAGTCTCGATACTGGTAATGATGTACATAAAGGCAATAGGAATAAAAGCTTGCCAATCAAAACCAAAGCCATATTTAAAAGGGATCGGCACCGTAAAAAAAGCCGCTTCAGAAACCAGAGAAAAATCAATACGTCCCATAAATACGGCAGCAATAAGGCCGAGCATCAAACCGATAAAGATGGCGCTTGAGCGAATGACTTTATTATTGATGATACTAATCAGTACGACACTTGCCAGTACACCACCGCCTAAAGGTAAGTTCGGAATACTACCAAAATCTTCAGCACCAAACCCGCCTGCTAAGTCAGTCAGACCTACCTTGGTTAATGACAAACCAATCGTGACAATCACGCAGCCTGTAACAATAGGACTCATAAAAGATTTGAGTTTGGTAATAAACTGACTCAAAAATATCTCAACAAATGCACCGAGAAATGAAACACCAAAAATAACGGATAATATCTCTTCTGGACCACCACCGCGGTTTTTTACCACAAAACCTGCTGTCAGTACCGCTGCCAAAAATCCAAAGCTGGTACCTTGTAACGCCATGAGGCCAGACCCAATAGGGCCTACTTTACGAGTCTGAATAAAGGTTGCGACGCCAGATACTATCAATGACATACTGAGAAGGTAGGGGATATGCTCTCCTAAACCTAATGTGCCACCTATGATAAGAGAGGGTGTGATGATACCTACAAACGCTGCAAGTACGTGCTGTATAGCACCTAAAAATGCTTTGATGGGGGTAGGACGGTCATGCAGTCTATACAGTAAATCGGTATTCGCTGGAACGTTTTCACTCATGGTGGCTTCCTCCTAAAATAACTGCTTAGCACCCGCTTAACTGTAGATATCAGACAATGTGGTAGATCATGAGATCAAAGTTTTGCCTCAATCTTTGACTTGTTTTTTATCGATGTAAACAATAGTGTACGCATCCGTCTGTAAGATAAACAATGAAAATAGCTAATATATGTTGGCTAATATTTGAACAACCTGACCAATTAGTCAGGTCTATTTAGGGTATAGGTAAAATACAAATCATTGTAATGTTTTTTTTGATACTAGTGCGTTTACAGGTTTGTTACGAAGGAGGGAGGGTTAGGTAACATTGGAAAGCAGATCAAAGAAGAGGGGTGCTGACCATTGAGAACGAATAAGTACTAAGACCTATCGTTATATCTATTGCTGTTTTTTAAACAAAAAAAAGCCCAACCATAACGACTATGATTGGGGCATTTCAATTTTGCTTACTTGATATTTATTCTACTATAACCAAAATTGCTACTTTGGGCTTGATGACCATACGGGTGAGCGGATAACGCCTTGCCCTGATTTACCAAATGCTTCGCCACCATTGAGAGATTTGATGGTCAGCACCCCTTTGCCGCCTTGGGTCGAGGCGTAGACCACGCGTTTACCGTTTGGTGAGAAGCTTGGAGCTTCGTCGATACCTGTATTGCCAAGATTGGTAGTGATAGCACCATTGCTATTCATAATAGCCGCTGAGCGTCCACTCAAAAAGGCAATTTGTGTACCGTCACTGCTAAACTGTGGACTGGTCGCATAACCTCCATTTGAAACTTTAATGGTTTGTCCCGTGGCAAACTCGTAGCGATAGACTTGCGGCTTGTTAAAGCCAGTTTTATCACTGACAAAAACGAAAGATTTGCCGTCTGGTGCATAGCTTGGTTGTACTTCACTGCTTGGTAAATTGGTAAGCCTTCTAGGTGTACCGCCGCTGGCACTCATCTCATAGATATCAGCGCTACCTTCAAAACTACTAGAGAATAATATCTTGCTACCATCAGGAGAGAACGAGGGGCTTAGGTTACTACCTGAAAAAGGCGTCAGAGCAGTTGCACCGCCGCCACTGACGTTTTGCACGTAGATAACAGGATATGATTTCTCACGTTGTACCGAGTAGGCGATACGGTTGCCATCAGGTGACCATGCTGGTGAGAAGATAGAGCCTGCCACTTCAGTAATGGTTCTAGCGTTTTCGCCATCAGCATCCATTACTTTGAGACGAGAGATCTTTTGTTTGCCAGTTCCTGTTTCTTCAATATAAGCAATGCGTCCTGAGAAATCCCCTGGAATACCAGTAATCAGCTCGTACACTTTGTCTGCGATGACATGACCGGCATAACGCATACTTTCCCTATTATTGTCGGCGGTTAGGCTTTGCTTGCCTTCTATCACACGACCAGATTTGACATCGATGACTTCGTAATCGGTGATTATTTTGCCACGATTGGTACGCGTACTGCCGACAACCAGATACGGTATGCCCATGCTTTGCCAAACGGGTAATGTACCTGTCAGCTCTTTACTGCTGTGCGGCTGCTGTGGTAGATCTTGATTGGTTACTTTTAGCTCGGTTTTACTCAAGTCATTTAATATAATCGGTGATAAGACAGAGTCACCCGCAAACGATACAAACGCAACTTGGTTTTGCTGAACAGGAATCTCATAGTCCAATTCTAGTACAATAGGTGCAGCGAGCACGCTTTGCGATATTAGCAATGCTGAGGTACTGGCGAGTAATGAGACTAGTAGTTTTTTGTGGGTACGCATGAGTAAAGGGAGCTCCTAAAATTAGTATGATATTCATTTTTTATTTAATGAGACAAGCATCTAGATGAGGCAGCAACCTATGCGAGACAAGCCGCTTAACGTCACGTTACCAATATTATAAGAACCTAGCAACTGATTAATTGCTGCCTTTAAACTGTATGGTAAAAGTCGGGTATTTAGGGTCATCAGCATCAATCGGGAGACTGCCAGTATTGAGTACCGCTTGTTTTGCCGCTTCGTTGACCGTGTTATCAGGTCCAGAGGCCGTCACGTTGATCACATCGCCATTTTCATTGACAGTGATGGTCAAGATGGCACGTTGAGTAGAGCCTCGCGCGGCGGTAGGCGGCGTATAGTTGCGCTTGATTAAGTTGATGATTTCGCTGTTGCTGGCACCGCGACTGCCACTGGATGCAGAACGACTACTGCCCTTGGACGTACTAGAGGTTGACGTATCACCAGACATAGTAGACTGCCCATCTGATAGGCTAAAGGTTTTCCCTGCATTGCCAGAGCCGGCAGTATCAATCTCAATATTGCGATCGCTAGCAGTGGGACGTTTTATCTTTGGTGGATTGTTCTGCTTTTGACGAAACTCTCCCAGCCTTTTTTGTTCTTCTATGAGCTGGTCGCGTTTGCTTTGATCGACTTGGTCAAGCTCTTCCATGGCTGATTCATCTAATTGTGCTGCCCACTCAGCCATTTTGCGCTCATATTCTTGATTTTGCTCAAGCAGACGTTGTTGATGGTCTTCGCTCATCAGTATGGGTTGACCAGCTGGCTCCTCAGATCGTGTAAATACAGGGACACGTTGAGAGCTTGTCTGACTTGGATTTTGCGCACTGACGCTACTACCAGACACTTCTGGTTGAGCACTACTGGACGAATCGCTAGTGCTACTATCCATCTGCATCGCACTGGCTGCTGCACGGTTGGCCAATATTTGTCCTTGCATTTCAGCAAGTTGCTCAGGAGACACCATGACCGTCTCAATACTACCAGCAGTCTCAACTTCAGTGGTTTGATAGTTATAAACCAGTATGCCAATGACAAGGCCATGCGCCAGTAAGCTTAGCAACGTCGGCAGTGTTAGCCCGTTGCTTTCTGGTTCGGTAGGTACATAGACGGCAGGAGCATTATGCATGGTAAGGATACTCATGAACGTGATTTGTCAGATTGATTACTAGGATTGGCTATTGTGATATGAAACGTTTACTAAGAGATATTTATCGCTATAAAGAAGGCGTGGGTAGAGGTGCGCCGGTCAGTAACCCAACTTTTTCGATACCTGCTTGTTGCAAAGTTGCCATGAGCGTCATGATAGCGCCATATTGGTTATTTTGATCAGCATTAATCATCACTTGCAATGGCTCAGTGTTGGTATTACCGCTCTGAGACTGTAAGTTGGATAAAGTGTTAATTAGCTCAGGCTCACTAATAGGCAAGTCGATATTATTTTCATAACTGATAAAAATCTCACCCTTGTCAGTCAATGAGACGATGACGGGCAACTGGCTCTGACTCATGGTATTGGTTTGCTCTTTTGGCAAATCAACATCGACACCCGTAATGAGCATCGGCGCTGTCACCATAAATATCACCAATAGCACCAGCATGATGTCAATGTAAGGTACGACGTTCATTTCTGCATTAAGAGCTTTTTTTTCACGGCCGTAGGGGTTTGGTTTCATAGCCCTGTCACCTGACCTGCATTAACTTGGGTTTCTTTGCTAATAGGTGCTTGTACGCTGGTCTCACGCTGCAGCATGCCCGTCATCTCATCACAAAATAAGGCACGCGAGTCATATAGTTGGCTCGATTTTGCTGTGAAGTGATTGTATGCCAATACCGCAGGAATAGCGGCAAACAAGCCCATGGCTGTCGCAATCAGCGCCTCAGCAATACCAGGCGCGACAGAGGCTAGGGTGGCTTGCTCCGTTTGCGACAGTCCCAAAAACGCGTTCATGATGCCCCAAACGGTTCCAAACAGTCCAATGTAAGGAGCCACCGAGCCGATACTCGCTAGCGTCGTCAGTCCTGACTCGAGTAATTGCTGCTGACGGCCCAAGCCGACGCGCAGTTTACGTTCAACACCGTCGATGATGTCATCTTTAGGTTGACGCTTTTTATGCATTCTTAGGTATTCTGAAAAGCCCACATAAAAAATCTGCTCAAGTCCCTGACGATCAGGAGAGCCTTGAATGCCTTGATATAGTTTGGCCAAGTCTTCGCCTGACCAAAACCAAGTCTCAAATTGTTGATCAAAGTTTTTGGCTGTACCAAGTCGAGCACTCATGCGAAAGATAATAACCCAGCTGAGCAAAGAAGCTAATAACAATAGTGCCATCACAATCTGCACCAATAGACTGGCTTGGGTAATAAGATCGACAATATTTAATGATTCAGGCATGTAATGGACTCACGAATAATTGATAACAGCTGGCTGGAATAGTGATATCCGAACCAGACAACCCATAAACAAACATTATTTACTTTTTAGTATTTAATACGCAGCACGTTTCTTCACTAAAAATTTGTAACTGTGCTTAGAAAAATGCTGCAACGGTAAGTATCGCGATTTAGGTATCGGTATAATAACCCCCTAGTTTACTTCTAAATGAGAGAAAGGTCATTATTAATGTGTTAAACGACTATTTGGTTGGGCTGCTATTGATTCATTCAATAGTTAGTTGGATAACATGAATAATGACCGAGCAAATACTTATTACCTAAAACTAATGACTCAAACCGAATATTACCTTAATGACGAATAGAAAGTAGTTTTTCGAATAGCGTAGGGCAACATGACTATATATAACTTTTCATGTGGCTTTTTTGGCCAATAGTCTTGAAGTCTCTCAAAATCCTATTTTGTACGAGATAGATATTATCAACGATTGAGTTTGTAAGATAACTGGTCTAATATGTTACGCTTTGTTACTACATTATTCTTATTGTGGCATCGTTATTTTTTCGCTGAGGTCATGTTTAATTTTAGGTAATGATGACTTTTTATTATCCAGTCGGGGGCGACACTTATGAATGCAATTGAACGCTATTTTGGGATTAATGGTGAAAATACCACGATCAAAACAGAAATCATCGCTGGTATAACCACGTTCTTGACGATGGCTTATATTATCTTTGTCAACCCTAACGTCTTAGCCGATGCGGGTATGGATAAAGGGGCCGTATTTGTAGCGACCTGTATAGCAGCAGCAGTAGGTTGTTTCATCATGGGTATCTACGCCCGACTACCAGTTGCGCTTGCACCAGGGATGGGTCTTAATGCCTTCTTTACCTATGGTGTGGTGCTTGGTATGGGCTATGCATGGCAGACAGCGCTAGGTGCGGTGTTCTTGTCTGGTTGTATCTTCGTACTATTGAGTCTATTCAAGATTCGTGAAGCAATCATTAATGCCATTCCAACGTCTCTCAAAAACGGCGTAGTCGCTGGTATTGGTGCGTTCTTGGCGTTTATTGCATTGCAAAGCGCAGGTATCATCGTTAATCATGATGCAACCTTAGTTGGCCTTGGTGACATGACATCATTTGGTCCTGTCATGGCTTCATTAGGTTTTGTTGTTATCATTGGCCTGTCTTACAAGAGAGTCCCAGGTGCGGTAACCATTGGTATTTTATTGGTTGCACTGATTAGCTTATTAATGGGCTATACACAGTTCACAGGTATCATCTCTTCACCGCCTTCTATTGCACCGACGCTTATGCAGTTAGATATTGCTGGTGCATTTGATGTGGGCATGATCAGTGTTATCTTTGCTTTCTTATTTGTCGATTTGTTTGATACTGCTGGTACTTTGATTGCTACCACTAGCCAAGCAAAGCTAACGGACAAAGATGGCAATATCCCGAATATGGGCAAGGCACTACTCGCTGATTCAACCGCGACAGTAGCGGGTTCTTTACTGGGCACTTCATCGACGACTAGCTATATTGAGAGTATCTCTGGTATCGCCTCAGGTGGCCGTACAGGCTTAATGGCTGTTACGGTAGGTGTGCTATTCCTGTTCAGTATCTTCTTCTCGCCATTAGCAGGTATGATTCCAGCTTATGCAACGGCTGGCGCTATCTTTTATGTAGCCGTACTTATGATGGGTACCCTAAAGGACATTAATTGGAGCGACTTAACAGAAGCAGCACCAGTGGTCGTGGTATTGCTATTCACACCGCTTACATACTCTATCGCTGACGGTATCGCACTTGGTTTTATTACCTTTACGGCTGTAAAAGCAATTGCAGGCAAGTTTGCAGATATCAGTATCGCTGTCTGGATTTTGACTGCTATATTGTTGTTCAAGATTATTTTCTTATAATGCAAGGCGTTATAAGACATTAGATAGTGTCTTAAACAAGAAACCCTCCTTATCATTTGATGACAAGGAGGGTTTTTCTTTGTCAGTAAATAAGCCTATCGTCTTGATCTAAGCCCTGTATGCTCGATGTTAATGTTTGGTATTTTTGTTACTGGTATTAAGCAGCGTGATGACAAACTATAGGCAATAGCAAACAAAAAAACGTAACCAAAGAGTCGTAGTCAGTAAATTGCTTGTAAGTTATTGTTATTTAGATAGAAATTAATTATTTGAAAATGATTAATT
This sequence comes from Psychrobacter sp. Ps2, assembly GCF_022129405.1. Classification (NCBI taxonomy): domain Bacteria; kingdom Pseudomonadati; phylum Pseudomonadota; class Gammaproteobacteria; order Moraxellales; family Moraxellaceae; genus Psychrobacter; species Psychrobacter sp. Ps2. The sequence goes on along the minus strand of NZ_JADQAM010000061.1, from coordinate 116,507 downwards.
TCGTTAGTTTGAAAAAAAATTTCGTGATATTATAGCCGAGTTAAGCGCATCACCTCAATCAACGCCGTAGAGGTTTTTCTTACAGTGAATTAGCATCATCAAAGATGACAGATTTGTAATTATTAGAGCGATTTTTCGGTTCAATAAGGCGATATTTGGTCATCACACTCCTTTCACTACTAACAAGAAGAAGGCACTAATGCCGCTTAGCTTTTCGTTGTTGCCTTTGTATTGTTAACGTAGCCCGTTTAACAGTCGAACGACCTACTTAACCGTCTCCAGCCTATGCTGGATTTTTAGTTTTGTGATGGCGCCGTTTGGTCTTTTGATTATTGCTGTGAATATCCGTCAGTAACCACTATTTTTTGATAGCGGTTATGAGCAGTTATACAGGACGATCAGACTTCCTAAAGCACCATTTATTATGGTTTTTAAACGATAGTTATGGAGTTATTATGAACCCAGTAGACCAATTTACCCCGCAAGAGCCGATCTTGTTTAATCCTGTTGATATGCTGTCGCCTGAGTATCTCGCCCAGTCAGCAGAAGCGCTAAATAAGCGTATTTCGCCGCTATATAGCGCCGATGAAGAACGTTGGTTGTCTGAGTTATTGCCACTTGCCAAACCCAGTATAGAAGAACGCGATGCTGCTGCTGAGCAAACGCGCAAACTGGTCGAGCACGTGCGTAATGATGGTAAAGCCGTCAAAATGGTTGACTCATTACTGCTTGAGTATAGCCTTGATACCCAAGAAGGTATCTTGCTAATGAGCTTGGCAGAAGCCTTGATTCGTGTGCCAGACAACTATACGGCTGATGCGTTGATTCATGACAAAATGAGTGTGGCTGACTGGAAAAAGCACATCAAAAATGACAACGGCTTTATGGTCAATGCTTCTACTTGGGGCATGATGATGACTGGTCGCGTTGTCAGTATTGACAGCAGCACCACTGCATCAGGTTTCTTGGATCGCATGACTAAAAAGATGGGCGAGCCTGTCATTCGCAGTGCGATGCAAAAAGCCATGCGTATCATGGGTCATCAGTTTGTATTAGGCGAGACCATCGAAGACGCCAATAAAAACAGCCAACCATATCGTAATAGAGGCTATACCTATTCATTTGATATGTTAGGTGAAGCGGCGATCACGCATAAAGATGCGGAAAAATACTTCAATGACTATCTACATGCGATCAGAGCTACGGCCAACGTAAAAGTCAAAGAAGGCATGCCAAAGCCGTCAGTGTCTATCAAATTATCAGCACTACATCCTCGCTATGAAGCCACGCAAGAAGCGCAAGTAATGGGCTTATTGCGTCAGCGCTGCCTGCTATTGATTGAAGCGGCACGTGAAGTCAATGTCGATATCAGTATTGATGCTGAAGAAGCAGATCGCCTTGAGATTTCTCTAAAACTGTTTGAGTCTTTGTACCGTGATAATTTAACGGCGGACTGGGATGGTTTAGGTATCGTTGTACAAGGGTACTCTAAACGCGCAATCGCTGTATTAGCGTGGCTTGCTCGTTTGTCTACTGAAGTCGGTGATCGTATTCCAGTACGTCTAGTAAAAGGCGCTTACTGGGATACTGAGATCAAACTTGCTCAGCAAAAAGGTCTATCAGGCTATCCAGTTTGGACACGTAAAGAAGGTACGGATACTGCATACCTTGCTTGTGCGCGCTTCTTATTGTCAGACCATCTGCGCGGGCTAATCTGGCCACAGTTTGCAACGCATAATGCGCATACACTGTCTTCAATCATGACCATGAGTGCACATAGAGATTTTGAATTCCAACGTCTGCACGGCATGGGTGATGCGCTTTATGATCATATTTTGCAAGCTTATGAGATTCCTGTACGTATCTATGCGCCAGTAGGTGCACATAAGGACTTGCTACCGTACTTGGTACGCCGCTTGCTTGAGAACGGTGCCAACAGCTCGTTTGTTCATCAGTTGCTAGATAAGTCTTATCCAATCGAAAAGCTAACAGTGCATCCATACGACAAGCTGCTTGGTAATGCAACATTGCACAATCCAGACATCCCGTTACCGTTAGAGATTTACGGTGAACGTCGTGCAAGTTTTGGCCCTAATATCTTTGTAGAGTCACAATGGCTGCCGTTCAAATCAGCTATTGATAGCCATCTGCATAAGACATGGTCAGCAACCTCTATCATCAATGGTAAAGCTATTGATACCTATGAAGTAGATGGTCAAACGAATCAACTTGATACGCAGACTGTACTTGCGCCTTGGAACCATGAAGTTAGTGCTGGTAAAGTAACTTATGCCAACGCTGAAGTGGCTCGCCAAGCGATTGACGTTGCTGTTGCTGGTCAAGATGTATGGAAAAATGTACCAGCTGCTAAGCGTGCTGAGATATTACGTAAGATTGCTGAGCTATACGAAGAGAACTACGCTGAACTAATGGCACTATGCCAAGTTGAAGCGGGCAAAACCATGCAAGACGGTATTGATGAAATCAAAGAAGCCGTTGATTTCTGTCGTTTCTATGCTGACGAAGCAGAGCGTCTAGATGACGTCGTACATGAGTTCACAGACTTGGCTGGTAAGCAGTCTCGTCAAGTGTATAAAGCACGTGGCACTTTCGTTTGTATCAGTCCATGGAACTTCCCATTGGCTATCTATACGGGACAGATCGTAGCTGCACTTGCTGCAGGTAACACCGTAGTAGCGAAACCTGCTGAACAAACCAGTTTGGTAGCTCACTTTGGTGCCCAGCTGATGTATCAAGCAGGTATACCAGCAGAAGCATTGCAATTGGTCATTGGTGCAGGCGACGTAGGTGGTGCTTTGACGGCTGCTGACAATATCGCAGGGGTGATATTTACCGGTTCGACTCAAACAGCCCAACGTATCAACCAAAGCCTAAACGACCATGCACAAACCAGTGGCGAATTGCCTGTCTTTATCGCTGAGACTGGCGGTCAAAATGCGATGATCGTTGACTCAACAGCATTGCCAGAGCAAGTCGTTAGAGATGCGGTACTATCAGCATTTGGTTCAGCAGGTCAGCGTTGTTCAGCTTGTCGCATATTGTGCGTACAAGAAGAAATGGCGGATGATTTAATCGAGCTGTTGCAAGGTAATATGGCTGAGCTGTCTGTAGGCAATCCTCTATATGCTGCCACAGATGTAGGTCCAGTAATTGATGCAGATGCTAAGCATGGTTTAGAGGCGCACATCGAACGTATGAGTGCTGAGCCGACTGCTACTATCTTGGCACAGACGCCGATGAGCTCAAGCTCAGTCGTCAGTCAAGAGAAGTCTACTTTTGTATTGCCAACCGCAATCGAAGTGAAAAGCATTGATGTGATCGGCGGTGAGCACTTTGGCCCAATTCTACACGTACTGCGTTACCAAGCACGTGATTTGAATAAGCTGATTGATGCCATTAACAACACAGGCTTTGGTTTGACGTTAGGTATCCATAGCCGTATCGAAAATACTGTTGAGCACATTGAGCGCCGTGCCTTTGTCGGTAACACTTACATCAACCGTAACCAAATCGGCGCGGTCGTAAACGTACAGCCATTCGGTGGTTGTGGTCTGTCAGGTACTGGCCCTAAAGCTGGTGGCCCGCACTATGTCGCACGTCTGATGCAGCTTAGCTCAGAAACAGTCAATGCTGAACAGTCAGCTGCTCATATGACAGCGACCGAAACCCAAACTACCACTCAAACAGAACTCGCATAAGGAGTAGCAACATGGCGACTGAATTCAAAAAAAATCATGCCCAAGTTTGTGAATCTTGGCGATTACTCGGCGCAGTCAATCGCGCAACGTATCTACAAGCAGCCATTCCAAAGCTGGCATTGCTCACTGGTGATGCCAATAAAGCAAAGCGTTTATTCAACCATTTGTTGAGCGCTGCGCCTAGCTTGGATGAGATGCATCGTATGACAGGGGCAACAGGCGAGTCTAATGACTTGTATGTGACTGGTCGTGGTAAGACGATGGTCATCGGCGGCGAAACTGCTAGAGCCATGGCAGTATTAGGTCAGCTTATCGCGGCACTCCTAACAGGTAATGAAGTTATATTGCATTGCCCAAGCCAAGATGAGATGTGTAATGAAGCTGCTAAGATATTGCACGATACAGGTATCAGCGAAGATGTATTAAGTGTGGCTAATGATTCGCAAACTGTGACACTTTTATATATCGATCGTCTAGCGCAAGTGGCTGTCTCTGGTAGCCGCAGCGAAGTGCAAGCCGTCAGTCAAGAGCTTGCCAATACTGACGGTATTTTGACGCAGGTTATTAGTGTTACTGATATGGAAGGCTTGTCAGAAATGCTAACGCCTGACTACCTACATCGTTTTGTCACTGAGCGAGTCAAGACTATCAATACTACAGCAATCGGTGGTAACGCGAGCTTGCTTGAGCTTGGTACAGAGTAGAATCACTGCATTAATTACGAATCCGCTTCGCTTTTATATCAACTTTTATAAAGGCTAAGCGGTGTTTGGTAGCGCTAGAATTACCAAACCTGTGATTGCATAAAATGTATAAGAAAAAACCGCTATCTGAATAATTATCAGATAGCGGTTTTTTGTTTATGCCACTTAATTGGAGCCTGATGACAGGATGTTATTCAGCAATATCAACCCATACCCAACCGTTCTCTAGCCATTCGCTCAAATCATCTGCGTCAACTTCTGCGACATCGTTATGCTGTAATGCTTCACCATTGGCCAAGCGTACCAATACTGCTATCGCCGCTTTATCAAGCCCATCGATACGTTGACCATTAGCATACAGCACGGTGCCATCACCGGTCTGGCTATAGAGTAGGCGGTTGCTATAGTCCGCCTGCAATGTGGCCCCTTCTGATAGGGCCTGTATTAGCTCATCGGTATCTAACGTCTCTTCTGGCATCAGCGCATCATATTGGCGTTTACTAACCACCTCCAAGACTGCTTGGCGAATCATATCATCACCGCGATCAGATTGTAGCATTTCTAGCAATTGCGCCTTGATAGCGGCAATGCTATCTGCTTGCAATTCACCTGACGCTTGTAGCGCTTGCGATAGTAGCATCGGGATAAATAACTTGCTGTCATTGGTTGCGATATCGGCCACGCTATCGATGATTTGCATCAGGTTTGGACGGCGGCAACCAAACGAGAAAGTCAAACAGTCATCTTGTGCCACACCGAAATGTGATAATTTAGGCGGTACATAAAGCACATCACCCGCTTCTAGTATTTCATTAAAAATAAGCTCGCCCATGTCGTCGAACAAGCGTAAAGGCTCATCAGCAACAAACTCTGTCTGGTCATCACAGAATTTGCCCAACTGCCAACGTCTAGAGCCATAGCCTTGTGCCAAAAACACATCGTAGTCGTCATAATGCTTACCGACCGAACCACCTGCTGGCGCGTAAGAGACCATGATGTCATCGCGCTGCCATTGCGGAATAAAGTCAAATGCTTGCCACAACTGACCAAGCTCTGGCGACCATTGCTCAAGATTTTGTACCAATACAGTCCATTGCTCTGGCAAGTTTTCAAAATCAGTCTCATTCAGTGGGCTTTTTTTAAGTTGCCACTGTGCCTGACCTTCTTTTTTACTGGCTGCTTGAGTCAGCAGTCTTGCGCTAGCATCTTCTTCAAGTGCAAGACCAATCATGTCATCTGGCTCAAACATATCAACTAGCTGCGGCAACCCTTGCTTAATAAGCAGTGGCTTCTTTTGCCAGTATTCAGTCAGGAATTGCTTAGGCGTGATAGAGTCGGGTAAACAAAGAGGAATAGAAGTCATTGATAAATCCATATTTTGGCGGTGTACAAGATTAATAATAAGGGATGCTTTATAGGAAGGTTTTAATAGTTTAAGATTGTCATCTATTTGATGTCTATTATTTTGGTGACGTTTATATAGTACATATAAACAATAACGATTATCAAAATAATAGCTGTCATCAGAGCATCCACTCAATCGTAGGAACGTTATGAAAAAGCTGCATTTTGTTGTCATTATCGCTAGCGTGTTTTTGCTACAAGCCTGTGTCCATAAAATCGTCACAGTACCCGCAAAAATCGCTTATAAAACTACCAAAGGCGTGGTCAAAGGAACCGTTGCTGTGGGTAAAGCCATCATACCGGGCGACAGTGATGACGATGATGATAAAAAATAAAACCTTACTTATCAACTATGGGTTTTGAATCAAAAGCAATCGAATCAAAACCAATCATAGCGTTCAAAGTAAGGTTACTGTTTATTCAGATAATAGCTATTAAGATAATAAGTGAATAAGATAAAATTACTATCAAGATAGGAGCGAGTAAATAATACTAGGCGCTCCTACCTTTCTAGTCCGATCTTATTATCAGTATGCTCTTATTAGTTATTAAAGCTTGGCAATCCATTCTTTAATAGCGCGTGCTTGCTCAGCGGCATTACCGATATAAGTAGCAGGCGTCAATGCACGTAGACGTTCTTTGTCCACATCACTAACTGCTGATAGCTCATCACTTTCGACAAACGTTAGCATGGCTTCACGAGTCATGGCATTACCACGAGTCAAGGCTTTTAGCTTTTCATACGGGTTTTCAACACGGTAGCGACGCATGACCGTTTGAATCGGTTCTGCCAACACTTCTTGTGCTTGATTCAAATCATCATTTAAACGCTGTGCATTTAGCTCAAGTTTACCCACGCCTTTTAAGCAAGCGTCAAACGCAATCATGCTCTGTGCTAGGCCAACACCGATATTACGCAACACTGTTGAGTCCGATAGGTCACGCTGCATACGTGAAATTGGTAACTTCTCACCCAAATGGGCCAGCATCGCATTGGCAACGCCTAAGTTACCTTCAGAGTTTTCAAAGTCAATTGGATTAACTTTATGCGGCATAGTAGAAGAGCCAACTTCACCGTCTTTTAGGCGCTGTTTAAAATAGCCTAAGCTAATATATTGCCAGATGTCACGGTTGAAATCGATCAAGATTGTATTGAAGCGTTTAACGGCATCAAACAATTCAGCGATATAGTCGTGCGGCTCAATCTGAGTCGTATAAGGGTTAAACGTTAACTCTAAACGCTGATTGATGAATGATTCAGCGTGAGTCTGCCAGTCAACATCAGGGTATGCTGAAAAATGGGCATTGTAGTTACCAACGGCGCCGTTAATCTTACCTAACAACTCTACTTGACCGATTTGCTTGATTTGACGAGCTAGGCGATAGGCCACGTTTGCCATCTCTTTACCAAGCGTTGTTGGACTGGCTGTCTGACCATGCGTACGTGATAGCATTGGTTGGTCAGCATGAGCAATAGATAAGTCAACGATACTATCAGTCACTTGCTGCATTTTGGCAACGACGAGCTCACGGCTGTCTTTTAGCATCAATGCATACGATAGGTTATTGATGTCTTCACTGGTACAGGCAAAGTGAATGAATTCAAGTGAATCGATTAAGGCATCCTGACCACGGAACTTGTCTTTGATAAAGTACTCAACCGCTTTTACATCATGATTGGTCGTCGCTTCGATGTCTTTGATAGCTTGAGCATCTGCTTCGCTAAAATCATCAACGATTGCATTCAAAAAAGCGTTGGTCTGGTCATCAAATGCTGCTAATTCACCAATTGCGCTGTTGTCAGCTAAAGACTGCAACCAGCGAATCTCTACCGTAACGCGAGCTTTGATTAGACCAAATTCAGATAAATAAGGACGTAAGCTGTCAGCCTTTGATGCGTAACGACCATCAATTGGAGAGAGAGCGGTAAGTGGGGTCATGGTTATGCCTCAGTAGTTATGAAATAAAAAACTGCAAGAGTCTGGATAAAAAATTACCATATAATAAACGACGTCGAAATCGTTGCGCGTAATATAGCAGAAATATGATATTAAAAAAGCGGTCTATGCAAATAAAGCGATGTTGATCCTCGTTAAAATCAATCTATTCACTGCATCAACCTCTCTGCTTTAAGTTGGATCTTAGGAATTAATTAAAATCCGCAAGGTGCATCAATAGATTCAATCACTCCGCCGCCCAGACATACTTCATCAATATAAAATACCGCTGACTGACCAGGGGTGACGGCGCGCTGTGGCTCATCAAATACCACGCGCACTTCGCTGCCATCACCATTGGTCGCAAATACGCGACACGCTTGGTCTGGCTGGCGATAGCGAGACTTTTCCATACAGGCTAGACCTTCGTTGCTAAACACATCCGCAGGCGGTAGACCGTCAATCCAATCGAGCTTATAGGCTTTTAGCTCGTTGCTCATTAGCATGGGATGTTCATGGCCTTGACCGACGATTAAACGGTTTTTCTCTAAGTCTTTTGCCAATACAAACCATGGTTCTTCCGGACGGTCTTTAACGCCGCCAATGCCGATGCCGCCGCGTTGACCCAATGTGTAATACATGAGGCCATCATGAGTACCGATGACTTTATTATCATCAGTAAGTATCTCGCCTTTTTGGGCAGGCAAATATTGCTGTAAGAAGTCTTTAAAACGGCGCTCACCAATAAAGCAAATGCCTGTAGAGTCTTTCTTTTTAGCCGTCGCTAGGTCATGATTTTCAGCAATTTGACGTACCACTGGCTTTTCAAGCTCACCAACGGGAAATAGCGTTTTGGCGATTTTGTCACCGCCAACCGCATGCAAGAAATAGCTTTGGTCTTTATTATTATCAAGACCGCGTAAGAGCTGTGCAACCTCATCACCTTCGGCATTGGTATAGTTCACACTGCGGCGCGTATAGTGACCTGTAGCGATATAATCTGCCCCAAGGGTCAACGCATAGTCCAAAAACGCCTTAAACTTAATTTCTTTATTGCACAAGATATCAGGGTTTGGGGTGCGTCCTGCTTTATATTCTGCCAAAAAGTGCTCGAATACGCGATCCCAGTATTCCATAGCAAAGTTGGCCGTGTGCAGCTTCATACCGATTTTGTCACATACGGCTTGCGCGTCTGCTAGATCATCCATCGCCGTACAGTATTCGGTGCCGTCATCTTCTTCCCAGTTCTTCATAAACAAGCCTTCGACCTTGAAGCCTGCCTGTTGAAGTAATACGGCTGATACAGAAGAATCGACCCCACCTGACATACCGACGATTACATGCTTGGTGCTAGGGTTTTCGACATCAGCAAGTGTTAAAGGGCGATGAGCATTAAAAGACTCAGAAACGGTTGTGCTTGAGGTATTTTGTATGGCTGACATAAAACGGCTCAACTATTTATACGTTATCCAAAGTACATGCCGACGCCAAGCGTTATGCAATCACTACAATACGTAGTCTCAGCACAGCAACGTCAGCTTGTCTTTTGGATCTGGTATTATGATAAAATAAACGTCATATTATACCAGTTAATTGAAACTGGTGGCGACCGATGGTGTCTGGCTACTAGTAAAATCACTTTGAAAATTCAGATAGTGGTTTTGAATTATTTTAATCACCTTTAACTCATCTTGGAATAATAATGATAAAAATTGGTCAAGGTATCGATGTTCATGCTTTTCATAATAATGGTCAGCAGCAGCAATATGTCATTCTAGCAGGCGTACCTATTGAGCATACTCACAGTTTGCTGGCACACTCTGATGGTGATGTGGTCTTGCACGCACTTGCTGATGCGCTTCTTGGTGCTTTAGCACTTGGCGATATCGGGCAGCATTTTCCCGATACCGATGCGGCACATGCTGGATTGGATTCACGAGTACTGCTGCGTTATGTTTATAGTAAAGTGCAAGAGGCTGGTTACAGCCTAGGTAATGCTGATATTACGGTGATGTGTGAACGTCCAAAGTTAGCGCTGCATAATCCAGCCATGCGCGCTAATATCGCTAGCGACTTACAAACAGATATTAGCAATATCAGTGTAAAAGCCACCACGACTGAAAAATTGGGATTTACGGGTCGTCAAGAGGGCATCATGGCCAATGCCGTGGTATTATTAGTCCCTAATGCTATCGAACCTATATAGATAGAAATTCGTGCTTGTAATACAGCGGCAGTCGCCCCATGTATCAGCCACGTCTTTATACAATTATTTTATATAAATAATCATTTTAATGAACCGCTTTATCAATAGGAGCTTTTATGAGTGAGCAAACCCCAAACACTGCTGCAAACGACGTTGAACAATTGATCCGTGATCAAATCCGTGACAATAAAGTCATTATCTACATGAAAGGCACACCGCAATTTCCACAGTGTGGCTTTTCAGCGCGCTCTATTGAAGTGTTGACTCAGATTGGTCGTCCATTTGCGTTTGTAAACATTTTAGAAAACCCAGAAATCCGTGCAACGTTGCCAAAAATCGCGAATTGGCCAACGTTCCCGCAATTGTGGATTGATGGTGAGTTGATGGGTGGATCAGACATCATCTTACAAATGTATCAATCAGGCGAGCTAAAGCCATTGGTTGAAGCAAACAGCCCTGCTGCTTAATACTTAAAAGTGTTAATTGGATGTCTTTAATGTCCAATTAGCCTTTGTAAGATACGAGCACAGCAAACCCAAGTAGTCATTTAATGGCTATTTGGGTTTTTTATTGTCGCTATTATTGTCGCTATTATTGTCGCTATTATTGTCGTTAGTAGCGTATCTATTCTTGTCCCCATTAGTATTTTCACGCGCCTATGTCATTAGGCTTCGTTGTTTTTATGGGATTTACCCCCATATAGTGTCCAAGATACCAGCGATATAAATAATAATTATTAGATGAGTAAGAGAGCTTTATGAATAACCAAACCAGCGAACAGTTAAACGAGCAAAGAGAAGCAGCTGAGCAGGCAGCGATTGAAAAACGCCGTGAACGTTTAAAAAATGAATCGACACGTATTATTGAGATTGCTAATAATGAGTCATACTCAGCCCTTAAATGTATTCATCAGCTGAGTGTGGCGGGCGGTGCAACTGAAGCGACATATGTTGCGATTGAGCAGCGCATCGTTGTAGACCAAGACCCTGCAGGCGCTTATCATTTGGCACTTTTAGCACAGAACACGCCAGATTTGCCTATTGATGCCCGTCAGCTTATCGAGTTGGTAGTCAACAAGGGTGATAACCATCAACGCTTGGCATTGCTCAAAAACTTACCATTACCGCCAGTTGAGCTTATCAAAGAGCAGATTTTGGCCAGTGATGATGGTGAAGCGATTGGTCAAATGAACGCCTATCTACAGATCAATCCAGAAGGGTATGGTAGTCATCATATGCTGTCTAGTGGGCAATCAGATCAGATCGTACCGCTTAGCCCTGGCAATAATAACCAAAATGATGATTAAAACAGTAATTAGTAAGTCAACAACTAACAAGACAGTCACCAGAGTAGAGAACTTTTTGCTTAAATTTAATAGTTTTTGTTCTAACGTTTTTTAAGTATCAAAAAATTGTTATAATTATGGGTTATTCAGGGCGTGTCCTTAATCTGAACAAAAGCATCTGAATGGGCTAAAAATGGTTAAATATTGCCAAACTATGTCAAATAGCTGGTTAGTATCCTGATATTATCTGCGCTATTTTCCTTGTTTGGCTGCAATTTACCTCATTCTTATCACCATTTTCAAAATAAGAACCCGCCCTAACCAATTATGAACGACTTATCTGAGTCGTTATCTTCTTATAAATTCGACTGACGTTTATTTGCTGATTGTTTTCTTATTTGAATATAGGATATGGCAATCAGCAGCGTTATGAGTCAAGTGAGGCACACATGCAATACCCAAAACATTACGACGTGATAGTGATCGGCGGTGGTCATGCTGGTACAGAAGCTGCTCTGGCAGCTGCACGTATGGGCGCACAGACCTTATTGTTGACGCATAATATTGAGACGCTCGGGCAGATGAGTTGTAACCCTGCGATTGGTGGTATCGGTAAATCGCATCTGGTACGTGAGATTGATGCGCTAGGCGGTGCAATGGCGCTGGCAACGGACAAAGCGGGTATCCAGTTTCGCGTACTAAACAGCCGTAAAGGGGCTGCCGTTCGTGCCACGCGTGCGCAAGCAGACCGTATCTTGTATAAAGCGGCTATCCGCCATACGTTAGAAAACCAGCCAAACCTAGATATATTCCAGCAAGCTGCTGATGATATCTTGGTAGAGAATGGTCGTGCAACGGCAGTAGTTACTTCTACAGGTATTGTCTTTAAGACCGAAACAGTGGTACTGACCTCAGGAACTTTCTTGGGCGGCGTTATCCATATCGGTTTAGAGAACTCAAATGGTGGCCGCGCAGGGGATCAGCCTTCTATCAAATTGGCAGATCGTTTACGTGAGCTTAAACTGCCAGTTGGTCGTCTGAAGACAGGTACGCCGGCACGTATCGATGCGCGTAGTGTTGATTTCAGCGTGATGACTGTACAGCCGGGTGATACGCCGTTGCCAGTGATGAGCTATATGGGTGACGTCTCTATGCATCCTGAGCAGGTCAATTGTTATATAACCCATACCAATGCGCGTACTCATGACATTATTCGTGAAAACCTTGACCGTTCACCAATGTTCTCTGGCAAAATCGAAGGCGTAGGCCCGCGTTATTGCCCATCTATCGAAGATAAGATTCATCGCTTTGCGGATAAAGACAGCCATCAGATTTTCATCGAGCCAGAAGGTCTGACCACACATGAGCTATATCCGAATGGTATCTCAACCAGTTTGCCATTCGATGTACAGTTAGACTTTATTCATAGTATGAAAGGCTTAGAAAACGCCCATATTACTCGTCCAGGTTATGCGATTGAGTATGATTACTTTGATCCACAAAACCTAAAGCCAACGCTAGAGACTAAGTCTATTGATCGTCTGTACTTTGCGGGTCAGATTAATGGTACGACAGGCTATGAAGAAGCGGGTGTACAAGGCTTGCTTGCAGGTACCAATGCGGCATTGGTCACTACCAACAATAGCGAATTTGACACATGGACACCGCGCCGCGATGAAGCGTATCTCGGTGTACTTGTCGATGACTTGATTACTCACGGTACTACCGAGCCGTATCGTATGTTTACAAGCCGCGCAGAATATCGCTTGCTGTTACGTGAAGACAATGCTGATCAGCGTTTGACTGAGACTGGTCGTAAGCTGGGTCTAGTAGACGATGTACGCTGGCAAGCTTATCAAGAGAAAATGGAAGCCATCGCCACAGAAACCTCACGTCTAAAAGATATGTGGGCCACGCCTGCTAATGTATTAGGTAAGCAAGTGACCGAACAAACAGGTGAAGTGCTGTCTAAAGAGTCGACTGCCTTTGATTTGCTAAAGCGTCCGCAAATACATTTTGCTGATATCGCAGCTATCACGGACTCAACCGTTGATGCACAAGTGGGCGAGCAGATAGAGATTTCTGTTAAATATGCTGGCTATATCGACCGTCAACAAGAAGATATCGACCAAATGAAGCGCTTAGAAAACACGGCGCTACCGCTAGATTTTGATTATAGTGTGGTATCAGGGCTATCAAACGAGATTGTACAGAAACTTACGCAAGTTCGTCCTGCGACGCTAGCCCAAGCTGGACGCGTAAGCGGTGTAACCCCTGCTGCTATTCAATTGTTGGCGATGACGGTTAAAAAGCATAAAAAAGCAAAAGCGGCATTGGATTCATAATAGGCATGCAATAAAGCCTTTTATAATAAAGTACTTATAGTTAAAAAGCCCGTAACGACATTTCGTTACGGGCTTTTGTTTGTCAAAAAAAACCGTTAGTTTTAAAAGAAAGTCACATGTAACCTTGTCCTACTTACTACTTTGTCTCTATACTAGGTCAGTAAATTTTCTTATTACTTGTTAATTTGTCTCGCTGATGTCCATATATTCATGGGCTTGTCACCGAACTGAGTCTACTTATGATTGATGCTATTGTTTTTGCTATTACCATTGTCTTACCCAACCTTGCCTTAATGTGGTTGGGTTTTTTTATGCAACGACGCGGTGAGGCAAGCCAAACTTTTATCGATCAGGCATCAAGTTTTGTCTTTAATTATTGCTTGCCGTGTTTATTGTTTTTTAGCGTGGTAGATAGCGACGTCGATTATGGTAAGCAAATTACGCTTATTCTTGTTGGTATCTTGGTGACGTTTATATTATTTATTGGCGCAGAGTTTTATGCCAAACGCTTCGTCAAGCGTCCTGAAGACCAAGGTGTGTTTGTACAAGGCGTATTCCGTAGCAACATGGCCATCATTGGCCTTGCAACCGTGGCCAACGCTTACGGCGCACAAGGGTTAAGTATCGGTGCTGTCTATATGGGCGTGGTAACGATACTGTTTAATATCTTGGCAGTCATTACCTTGAGCCGCGTATCCAAAAGTGTAGATGACACATGGATTAGTCGCGGTACGATGATCGTAAAAAAATTGCTAACCAATCCTCTAATTTTGGCATTGGTTGGGGCATTCGTCTACAAAGCATTGCCGTTACCACCGCTTACTGGGGTAATTCATACGACTGGCGACTTATTAGCAGCGGTGGCTCTGCCGTTAGCCCTGATCTGTGCGGGTGCTAGTATTAACCTAAAGTCTATGTTGCACCCTTCGGGCTTATCCATGCAGGCAAGTATTGGTCGGATTATCATTGCACCATTGATTGCGATCGCTGTTGGGCTCGGGTTTGGGTTGTCAGGTGTGCATATGGGGGTGTTGTTTTTGATGGTCGCATCACCAACAGCTGCAGCCAGCTATGTCATGGCAAAAGCAATGGGTGGTAATGATGTATTGGCGGCTAATATTTTGGCATTTACCACTGTTGTCGGCATGTTTGGTATGGCGATTGGGGCAGCGACGTTACGTGCCCTTGGATTAATGTAATACAGATTTTATACTATCTTTAAATAAGTAAGTACTTTCGCCTTATCTAATTTTAACAGCATTAAAAAAGCCCTCTTTTCAAATAAGAAAAGAGGGCTTCTGGTATTAATCTAGCGTTCGCTATTACGCTTGTCTTCACGGCGCTGCTTGCGCTTTGGACTAGTACGATAGGTTAAATAACCACCGATAGCCATAACTGCAAGAAAGGCGACGATATACATAAATATCGACGAGCCAATCATGAGCGATGCACCGATAATGGGAGTTGCTTCCATGTCAAAAATCCAGTTAAGGTTCATCAATAATTATGCAAGTGTCTCATTTCATTGTAAAGTAAATAAGTTTAGCTCCGGTGTAAGTTCAAGTGAACGGATACGGGCAGCTTGGTCATATATATTGGCCGTCACAATCAGCTCATCTGGCTGATAGGTTGCCAAAAACGCAGCGAGTCTTGGTTTGACCGTGTCGACAGAGCCAATGAATGATACTGACAATGCATTGTCTACCATCATTTTCTCTGCTTGACTCCAGATACTGTCCATATCGTGGGTAGGCTTAGGCATTTGACCTGTTTCGCCACGACGCAGACGTACAAAACTCTGCTGTGCTGAAGTAAAATGATACTCGGCGGTCGCATCATCATCAGCCAGCAATAAGTTTGCAGCTAGCATCACATAAGGCTTATCTAGATAGACAGACGGTTTAAACTGTTCACGGTAAGCCTCAATTGCTTGCCCAAGCATTTGCGGGGCGAAGTGAGAGGCAAACACATAAGGTAGTCCTAAATGTGCAGCCAAAGTCGCACCAAATAGAGAAGAGCCTAATATCCAAATCGGTATGCCTGATTTTGCGCCAGGGAATGCCTGTACAGGGCTGCCATCTGTATCATTACCTAAGAAATACATCAGCTCTTGCACATCTTGTGGAAAGCGTTCGGCATCTTTCATTTGTCGACGAAGTGCCTGAAACGTCGCACCATCAGTACCAGGTGCACGGCCTAGGCCTAGGTCCACACGGTCACCATATAATGCCTGCAAAGTACCAAACTGCTCAGCAATCACGAGAGGGGCATGGTTCGGTAGCATAACGCCGCCAGCACCAATACGGATACGGTCGGTTTTACTACCGATATGCGATAGTAGTACTGAGGTGGCTGCACTGGCGATGCCCGGCATATTGTGATGCTCTGCCATCCAGTAGCGGTTTAAGCCTGATTTTTCTGCTTGCTGCGCGGTTTCCACTGTTTGGGCGATGCCTTCAGCGATGGTTTTGCCTTGAGGTACAGGCGCAAGATCTAAAAAAGATAAAGGGATTTTATTACTCATAAATGTTCCAGTAGTGTGTAAATTATTTTCTACTGATATGCTTATAGACAGTGGTAGTTTCAAGTGCCGCTAGTCACTGTTAATGAATCATAACAAAGCCAGTTAACTCTGTTGTTAAGCTCGCTTAACAATTATTAAGGTGTATTTATAAAGGTTGTCGTTGGTCAAAATAAGCGATAAATAAACCATAAGTAAGGTAATAAAAGGATTTAGCAGCATTACACTATGGCATTAAAAAAAGATGGCATTAAAAAAAGCAGGCAACCTAGGTTACCTGCTTCTCTAATTGGTCGATTATAAGATAATGATAAATTAAATAATCACTATCTTAAGAACCAATGCAACATTATTTATCTTGGTCACCAAGCTTGTAAGCTAAGACATAATCACCAATGGTTGTGCCAACTGAACCATGACCACCTGCGACCAATACGACCATTTGCTCACCTTTAGAGTTCAAGTAAGTCATTGGCGTGGCTTGACCACCTGCTGGAATACGAACATTCCATAGCACGTCGCCATTTTTTAAGTCATAAGCTCGGAAGTTGTTTTCTGTCGCCGCTGACAAGAATGCGACGCCGCCTTTAGTGATGATAGGTCCACCGATGCCAGGTACGCCCAGTTCCAGTTTGATAGGAATAGGAGACAAGTCTTGTACCGTACCATTTTTGCGCTGATAAGCGATATCACCTGTGGCTAGGTCAGCACCAGCGATTGTGCCCCATGGTGGCTGCTGACAAGGTACGCCTAATGGTGACAAGAAGGGCCCCAATTCTACTGCATAATCTGCACCTTCATTTGCATTGACGCCTTGCTCGCCTTTATTGGTTTCTGCATCGCCCAACGTGTCTCTAGGAATGAGTTTTGAGGTAAATGCCAAGTAAGTCGGCATACCAAACATCACGCCATTCTCAGGATCGACTGCAATACCGCCCCAATTAAAGGTACCAAAGTTACCAGGATAGACCAAGCTACCATTTGTTGATGGCGGGGTATAGCGACCATCATAGTTGAGCTGATTGAACTCAATACGGCACATCATTTGATCGACGAGACTGGCACCCCACATGTCTTTTTCAGTCAGTGGTTCAGGCTCAAAGCTCAAGCCAGAATAAGGCTGAGTTGGCGCTGCGTGCTCTCCCGCTATGAGATAGCCTTGCGGTGCAGGACGTTCTTTAATCGGTACAATAGGCTCACCCGTTGCGCGGTTCAAGACGTATACATCACCTTGTTTGGTTGGTACAACTAGCGCAGGCTGTACACCATCGGCCGTATCTAGATCAAGTAAGGTTGGCTGCGCAGGCGTGTCCATGTCCCAAAGGTCATGATGGACAAACTGCTGAACCCAGCGTGCTTCACCAGTCTCGATATCTAGAGCGACAACAGACGTTGCATACTTTTCTTCAGCGGCATTTCGGTAGTTTCCTAGCTGATCAGGTGTACGGTTACCCATGGGGAAGTACGCTAATCCAAGCTCTTCATCGGCAGTAGCGACTGACCATGAATTTGGTGAGCTGGTCTTGTAAGTTTGAGTTGGATCATTGACATCAAAAGGCGCTGTATTATCAGGATCACCTGAGTCCCAGTTCCAAAGAAGCTCACCGGTATTGACATCATACGCACGGATTACACCAGAAGGCGAGTTGACATCATAGTTGTCATTGACAGCACCAGCGACGATAATGGTATCACCGGCGATGACTGGTGGTGACGTAGAATAATAGTAACCTGCTTGATTGAACGGCATGTTATGCATCAAGTCTAATGCACCATCATCACCAAAGTCTTGGCAGCGTTGCCCAGTATTTGGATCGAGTGCATATAGTTTCGCATCAGACGTTGGGATAAATATCTTGGCATCACATTGCTTAGATGCGTTTTCAAAGGTATTACCAGCAATTTTTTGTACTTGCACAGGACTGGTTGCTTGACCAGCATAATAAGATACGCCGCGACAGGTTTGGTGCTGGCGTTGTAAGTTTTCCTCTACTTGAGGATCAAACTTCCATAGCGTCTCACCAGAGTCGGCATCTAGCGCTAGTACCCAGTTGTGAGGGGTACATAAGTATAAACCGTTGCCAATCTTTAATGGTGTTGCCTGATAAGTGGTCTCACCGACATCGTTAGGACCTTTGACATCACCTGTTTGGATTTGCCATGCCAGTTCTAAATCTTTGACGTTATCGGTATTGATTTTATCTAGAGGTGAGTAGCGCTGACCATAATCAGTACGACCATACGCGCTCCATTCGCCATCTGGCGTTTGCTGACCATTTGATAACGGGTCACCAAGGTTGGCTGAGGTCTCATCTGAGCTGACGTTTTGCTCGTCATCATTTGCAGCAGTCAAGTTAAGCTCACCGAGTTTGTCAGTGGCATTATTAGCTAGACTACCAAAAGAGAGTAGTGCACCTACGATTACGCTTACGAGCAGTCCCCAATAATACAGAGGGCTTTTCTTAACGTTGTTTATAGTTGGTGTGCTATTTGAAGCTACTTGAGTTTTAGGCCCACGCATTTTGTTGGATACCCATGGCAATAGCATGAGCAAACCAAATATAAGCGGGAAGCCAACTCGAGGTGCTAGCGCCCACCAATAGAACCCAGATTCCCAAAGTGCCCAAGCCATGGTCGCTACGATAAATAGCGCATATAACCCGTAAGCACTCCAGTGTTTTTTGAACAATAAAAAAGCTGTCGTTAGTATAATGACGCCAGCAATGAGGTAGTAAGGACTACCGCCTAAGGACAATAAATAAGCGCCGCCAATGAGTAGAGGGGCGGCAAAAATTGCCATAATGATCGCTACGAATTTTTCCATGAGCGGTATCACCTGTTTACAAAAGAGCAAGTTAATATGTATTGATATTTAGTCGCAAATCAATTTCATTCGACCAAATATCAATACAAGTGTGAATAATATATAAAAGAAACATTGAATAACGTTCTAGAATCTATTTTATCATCCACAGCTCAGTCTAGTAAGGGTGAGCAAGTCTGAGATACTTTATTTAACAAATGCTCATTAATTTGCAAATTGCTTTTGGCATAGCTCCATGAACGCACGTCCATATTGACGGATTTCTGCGTCATCACGTACCGCCATCCAACTGGTAAAGCGACCAAAATGATCGACGGGGATGGCCGTTAGGTTTTGATAATGGCTTGGCTCAAATGCCATTTCTGCGATGATACCAATACCTAGGCCTAGACCGACATAGGTGCTGATCACATCGGCATCGAGCGCCGCTAATACGATATCCGGCTCTAACCCTGCTTCATCAAATGTCTTGTCAATCGCGCCGCGTCCTGTAAAACCACCGTGATAAGTCACAATCGGATAGCTGGCAAGCGTGGGCAGATCAATAGACTCTTGACTAGCCAGTTCGTGATCACTTGGTACGATAACGCGATGCGTCCAGTCATAGTAACGATAGCATCTAAGATAATTATTATGCAGCAAGGACTCAGTGGCAATACCGATATCGGCTTGACCACGGATGACCATCTGAGCGATGGTCTCAGGATCTGCCTGTTGTAAAATCAAATTTACTTTTGGGAAACGATCTTTGAATTCTTTAACCACTTGCGGCAGTACATAACGCGCTTGAGTGTGGGTGGTGGCAATCGTCAACGTACCGATATTAGGATTATTAAAGTCTAAACTTAGGTTTTCAATGGTACGAATTTCAGCAAAGATAGACTCGATATGCGGCATGAGCGCTGTGCCCATAGTGGTCAGTCCCGTCAGGCGTTTGCCTTGGCGCACGAATACTTCCGTCTTTAACTGGTTTTCTAGTGCAGCAATATGCTTTGATAAGCTTGATTGACTGGTATGTAGCACGGTCGCCGCTTGGCTTAAGTTATAACCGTTAATCACCGTATGCCATACTGTTTCTAGCTGTTTGAGCTGAATCTGCAAATGCCGTTGGTTGACCACTACGTCGATTGCCATAACTTAATCCTATTGTATAAATATACAAACCTCGTCTGTATATGAAAGTAAAAATGTCTGAACATACAGTAATAAAGTAGTGTAAAACAAAGCTATTATTCTTGTATATAATAAATAGCTATCAATTTATGATAATTATTAATATAGAGTTTGTATTTTGCAATGCTAAAAAATTATTTGTTCAGTAAACGCTGCTTAGTCAGTGAATGCTTCTTTATTCAGTGAGGTAACTTGATCTAACAATTCATAAAGAACGGTCATTATTGAGCATAAAAAAACAGCTACCTTCTAAAAGATAGCTGTTTGTCAGTTATAAAATTATTTATTACTATTAATATTTACTACTGGTAATTAGTTGATACTGACCAACTTCAAACTTAGTTTATTTTGCAAGATCAAAGCGATCTGCATTCATAACCTTGTTCCAAGCACGGACGAAGTCACGAATGAATTTCTCTAAGTTGTCATCTTGCGCGTATAGCTCAGCATAAGCACGTAATATAGAGTTAGAGCCAAATACCAAGTCTACACGGCTTGCTTGCCATTTGACGTTTCCTGTACCTCGCTCACGTACTTCGTAGCTATTAGCAGTATTGTCGGCTGCGTTTACAGGGTGCCATGTGTAGTTCATGTCTGTTAAATTGACAAAGAAGTCGTTGGTAAGCACGCCAGCACGTTCCGTAAAAACGCCATGTTGGCTCTGACCGTGGTTGGTATCAAGCACTCGCATACCACCAAGCAATACGACCATCTCAGGTGCTGTCAATCCCATTAGCTGCGTACGATCAAGTAGCATCTCTTCTGGTGATACCGCATAGTCGCCCTGAATCCAGTTACGATAACCATCATGTAGCGGCTCTAAATCAGCGAAAGATTCAGCGTCAGTCATTTCAGCGTCAGCATCACCGCGACCTGGATTAAACGGTACAGTAATATCTACGCCTGCATCGTTTGCTGCTTGTTCAATCGCAGCGTTACCAGCCAACACAATGAGATCTGCTAAGCTAACGTCTTTCTCAAAGCCAGACTGAATGCTTGTCAATGTCTCAAGTACACGCTGTAATTGTTCTGGCTCATTGCCTGCCCAGCCTTTTTGTGGAGCTAAACGGATACGTGCACCGTTGGCACCGCCGCGATAGTCGGAAGCGCGGAAGGTACGAGCGCTGTCCCATGCTGTAATGATCAACTCACGACGACTAATGTCACTGTCTAAAATCTGTGCTTTTAGCGTTGCAATATCATCAGCAGTCAAGTCCGTATTACCTGTAGGAATAGGGTCTTGCCATACAAAGTCTTCGCTCGGTACGTTGGCACCTAAGTAACGAGACTTCGGTCCCAAATCACGGTGAGTCAGTTTGAACCACGCTCTAGCGAATACTTCATCAAAGTACTCTGGGTTGTTGTGGAAATTCTCTGAAATTTCACGATAAATAGGATCTTTAATCATCGCCATATCAGCATCAGTCATGATTGGGTTACGGCGTACACTTGGGTCATGCGCATCTAAAGGACGATCTTCTTCCTTAATATTGACGGGCTCCCATTGCCATGCACCTGCTGGGCTTTTGGTCAGTGCCCACTCATGATTGAGCAGTAGGTCAAAGTACTCATAGTTCCATTCAGTTGGATTTGTGGTCCATGCGCCCTCGATGCCACTTGAGACGGTATCACCTGCATTACCCGTGCCATTAGGGTTGCGCCAGCCTAGGCCTTGCTCTTTGATGTCAGCGGCTTCTGGTTCATCTTCTAGTATCGTCGCATCACCATTACCGTGACACTTACCAACCGTGTGACCACCAGCGGTTAGAGCAACGGTCTCTTCGTCATTCATCGACATACGACCAAACGTAGTACGGATGTCTTGTGCGGTTTTGATTGGGTCAGGATTGCCATCAACACCTTCTGGGTTGACATAGATCAAACCCATTTGCACAGCAGCTAAAGGATTTTCTAATGATTCGCGCTCTTCATCACTGTCGTAACGGTTTTTGGTAGCAGCTAGCCATTCGCGCTCAGAACCCCAATAGATATCTTTTTCTGGATGCCAGATATCAGCACGACCACCAGCAAAACCTAGAGTTTTAAAACCCATAGACTCATAAGCCATGTTACCTGCCAAAATCATCAAATCAGCCCAAGACAATTTATTGCCGTATTTTTTCTTGATTGGCCACAATAGACGACGGGCTTTATCAAGGTTGACGTTATCTGGCCAGCTGTTCAATGGTGCAAAGCGTTGGTTGCCAGTATTAGAACCGCCGCGACCATCAGAACGACGATACGTACCAGCTGAATGCCATGCCATACGAATCATCAAACCACCATAGTGTCCCCAGTCAGCTGGCCACCATTCTTGCGACTCAGTCATTAGGTTTTTTAAGTCAGTCTTGACCGCTTCTAGATCTAGCTGTTTAAAAGCTTCAGCATAGTCAAAGTCTTCACCCATTGGGTCAGTCTTTTTGTCTTGCTGATGCAATATGTCTAAGTTTAGTGCGTTTGGCCACCAATCTGTCGCAGCAGAAGCAGTGGTAGTATGTGCCTGATGCATAACAGGGCAGCCACCCATGCTAGGACGCTGAGGCTCATGCGAGTTATCAACGTTTTCGCTATGGATCGTTGGGCCTTGACCATCACCCTGATCATAGGTTGTGTTAGTAGGCGCATTATTATTGTTGCTTTCGTGATCTACAGGACAACGAGCAGCATCTGGGGCAGTGTTTTTGTCGGTGGTGTTATTGGTTGAGTCGGACATGGTATAACTCCTAGGCTATGATAATCGAAAGAACAAACCGTGAATCTCGGTAGTCGTTGTTTATGTACAAAGCATAACTAAGCTGAGTGGATTTATAAAACTAATATATAAGAATTATAAGTTTTAAATTACCAATCATAAAGAGCTTGATGTTTTGTTTATCTCAATCATTATTAACGCCCTTGCTTATCATCGCCAGTTAAGAGTAAACCAATAGAGTGCACCTAACCAATCAAGCCTGCGTCAGTTTTACTACTACCTTTATATTACCTATAAATAATGTCATTGTCAGACATCCTTCAAAATAGAAATTAGCAATAAAAAAGAGAGCTAAGATAACCTTGGTAAAACACTGCGGTTTTTTGCGTTACGATTAAGAAATATAAGCGATTGTACATGGCCTGCAATCGCTAAGTTAATGCAAAAACATCTAGTCAAGATAAAGGTTCTCAAGTACCATAACTGGATTTTGTTGTAATCATAATATTGGTGCAACGTAGAGCAATTTTTATCGATCCTTTTGTCGATAACTGATTCTAAAGATTGATAAAAATTGTGCGCGGTTGTGTTCTTTGTCTGAATTGTTGGTGAGTTATTATGTCTGCTGTCAAATCTGTACTGCCCAATCAACCAATTGCCAAAAAGTCATGGGGCGAGGCTACAAAAGCTTATCTCGATCCTCGTGTCATTATTATGCTCTTCTTGGGGTTTTCAGCGGGTATACCTATTCTGCTGATTTTCTCAAGTCTGTCGCTATGGCTGAGAGAAGCAGGCATAGATCGTAGTGTCGTCACTATGTTCAGCTGGGCAGCACTGGGGTATTCGTTCAAATTTATTTGGGCGCCATTGATTGATGCGCTCCCTGTGCCGTTTTTGACCAAGTGGCTAGGGCGTCGTCGTAGTTGGATGGTGGTCTCACAGCTGCTTATCGTGCTGGCGATCTTTTTGATGGCAAGGGTAAATCCTGTTAGCGAAGATGTCTTGGTTTATATGGCAGGCGCAGCGGTTCTGCTTGGGTTCTCTTCTGCGACGCAAGATATCGTGATTGATGCGTACCGTATTGAGCTTGCACCGCCGTCTATGCAGTCTATTCTGTCCTCTATCTATGTGTCAGGCTACCGTATCGGTATGATTGTCGCAGGGGCAGGCGCGTTATATTTGGCTGATTATTTCGGCTCAAATGAGACGTTTTATAGTTATGAAGCGTGGCGCAATACCTATTACATCATGGCAGGGGTCATGACGTTAGGGGTATTAACGACGTTTGCCAGTTATGAGCCAACCGCTGAGACCCTGCAAAGTAAAAAGCAGAAGGGTAACTTAAAAGTATTCCTGATTTATTCTGCGTTACTGCTTATCCCAGGTCTGCTGTTTGGTGTTATTTACCTGATTAATATTTTGATCAATACAGTATTTGATAGCACAGTGGCCTTGATACCACTAATGGTAATGCCAGCGATTAAATTTTACTTTCTAGCATTGGTCGCGTGCGCGCCATTGTTATTACTGTACTTTATTATTAATCAACCAAAAATCATTAACAAAGCCCCGCTAGTCGCTGAAACTCGTGAAGACTACGTCAGACTGGTAGCGTTGTTTGTATTTTCAGTGATTGCTTTTATCGCTGCTTACATATTGATGGGACAAGTCTTACCGGAGTTCGAAGGCGCGTTTTCTAGCTTCTTTGTAGAAACCTTGCACTTATTAGTAAGCCTGGGCGCGGCGATGGCAGCAGGTTATGCCCTGGTACAAGTAGGACTGGTAAAAAAAGAAGTGGCCATGGCAACATGGATCGAGCCTGTTTTAGATTTTTTCCGACGTTATGGCAAAAAAGCCTTGCTACTCTTAGCCTTGATTGGTCTATACCGTATCTCAGATATCGTCGCAGGTGTGATCTCCAACGTCTTTTATCAAGACATGGGCTTTAGCAAAACAGATATCGCCAATGCCGTCAAACTGGTCGGTGTGATTATGGCAATTGCAGGTGGCTTCTTGGGCGGGATTTTGGCTCAGCGTTTCCGTATCATGCATGCCATGATGATTGGTGCGATTTTAGCGTGTGCGACCAACCTGTTGTTTGTGGTATTGACATACAACCCAGGTAGCCTGCCGATCATGTATATGGCAGTGATATTTGATAACTTGGCTGCGGGCCTTGCGAGCGCTGTATTTATCGCTTTCTTATCAGCACTAACCTCGATTCGCTTTACCGCGGTACAGTATGCGATTTTTTCCTCACTGATGACCCTGATACCAAAAGTGATGGGTGGCTATTCTGGTGCTATCGTCGATAATATGGGTTATCCATTTTTCTTTATCTTTACCTTTGCTATCGGTATTCCAATTCTGGCACTGATTTACTTTGTCGATAGACATATTGTCATTGGCGATAACGATGATATTTACGGCGATGACAATAATGATAGCAGCGGCGGCAATGGGGTAGGTGACAAGCTAAGCAAAACCAATCCTAACCTGACCGATACCAAAGAGCCACCGCGCGCATCAGAGTAGGCTAAGTAGTATTTTACCTTTATACATTCACTCATTGTTTTTTTAAGAGCTATTTATGACCGTATCAACCATTCGTCAAATAAAGCAACAAATTGGACAACTGACGAATGGTGATACAGCTAATCAGCTACCGTCATTTTGGCTAACGGATTGGTTGTTGTATGTCATTGACAAGCCTGCGATAGTACTGATGACTGATGAAGATTATCAGCTAACTGATAGTGAGGTCGCACGTTTCAACGATGGTGTGGTAAAAATGCAGCAAGGGATACCGCTTGCGTACCTAACCGGACAGCAGGAGTTTTGGTCGCTTAACTTTAGAGTGAACGAGCATACTTTGATTCCTAGACCCGATACCGAAGTACTGGTCGAGCAGGTATTAAACTGGATAAACGTTCAGCCAGTGCAACTCAATAATAAGCGATTGTTAGATTTGGGGACAGGGTCAGGTTGTATCGCTATCAGTCTTGCCTATGAGTTAAAGCACGCTAACTGGCAAGTCGTGGCAGTCGATTTATCGTCAGAGGCGCTTGAAGTTGCTCAGCACAATGCCGTGAGCAATAATGTTGCCAATGTTGAGTTTGTCCAAAGCAGTTGGTATCAAGCGTTACCTACTAACGATGAGCCGCAGTTTGACGTGATTGTGTCAAACCCTCCGTATATTGACGAGACAGACGAGCATTTGGCAGGTCTAACAGCTGAACCGATCAGCGCCTTGAGTGCACCCAATCAGGGCTTGGCTGATATCGAGCATATCGTCCAGCAAGCAACGACATATCTCTGTACAGGTGGGTTATTGGCTATCGAACATGGCTATGATCAAGGGGATGCTGTTCGCAAGTTGTTTTTGAATAGTGGTTTTGAGTCAGTACATACCGTAAAAGACTACAGTGGTAATGATCGCGTCACGCTAGGGCAAGTCCAATAGATAGTTTTTTGGTAGTAGATTTCTTTGATTATAGGTTGTAGATGAATATGGTAGAAGAGATGGTACAGCTATCGGATGATGAGCTGCTCCGTTATGCTCGGCAAGTTTTATTAGACGGTTGGGATATGGACGCTCAGCTGCGATTAAAGACAGCACGTGTGGTCATAATAGGGGCAGGCGGCCTTGGTTGTCCTGCTTCTGAGACATTAGTGCGTGCTGGGATAGGTTATGTCCATCTGATTGATGATGACGAGATTGAGGCGAGTAATCTACAACGGCAAACGCTGTTTTTGCCAGAAGATATTGGTCAGTCTAAAGCACTGACCGCAGTGCACATGTTAGCGCGCATCAATCCTTTGATAAAGGCTCGCGGCACAGTCGCACGATTAGACGAATACAACGCTTATGAATTGCTCGATATGGCATCAAGCAAGCCTGACTTACTCTTAGACTGTACGGATAATTTTGCCACGCGCGACATCATCAATCGTATTAGTGTACGCTACCAGATTCCCTTGTTATCTGCCTCAGCAATTGCGATGCAAGGGCAGTTAGCACTGTTCGAACCTCAGCTCGATACTGGTTGTTATCACTGCGTGTTCGGCTCCGTAGTGCTCGACGAAGCCGCTGACGAACGTACGTGTGCCAACTCTGGTGTGCTAGCCAGTACCACTGCCGTCATGGGCAATTTGCAAGCCAATACTGCACTGCAATATTTAGGATTAACCAAAAATCTACTGACAAACAAGCTGCTCATATGGGATGGTAGTCAGATGCAGCAGCGGCTAATGGGCTATCGAAAAGACCCACAGTGTCCAGTCTGTAGCAGTCCTATAGTCAATCCTCTATAAATTGGATACGGTGTCAGGCTTGCTTAGTCTACGACTTGTAGTACTTTCACTCGCCTTCCTTGTATCCAAATTATATTGAACCGACTATAACTGAATAATCTGATTTTAACGCATTTTTATATTGTATTGCCTATCTTCAAACATCCCTCTTATTACCATAGTTGTTTTTTATGAAAATTCATCGTCCGCATTTATTAAAGCATACTTTTAATGTCATGAACCGTGTCCGCCAAACAGCGAGCGTAGCAGGTCTGTCTGCGCTAAGAGTGGCAAAAGGTGAGAAACCTGACGCGATGCTGCTCAAAGAAACCTTTGAGCAGTTAGGTACGACCTATATCAAAATCGGTCAATTTATCGCTAGTACACCGTCATTGTTTCCACGTGATTATGTTAAGGCTTTCCAGAGCTGCTTGGATCAGACCACGCCATTGTCTTATGTTTATATCGAGCAAGTGCTAAGAGAGGAGCTGGCGATTGATGGTATGACGCTTGATGATACGTTTGCGCATATTGACTCAGAGCCGCTAGCATCCGCCTCTATCGCTCAAGTGCATGCAGCACGGTTGCACAATGGTGATGAAGTGGTGCTAAAGGTACAAAAGCCTGGGGTCGAGACCATTATGCAGACCGACTTGGGCGTATTACATGGCGTAACTAAGCTACTCGAAATACTAATGCCATCGATGAAATTTGCGAGTATTGCGCCGATTATCGATGAGATTCGCCTGCGTATGCTTGCCGAGACGGACTTTATCGCTGAAGCACAGAATATTCGCGATTTTCAGCAGTTCTTAGCGGTATCAGGTAATACTCGTGTCGTTGCACCAACTGTCTATGAAGAGCTGACGACCAAGCGTGTGCTAACGATGAGCCGACTATATGGCGTCTCTATGGTCGATGAATCGCTCATGCGTCAGTACTGTGCTGATCCTGCCCAAGTTATGGCCGATACTTTGAACACGTGGTTTGCCAGTCTCATGTTATGCAATAGTTTCCATGCTGATCTGCATGCGGGCAATCTAATGCTATTGACGGATGGCCGTATTGGATTTTTGGATTTTGGTATCGTCGGTAAGCTCAAAGCTGAGAGCTGGCGTGCATGTATGGGCATGATGCAAGCCATGCAAGACAGTGACTATCAAGCCATGGCTCGCCATATGATTGATATGGAAATGACACATGGTGGCAATAAAGTCGATGTGGCTGCATTAGGGAATGACTTGCAACGCATGATGACAACCATCATGGCAGAAGATAAAACCTTTACCAGCGGTGTACCTTTCAATAGTAAAGAACAAGCCGATGAGCTTAATAAAATGATGCTTGAGATTGTTGAGGTTGGCAAACGTCATGGCATCCATTTCCCACGAGACTTCGCTCTATTGACCAAACAGATGTTGTATTTTGATCGGTTTATGCGTACGCTAGCTCCAGATATGGATATGTTTAGCGATCAGCGGGTGCAAATGCTAGGGCAGGATACAGTAGAGACACCAGCGTTAGACGTATCATAGTTTTCGCTAATAACTTTATGCTGGCCTAATATATCTAATAACTTCTCTATTTCTGCGTTTATTTATTACTGCTTTTGACTGTCTAACACAAAGGATTGTGTGCTAATTGCCACAAAAATGGCTCTGTCATGATGACTGCTTTTAAAAGCCGTATGATCCCGATGATTACCAATGAAGCTGCCATTGCCTGTATCGGTATGTACTGCATGGCAGTCGTTATGGGTTATGGTCGCTTTCTTTTTACCGCCACCTTACCTGATATTATGGTGCAATTGTCGCTATCAACGACGATTGCAGGCTGGCTGGCATCAATCAATTATATCGGCTACTTTATCGGTGCGCTTATTGCTATGTTTGTGCCTCAGCGCTCAACGTGGCAGGCCATGACGCTGTGGGCGATTATTAGTGTTGTCACAACAATGCTACTAGTCATACCAAATATGTCGCTCACGCTATGGTATATCATTCGCTCAATCGCAGGTATTGCAAGTGGCGTGGCGATGATTCTAAGCTCATCTTTTGTGATTCAAACCCTCAGCCCTGAGCGCCGTTCTGTATTGTCAGCAGTCCACTATGCAGGTATTGGCGTTGGCATTAGCGCTTCTGCCATAGTGACGTGGTGGCTATTAAAGTTAGGCTATCACTTCGATGTAATTTGGCTAGTCGCAGGCGTCACCAGTTTACCGCTCGTATGGCTACTGTATGCAGTAAAACCAAGAACAATACAGAGTCTGGACTCGCAACAGATTGATGCCAAACAACACGTGTCAGTGCACCAGACCTATTTAAACTTTAAACGCTCCTTATATGAAGCCATCTCTGGGCACCATAAAGCGCTTGCTTTACTTTTTGTCAGCTACGTACTGGCAGGGTTTGGTTATATCAGCTCAGCAACTTTTTTGCCCGTTATGGCAGCACAACGTCTAACAACACAGACGTATGCTGGACTCATGATTTGGTTGGTCGTCGGTATTTTTGCGATGTTGTCAAACCCCCTATGGGGCGCGCTTGCCAAACGTATCGGTGAGATAAAAACCTTAATGGGGCTGACGGTATTGCAAGCATTTGGGATGTGCTTGCCAATATGGTTTGATGGTGCGATTGGGCTATATGGCAACGCTGCGATTTTAGGATTGACCTTTGTCGGCATGGTATCGATGACACTGACTTTATTTAAAAATATCAATCCTGCCTATTCTAATTTACTGATTGCTCTAGCGACGTTGGCCTATGCATTGGGGCAGTTTTTAGGACCTTTGGTGACAGTGGCGCTGGCAGGGCAGGATAGTAATTTCAATGCAGGGTTACTTGTCGCTGCTATCGGATTAATGATCGGATTTGTACTATTGGTATGGTTTCGTCGACAGTCATCAACGACCGTTTAGATCGTCTAAACCACGCTACGGCTAAATACTTCTCGTAACTCAAAACTGGTATGAACTTGGGCCACGCCTTCGATACGATTGAGGCGATGCAATAAAAACTCTTCGTAATGTGTCATATCACGTACTCTGACCTTAATCAGATAGTCTTCTGTGCGTCCTGTGACAATACTACAGCTAATGACTTCCTCAAAGCTTTGAACCTTGCGTTCAAATTGCTCGAAACGTTCTGCTGTATGTCGATCCATACTAATAGCGATAAACACGGCTAGCGGATAGCCAAGTTTTTGCGCATCGGTTTTGGTATGGTAGCCGGTGATAATGTTCGCATCTTCTAGGCGCTTGATACGACGTGCGCAAGGGGTGGCAGACAGGTTGACGCGTTCAGCAAGTTCAGTAATACTCATGCGCGCCTGCGTTTGCAGTAAGCGCAGCAACTGTCTATCTATCTCGTCTATATCTGCAGTCCCTGTACTATCAATATGATTATCTAGCATTTCTTAAGCCTTAATAGTGAATTTATTCGATTATAATGTCTAAATTGTGTTTTTCCACTAAAATAACAGAAAATAAAGTAAAAGAAAGCAGGTTTCTCTCTGTTAAACTTTGATATTATTATGGTATGAACACTAGTTATCTCGTATGATAAATACTGATCTAATCAACAGCTAATCGCCTAGCTAAATATATAAATAACCATATCATCTAAGGATTGATTATGTCTGACCAAGCCACGCACACTGCAGCCACAGGGACTGCAAAGATTACACCAAAAAGTGCCGCTTTTGACTTCCGTAAATACCGTCCATTTGCATTTGCGCCATCGCTGCCAGATCGTACTTGGCCAAGCAAGACGATTGAGAAGTCACCGATATGGGCAAGTGTGGATCTGCGTGATGGTAACCAAGCACTGATTGATCCGATGACCATTGAACAAAAAATGCGTTTCTTTAAGACCTTAGTAGATGTTGGTTTTAAAGAGATTGAGATTGGTTTTCCATCAGCGGCGCAGGTAGAATTTGACTTTGCGCGTAAGCTTATCGAAGAAAACCACGTACCTGAAGATGTAACGCTACAAGTATTGGTACAAGCGCGCGAGCATTTGATTGCCCGTACTTTTGAATCATTAAAAGGCGCAAAACGTGCGGTTGTCCATGTCTATAACTCAACCAGCCGTGTACAACGCGAAAAAGTCTATGGCAAAGATAAAGCCGAAATCAAAGAAATTGCTATTGCAGGCGCCAAGCTATTACAAGAGTATGCAGCAAAGTATCCTGAGACAGATTGGGTATTTCAGTACTCGCCAGAGAGCTTTAGCCAGACAGAAACTGAATATGCCGTAGAGGTTTGCGATGCTGTGTGTGACGTGTGGCAACCACAGCAGGGTCAGGAAGTTATTTTTAACTTGCCAGCAACCGTTGAAGCCTCTATGCCCAATGTCTTTGCTGATCAAGTAGAGTACTTCTGCCGCAATCTAGCCCAGCGTGAGCATGTGATTGTGAGCTTGCATACCCATAATGACCGTGGTTGTGCGGTAGCAGCAGCTGAATTGGGCGTACTTGCAGGTGCAGATCGTATCGAAGGCACATTGCTTGGTAACGGTGAGCGTACAGGTAACATGGATATCATGGTCATGGCCATGAACTTGTTTAGCCAAGGTATCGATCCTGAGCTTGATTTTAGCAACATGAGTGAAATCGTACAGGTTGTGAGCGAATGCAATAACTTACCATTGCACCCACGTCATCCTTATGTAGGCGAGTTGGTCTTCACGGCATTTAGTGGCTCACATCAAGATGCGATCAAAAAATCTCTCGACTACAATGAAAGCAATCAGAGCGAAACAGACAATGTATGGGACGTGGCTTATCTACCCATTGATCCTGCGCATATTGGCCGTAGCTACCAAGATGTGGTACGTATCAATAGCCAGTCGGGCAAAGGCGGCGTCGCATATATCTTGCAGCGTAACTACGGTTTCAACTTACCACGTTGGATGCAGATTGACTTTAGCCGTGTGGTACAAAAGCAAGCTGAAGCAGCAGCACGAGAATTGCAGAATGATGAAATCCTGCAGACCTTTGAGGATACTTACTTGCAGCAGGGCAAGTTTGAACTACTAGATTATAGTGTCAATAATAAAGGCGGTGCTGTTTACTTTAGTGGTCAAGTGCAGATGAATAGCGATACCATCGATATTGATGGTACTGGTAACGGCCCATTGTCATCGTTTATTGACGGACTTGCACAGCATACGGGCAAATCCTTGCATATCATTAACTATGCAGAGCATGCGATTAACCCGCATCATAACAGCGGTAATGGTATCGATGATGATACCAACAGTGATAACAAAACCAATGCCAATGCTGCTGCTTACATTCAGTTAAATGTCGATGGCGAGGTATATTCAGGCATCGGTACTTGTAGCAGTACAGTATCAGCTATGCTAAAAGGGGCGTTATCAGCCTTTGCTCAAGCGCTAAATACAGAAGCTGCTTAATATTAAGTAGTCATTGATATCACGCAAAATTCTGTATGCTAATAACGCCATCGCTTCTTGTCTCTAGCAAGTAAAGCGATGGCGTTATTTTTTGCTATAAATACCTATGAAATTCCGACTATAGGTTCATGAGCAATAGCATAATGTTACTTGTGTTTTTGGTGTCTAAGACTTACGCTAATGTATATATTAAAATATTATAAATAAAAGGTTAATTATGGAACCTATCTCATTTGCTTCATTCACGCTAGCATCTATTTTGGCTTCGTTGCCTGCGAACGGTGAGGCTATTACCAAGCCGACCATCACCACTCATATTAGTCCAGCCATTGCCGGACAGTGGGAAATAGACTTGGACAGTAGCTCTCACTCTACTCACGCCATGATGACCAAGGAAGCGGAAGCTAACCAGTCAGTATCAAATAGTGCGCAACAGTCTAGCAGTGTAGAGCCCAAGGTGATAACAGGCATGGACGACGGCGTACTGACTCAAAGTGAAGAGCGGGTTCTAAACATTCAACCAGCTACTAGTAAAAATTTACTTGCATCAGTTGGTAAGTCTGACCAGTGCCGCGAGCTATATAACTTTAGTGCGGATAATGAGATGTGGTCTGTCAGTGGCAAAGAGTGGACATACGGCCGCTATCTGGTCACCCACCGTGAAGAAGGGCTGCCAGTTATTGCCATTAAGACAGTTTATGATAATAATGAAGTAGACTGCTCAGGTAACCAGATCGATCAAACTGATGAAGCGTTGATTGCATTTATCAATCATGATGGCAACCAGATGCAATGGTGCGCTGACCCTGATGGTAACGAATGCTTCATGAACTTCAATAGAGTGTTGCCGTAATCAGATATGCTCGTTGTACTTTACGTATGATTGACAGCTTATTAATGACATAAAAAAACCGCTATATTGATAGCGGTTTTTTTATGTGCTGTTTTAATTAAACTTGCGACTAAACTTATTAAGTTTAATGAACTCTATAAGTATTTCAGCTTACGAGTCTTTTTTAGCTTTATTCGCAGTCAGCAGCTCTCTTTCGAGATAGTGAATATTTTGCGCTTCACGAGTAAAGTTATCATCCGCCAAAATCACATCACGATGTAAAGGTATATTGGTTTTGATACCTTCGATAATCAGCTCATCAAGGGCATGTACTGTCTTAGCAATAGCTTGCTGACGAGTTTGACCATGACAGATAAGCTTACCAATCAATGAATCGTAATAGGTCGGTATCTCATAGCCAGGATATAAATGAGAGTCAAAACGGATACCAGAACCACTTGGCGTGAACAGTTGGCTGATAGTGCCTGGGCAAGGTACGAAAGTCGCTGCATCTTCGGCATTGATACGACATTCGATCGCATGACCTTGGATCTCAATCTCGCTTTGACGATAAGACAGGCCGTAACCGGCTGCGATTTTGAGCTGCTCGACGACAACATCAATACCAGTAATCATCTCAGTCACTGGATGCTCAACCTGTACACGAGTGTTCATTTCAATAAAGAAAAACTCGTTATTTTCAAATAAGAATTCAAACGTACCAGCACCGCGATACTTAACAAGCTCACACGCTTTTACGCAAGCTTTTAAGATTGGCTCACGTACATCATCTGGGATGTCTGGAGCAGGTGCTTCTTCTAGTACTTTTTGATGGCGCCGCTGTAATGAGCAATCACGGTCATATAGATGGATAGCATTACCATTACCATCACCTAACACCTGTACTTCTACGTGGCGCGGGTTTTGTAGATAGCGCTCCATATAGACAGTGTCATCACCGAACCAAAGCTCAGCTTCTTGTTTAGCAGCTTGTACTTGACCAATTAGTTCATCAAAACGTTCAACCACACGCATACCGCGTCCACCGCCGCCAGAAGCCGCTTTAATCAATAGCGGAAAACCGATATTGCGCGCTTGTTCTTCAGCATTGTGCAGCGTAACGGCACCCACAGAACCAGGTACAGTTGGTACGCCCGCTTTTTTCATGGCGTTGATGGCAGAAACTTTATTGCCCATCAAGCGAATATGATCTGCATTAGGACCAACGAAGGTCAATCCTGCTTCTTCTACTTGTTCAGCAAATTCAGCATTCTCAGACAAGAAGCCGTAACCGGGATGGATAGCATCTGCACCAGTGATTTCAGCAGCGGTTAAGATGGTATTGATATCAAGGTAGCTTTGGTTAGCATTAGGCTTGCCAATACAAATTGCCTCATCAACAAAGCGCAAGTGCATCAAGTTGGCATCAGCAGTAGAGTAGACACCTACCGTTTCGATACCTAGCGCTTTACAGGCGCGGACGATGCGCAGGGCAATTTCACCTCTGTTGGCAATGAGCAATTTTTTTATCATGGGTTCATCCTTGTCGAAGCGTCAGTCATTGACTGAGTTTCGATACATAGCATCATGTTATTTAGCATTGACGCGGTATATATACCAAAAGTCAGCCATAATGAAATAAAGTATGGCAAATATCGTTACGCTTTATAGCGTATGACAGGTTGACCGAACTGTACGACTTCAGAGTTATCTACCAAGATTTCGTCAACAATACCACTTTGAGTCGCTTCAAGCGGGTTCATGATTTTCATGGCTTCGATAATACCTAAAGTATCACCTGCCTGAACCTTTTGACCGACTTTCACAAATGGTGGGTCATTAGGGCTTGGTGCTGAATAGAAAACACCAACCATTGGTGAAGACTCAACGCTACCCGCTTTTTCTGCAGGTTTGCCTTCAACAGCGGCAGCAGGAGCAGCGCTCGCAGCCATCATAGTTGGCGCAGGCGCGTCATAGTGACGAGTTAAGCTAATATGCTCGTCGTCAGAACTGATTTCTAAATTAACCAGTTCACTTTCTTCCATAAGGGCGATGAGGGTGCGTATTTTTTCAATATCCATAGTTTTTATCTGGCCTTGTACTAAATTCGAGAAATAGTGTAACTAAATATTGTCTAATTAATTGCTAATGATACCTAGATTCAGGGCAATGAGCAATCAATGTACAGTTGTTAACTGAGAATTTTTACATATTTTGACGTAAGCCATCTTTTTAGTAAGAAAATATCTACGATTTTTCATAGTCTGTATGATCAAATGACGCTAATAATGATTATAAAATTCAATCCATAAGCAATTGGCTTAACCCCATAACACAGTTAAACGTTTTTGTTGATAGCGTAGACGCAAAGTAAGTAAAATAGATGATAAGAATAAACCCGTAATTAACGCCATCCAAAACCCTTGTGCACCAACGTCAGTAAAACGCACTAAATAGACGCCAAGTGGTAGGGCAACTAACCAATAGCAGAAGAGCGTTACCCACATCGGTATGGTGGTGTCTTGCATACCGCGCAATATACCAGCGACGTTAACTTGCCAGCCATCAAACAACTGATAAGCAAGTGCAAAGATAAGCAAATGCATAGACTGAGCTCTAACCTCTGGGTTATCCGTGAATGCTGCTGCCAGTTCTGATCTGAATAGCCATATTCCAAGCATACAGGTCAAAGCGATCAATACGGTCCATACCAGTCCAGTAGCTTGCACTTGGCGAAGTGCTAATAGGTTTTTTTGACCAAATCGATTGGAGACCATGATAGTGAGTGCCATGGCAACAGATATCGGTATCATAAATAGCTGTGAGGTCACTGACAGTGCCACTTGATGCGATGCGGTTGCCAGCTCACCCAATGGACTGATAACGAGTGCGCCTAGACTAAATAAACTGGCTTCAAAGAAGATAGAGATGCCAATAGGAATACCAAGTTTTAACAGCTTTTTGATCTGTGTGCGATTAGGGCTAGAGAAGCCATAAAAGAATCGCGTGCTCACAAATTCGCGACGTTTTGTGAAGCTAGTATAGGCCGCCAATAATAGGACATTTATCCATAACACCAATGCTGTCGCCACCCCGCAGCCTGCACCGCCCATTTCTGGCATGCCAAATAACCCATGAATAAAAATATAGTTCAAAGGAATATCTGCAAGCAGGCCAATGATACTAATGACAGTCACAGGCTCAGGACGACCCAATGCCTCACAATAACTGCGTAGTACGGCATATACAGCGAGCGCTGGGAAACCAAATGAGACACCATGTAAATACTGCGTCGCTATCGGCTGAATGTTTTCTGGGACACCCATGATGCCAAGAACATTGGGAGCCAAATTGACAATGATAAAACCGATAATGCCAATGACACCTGCGGTCCATAAGGACTGCTGCGTGATATGCGGTACTTGGCCATGCTGGTCTTGACCAATTGCTTCACCAATAAGCGGCGTGGTGGCGATAAGCACACCTGTGGCCAATAAAAACAATGGTAGCCAAATACCAGACCCAACGGCTACCGCAGCCAAATCAAGCGCCGAGACTTGACCTGCCATGATGGCATCGACCACGCCAAGTGCGGCTTGGCAAAACTGAGTAATTAAGATAGGGAGGGCAAGTATGCCTAAACGTAAGCTGTAGCTTTTAAAATCTTTGAAAGACAATGGAAAAACCATGGTAAGCAACTTTTTATTCTTTGCGGTAATTGTTATTAAGGTAGTTATTATTAATAAACAAACACTGCTATCAATCGATTAAGGTTGACGCAGCAAGGAGAGCGTAGTGCCGACGATAATACTCCGATAAATAATATGAGCAAGCTTATAATGTTGCATAAGTAGATAGACAGAGTATGAAAATAAAAGTAAAGACACTAAAATAAAAATAACCCGTCGATCCAAGTAGTGGATTGACAGGTCATATACATAGTAAGATGGTAAAGAAGCCACACTATGATGTCAACGCTTTAGCGCCGCTATGCAGGCATTAATCTTAGGTTTTTTGTACTCTGCTTCATAGCCAATAGCCAATAGCCAATAGCCAATAGCCAACTCAATGATTTTACTCCGGTAACAAATCAAGTGTCTCCGCCATGTTCATAATCGCTCGCCAATGTTTGGGCTCTAATGGAATCACTGTTAATTGCTGACAGCCTTTCCTCAATAATAACGAGTCTTCCAAAGCTGGCAAAAATTTTAGCTCTGATAGTGGCAATACCTCTGTAAAAGCCTGCTCAAAAGTAAGATCGACCATATACCAGCGAGGTTCCTCTTCAGTCGCAATAGGATCATAATGACGATGCTCAGGGTGAAACTGAGTAGGATCAGGATACCCTGCTGTAGTAACTGTCATGATACCAGCGACTCCAGACGGCTTGGCGCTAGAGTGATAAAAGAACACTTTGTCACCAACTTTCATATCATCACGCATAAAATTACGCGCACGATAGTTGCGAACGCCGTCCCAACCGTCGGTGCCCAGGCGCTGCAAATCTTCAATACCAAAAAATTTAGGGTTGGATTTCATTAACCAATACGCCATATACCTGTCCTTTGATTTTTTATTTATTTTTCAATTTGTTCTTAAAATTATCGAGGTTTTTATTAACTCACTTTCAAACTTGTCTTGAATAGTTTATCTTAAAAAAGCAAAGAGGACTCCACCTGACATTAGGGTGGAGGTGAATTTCGCATCACTGGCTAACCTCGCTGGTTCTGAATGTATTGCTTAATAATATCTAGTGGCGCACCGCCACAAGAGCTTGCAAAGTAGGAGCGTGACCAAAGCACAGGCTTGGAATAAGCTGCTCTTAAATCAATAAAATCACCCCTCATTCGTCTACTTGTGACTGACTTTAAGTTATTAACCAATTTGCTTAATTGCACCGTTGGCGGGTACTGGATAAGCATGTGGATATGATCTGCTCCACCGTTACATTCTTTTAATTCAGCATCAAAGCTCTTGCATACCTCAGTGACACACTCACTGAAATACTTATGATGCAGCTCACCTAAAACTTTTTTTCGGTACTTAGTAATAAAAACCAAATGAACGTGGAGATTAAAGGCAGCATGGCGGTTTTTATATATCTCACTCATTGTAATAAAAACTCTTAAATGCTAGTATTATAAGCATAATATCAAACACACACTCATTAATAAAGAACGCATTTATGAAAATCAACAAAGCGTATAAATTTAGGCTTGAGCCTAATGCAGAGCAGGAGATTGTTCTAAATAATCTTGTCGGCTCTGCACGTTTTGTTTGGAATCAAATGCTAGTGATCTCATTTGAGGTGTTTGCTAAAGATGAGTTTATCAATGCCACGAACCTCGTTAATAAAATCATGGATCTAAAGAGCAATCCTGATTTCGAGTTCTTAAAAAGCAGCTCAAACGCTGTCTCTTTACAACAAAAAGTACGTGATCTTGCATCGGCTTGGTCACGTTTCTTTAATCCTAAAGTACATGCCAGATTGGAAGAAAATAAAAAGAAACCTCGTAAACCCAAGTTTTTTAAACTGGCTGATGGCACAGAAATCCAGCTACGCCCGTTGATGCCACAATTTAAGCGCAAATCCGATGGGCGTGACTCAATTCGGTTAGTTCAGTTTGATAAATACTGCCGTGTTAAGGGCAATCGAGTAAAACTACCGAATGGCGTGGGCTTGGTGAAGTTTAGAAAATCGCAAGACATTATTGGCACGATTAAAAATGTCACCATTAGCAAGAAATCAGGTCGCTGGTATGTGTCGTTTGGCACAGAGCACGAGCTGACAGAGAACCCTCGTCACCCCTCTAAAAGCGCTATTGGCTTGGACGTGGGCATCAGTAAACTACTCACCACCTCAAACGGTGAATATATTAAACCCAAAAACAGCTTTAAAACCAATCAACTCAAACTTGCCAAACTGCAACGTGGATTGGCGAAAAAAGTAAAATTCAGTGAAAACTGGAAAAAGCAAAACCGCAAGATTCAAAAACTCCACAGCCACATTGCCAATATCAGACATGACTACTTGCACAAAGTCACCACCAGCATCAGCAAAAGCCACGCCATGATTGCTTGTGAAGATTTAAAAGTCGCCAATATGTCGAAATCAGCCAGTGGTACGGTGGAGAATAAAGGTCGTCATGTCAAAGCCAAGTCAGGATTGAATAAATCCATCCTAGATCAAGGCTGGGGCATGATGGTCAATATGCTTAAGTACAAGCAGCAATGGCGCGGTGGGTTACTGATTAAGGTAAACCCACGATACACTAGCCAAACCTGCTCTGAATGCCAGCATATTGCCAAGGAAAACAGACAAATTCAGTCAAAATTTGAGTGCGTCAAATGTAGGTATGTTGCGAACGCTGATTTTAATGCGGCTCGTAACATATTAGCGGCAGGACATGCCGTTTTGTCTGTGGAGGGAGGATGCAGTAAAAATCGCCCGTTGAAACAGAAAGCAAGCGACCTTCGTGAGAAAGTCGCCTAAGAGCATCTGCTTTTAGAATCCCCCACTTGAGCTTCGCGAAAGTGGTGGGAGTATGTCAACCTAGCGTTACTTTTGATATCGATCATTATTGCTCACTACAAAATAAGTTTATTTATGCCCAAAGTGAATACAGACAGCATGCCGAACGACCTGAATACGTTAAGTCTTACTGAACCAAAGACGGATACTATCGCGGTAGACGTGACCGACATTCCATTGTCTCTTTACATTCACATCCCGTGGTGTGTGAAGAAGTGTCCTTATTGCGATTTTAATTCGCATGAGCTACCGATGGACAGCGAACTATCCATGTATGAAGATTATGTCGATGCGTTACTGTTAGATGCCGCGATGCAGCAACCTTTAACTCAGGGCCGAAAAATTGGTTCGATATTTATCGGTGGTGGTACGCCGTCTTTGCTACCCATTTCTCAGTATCAGCGATTGTTTACTGGGTTACGTACATGTTTTGAATTTGCAGAAGACATAGAAGTCACGATGGAGGCCAATCCGGGCACGCTTGAGCATGCGCCATTCGCGCAGTATTTAGAAGTTGGTATCAATCGTCTGTCTATCGGTGTACAGAGCTTTGCCGCTGATAAGCTTAAAGTACTTGGGCGTATCCACGATCCTGTGCAAGCGTTATCAGCAATTCGAGCTGCCAAAGTGGCTGGGTTTGTACGGGTCAACGTCGACCTGATGCACGGTCTACCGCAGCAAACCATGAATGAAGCGCTAGAAGATATCCAAATGGCGCATGATGCTGGCGCAACGCATATCTCTTGGTATCAACTGACTATTGAGCCAAATACCGTGTTTTACCGTAGCCAGCCTATTTTACCCGATGAAGACAATTTGGCAGATATCGAACAAGCAGGGCAATCGTTATTGCAGCAATTAGGCTATAGTAATTATGAGGTGTCGGCATGGACAGGTGCGTCAGATAAACCATGTCGTCATAATATCAACTATTGGCAGTTTGGCGACTATTTAGCAATCGGCGCTGGGGCACATGGTAAAGTAACGATTGGTCGTAACGATAGCAATGGTAGTAACTCGTCAGACGTAAAAGATAAAATGGAAGATGACTTTTTAATAGCGTCAGGTATCTATCGCTTTAGCAAATCACGTTTGCCAAAAGATTATGTAGTAATAAATCCAGATGCCACAGAGAAATCTGACATACGCCAAATCACACCAAAGATGGTTGGCTGGCAAGCGATTGATCAAGAGGAGTTAGTGAGTGAATTTATGCTAAACGCGCTGCGCTTACATGGCGGCGTCGCTTGGTCACTGTTTGAAGAGAGAACTGGATTAACCATTGATAGTATTGCTGAACAAGTAAACAGTCTGGTCAAACAAGGGTTGTTGGTAGATAGTGATACGCAGTTGCAACCGACGGTATTAGGTCAGCGTTATCTCAATCAGATATTACGCGCGTTTTTATAAAATCGTGCTTGAGTAATTGTTTAACAGCAGCGAAGTAAGAACACAAAAAAGACTTATCAAATGAATGATAAGCCTTTTTAAAAATCTAAAAAAAGCAGACCTTAGATTTTATCTTGTACGTCTTGTGCGCCGCCAGTTACAGCATTTCCGGCGCTTGATACGTCTTGGCCAAGGCCTTTGAACGTGTTGCAACCAGTTAGAACGAACATAGCAGTTAAAGATGCGATGATTACTTTTTTCATAATAGTATCCTCAAAGATAAATGAATGGTTATAAATAACAACAGTGACGCTAAGCATCGTGCTCAAGCTTCACTGAAGGGGTATTGGATGAGACAGTCATACATAAATGCTATCGCGTTATCCATTACAGACATCATAGTGAAAGTTAAAAACGCTGCACAGTATCAAAATGTAATTATTGGCAGTAAACTGTAACTTTCGATTACCTACCGCTCATAAATTTAAATAATAGAGCGCTGAATATTTGTGGAGTAAGAATGACCATCCATATTGTGCTAGTAGCACCAAAAATGCCGAGCAATACTGGCAATATTATTCGACTGTGTGCCAATAGCGGGGCACAGCTACATCTAGTCAGACCGTTAGGGTTTGAGCTTGATGATAAAAAGCTACGCCGTGCAGGTCTTGATTATCATGAATATGCTCATTTGCAAGTGCATGATGATTGGACGGCTGCGAGGCAAGCTCTAAAAGCCGCCGATTGCCATGTCGTTACCGCATTGACAACCAAACTGAGCAAACCATTCTACGATTATGACTTTGGTAAAAACTCGGACTCTGACGCATCTGATAAGGCTGCTATGCCCAATATTGCGCTGGTTTTCGGTTCTGAGACGGCAGGTCTGGCAGATGATATACGGGAAGATATTGGTGCTGATAACTGGCTAAGACTGCCCATGCTAGCTGACTCACGTAGTTTAAATTTATCAAATAGCGTAGCCATTTGTTTGTACGAAATATGGCGACAGCAAGGATTTGCAGGCGATGAGGGTCGTAGTGTCGGTTATGAGACATTGACAGTCTACGACCCAAAATAGCTATGTGTTTAAACAATAGCTATAGACTTAGTTTGCGTACTTAATGAGCAGTTATACACTGCTCAAAGCATATGATGAGTTTCTAGTGCGACATCGAGCATATCTTATCGTTTATAAAGCACTTATAAAGCACTTATAAAGCACTTATAAAGTACTTATAAACAATTTGGTGGTTTGGGTAATCCTGCCAAGCGATTGACATGACGCGCGACCAAACCTGTATTAAACAATTGCTGTAGTTTTTGATTGCTAATATCAAGTTCTGGCAAAGTCTTTTGTAGCCATTTGATTAGTGGACGGGTTGCTGGCGCGTGATTAAATTTGTCAAAAAACGCGCGCACTTGTTGCAAAACTTCTAAATGCTCATCGCTCAGATTAACCTCTAACGTGTCTGCCAATTGCTGCGCGATAGCAGGCGTCCAAATCGTATGGTCACATAGATGGCCGTCTTGATCTAATTCGATATCAGCCGCTGATAATGCAGCGTTGTGAGTGGTCATGTCATTACTCATAAGGCAATCGTC
Source organism: Psychrobacter sp. Ps2 (assembly GCF_022129405.1). Classification (NCBI taxonomy): domain Bacteria; kingdom Pseudomonadati; phylum Pseudomonadota; class Gammaproteobacteria; order Moraxellales; family Moraxellaceae; genus Psychrobacter; species Psychrobacter sp. Ps2. Next base: position 73,626 of record NZ_JADQAM010000061.1, on the reverse strand, counting down.
ACCACTTTGTCAAACTGACTGCTCTGAGTCAGATTCACCCATTCTGCGTCGGTTAAAATAGCAGTCAACTTAGTTTCTAAATTAAGTTTGCCAGTTGTATTTGTTGTGAGCTGGGCGATGTCATCTGCTAATGCGTAAATACCAGCAATATCCTCGATATCGCTATCATTTAAATAAGCATTGAGCCAGTCGATAAAAGCAGGAGTGCTGCCAAGCAGAATGATGCTGTCACCTGTGCGCCAAGTGCGAGACATCTCTTCAGTACTGCGTCTAAGGGTATCCATCGTGCTATGCAATTGATATAAAGTTGCCATAAAGGTGTCCGATTACGTGCTTTATTATTTTATAAATCTAAGTTATACAGCGTCTTAAAGGGTAAGTATCTGCTCAAAGTCTTGCGAATTGATGACCTCTGGCACGAGTGTGAGCTGTGATGCCAGGTCTATCGGCAACATACCAGTGACCCAGCCACTAAAGACGTCGTCAGGTAGCCAAGCTGCGGGCATATCGTAAAGCTCAAGTGACTGAATCATGCCATGCAGCCGCGAGTCAGATTGCATCAATAAGCCAAAGACAGGCGCATCTAAGAACAGTTGCACTTCATGACCAAATGTCGCTAAAGTTAGCGCAAGCGCACAACCTTCGTAGCTTGCTGCTTCAGTGGGCGTGTGCAGCTGAATTAATAATCTCATTATGTATTCCTAAAAATAGTTACCGCTACCAGTGATCTCAATAGACAAACCATCAAACGACACACTATCAAAACTGTATCAAACGACTGCTATCCTGCATCATCATCGCAAGCTCACTGAGTCCCACTAACGTAAACCCTGTCGCAAGATTGGCACCGTCAAGCTGATGACGTGAGCTGTTGTCTACATCACTCACACCGCGGCTAAGGGCTGTACTGACACAAACAGGCAGGGGTAATTGATACTGCTCAGCCAAGGACTGCCATTCTTTGGTCAAGTCTAATTGATCGGCTGACTGCCAACGCAATCGATTGGCTATATGAGCCGAGTCGCCATAAAAGAAGACATTGAGCAGGGGTTGTTCAGAGGTAGTATTATCGCTGCTGCCTGTACCTGTACTATTAGTGTCAGTGTGATCAATATCATCACTATTCGCTGCGCCATTTAGGTAAGCGCGTGCATAGCGTAACGCCAAGTGTGCCAATGGGTGACTAGGGTCAGCAGTAATCAGTAGTAACGGGGTAGTGGTCGTCATAAGGCGCGGTATCACATATTATAAATAAGAGTTTAAAAATTATGGCCGAGTTGCTATAAATGCTTTGTATAAAGTCATTTGGTCGTTATTATTATAGTGCTTGTGTGCAAATTTGCGTGACAGAAAACAGAATTTATACTGATAATGCGACATACAGCGGATCATACTGTCACATCAAATGTTGTTATGTCATAAAAGAGAGGTGAGTCGTCTCTATTAAAGATGTTTATGCTAACATAAAGCGCCGCAAACCAAGTAGAGTCACTGTTATTTAACGTGGTTTTATCTCAAGTATAGGCACACTGAGTATTATTATTTGATGCTGTGACTGCCTCGTAAGAAAAAACAATAAACTTATGAGCTAGGTTCACGTAGTCTTACCATTCTATGTAAGGAGTTTTTGTCACTATGTTACCTGCTATGCCCTCACGTGTGAACAATGGTACAGATTATCAGCCTACCGTAGAACAACTGCAAGTCCTGCAGACAGCGAGCGAATTTGCTTATCAGATTTGGGAAAGTCGGACCGTTTCATGTCAGACGTTTTTGCGTAGCTATCCATTGAATAGTACGCTGACCCGCCAGCAAATCGATGATTTGATACAAGATTATACGCTAGATGAGAACTATCAACTCGCTGATGAAACTAAGGTCATGAGTGGTCTGCGTCACTTGCGCACGCTACTAATGATGCGCTGGATTTGGCAAGACGCCTTGCAGACGATCAGTCTGGAGCAGCTGACCGATGAGTTGTCTGAGTTTGCAGATGGCTGTATCTCTTTTGCTAAGGATTATACCTATCAGCACTTGGTTGCTAAGTATGGTGAGCCGACCTTTATCAATGAACAAGGCAATATACAAATCGATGATATGGCGATTATGGCCATGGGTAAGCTTGGTGCGCAAGAGCTGAATTTATCAAGTGATATTGACCTAATCTTTGTGCATCAAGCACGCGGCGAGACCAATGGCAATAAGGCAAAAGGCACACGTAGCATAGACAACAAACGCTTTATGACCAGATTGGGTCAAGGCATTATTAAACTGCTTGATAACAATACCGCCGACGGTTTTGTCTTTCGAGTAGATATGCGCCTGCGACCATGGGGTGATGGAAGTGATTTGGCCATTCATCTGTCTGCATTACAAAAATATTTTACGATGCATGGGCGTGCATGGGAGCGTTTTGCTTGGTTAAAAGCGCGCGTAGTCGGACAAATAGACCAGCCATTTTATGAAGAGATACAAGCGCTGATTAAGCCATTTGTGTTTCGTTATTACGTGGACTACAGTGCGTTTTCAGCATTGAGAGAGATGAAGTCTCTTATCCAAAACCAAGTTGCACAGCGTGAAGACTTGGATAATATCAAGCTTGGCGCGGGCGGTATCAGAGATATCGAGTTTATCGTACAGGCCTTTCAGCTTATCTATGGTGGCCGGCATCCACAGCTGCAAATCAAACCTTGCTTGCAAGCGATGCAAGTATTATGTGAGCTTGGCTATCTGGAGCATTCAACTTATGAGCAGCTACAGGCCGCGTATCGGTTCTTACGCCGGCTTGAGCATGCTATTCAAGCGATTAATGACCAACAGACCCAGCGCTTACCACACGATGAGCAATGGCAGCATAATCTAGCAGTGACGCTGAATTTTGAAAACTGGCATGCCTTATTAGACCAGCTTAATCGTCATCGCGAGAGTGTCAATGTGCCGTTTGAGCGTATGGTCACTGAGCGTCAAATACCTGATAACGAAGATACCGACCTAGAGCCAGAGCACTTAGATGAGCAAATTGCCCGTTTAAATGAAGTGCTAACAAAAGAAAATCGCGAGGTACTACAGAATTTTTGGCAATCAAAAATGGTGGCTAATTTAAGTGATGAAGCCAGAGAGCGTTTAGACGACGCATATCCTGTCATTGTCCATGCGTTGTTAGCGCATCAAGAACAGCAGCAACTTGCCAATACTGCTTTACCGAGATTGATCTCACTGCTTGAAGCGATTTGCCGCCGTTCTATCTATTTGGTCATGATTGCTGAAAACCCCAATGCAACGATTGAGCTGATTCCAATGCTATCTGCCAGCCCGTGGATCGCAAAAGAGTTGGCTCAGTATCCTGTATTACTGGATACCTTTTTGCAGCAGCGTTATCGCCATCTACCAGATAAGCGTGAGCTGCGCGATATCTTGCGTCAACAGTTGCTACGCGTCGAACCAAACGATGAAGAAGAGCTGTTGAGCGTCCTACGTCTGTTTAAAAAGAATCAAGTGTTGGCGGTCGCTGCTAGCGATGTATTGGCTGAACGTCCAATTATGAAAGTATCGGATTCATTGACTTATATCGCTGAGGTCGTACTAGAAGCCGCACTAGAGCGCGCTTTTGCAGAGATTGTTAACCGTTATGGGTATCCTATTGGCCAAGATGGCGACCCAGTCACTGAAGCGGACTGCGGCTTTGCAATTATCGGTTATGGCAAGCTTGGTGGCTTAGAGTTGTCATATTCTTCAGATTTGGACTTGGTATTCTTACACAAGATAAAAGAGCAAGGTATGACCACTGGTGAAAAATCAGTCAGTGGTATGAAGTTTGCCGCGCGTCTTGTACAAAAACTGATGAATTATCTCAATACTCAAACCCGTGATGGCCGTGCCTATGAGATTGATATGCGTCTGCGACCCTCAGGAAATGCTGGCATGATGGTAGTGTCTTGTCATGCGTTTGAAACCTATCAAATGGATAAAGCATGGTCATGGGAGCATCAAGCGCTGGTACGTGCTCGTGCGATTTGCGGAGACAGACGAGTCACTGCCCGCTTCTGTGATATTCGCCGCGACGTATTGTCGTTGCCACGGACACTGGATCAAGTACGTAGTGAAGTCACCAGCATGCGTATCAAAATGCAAAAGCATCTAGGCACGAGTCAATGGCAGCAGGAGGCGGGCAAGTTTCATCTTAAACAAGATGCAGGCGGGATTGTAGACATTGAGTTCTTAGCACAATTTGCTGTATTGGCTTACTCACATGAATATCCGAGTTTGACGAAATGGAGCGATAATGTGCGAATTTTTGCAGAAGTTGCTTTGCTTGGTATTTGGGATGACCAAGTCTGTCAGGATTTGACTGATGCCTATCTAAGAATACGTGCTGCTACTCATCAATTGGCACTATCAGAGCAGTCTTTGCTCGTTGATGAGTCATTGTGGCAGGAGACGCGAGCGTTAGTACAGTCACAATGGCAGCACCTCATGGGCGTAGAGACAGACGACGAGTAATATCGTAACTCGTATGATTAAGGCCTTGCCGATAGTCCAAGAGACGCTTAAACTGTAATGCGTTACTATGAATGGGAACGATATAATTAAAAACCATATAGTGCCAAACCAAAAGATTTCATTTGCCAAGACGGCCAGTGATATAATCGGTCACACATCATCTTAATACTGTTAGCTGTTCGTCATAATCAAGCTGTGCTTTAAGCAATAAAAATGGGCACTGCGGTGTTATCATACGATGTTGATCACTACTGTTAAATAAAACCTACCTAAAAAAAGTTAGACGTCAGTGCTAGCATAAGGATTATAAAATGAATATGGCAACACAAGATGGTAAGCTTTGGATGAATGGCACAATGATCGAACAGCCAGATGCTAAAGTTCATGTGCTTACCCATAGCTTGCATTATGGCATGGCTGTGTTTGAAGGCGTGCGTGCTTACCAAACCGCTGATAACCGCACGGCTATTTTTCGCCTAAAGGAACACACTGAACGTCTACTTGGTTCGGCAAAAATCTTTCAAATGGACGTACCGTTTGATGCGGCCACTCTAGAGCAAGCACATAAAGATGTGGTAAAGCAAAACAACTTGGCAGAAGCCTATATTCGTCCGCTTATTTGGGTAGGTGCAGAAAAGCTTGGCTTATCTTCACGTGACAATAGCATCAATGCTATGGTTGCTGCATGGCACTGGGGTGCATATCTTGGTGAGGAAGGTATCAAAAATGGTATCCGTGTAAAAACCTCTTCATTTACGCATCATATGCCAAATGTCACTATGTGTAAGGCAAAAGCTTCAAGCAACTATCCTGTGTCTATCATGGCCAACCAAGAAGTCACTCGTAATGGTTATGACGAAGCTATCTTGATGGATCCGCAAGGGTATGTGTGTCAAGGTGCTGGCGAGAACTTATTCTTGGTAAAAGATGGCGTGCTACATACGCCAGATTTAGCGGGCGGTGCACTTGATGGTATCACTCGTCGTACTATCCTTCAGTTCGCGGCTGATCTAGACATCAAAGTCGTTGAACGCCGTATCACTCGTGATGAGTTCTACTTAGCAGACGAGATATTTATGACAGGTACCGCTGCTGAAGTGACACCTATCCGCGAATACGATGATCGTACTATCGGGAATGGCGGCCGAGGACCATTGACTGAGAAACTCCAAACCCTATACTTTGATGTGGTTCATGGTCGTAACGAGCAATATATGGATTGGTTAAGCTTTATTGACTAATAAAGTCGTTAGTTTAAAGACCAAAAAGGCTGAACATAATTGTTCAGTCTTTTTTTTATGCTAATATAGCCATCATATTTATTCTTAAGATTAAAGTGAGCAGTCCATGCCAATAGATTCTAGTACAGCAGATAATAACAATATCAAACAAATTATTTGTATTAAATGGGGTACAAAGTACGGGGCTGATTACGCCAATAAACTGTATGGCATGGTATCTCGCAATATCACGCCACCGTTTCGCTTCGTCTGTTTTACCGATGATACCACCGATGTACGTCCAGAAATCGAATGTCAAGCATTGCCACCATTAGATGTCACCATGCCAACCAACACACTTGGCAAGTGGCCAAAGTCTCGTTTGTGGGGTGAGAAGTTAGGTGATTTGACAGGGACAGTATTATTTGTAGATTTGGATGTGATTATAGTAGATAGCCTCGATCCTTTCTTTGAATACGGCGAGCCAGACGATGTTATTTTATCTTATAACCCGAGTAACCCATTAGAGCGCCTAGGGCAAACGTCTTGCTTTAGATTCAAGATCGGGTCGCTCGTCTCATTGCAAGAGAAATTCAAAGCTGATCCACAAGGTATCGCTGATGAGTATCGTTTTGAGCAGCGCTTCGTCACTCGTAATGCGCCAGGTGGTGTGAAATTATTTCCAAAGGCATGGGTTGCGCACTTTAGACGCAAATGCCGTCAACCGTTCCCACTTAACTACATCAAAGAGCCAAAGATTCCTAAAGGCGCTCGCATCGTTATTTTCCCTGGTGATTTATATCCTACACATGCGATTGAAGGTAGATATAATAAAAATGCTGCTAACAATGCCAAAGATCACTTAAAAAGATTAACTGAGCCCAAAAATCTAAAAAGACCGCTACGTCACTTGCGTCATTTTATCTTGCCAGTAGGGTGGATCGAAAAGTACTGGAAAGAATAGGCTTAATTATATATTTGAGTATTATCGCATTGCATTAGCAAAGATAAATATTAGTCAGTGAACGGATAAAATTATGAATACAGAAGATACTATTAAAGTCTTTGTTGGTTGTGACCCAAATAACTGTGATCTAGAGCAGATGATGGTATTACATTATAGTATTCATAAACATACCAGTGTACCCGTTGAGATAGTATGGATGCAGCTGTCACGCGATCCTAATAGCTATTGGTATTCTAATCCTGAGACTGGAGAGGGTTGGAATACCACTAAATGGTCAACGCCTTTTTCAGGCTTTCGCTGGGCAATTCCAGAGTACTGTCAATACTCTGGTCGTGCCATCTACATGGACGCTGATGTCATTATTTTAGATGATTTGGCAAAGCTGTGGCACCATCCTATTGAAGGACAGTCTGTTGTAGCTGCTAAGACTAATGCGGATATGACTCGATTGTGTACATGCGTATGGGATTGCAAGGCGGCGAAAAACATTGTCCTACCAAGTAAAAAACTCAAGAAAGATCCCAAAAGCCATAAAGAAATGATGGCTGTATTCAAAGATAATAATCAGCTCATTGAGCCTTATCAGGATAGTTACAACTGTATAGATGGCGAAAACTTAGCGTTAGAAGATATTAGGATTTTGCATTATTCAGATATGGGTACACAGTTCAGTCATAAATATTCATTACCTAGAGTCAGTGAAGAAGGTATTGAGCATTGGTTTGACGGTGAAATAATGTCGCACCCAAGGCAGGATTTATCTGAGGTTTTTGATGAATATTATAACGAAGCACTTGCTGCTGGATACGATTTAGACAGTTATAGGGTGGAACCTTTCGGTCATTTTCCTAAAAAATCTCAAGAAGGTTATACTGGTAATAAGGTGACTCGTCCACACGCTTCTAAATCATTTTTTTCGAAGCTATTTAAACGCTAGTTTTTTAATGAAGCAATGATAAGCCTTTTTAAGAAGGTGAAAACTTACTCCATAGGTTATCGTGTATGAAGCAGCATAAAAAAACAGTGTTACTCGTTATTAATTGTCTACAAGGCGGCGGTGCGGAACGTGTCGTATTAACATTGGGGCAAGGGTTTTATGAATTGGGCTATGAAGTACATATTCTAAGATTTAAGCCGTTAGTACAGTATGACTTAAGTCCGAATCTTAACTACCATGTACTTAAGTTTAAGCCGTATAAACTTATACCAGGGGCACAAAGACGTGACCAGATTTTTGCACGTGCTGTTGATAAATACGTGTCGAAAAATATCGGTCAGCCTGACATCATACTGTCCAACCTAGATCGTGCCGATAGTATTCTAAGTAATAGTAAACTGCCTAATATCACTTATATTATTCATAACACAGTATCACTACTCTATAAGTTTAATAAAAATCACAACGCTGAGCAGTTAAAGCAAAGAATGATAGATATATATGCCAAGCACCCTTGTGTGTGCGTTAGTGAAGGCGCTCAAAAAGACTTTATCAAAAGCTTTGGTCATATTACGCCAACCACCGCCATTCACAATCCAATTGATAAAAACAGTATTCAACAACAAGCCGATGCTTTTGTCCCTGACTACCAGAACTATATTATTCATGTCGGGAGCTTTAAAGATGCCAAGCGTCATGATGTATTGGTAAATGCTTATGCAAAAACAGATCAATCTATGCCTTTACTACTTTTAGGTCAAGGGAAGCATAAAAGTGAAACAGAGCGACTGGTAACAGAGTTAAGCCTAGAAGACAAGGTAATATTTTTAGGATTTCGTGATAATCCCTTTCCTTACATCAAAAATGCGCAGTTTAAGATATTGACGTCTGACTGGGAAGGGTTTGCTCTGGTCATTGCCGAAGCTCTCGTGCTAGGTACTCCTGTTATCAGTACCAACTGTCCGTCAGGCCCAAGTGAATTACTACCAGAACATAATTTGATGCCGATGGGTGATATTGATGCCATTGCCGAAAAAATGCAGCAAGCGATGAGTAATCCGCAAACGTTTCATGCGCCATTCGATGAAGCGCTGCTACCAGCCAAAATAGCAGAAAAATACGTAGAATTTACCCAAAATCTATAGCTGGTAAAATAGTTGGGCAGATACATCTCTAAGTCTAAATATTTATTTTTAAGAATACTTAATAAATGATTGATAATAATACAGAAAAAAAAGAACATTCGAATAGTAAAGAAAAAGTGCTATTGGTTATTAACTGCTTGCAAGGTGGCGGTGCAGAACGTTCGGTCTTGACGCTGGGACAAGGTTTTCATGAGTTAGGTTATGACGTCCATATTTTACGCTTTAAATCTAGAGTAGCTTATGAGCTCAGTAATGATATTTCTTATCATCAACTGGACCTAAATGATTATAACTCTATACCTACGAAACGTCTTAGGTACTGGTATTTTGCAAAAGTATTAGACAGATACGTGCGCAAAGAGATTGGTACTCCAATATTGACGCTAGCGAATTTAGATAAAGCCGATATGGTCTTGCGCCATAGTAGTCTGCCCAATATCGCACACGTAATTAGAAATACTATTTCTAAAAAAATTGAATTGTTTAGAAGCCAAGGCAAAAAAGCAAATGATAAAAGATTAAGCAATATATATTCTCGGCATCCTTGTATATGTATTAGTAAAGGAGTCGAAAAAGACTTTCAAGCTACATTGGGTGTGACGAATACAACGACAATATACAACCCGATTGACCAAAGACAGATTGTGCAATCGGCGTTAGAGTTCGAGCCAGAGTTTGACAGTTACATTATTCACGTTGGTAGTTTTAAGACTCAAAAAGCTCATGAAGTGTTGATTAGAAGTTATGCAAAGACTCGGAAAACATTGCCACTTCTATTATTGGGTGAAGGTGTATTGCTAGAGTCAATGAAAGAGCTGGTTACTTCTTTAGGTTTGGAGAACCGTGTACATTTTTTAGGTTTTCAAAAAAATCCATATCCTTATATCCAAAAAGCACAGTTTATGGTTTTGTCATCAGTATTTGAGGGATTTGGACGGGTTATTGCTGAATCACTGGCTTTAGGGACACCTGTTATCAGTACAGACTGCCCATCGGGTCCAAGTGAGTTGCTACCACCACACAACCTCGTCCCTGTGGGAGATGTGGATACATTAGCTAAAAAGATGGATGAAGCAATGGAGAATGCTGATACATATCAGTCCTCGTTTGACATGGAGTTATTACCAATTAATATTGCTCAACAATATATAGATTTTATGGCAAAAAATGGTTAGGCCTCACTTAGTTACAGCATTGATGAAAAGTGCAGGTCGTAGTCGTGTAGTAATATATGAGATAGACTAATCCAACCACCATTTAGACCAATCATCTCTGTGCAACTGCCGTAGAGTAGCAAAAGCACTGTCATTATTCTGCAGTTTTTCAAACACTGCCAGTAACATGGTCGTGGCCAATTTATCAACTTTCTGAAATTTATTATAGCGTTTTCGCATATTTCTCAAGCTATCATCGGTGCCGATACGAAAATAAGTAAGACCATCGTATAGGGGCAGGTCACCAGCATAAAGCATATCTGTTTTTTCAGTTAGCAATGGCATAGATTTAGCATTAGTGGATAACTGCAGAAAGTTTTTGGTCTCATAAGTACGTAAAGTATTCATTAAAGTGACCACATTCATCAAGATAGCTGCTCTATGAGTATTGTCTGAATGATCAATAAACGTATCGCAAGCAGAGACAATCCAGCGCAACGACAGATGTGTCAATAAATAGTCGCTCTCTGCCTCCCATAACTTTTCAAATTCAGCGAATGTTTTATCTATTTTGTACTTACGGCGCATTAGTATAATAAGCGTGTTGTGATAAAAGCAGAGCTCAGACTCACCAAGTGATTTGTATTTCAAGTTATTCAAATGGTTTTCTAAATCTGTGCTTTTACGCTCATCAGTTAACGCTTCAATATCACACATTGATTCAGTAATGGTTGTTGCTTTCATCTCATCAAAGCTTCTATCATTATAGGTTTTGATAATCTTACCTGCATTCAATCTTTTTTCGCTTCGAAAGATCAATAGCAATTTTCTCTGCCAACTTGAAGGTGTAGCCATATTATCAAAATCCTCTAAAAATATATAAAGATATTAGCGCCGTAATCTCTATAATATAAGTCTTAGAGATCATTGTTGTTTGTTTAGACTGAATAATACTGTTTATACCAGTCAACAAATTGTTTGATACCTTCTTCGATACTGGTTTCAGGCTTAAAGCCAATGTCCTCTACCAACTCATCTATATCGGCGTAAGTAATCGGTACGTCGCCTGCTTGCATAGGCAATAAGTTTTCTTGCGCTTTTTTACCACAAGCGTTTTCAATAGCAGTAATAAAACGGCGCAAAGTGACTGGCTGATTATTACCAATGTTGTAAATCTTATAGGGGGCAGCTGCAGTCGTAATAGTAGAATGCTGGGGCGAAGGGGCCTTATTAATTATACGAATAATGCCGTTGACGATATCATCAATATACGTAAAGTCACGCTGCATAACACCATTATTGAATACATTAATTGGCTCGCCAGCCAGAATTTTCTTAGTAAAAGAAAAGTACGCCATATCAGGTCGACCATAAGGACCGTAAACGGTGAAAAACCTTAATCCTGTCGTAGGTATATTATATAAATGACTATAGCTATGTGCCATAAGCTCGTTGGATTTTTTGGTAGCGGCATATAGGCTGATAGGAAAATCAACACAATCAGCAGTGGTAAATGGCTGCTTTATATTCATACCATAAACAGAGCTAGAGCTTGCGTAGATTAAGTGCTTAATATCGTGGTGACGACAGCCTTCTAGAATATTAACAAAGCCAACCACATTTGAGTCGATATACGCGTTAGGGTTTTCGATAGAATAGCGCACACCTGCTTGGGCACCTAAATTAACAACTGTATCAAATTGATAGGTTGCAAAAAGCTCAGATATGGCTTCACGATCAGCCAGATCTAACTTAATAAATGTAAAAATTTCTGGATCTGATATCTCACCTAATATTCTCAAACGCGCTTCTTTTAGATCTGTATCATAATAGTCGTTGATATTGTCGATACCAACGATACAGTAATCCCTAGCAGATAGATCTGTTTCTAGTATCGCCTTGATTAAATGAAAACCAATAAAACCTGCCGCACCAGTGACCAGTATTTTCATTAGTCGCTCCCAAACAGATCGCGAGTGAATACTTTGTCTGCGACATCTTTTATATCGTCAGATAGGCGGTTTGCGACAATGACATCACTCACTGATTTAAAGGTTTCTAAATCTTGAATCACACGCGAATTAAAGAAATTGTCTTCTTTTAGCACAGGTTCGTAGACAACAACCTCGATACCTTTTGCCTTGATACGTTTCATGATGCCTTGTATGGCAGATGCTCTAAAGTTATCTGACCCACTTTTCATCACTAGGCGATGTATTCCCACGATTTTTGGCTGTCTTTCGATGATTTTATCTGCAATAAAGTCTTTGCGAGTCCTATTAGAATCGACAATGGCTTTTATTAGGTTGCTTGGTACTTCATCGTAATTTGCTAATAACTGCTTAGTATCTTTGGGCAGACAGTAGCCGCCATAGCCAAAAGAAGGGTTATTATAATGATTGCCAATACGAGGGTCTAAGCCAATCCCTTCGATGATTTGTTTGGTCTCAAGTCCAAAGGTTTGCGCATAAGTATCAAGCTCATTAAAATAAGCCACGCGCATCGCTAGATAAGTATTAGAAAATAATTTGATCGCTTCAGCTTCAGTAGACTCTACAAATAACAGCGGTGCATCTTTTTTGACTGCACCCTCAAGTAAAAGATTGGCAAATATTCGAGCCTGCTCAGACTGTGCGCCTACAATGATACGTGAAGGATAAAGGTTGTCATGTAGTGCCTTACCTTCTCGCAAAAACTCAGGCGAAAAAATAATGCGATCAGTCGCATAACGTTCTCTGATACTTGTTGTATAGCCCACTGGTACTGTGGACTTAATAATAATGGTCGCTTGTTGATTGACAAAAAGTACTTGCTCAATCACTGATTCTACCGTTGATGTATTAAAATAATTGGTCTTGGTATCATAATCAGTCGGCGTGGCAACGATGATGAAATCTGCATCTTTATAAGCTTCTTTGGCATCCAGCGTTGCAGAAAAATTGAGCTCTTTATGCAATAAAAAATCTTCGATATCTGTATCTTCGATAGGAGACTGCTTGGCATTTAACAAGGCTATTTTTTCAGCGATGACATCGACAGCAACGACTTCATTATGCTGTGCTAACAGCATTGCATTCGATAAGCCTACGTAGCCTGTACCTACTACTGCTATTTTCATAATATATCCAAGTAATTTTTAAGCTTTTATTGGTTTAAATCAAGAGTGAGTAATCATCATTATAGTTCAAGCTTAGTCTGAATTCATTTAGGCTCATTATTTGTGTTTTCTAACACGGAATTAGGCAGATAATCTAAGAACTTGTGCCTCATAGCTTGACTGATTTTTTTATACAAATCTGGTTTCAAAAGATCCAAACTTTGAATACAACCATATTTGATAGTTTTATCTTCTAAAGCAATGATAAAGTCCTCTACGCTATTCTCATTTTTTAGATAGTTGATAGAGGTATTATGCTTTAAGTGTGCTTCGCTTTTTTGAATTTTCAGATGATTCATCAGTGTTATAGGGTTAACTTGGGCGACATCTCTGAATTTGTATTTTATCTGCTCGGTCAATAATTGCGGATGATTCAACAAATGGGACTTTAAGATGTTTTTATCGACAATATGAGGGTAATGATGAATTTCAAAAAACTGATTCATGCCCAGTATTTTAGCACTTAACATTTGCGCGATAGTATGCCTTGGCTGTATCGATGTGCCAAACAATTTAAAGCGTGATTTTCGAAAATTAAGCTTGGCATTCAAAGCAGCACTTTTACGCCACTCACCATGAATGATTAGCTTCTCACTGTCTAAAAAGTCATCTATCGTCACTGGTTGATTAAAAAAGAAATCATCGTTCATATAGATAAAATAGTCAGACAATCCTTGGATATTCCAAATCATCGTCTCAATTGATCGAGTGTTGAAGGTCGGTAAAAATTCTTCATAACCTAAAAATATGTCCTTATGATCAACAATGCGTATTTTATCTGCTGAGCAAATACCTTGCTTGGCAAACTCATCGATGAACGCTGGCTTTTGTTGATCTGTGACGACATATATATGACGACAAAAAGGCACATATTTGATGATAGAAGCAATATTATAATATATCTCATCGTCACTGGCGAAACGCGTGTCAGTTATTGCGTCAGATGCCACTTCTTTAGTTGGCTTATACTGTTCTCGCTTTTGTTTGAGTATAGGATCTGCGCCATCTACCCAAGCAATGACGATGTCTAATGTACTTTCATTAGGCTGCTTCATAACTGATCCTGCTCTCATCGGATATGCATCTATTTTAGTAGCTATATTAGACCAGCTATGATATTTGCTGATGCGATTATTAACAAGGTTTAATCGATTCAGATAGTTAGACTTATTATCATTTTTTATAGAGATACCGTTAAATCCTGCTCGTACTTTACTGAGTAAATGCCGAGCACCAGCGGTAGGTGAGACTAGCATATAAAGTTAGAACGCTGCAATAATTATGACCATAGATGCATTCATTTGGCTAACCTATCATGCCTATACCGTTAAAAAACCAAGCTGAGACACCAATGCCACCTATTATTCTATTTATTTTAAAAGCGCTTGAAGGTCGCGGTGCTGAGCGTATGGTTGCGACGTTGGCAAGCACTTATGCAGATATGGGCTATCGTACTCATATTCTATGTTTGGAAGCGACGCAAGATATGCTACTAGACGCTCGTGTGCAATATCACATCGTGCCATATGATGAGGTGTTTTCTGAGCAGAATCTCGACCCAGAATCTACGCAAGCACAAGCCTACGAATCAGTCGCTAAGCGTATTGACACTTACGTGCTTAGCCAAATAGGGAAGCCAGATTTGATACTGGCTAATATCTATAAAATAAACTGGATGATGGCATATAGCCAGTTGCCAAACATCGTAAATGTACTGCATACGGCGCTATCTAAGCAGTTCCAAAACCAGTTATTAGAGTCGCCAGTACAGACTATAAATCATTTGAAACTGGTCTATGGCGCTCATCCTTGTAGCTGTGTGAGTAAGGGTGCACACCAAGATTTGATTGCTCTTATAGGAAATATCACCAAAACCACAACAATCTATAATCCTTGTGATGCTACTGGTATAAAGACCAAAGCAGCAGCATCTAGCCATCTTGAACATTTCGGATTAGTAGATAAAGAGTACATTATACATGTCGCCTCATTTGATGACATGAAAGGTCATCGAGACTTGCTACAGGCGTATGCCAAAACAGAACGAAAGCTGCCATTAGTGCTAGTAGGTAAAGGTAGGCTTGAAGCAGAGATTGAACAGTTGGCTGTCCAACTAAATATTAGCGATTGTATTAAGTTTTTAGGCTTCCAGACCAACCCTTATCCATTAATTAGATCAGCTGCACTGATGGTACTCACCTCTAAGTTTGAAGGCTTTGGCTATGTCATCGTAGAGGCGCAAGCACTGGGCGTACCAGTAATCAGTACGGATTGTCCTTTTGGTCCACGAGAGCTATTACCCGAGCAGAACTTGATTGCGGTAGGTGATATTGATGGCTTGGCCACTCTCATCGATCAAGCCATAGACAACCTTACAGATTATATCGTGCCGCTAAACCAGCAGTTACTGCCTGAACATATTGCAAGACAGTACTTAGCGTTTGGTTATGTTTTAGATTCAGATAAAAATGAGGGTTTATAACTTGTAGTGGTTCTTAATTAAACGCAATTAAGTAAAGGTTATTAACTGCGAGTCATTAACTAGAAAGTGTCGAATAGCGATTTAGAGATAGGAGAGTGATTGATGACAGGAACACCATGCGATTGATAGATTCTGCCGAGCAAGTTAAACGAAGGCACAATGCGCTCGTTCATGACTTTGCTGAGCATACTTGGTGCACTATTGTTTTTATTTTCATAAAACCGTGGTTGCTTACTGTTAAGCAGGTCAATACCATATAGATGAATACACGCTGCTTGACGCGAAAACGCCAATTGCGCTGCGACATAAGCAACGGTTCCTGCTTCCACAAATCCATGAGTAATGTTAAGAGAGACGCCGATGTCAGCCGCTTTATGATTACTATCAATAATAAAGTTTGGATTATTGATAAAGTAGGATAGCGGCATTTTTTTATTGAGTAATTTTTTCTTAAAGATCAGCTTATTAAAAGATAGCTTGTTTGACTTCACTCCCCATGGCCTATCTACTGGGTACAACACTCGCATGGCATGATGGTACGTTCGCATAATATCAGGGTGCGTGGTGGCCATCGCTTCAAAGACAGCTAACGTTGCATATAGAGGTTGCCCTGTATAGTACTGCTGTAAAATCTCAGGCTGATGATTGATAAAGCGCGCATCACTGATGACGTAACCAGCAATATCGGTAAACTGATGCTGCCCAACCAGGCTGATACTGCCATTAACAAAAATAGTAGGCGTATCTAGGAGCTCTGCTAACGGCAGCTGCTGTATAGATGGTCCTGAGGCGATAATATTGACGTCTTTTCCATGCAGGCTTTGTTCAGGTTCATTGGCATTAAAAGCATTGATAATGATGAGCTCATTATCAATGTTGAACCCAGCGGTAGCAGGTAATCTCAAATATAGCGCCATACTATTTTCCAGTCGTTTATTTCACCTATCTTATATCTTAATACACTGCCTTTACGCTAATTATAAATTGCCTACATATGGTTAATTACTAAGCATTTATTGCCAATGGTCTTTCAACCATGGGCTTGGCTTCACATGCCGATACCATTTACCGCCACTACCAGCAATTGCATCGGGCGGGTTAATCTCACCGTGGAAGATAACGATTTTTGCATCATCCGGCAGAGTAGGTGTGCGCACAAAGTTAAAAGGAATCGGCGCAATACATTGGTACTTAAAGCTGACACACCATGTTTTGTCCCAATACTCTAGGTGATGATGCTCACGCAAATAGTTAGAGAGGTAAGCCTGCTCGTGACGTACTTGGGTGCGAATGGTTTCAAAGTTCCGCTCAAAATTGGACAGCAAATCAGGATAGGTATTCATGCCAATATTAAAGCGGTAGACGGAGCTGTTGCCAATCATGCGCCAAGGTTTTTTCCAGTCGCGGATGATGACGACACTGTCCTCATGCTCAGCTTGATAAGTAAAAAACGCATCGATATTATCGACAATGACGATATCAATATCTAAAAATAGGGCCACACCTTTTAAATCATACAGCTCAGGCTTAAAGGTAGTCAGTTTTTTCCAACCACGTTCAGGACCTGCTGGTAAATCCATGTCAGGTATCGGATAGCAGGCAATCGTAGGGTCAATACCTGTGCTGTCATCGGTCAAGCAAACCATTTTAAAATCCAAGGTTAGATGTCGACTAACCATGTTGTAGAGACGATTGACATATTCAGGACCATATTTGTCGCCCCATTTCATACAGATGATATAACGCTGTTCAGCAGCATTTGTGATGGTTTGATGAGGGTCTATAGATGAGGTCTTAGTTACGTCAGATGTCATAATGCACTCGTATTGAGATAATAGTCAGATAAATGAAGGACTAATAAAAGTAAAAGAATATAGAGTTCAGCCAATATTAGCATAGCTGTGACTGATGGTACGTCTAAATAGTGCAACGCTAGGTTGGTTATGACTAATGATTGTCGAGCTTAGTGTTATCATTTTTAACAGTACTATCGTTTTCAACATTGTCGCTTTCAACATTGTCATTTTTAACGCTATCGTTGATATTACTATCAGAGCGACTAGAAACGTTAGAATGGTGAGATTGAATAAAGGCTGCTAAAGTCTCTTTATCTTTTCGGTAAGGATTGCCTAAGTCTGGTATACGCTTAAAACGTCGATAGCCCCACATATAATGACTGTAGTTGTCTGTAATCATACGCTCCATGGCCTGATTGAGAGCATGAGTTGCCACTTCAGCATTACGGTCATACAAGGCTGGATCGTTGAGTTTGTAGCAGTAAATATCAAAACCGCGTCCATCGGTACGGCGAATACAAGATAAGCCAACCAGCGCACATTTGGTCTTGCTCGCCAATTTTGAGGCAAGGGTACTGGTCAATGTTTTGATACCAAAGAACGGAACAACAACACCGCCTGATGGCTCTGGAACGTGGTCGGGCAATACAATACTAAAACCACCTTGCTTGAGTGTTTTAAACACGGCTTTAACGCCGCTCCCATCAGTAGGTACCAAAGTGGCATTAAGTCGCGCTCGACCCTGAAGGATAAACTCGTTAGCGAATTTGCCGTCAACTGGCTTATACATAATGGTTGGCGCACCAAACTGGTTGAGCCAAGCATTCATCATCTCCCAAGTGCCGAGATGCGGGACGATAGCAAGCATGCCATTTGGATTGTCAAGACCTTCTAAAAAAATGTCTTTATTATGGACATCACAAATCTGAGCGATACTCCACTCAGGAGGCATCGCCCAGCTTTTTATAGATTCAATACTGGTCAAACATTGATGATAGATGATGTCTTTGGTCAACGCACGTTTTTGCTGCTCAGACAGTGTGTGAGTAATCAGCGCCAGATTGATCTGAATGGTACGCATGATACTTAGACTGGGTATCTTAATGATAACCCACGCAACAAAACGTGCCAGCATCTGCAGTACAGACAATGGCACGACTTTGAAAATATGATACGGATTCATGACCACTCACATGGTAATGAATCACATAACAAGCACTGTAGACAGCAACCGCGCATCATCAAACGATTTATTCAGCAGGCTTGTTAGTATCAGCTTGTGCTTTTTCACGCACACGGATACCAAGCTCACGCAGTTGTTTGCTATCAACGCCAGCAGGTGCTTGGGTCAATGGGCAATCAGCTGTTTTGGTTTTTGGGAAAGCGATAACGTCACGGATAGAGCTTGCGCCTACCATCAACATAATCAAACGATCCAAACCAAATGCTAGGCCGCCATGCGGTGGTGCACCGAATTTTAGGGCATCAAGTAAGAAACCGAATTTGTCTTCAGCTTCTTGCTCACCAATACCCAAGGCTTCAAGTACAGCTTGCTGCATATCGTAAGTATTGATACGTAAGCTACCACCACCAATCTCAGTACCGTTCAATACCATGTCATAGGCGATAGAAAGGGCAGACTCTGGATTGTTTTTCAACTCTTCAACTGAGCCTTTAGGCTTAGTGAATGGATGATGCATCGACGTCCAGCGACCATCGTCAGTCTCTTCAAACATCGGGAAGTCGGTCACCCAAAGTGGGGCCCATTCACAAGTCGTCATTTCAAGATCTAGACCGATTTTTTGGCGTAATGCACCAATTGCATCATTCACGACACTGGCTTTATCTGCACCAAAGAAGATAATGTCGCCATCTTCTGCAGCAGTACGCTCGATTAAGCTCACAAGTACGTCATCAGTCATATTTTTGATGATTGGAGACTGTAGGCCAGACTCTTTATCCACACCATTGTTGATACTGCTAGCGTCATTGACTTTGATATAAGCCAAACCGCGTGCGCCATAAATACCAACAAACTTGGTATAAGCATCGATTTGCTTACGGCTCAATGAAGCGCCACCAGGAATGCGTAGGGCAGCGACACGACCTTTAGGATCGTTAGCAGGACCGGCAAATACCTTAAAGTCGACGTCTTTCATCAAGTCTGCAACGTCAACCAACTTTAGAGGAATACGTAAGTCAGGCTTGTCTGATGCATAGTCGCGCATTGCTTCTGCGTAAGTCATGCGAGGGAACTGCTCAAACTCAACATCCATCATGGTCTTGAACAAATGCTTGATAAGACCTTCGTTGATGTTCATGATTTCTTCTTCGTTCAAGAAAGAAGTCTCGATATCCACCTGAGTAAATTCAGGCTGACGATCGGCACGTAAATCTTCATCACGGAAGCATTTAGCAATTTGATAATAACGATCAAAACCTGACACCATCAATAATTGCTTAAATAGCTGTGGTGACTGCGGCAGGGCAAAGAAGTTACCTGGACGGGTACGTGATGGTACAAGATAATCACGCGCACCTTCAGGCGTTGCACGAGTCAAGATAGGTGTCTCAACATCCAAGAAACCATGATCGTCTAAATAACGACGAATCGCTGACGTTGCCTTGGCACGGAACACCATACGCTCTTGCATTTGCGGACGACGCATATCAAGATAACGATATTTTAGACGCAAGTCTTCAGATACAGTCGTTTTTTCGTCATTCAATGGAAATGGCGGTGTTTCAGACTTAGCCAGTACTTCAATTTCTTTGCCCAATAGCTCAATTTGGCCACTGGTCATATTATTATTTTCAGTACCTTCATAACGACGACGTACGCGGCCAGTTATCTTTAGCACGTATTCAGGACGTACAGCATCAGCAGTCGCAAATGCTTCAGGGGTATCAGGGTCGACCACGACCTGTAAGATACCAGCGCGGTCACGCATGTCTAAGAAAATCACGCCACCGTGATCGCGACGACGATGTACCCAGCCTACGATACTAATGGTTTGCTCAAGCAAGCTCTCGGTTACAGCTCCGCAATACTCGTCTCGGTATTCGCTATGCGTCATAGTGCTTTGCGTCATAATATGGTTATCCAGTTATCAGCCCAATTCGAAGTACAATAATGCAGCCATTGTTGTGCGTTTCAAGCTATTTGCAAAAAAAACACACAAACAACGCGATTAAGACATATGGTCATCACGTTGGCTGCAGAAAATTTGATATAAACGCATATTATGCCTAATCTGCCTTTGTTATACAACCGGCTGAGTTCAATCAAAGAACGGGAGTCTGCAAGTATCTGAGGTATTTATTCTGCGTTATTTATATTGGGTTAAATATTGTCATCATGCTTGAAAACACCACTTAGTGTGCACATATCAACCGCACGTTAATAAAAACAGCCATATCAATATATTTAATATATTTACTGACTTGAGGATTTGTAACCATGCTATTTCATCCCCCTAAAAACCCTGTTGAGCTTAAAATACGCCATTTGAATGATGCTCAAAAGCAGCGCCGTGAAGATTTGATGGAAGCCACCCAAGGTAAAGCTGCCCTCAAACAGTTCAAAAAAGTCATGGCCAAAAAAGCCAAGCAAGCATTAAAAGCAAAAACTAAAAATAAGAAAAAACATACTGATGACAAGGCACAAGTTTTTGTGCTCGATTTTGACGGTGATATCAAAGCAACTGCGGTCAAACATTTGCGTGAAGAAATCAGTACTTTAATTAGTACCGCAAATAAAGGTGACGAAGTTATCGTCCGTCTCGAATCAGGCGGTGGTTTGGTACACGGTTATGGTTTGGCCGCAGCGCAATTGGTTCGCCTAAAAGATGCTGGTTTAAAACTGACGGTCTGTGTTGATAAAGTGGCGGCAAGCGGTGGTTATATGATGGCCTGCGTTGCAGACAAGGTAATAGCCGCGCCATTCGCTATCATTGGTTCAATTGGTGTGGTGTCGCAATTGCCAAACTTCCATAAATGGCTAAAAAACCATGACGTCGATTATGAAATGTTTACTGCTGGTGACTATAAGCGTACGGTGACTGTATTTGGTGAAAATGATGCCGAAGACCGTGCCAAATACCAAGAAGAACTAGAGCAGACGCATGAGCTATTCAAGCATTTTGTTAATACATATCGTCCAGAACTCGATGTTGCCAAAGTAGCTACGGGTGAGCATTGGTATGGCGAAGATGCGTTAAAGCTTAACTTAATTGACAGTTTACAAACTTCAGACAGCTATATTTTAGAGCGTATGGAAGACAACGAAGTGTACGCACTTTATTCACGTCAGAAGCCGACGTTAGCAGAAAAGCTAGGATTGGCTCAAGCAGCAGAAGCGACACTGAGCATGGCTGTAGATAAATTACCTGATGCACTTGCACGTTTTGATTTGAACAGCCGCCTAAATATTCTGAAATAATGTTAGTTATCATTATGATAGTTAAATAATGGTATTTCAGCGCTCAGAAGTTTTTGGATACATTGTTTATATTTTGTAAAAGGCGTGGCCTAGCTGGTCGCGCCTTTTTGCTGTTTATTGACAATTGCTGTGTTATAAATGTAGCACACGGAAAACAGTATACGTGCGTGCACTAAAGCTCTAGTAGAGCTTTTTATCAACATTTGATTTAGAAAATCAATAAAGAAAAGGAAGTCATTTATGTCTAACGACAATTTAATGTTTACCGCAACAGAACATGGTCAAGCCATGCATGCCAAAGTCAAAGCGTTTATCGAAACGAATATTGAGCCTATCGAAGCCCAATTCTGGGAAGATTGTCATAAGAAAAACCCTGATGGTAATTGGGAAAACTGGGAATGGCCAGAAGCCTACGAAAACCTGCGCAAACAAGCACGTGAAGAAGGCTTATGGAATTTATTCCTGCCAGATGACACACTAGGTGCAGGACTGTCAGTCACTGATTATGCGCCTATTGCAGAATTGACTGGTCGTAGTTTGCTAGCACCTCATGTATTTAACTGTAATGCACCTGATAGCGGTAACATGGAGCTGTTATGGCGCTACGGTACTCAAGAGCAGCAAGACAAGTGGCTGACCCCAATCCTAGAAGGTAAGACACGCTCTGTATTCTGTATGACTGAGCCTGACGTGGCGTCAAGTGATGCAACCAATATGCAAGCAACCGCCGTAGTAGATGGTGATGAGATTGTCATCAATGGTAGCAAGTGGTGGTCATCTGGTCTTGGTGATCCAGCGGTTGATGTCCTGATTGTGATGGCATATACCGCGGATGAAAGTGCAGACCGTCATCATCAGCATTCGATGGTGCTTGTGCCAGTCAACACACCAGGTGTGAACATCAAACGTATGCTTAAAGTGTTTGGTGATTATGATGCACCGCACGGCCATGGTGAGATTAGCTTCGAGAATGTGCGTGTGCCAGTCAGCCACTTTATTGGTGGACCTGGTAAAGGTTTTGAGATTGCACAGGGTCGTCTAGGGCCAGGCCGTATTCATCATTGCATGCGCTGTATCGGTGCTGCCGAAAAATCTCTTGAGTTAGCGGTCAAGCGTGGTATGTCACGTACTGCCTTTGGTAAGCCATTACTACAATTGGGTGGTAACTTTGAGCGTATCAGCGAAGCCCGTATCAAAATCGACCAAGCACGCTTGCTCACATTGTACGCCGCCCAAAAAATGGATGCTCAAGGCACCAAAGCCGCATTGACGGAAATCTCTGCTATTAAAGTAGTGGCGCCAACTGTGCTACAAGAAGTCGTCGATATGGCGATTCAGATTCATGGTGGTATGGGCGTGTGTCAAGATACCTTGCTACCGAATTTCTACGCGCAAGCACGTGTACTACGTTTGGCAGATGGTCCAGATGAAGTACATAAAACCATGATTGCCAAACTAGAACTAAAACGTCAGGGCTTTAGTCGTTCTGCTAAATCTGACAAAGCTTAGTCTTAAGCTTAATCTTAACAAACGGTTGTGTGAGTTAGTTTTGATTTGCTCACGCAACTATCAAGAATAAGCCAATCAAAATGCTAATTAAGAATTCACTATTAACAACTTAGTAGTGAATTTTTCATCACTAGAGCGAGTCCTCATTTCAAAAATAGCGAGAAGAATGAGATAAATTGAATTGAGAACTGGCTCGCATATCTGTTATAAAAATAAATGACCACATGATAAGGAATGTCTCATGGCAACTGATAATAAAGTACTAGACAAAGGCGGTGCCGTACGCGAGGGTGAAGAGCTTGATGCTAAAGCAGTCAGTGAATGGCTTCGCGGTCAAGGTGTCGACGTGATAGGCGAGCCTACGGTCACTCAGTTCTCAGGCGGCGCATCAAACTGGACGTATCGACTACAGTATGAAGGTGAAGATAAAAACCAAGACCTCATATTACGTCGTCCACCAAAAGGTACCAAGGCAAAATCTGCCCATGACATGGTGCGTGAGTACACCGTTCAAAAAGCGTTAAAAGATGCATATCCTTATGTGCCTGAGATGATTGCGCTATGTACGGATGAAGCTGTTATCGGCGCTGACTTTTATGTGATGGAGCGGATGGAAGGTATTATTCCTCGTGCAGAATTGCCAGAAGGTATCGATCTAAATCCTGAGCAAACGCGTCTGCTTTGCACCAATGTATTAGACGCTCTGGTAGAGTTACATCAGATAGACTATACCGAGCATCCTGATTTGGTTAATTTGGGTCGCGGTGAAGGTTATTGCGAACGCCAGATCAGTGGTTGGGATAAACGTTATGTTAAAGCAAAGACGCCAAACGTACCAAGCTTTGCGCTGGTCAGACAATGGCTTGCTAAGCACACGCCTGCTGATAGCAAAACTTGTATCATTCATAATGATTGGCGCTTTGACAATGTCATACTTGATGCGGATGAGCCGACCAAAGTTATTGGCGTGCTCGACTGGGAGATGGCAACCCTTGGCGATCCATTGATGGACTTGGGTAGTGCGTTGGCTTACTGGATTGAAGAAGATGACAATATCATCATGCAGCAGTTCCGTCGTCAGCCAACACATTTAGAAGGCATGATGACGCGTGATGAAGTGGTTGAATATTATCTAAAACAGTCAGGTTTAGAGATAGATAACTGGACCTTCTATGAAGTGTTCGGATTGTTCCGCCTCTCAGGCATTATTCAGCAAATCTACTATCGTTATTATCATAAGCAAACCACCAATCCAGCGTTCAAAAACGCTTGGCTCGTTATACATGTCATGCATGCTAAATGTTTGAAACTGATTGCGCAATATGAAGGCGAAGCCTTATTCAATGCGCATGTGCAGCCGCATTTAGAAGACATAGGCGTAGATGCTGCTGCTATCGAGCAGTTGCCAAGCCCTGTTCAAAAAGTGGTCAAAAGTATTTTACCAAAAGGTTATTTTGCAAAAGCACCTGACTCTCCTGAAGCGTAAGCATTCAGCAAACCGTACTTTAGCAAATATGATAAAAGGTAAGAATTTATGACAACCATACTTTTAGCACGTCATGGCCAAGCGTCTTTTGGACAAGAAAACTATGATCAACTCTCAGAACTAGGCACTGTTCAGGCACAAATGCTAGGTCAGCACTATGCAGCTACGCAGCGCCGCATCGATGCCATATTTACTGGTAGGTTGGTTCGGCAGCAAGACTCAGCACGTCATTTTTGGGAGCGTTACCAATCATCCGTACATGTTAATAATAGCAATGGCACAGCTGTTGCGCCCGCAATCAACTTTGATCAGCCTGATAGTTATATTTTGCCGCAATTTGATGAATTTAATCATAAAGACGTGTTTGTTAAGTCAGCAGAGGCATCGGGAAATCGATCTGACATCTCAGCTGAAATCGCCAAAGCAGAATCGCCAGCTACCCGACTGGCTGAGCTATTTGATCAAGCGATGCAGCGCTGGCATGCTGGTGACAATGATCAAGACTATCTTGAAAGTTGGCCACAGTTTAATAATCGTGCACAGCAAGCCCTTGAACAAGTACGTACGAAAGTAGCAAGTATGAGCTTAGATCAGGACAGCACCGTACTCGTATTTACTTCAGGCGGTGTCATCGCTGCAATAACTGCACAGTTATTGCGACAAGGCAGTCAAACCGCTTATCAGCTGAATAAAAGCTTGGTTAATACGGGTGTGACCTCTATTACTTTAAAGAATCAAAGTTCTCGCTTATTGTCTTTAAATGAATACAGTCATTTATTTTCTGATGGTAAACCGTTTGTGACATGGCGGTAAATTTACACATGATTTGCGGATAATGTAGTGTCATATCTGCTTAAAGTATAAGCCTTATAGACGTTTATACTAAAAAGTTACCAATTTGATTCTGTACAATATCGATATACAAAGGACGGTACATGCAAAATAAATTAATAAAATTGGTTGCTAAAAGTGCGCGCCATAGCAAAAACCAGATAGTAGGCGCGGTTCGACCTGCAAGCTATCTAAAAGACCTGAGTAAGCAGCAAGTAGGCACAGGTAAAACGGTGCTTATCACAGGGGCCAGTTCAGGTCTGGGCGAGGGTATGGCCAGACTGTTTGCTAGCCTTGGCTACAACTTGGCCATATGTGCGCGTCGCATTGATCGTTTAGAGCATTTAAAGTCGGAGATGATGGACAAGTATCCTGATATCCGAGTCGAATACCAAGCGCTAGATGTGAGTGATTATGATGCGGTTTTTCAAGTGTTTGATGCTTTTTCAGATGACTTTGGTAGTATTGAGCGAGTAGTGGTCAATGCGGGTATTGGTGATAGCCGCCGCATTGGTAAAGGGCATTTTGAAACCAATCGTCGCACTGCTGATGTCAATTTTGTCGCCGCATTGGCACAGTGTGAAGCCGCCATGAATATCTTCCGTGCTCAAAACAGCGGGCATTTGGTCGTGATATCTAGCATGTCAGCCATGCGCGGATTACCTAGGCATCTGACGACCTATGGTGCAAGTAAAGCTGGCTTGGCTCACTTAGCAGAAGGCATTCGTGCTGATATGCTTTTGACCAATTTACCTATTAAAGTTTCTACAATTTACCCAGGTTATATTCGTACTGAAATCAATGAAGGCTCTAAGCCATTACCATTTGAAGTTGATACAGATACTGGTACCAAAGCAATTGTCGCGGCTATCGAAGCGGGTGTGGATGAAGCCTGTGTGCCGAGCCTACCTTGGTCCATGGTCAGTCACGCGATGAAGCACTTGCCATTACAGGTAATGAATAAACTAAGCTAATCAAATCAAATTGGTTTTCCTAAGGTAGAAAAGAAGAAGCCCACTACAATAATAGTAGGCTTCTTCTTTTATTTACTCTAAATAGCAGGACAAGTATTACAAGGTTTGAGGGTTGTTTGACATATGCTGTTCACGCAATTTTTGACGCAGTACTTTACCAACGTTACTCTTTGGTAGTTCACTAACAAACTCAATATGACGTGGACACTTATAACCAGTCAAATTGTCTAGCGCAAATTCTTTAATGACTTCTTTAGTGACATTGTTATCGGCAGGTACGATATAAATTTTAACCGCTTCACCTTGATTTTCATCAGGAATACCGATCACAGCACAATCGACGATGCCATCACAATCGAGCATAACTGACTCGATCTCATTCGGGAATACATTGAATCCTGAAACCAAAATCATGTCTTTCTTACGATCTAGTAGAGTAAAGTAGCCTTTCTCATCCATGCTAACGATATCGCCAGTGCGGAAGTAGCCATCGCGAGTAAAGTCATTGCTATTGTCTTTATTAAAGTATCCTGACATGACGTTTGGACCTTTGATACACATCTCGCCTGCTTGATGCATGCCAACACGCTCACCGTTTTCGTCAATCACGATAATATCGACACTCGGTACAGGTATACCAATAGTACCGTTGAACTTGCGGTCAGTGATAACGTTGGCAGTACCACCAGCCACGCCTTCAGTCATACCCCAACCTTCAACCATAGGGCAGCCAGTCACTTCTAACCAACGTGCTGCGGTTTGCTCAGTAGCAGCCATACCACCAGCTTGAGTGATACGTAACGAGCTAAAGTCCAAGTCTTTAAAGTTTGGCTGGTCAAGTAAACCTTTAAATAGAGTGTTCACAGCAGGGAAGATGTGGAACGGTTGTTTTGATAAGGTTTTGACAAAACCTGGCATATCGCGCGGATTAGGTACTAGAATAAAGGTATAACCTGAACGCATACCGAGCAAACTCAGCATAAAGGCAAAAATATGATACAGCGGTAAGGCCATAACCATATTGATGTATACTTCGTTGATACCTGAGGTCACAGGGCGATACCATGCCTCTGATTGCATAGCAGCAGCAACGACATTACGTTGTGTTAGGACAGCACCTTTAGATAACCCAGTCGTACCACCTGTATATTGCAAAATCGCTTTTTGTTGTAGGGTGGTTTTTGGTGCTTGAATCGGTAGGTTTTTTCCCTTTTTCAATACTTCAGGGAATTTAGTGACATTGTACTTAGGATCATTTAGATTGTATTTTGGAACCAAGCGTTTGACCTGACGAATGACCGTATTGACCAAAATACCTTTTAGACCCATCATATCGCCCATTTTCGATAGCACGATACGTTTGATATTGGTCTCTTCAATGACTTGCTCTAAAGCCTGCGCAAAGTTATCCACAACAAAAATAACCTGAGCGCCCGAGTCGTTCAATTGATGACGTAGCTCACGGCCTGTATATAGCGGATTGATAGGTGTACAAACGTAACCTGCACGCAGAATACCAATCATAGTCGGTAGGTATTGTGGAACGTTCGGCATCATGAGAGCCACTACGCTACCTTTAGGTAAACCTTGAGCTTGTAACCATGCTGCGACTGCCAGTGAAGCGTTATCAACATCACCATAAGTATGCGTCACACCCATACAGATAGTCATCGGATGCATACGAAAGCGGTTAAAACACTCTTCATATAACTCTATGAGGCTTTCATACTGATCAGGATTAATCGTCTTGGGTACATTTTCTGGGTATTGAGCAAGCCAAGGTTTATCTACAGTCATGATTAGCGTCCTTAAATATTAAAATAAATTAAGGCTCTATAAAAAAGTAGTCACATCCATGTCAACAATTTAAATCGCTGTTCCGTTAGCAAGAAATTGTCGAGTGCTATCCTATATGTTCACATACTGCTAAAATACGGGGCCCTTATAAAGTTTGATTTAATCACAGAGCATAAATAGCTCATCAGATTAAAAAACCAATTAATGTTTTGGTAATGAAAATAGCTACTAGTAATGCTGCTAATCAATCGATATGAATCATAATTGTATAAGATTAAAATAACAGAAAGTATAGTGACACATTTTGGCAATACATTAACATAACTACAACCGTGCCTGTTATTCTTATACAAGAACTTGATAGTTTACAGTTAAACTTGATAAATGAAATAATATATGTTGAATAATCAGAAAATACCTAGACAAATAATTTACTTTCTTATCAAGTAATTAACATGAAATTTATTCAAAAAATGTCATATAATTGGATATGAAAGTAGCTTTGTAGTAATTATAATAGAGAAATTTTATAGTTGAATGACAGAAAATAAATATACAAAAGGGCATCTTACAATTACTGTAAGATGCCTTTAGTAAAAATAAATTCATGTTTTTAGAATTTTTTAAAAATTGTCTCTATTTATACTTGAGGGTAGTCTGCATTGTGTTTTTCACGCAATTTTTGACGCAGTACTTTACCGACATTACTCTTTGGTAAGTCGCTCACAAACTCGATGTGGCGTGGACACTTATAACCCGTTAGATTGTCTAACGCAAAGTCTGTAATCACTTCTTTGGTAACATTATTGTCTTCAGGTACTACGTATATTTTGACCGCTTCACCTTGATGACTATCAGGAATACCAATGACCGCGCAGTCAAGAATACCATCACAATCAAGCATCACGGACTCAATTTCGTTTGGAAATACATTGAAGCCTGAAACCAAGATCATGTCTTTTTTGCGATCTAGCAGTTTAATATAACCCTTGTCATCCATGCTGACGATATCACCAGTGCGGAAATAACCATCACTAGTAAAATCAGCACTACTGTCTCTATTCAGATATCCAGAGGTTACGTTAGGGCCTTTAATACATAGCTCGCCCCCTTCGTTTAGATCTACATGCCTGCCGTCTTCATCGATAATAATAACATCGACACCAGGGGCTGGCACACCGATAGTACCGTTAAACTCACGATTGGTAATAACGTTGGCGGTGCCGACTGCAACGCCTTCTGTCATACCCCAACCTTCGATCATCGCGCAGCCAGTTACTTCTAACCAGCGATTCGCAGTTTGCTCGGTAGCCGCCATACCACCAGCTTGTGAGATACGTAAAGAGCTAAAGTCCAAATCTTTAAAATTAGGATTATCGAGCAGCCCCTTAAAGAGGGTATTTACTGCAGGGAAAATATGGAATGGTTGTTTTGATAAAGTTTTAACAAATCCAGGAATATCACGTGGATTAGGTACTAGTATAAAAGTATAGCCTGAGCGCATACCAAGTAAACTCAGCATGAATGCAAAGATATGATACAACGGCAGTGCCATCACCATATTGATATACACTTCGTTAATTTCTGATGTGATAGGGCGAGTCCATGCTTCTGATTGCATCGCTGCTGCTACGATATTACGCTGTGACAAAATAGCGCCTTTCGAAAGACCTGTGGTACCGCCTGTATATTGTAAAAATGCTTTTTGATCCAAAGACATTTTTGGTTGCTGAAAAGGTAAGTTTTTACCTTTTTTCAATACTTCAGGGAATTTAGTGACGTGGTACTTAGGATCATTAAGATTGTACTTGGGTACTAAGCGTTTGACCTGACGAATAATCGTATTGACCAAAATACCTTTCAAACCCATCATATCGCCCATCTTCGATAGGATGACACGTTTGATAGCTGTTTCTTCAATGACTTGCTCAAGCGCTTGGGCAAAGTTATCAACCACAAAAATTGCTTGAGCACCAGAATCGTTCAGCTGATGGCGTAATTCTCGGCCAGTATATAGTGGGTTGACAGGGGTGCACACATAGCCTGCACGCAGTATCCCAATCATGGTTGGTAGATACTGTGGAACGTTTGGCATCATGAGAGCGACGACACTACCTTTTGGCAAGCCTTGGTTCTGTAGCCAAGCAGCGACTGCCATTGAAGCGTTATCAATATCACCATAGGTATGAGTCACTCCCATACAGATGCTCATTGGGTGCCCACGGAAGCGATCGAAGCATTCTTCGTACAGCTCCATAATGCTGCTATATCTATCGGGATTAATGGTTTTTGGCACACCGGCTGGATATTGAGAAAGCCAAGGTTTGTTCGATATCATAGTTAGCATCCTTGCGATTTGATATAGGCTAAAGTATTTTGAAAAGGTAGTTATCAATCTATCAATAGTACAAACCACCACTTATTTAGGTGGTATATACCGTAATCAATAGCATCCCTGTCTATTGATTAATAGCTAGTTTTTTTGCTGCTATTACAGCATTCTATTTAATGAGTATTTATACAAAGCATTAAATAGAACAAATAAATAAAAAGTTCAATAATAAAAATAATGCTCGTTCTAAAGCTATTTATCTGCTGCTTACCAATAAAGTATCAAAAAAACGATACATTTGAGCAATACATTAGCATGAATTTAGTCCAAAACAATAACAGTAAGCAATACTGATCAGTACATATATTAACTTATAAGAATATACCAACTTTGTTGGCTGACAAAAGAAGGATTAGATAATTAACATTGATGAGCTAACAAAAAACACATGAATGTAGATGCTAAGACTATTGCGGTAAAATGAATTGATCTTTTTTATTAAAGAAACGTCGATAGATGAGTAATGCACTGATAGTGCAGCCAAGCGTGCTGCTGACACATATCAGGAACATAGTGACTATTTGGTAGCGTACGGCTTGAGTGGGATCGGCGCCCGCTAGGATTTGACCCGTCATCATGCCTGGTAAGCTAACAATACCGACGACTAGCATAGAGTTTAAAGTTGGAGTCATGCCATTGGTGATAGCTGCTTTTATCTGCTCATGGACGGCTTCGAATGGCTTAGCAGATAGACTGAGCATCATTTCTACGCGCCCTGATTGCTCATGAAAGGATTCAATCAATTGATTGCTCGTCAACGAAATGGCAGTCAGAGAGTTCCCTAATATCAGACCCAATATAGGAATAATGAATTGCGGTGTATACCAAGGCTGCACATTCAAAATCGCTATAATCGCAATCGCCGTTACTAGTATTGCTGAGATACCGACTGCCAATAACGTATCTGTTAATAACCCTTTATAGCTGCGTTTAACGCGATTTTTGGCGGCACTTCCTGCAATTAAAGTCATGACCGTTAAGATAAGTAGCACTTCATACCATTGTTCACGTGCAAAAATCCACGCCAGTATCAGCCCAATAAAGCTCAGCTGTATGATCGTACGAAATGCCGCTATCAAAAGGGTCTTGCTTAGTTTTAAACGTAAGCGCCAAGAGATGAGTAATACAATGATAATTAGGCTGCTAGCAAGAGCAATATCACTATAAGTGAGAAAAATTTGCATATCATTCGTACCACTCATATGAGCTTATTTAGGAAGTAATTATAGTAATAACACACGGTGAGGATTAAGGTTATTAACGAGCCAAATTTCTTAGCAACTAAGCGACGACTTAATCACTTGATTAAATATTTCTGAATAAAAGTTATTCAAGAGTCTGTGGTAAGTACACCTGCTTGCATATGCCAATGTCTATTTGCCAAAGGCATAATATCTTTTGTGTCGTGAGTTACCCATAGGAGTGTGCGCTGTGCATCTGTGTGCAACCAGTTGATAAGTAAATTGACTAGCTGTGCTGAAGTGTCCATGTCCAAAGCGGCAGTTGGTTCATCTAGCAATAGAACTTGTGGACTGAGTTGTAATAGACGCAATGTATTGACCAGTTGGCGCTCGCCACCAGATAAGTGCTTGGCGTCTTGTTGCAAAAAATCTGCACTTCTATCTAAGTGTTCAAGCTGAGCAATATGCCAGTCTCTATCAAAAGTCTGCGATTGATGAGCATGCAATTGATAAGGCATTTGTAAGTTTTCAAGGACACTGCCGTCTAGCAACTGTGGATGCTGAGCGAGTAGGGCAACTTGCTGGCGCCACAGTACAGGTGCAGTTTTGTGAATATCATAGTAATCACTACTCAACTTGCCATCATTGCGCAAACGAACAGTACCGCTGCTCATGGGAAGTAACCCTGCCAATATTCGCAACAGTACTGATTTACCGCTACCAGACGCTCCTGTCAAAACAGTAACTTGCCCTGACAATAGCGTACCGCTCGCACCGCTTATTAGCGTTCGATCAGGAGTTGATGGCTCTTTATCCAGTGAAGCGTCTGCGGTTAGCTTGCTTGCCCATTTTTGATAAATGCTAGACGGCATAGAGATTTTATTCGAGGCTTCTTTGCTATTTTTAATGCTTTGAGCATTTATCGTCCGTTGGCTATGTACCCATAGGTTATCAAATTCAAGCAACACTCTATCCGTATCTATGCTCATAGCGTTCTACTGCTGACCATTTACTTGCTCAGAGATAGCCTGTTCGATCGTAACGCGCAGTTTTTTTGGTACACGAATAGGACGCATTGGTGGGGTTGTCGCTGCAGTATCTTGTTTATCGCTGCCTATTTCATCATTACTCATTGGCTCTGGTTTGACGAGGTTTTGTACGCAGGCAATAACGATTTTGGTGCTGCTTAGGAGCTGGCTATCATCTGTTTCGTTAGTACTATGATTTGGTAGATTGCGATAGATACTTTGATAAAATATGATGCTGGCAGGTTTTAGCTCCACTTTATCAATACGTACGCTAATTACCTCATCTAATAGAATGGCTCTTTTGTATTGCAAGTCCGCCTGACTCACGACAAAATGCTGTACTTCACCACTATCAGTCTGTAAAAAATACCCATTTAATCCCAGTTCAGTAAACCAGTCGCGTCGGCAGTTTTCAAAAAACACCAAATGATTGGCGTGATAGACTATACCGCCAGCATCAGTATGGTTAATATAGACGTTATAATCTTTAGCAAATAATGGTTTGGTCTTATCATTCATGGTTGGTGTCGTATTTTTTTGCTTCATTGTTGTCATAGTGATGCTCGATATTTTTAATAAGTATTGTTGAATAAAAGTGTTTCAGATAGACCAATAATAGATAGTGCTTATAATAGAGTTACTCTAGCTCAAGATATCAGGCCATGCAACCGCTAGAACCGCTTACATTTGTTATCATAGCCGTTTATATTTCCCCCATTTATAGAGCGCTATATTCTAACCAATCAGTATAGGACAGTTTATGACCCGTTTTGTCAGTTTTAACATCAATGGTATCCGTGCACGTCAGCATCAGCTCGAGGCGGTGCGCGAGGTAATCGATCCTGATGTCATGGGCCTACAAGAAACCAAGGTGCATGATGATCAATTTCCGCTTAGCGATATCGAAGGGCTGGGCTACCACGTAGAGTACTTTGGACAAAAAGGGCATTACGGCGTTGCACTCCTATCCAAAGCTGCACCTGTATTTGTACAAAAAGGCTTTCCTGGCGAAGATGAAGAAGCCCAAAAACGCTTTATCCATGCACGTTATGAGTTTGAAGGTCGTGAAGTGGATGTGCTCAATGGTTACTTTCCGCAAGGAGAGAGCCAAGATCACCCGACCAAATTTCCAATGAAGCGCGCTTATTATGCCAATTTGATGGCTTATATTGATACGCTAAAAGCGGAAGGTCGTTCGATTATCGTCATGGGTGATATGAATATCGCACCAGAAGATATCGATATTGGTATTGGTGAAGTCAATGCTAAGCGTTGGTTGAAAAATAGAAAAACCTCATTTCTGCCAGAAGAGCGCGAATGGTATTCAGCATTGATGTCGCGTGAGCTGACAGATACTTACCGTCTGCATTATCCAGAGAGCACCGAGTTATACAGCTGGTTTGATTATCGCAGTCGCGGCTTCAATGATGAGCCTAAGCGCGGTTTACGCATTGATCATATCCTATGTACCTCAGATCTAATTGATAAATGTATCGATGCTGGTATCAGCTATGAGCTACGTGCTATGGAAAAACCATCTGACCATGCACCAATTTGGTCAGCATTTGACCTAAAGAAACCGTAATACTTATATACCGTGATACCTACATATAGTCAATTATCATGTCAATTAGATACGATGATTAGCTTGTTCAGTCTGCTTATTGTAGTGCTGCAGCTAGTTCTTCTTGGATCTGAACTGTCTTGAACTGACTGTAGTGTTTATCACTTAGTATTCCGTAAATAACGATAAAAATTGAAAAATAAGGATTTTATTATGGCTGTTGGAAATGTATCAGTACCTGACGTTATCTATCCTATCGATGGTATTAAGCTCAGTGCTACGGCGGCAGGCGTTCGCTATAAAGACCGCGATGATCTAGTCGTCATCGAAATATCTGACAAGGCTACTACCGCGGTTGTCACCACTAAAAATACCTTTTGCGCTGCGCCAGTGCGAGTATTGCGTGAGCACTTTGCTAAAGTTAGCCCACGCTATTTAGTCACCAATACGGGTAACGCCAATGCAGGTACGGGTGCTGATGGCAAGCGCCGCGCCCTTGATATCTGTACAGCATTGGCTGAAAAGGCCGGTGTAGATACCAATACGATATTGCCATTCTCTACTGGCGTGATTGGCGAGCCGTTAAATAGTGATGCGGTCATCGCAGGTCTGGATAATGCATTGGCTAATCTAACGCCTGATAGCTGGCTAGCCGCTGCTAATGGCATTCGCACAACAGATACCATTCCTAAATTAGCCAGTCAAAAAATTGATGTGGCAGGTACTAGTTATCATGTCACTGGTATGTCTAAAGGCTCAGGAATGATACGCCCAAATATGGCGACTATGCTGGGCTATGTGGCGACAGATGCTAATATCGCTGCTGACTTATTACAAGAAATGCTAAGCGCTATCAATGAGCAGTCATTCAACCGCATTACTGTCGATGGCGATACCTCAACTAATGATTGTTGTGTGTTGATTGCAAC
The DNA here is from genome assembly GCF_022129405.1 of Psychrobacter sp. Ps2. Lineage (NCBI taxonomy): Bacteria > Pseudomonadati > Pseudomonadota > Gammaproteobacteria > Moraxellales > Moraxellaceae > Psychrobacter > Psychrobacter sp. Ps2. The sequence continues at coordinate 38,136 of NZ_JADQAM010000061.1, read as the reverse complement.
AGGTGCTGCTAGCTCAGAGGTGATTGATAGTCCAGAGCATCCACATTATCAGCCTGTATTCGATGCATTAGCCGACGTATTTGTCCGTCTGGCACAACTGATTGTGCGTGATGGCGAAGGCGCTACTAAATTTATGACAGTCAAAGTGACTGGCGGTCAAACCACGCAAGAATGCTGCGATGTGGCTTATGCAGTCGCACATTCACCTTTAGTAAAAACGGCATTCTTTGCCAGTGATGCTAACTGGGGACGCATATTAGCAGCAGTGGGCTATGCTGGTATCGAAAATTTAGATACAGAGCAAGTTGATGTGTATCTAGACGAGGTAATGATTTGCCAAAATGGCGGTGTTGCACCTGACTATACAGAAGAGGCGGGAAAAACAGTCATGAGCCGACCTGAGATTACCATTCATATAGACCTTGCACGTGGCGATGCTAGTGATACCGTATATACCTGCGATTTATCATACGATTATGTCAAAATAAATGCTGATTATCGTAGCTAGTCATTCTTAACAAAACAGAATTTGCATAGTTGTATAAGAGCTAGAACAAATATTGTTCTGGCTTTTTAATGTCAATCATCTCCTCAGTAGCAAATAACGCCGCTATTTAATACGCTTCATTAACATCAGTTGCAAAAGCTGACGTTACTTTACAAAGCAGTCATAGAGGGCAAGACGACTAGCGACCTATACTGGTTTCAGTAAAAAGCAAACAACCTTATTAGCTTGTAGCAAAGCAATAGAAGGTATTCAAAATAATAAGTTTATCTAAGTAACAATGAATTATTAGCTAAATCAATAGATAAGCCAGTAACTAAGCTATCAATAAAGAATCAATAACAATTATCTGAGGATTGAATAATGAAGAAATTAGCACTTGCAGCATTGATGACAACTTTTGCCCTTTCTGGTTGCTCTACGATGAGTATGGATGATGAGCGCACGATGGTTGTTGAAGGACAACCTATGAATGTAAAAGTAGTAAACATCCCAAGTTTTGAAGTAGAAATTGCACCGCGTAAAGCAGTATGTGACTTAACTGCTACTGATGGCAGCATGGTCGAATCACAGTGCTTGCAGTATCGTCAAACTTATCAGAAAAACTACACCACGCTAAACGGTAATATTCAAGGCTTTACCTATGAGCCGAACTATCGTTATGTCCTAGATGTACGCCAAGAAGCAGTAACCGCAGAAGGCTCAAATGTCGTACAGCCAGTTTGGATTCTAAATGAAGTGGTATCAAAAACTGCTGAATAATATTGATATCAATACATAGACGATAAACCAGTTGTACATGACAAAAAGGCCTCTAATTCGTTAGAGGCCTTTTTGTTGTTTTTGTTGTCAGTAAATCATTTTTAAGGGAGTCAACCTAGCACTGACTATAATTAACACTGACACCGCGTGTTGCCGTAGGGATTCTATTATCAGCATAAACCGCCAGGCCGCCTCGTGCCGTCTCTTTATATTTATCAGACATATCGGCACCTGTTTGCTTCATCGTCTCTATCGCTTTGTCTAAAGAGACGAAGTGTTGACCACTACCTCTACAGGCTAGACGTGCTGCATTGATTGCCTTGACTGCACCCATCGCATTACGCTCGATACAAGGCACTTGTACCAGTCCGCCAATAGGATCACAGGTAAGGCCTAGATTATGCTCAATTCCAATCTCTGCTGCATTTAGGCATTTGGCTGGCGTACCATTCATTATTTCTGCCAGTGCAGAGCCTGCCATTGCACACGCAGAACCAACCTCACCTTGGCAACCGACTTCAGCACCAGAGATTGAAGCATTTTGCTTGATAAGGCTACCGATAGCAGTGGCGTTTAGCAAAAACTTACGAACGCCATCTTGGCTGTAGTTGGGCAAAAAATCACGATAGTAGTGCAGTACGGCAGGAATGATACCTGCTGCGCCATTGGTTGGAGCCGTGACTACTTTGCCGCCATTGGCATTTTCTTCATTGACGGCGAGCGCGTACAAATCGACCCAGTCCATAGCGGCTAACTTATCAGTCTTGGTGATAGGTTGGTCTTTTTCAGCACACAGCTGCGTATGCAAATCTTGGGCACGGCGTTTTACATCTAATCCACCCGGTAGGATACCGCCATTTTCACAGCCTTGTTTGACGCAGTCTTGCATGACTTCCCAAATGCTATCTAAGTAAGCAAAGACTTCTTCTTTGGCATGGAAGTGACATTCGTTTGCCAGTACCAATTCGCTGATACTCAAATCATGCTCACGACATTGCTCTAGTAGCTCTGCTGCGTTATTGAACGGATAGGGAACTCTATCGATGGTCGGGCTGGCATGATCTTCGTCTGGGTTAGTTGCATCTTCTTCATTAATAACAAAACCGCCACCGACTGAATAATAAGTCTGCTGATAGCGAACGCCTTCAGTTGAGATAGCGCGTAGCGTCAATGCATTAGGGTGATAAGGCAGCACAGTATCGTCATACCAGTAGATATCTTGCTCTGTATCAAAAGCAATCGTATGCGTGCCTGATACATTGAGAATTTTGTCAGAGAAGATAGGAGATAGGTAGCTGCTGGTCATGCGTGTGTCTATCGTGCTAGGCGTATGTCCAAGCAGTCCTAATAAGATAGCCGTATCTGTTGCATGGCCTTTTCCGGTCGCTGCCAAAGAGCCATATAGTTCAATCTCAATGGTCTTAACCGCAGTCAGTTCCATCTGCTCAGTTAGCGAGGTCAAGAATAAGTTTGCAGCGACCATCGGTCCGACTGTATGCGAACTGGATGGGCCAATGCCGATTTTAAACAAATCAAAAACACTGATCATAATAAGTCACCAAAAATTTTAAGCGCTTTAGCCTATTTTATCTATGGCATTGGGCGCTTTTATGAAAAATATAATAGACAGCCATCGCTCCTAGTCACCATTGATAGGTGGGCGCGAGACACTATTTATGAAGGTTATAAGGTAAATGAGCACTGAGGGCAGTTGAATAATAACTTTTATTTATTTTGAAACTCCGTTATCATGCTCGCAGTCAACAACTATGTAACATCCTGTAAGTTGGTTATCATCGTAAAATAAGACGGATTAAAAAAAACTAAATTTTTCAGTCAGACATATCCGTATTCATACATCTAGCAAGATATGGCTATCATACCAAATAATACTTTTGGTTTGTCATATTACAACATAAATGAATGAATTGGGATGACATATTATAGATAGGAAGACTTAACGTTCTTCTATTTATACAAGCCCTTAGAAATATGTCCATTTATTAATATACTTATTTTATCAGTTATTCTAGCCTATTACTTTAGCTTAGCTCACATAGGACAAGCGCGCATGCCATCTCAAAAAGACCCTTCATCAGCGTCAGACAATAGCGCTCAAGATCTATCGACTCAAAATGCCTTGGAGTCTGCAGGCATTGATTCAGCCGCTATCAATTATCCGCACAATCCAGACTTTGAAAATGGCCGTTGGTTCCCGACGTGGCGTCCTTATAAGGGCGATTTGGATCGTGATCCAGTCGGTATCAACGACTATCTAACTCCGTCAAAAAGCGTATTGCTCGGTATACAGCATACATTTGCGATGTTTGGTGCAACCGTACTTGCACCTTTATTAATGGGGTTTGATCCTAACTTAGCTATCTTGATGTCTGGTATCTGTACGGTAATGTTCTTTATGATTACCGGTGGGCGCATGCCGAGCTACTTGGGATCAAGCTTTGCTTTTATTGGTCCAGTCATCGCGGTGACCGCTTATGCAGGCGCAGGGTTTAATGACAATCTAAATGTTGCGCTAGGCGGTATTATGGCCTGCGGTATCATTTATGCATTGATTGGTCTGCTAGTGATGAAGACGGGTACAGGTTGGATTGAGCGCTTGATGCCGCCTATTGTGACGGGTGCGATTGTCATGATTATCGGTCTTAACTTGGCGCCAGTGACCATTCAAGGGGTGTCTGCCAATCAATTTGATGCTTGGATGGCTACCTTGACCGTATTGCTCATTAGTGGTGTGGCAGTATTTACTCGCGGTATGTTGCGTCGTCTGTTGCTACTCGTCGGTCTGGTTCTATCGTACGTTGCTTACTTTGTCATGACCAATATTCTAGGCTTTGGTACAGCGATTGATTTTAGTACAGTAGCTGCCGCTTCATGGTTTGGACTACCAGGCATTCATACGCCTCGTTTTGAGCTGAGTGCTATTATCTTAATTGCACCTGTGGCCTTTATTTTGGTTGCTGAAAACTTGGGTCACTTCAAAGCAGTAGAGGGCATGACCAAGGCTCGTGTGACCCCTTATATGGGCCGAGCATTTTTTGCTGATGGCTTGGCAACGACTTTTTCAGCAGGATTTGGCGGTACAGGTGTGACCACTTATGCGGAAAATATTGGCGTTATGGCTGTCACAAAGGTATATAGCACGACGATATTTGTTGTCGCAGGTGTGGTCGCTATTATATTGGGACTGTCACCAAAATTTGGCGCAATTATCCAAACGATACCAGCCGCTCTATTGGGCGGTGCCTCTATCGTAGTATTCGGTTTGATCACGGTAGCTGGGATAAAAATTTGGATCGACAGTCATATCGACTTTAGTAAAAATAGTAATTTAATCATTGCTGCAGTGACCGTCATTATGGGTACAGGTAACTTTAGCTTGCACTTAGGTGGTTTTAATTTGGGTGGTATCGGTACTGCTACTTTAGCAGCTATCGTGTTAAATGCTTTGTTCAACCAAAGTTCTGAAGCGAAATAAGTAATGCTTATGAGATTGAAGTTTGTGCCTATCAAATAAAAATGGTCAAAGCATATCTCATCTAACAAAAAGCGCCCATACTATCGAGAGCATGGGCGCTTTTTTGTATGGCAGTGTTGAGCAACAGTAGTAGCGAACTACTTATAGTCACGCTTATAAAATCTTGAAAAAAAACGATAGCGGCGAAGGGCGCGTGGCTTTGGCTTCAATGAGCCTAAGTAAATAGCAAACATCGTTAATAGTGCGCCACTCCACTGTAGAGTGTTAATCGGTTTGTCCAGCCAACTATAGTCAATGACAAGGGCTGCAATAGGTTCAGTTAACAATAGCAGCCCAGTCAGTGCCAGAGATAGCTTAGGAATAGAGTAGGCAATCAATCCCCATGCCAGACACTGCATCACCGTACCATAGATAAGTACCCAGCCAATCTCAGACCATGTATTGGGTAGGATATTACCTGTGTCAAATACAAACATCGGTATAATCATGGCTAAGACGCCGCCGATACTGATCAGCTGCATTAGCATAAATATAGGCGTCGGTTCAGTGTCGTGCGTTTTGCGGATAAAGGTCATTGATGCAGCTAACATGGCACCCGATACAATACCAGTGACAAAGCCCCAAGTCGCAGCGGTGTTGTGTGCGAATTCAGGGCTACCTATCATTGCCACGCCTATCATGGCTAAAAACAAACTAATAAGCTGTACGATAGACTGACGCTCATTGAAATACATAAACCCAATCGCGGCCAAGAAAAATATTTGCAGACTATTAAGCAGCGTCGAAATACCAGGCCCAACCGCATAAATACTCTCATGCCACAGTGCCAAATCTAAGCCTAAAAACGCCCCTGATAGTAGCGCATAAAAAATGGCCCGTCTTGATTTGGGCATTCGTTGGCCCATTATCTTAGCCAATGCCGCAAATACAATACCAGAAACAGCCAATCGCCAAAACGACATGGCCCAACCACCAATATCGACGTGAGCGACAATTAAGCTGCCCAATCCAAAAATGATACAACCAATGACTAAGCCAATAGGTGCAGATCGCGTTGAAGCAATAGCCATAATTTGTCCTTATAACAGTATTTGAATAACAGCACTTTGAATAACAGCACTCTTATTATCATTGCATCATGTCAGAACTTATGTTGACATAGAGCCATATTGTCGTAGTTTTAAGTGCAAAATGAAATGGTAAAACCACAATTTATTACGGTGAATACAGATACTATCGCTATGCGGAAAATTATTGAGCATGTTAGACGTAAATAAATAATCAAAGTTTTTGATATGGCTGCGTTTTTCGCAATAGACTTATGACAGTTGGGCAATAGTATTTATATCAAAATATTTGTATCAGGGCGCCGATTCGTAGGAGTATGAAAGAGCATAATGTATGCAAGTGATATTTCTGCACGGAGGATATGTGTGTAGCACTTTAAGCGACATTAACGCTGCAACACATGTATAGTAGATTGACGATATAATGTACTTAACGTCTGATTTGTTATACCAAACAATCTATATTATTTGTCTAGGTTTATTTATGCTTCAACGATTGCTATCAAAAAAACAGCCACATACACTGTCTGGTTTGCTACCAAAAATATCGCAATACAGTGTCGTCGTGACGATGCTATCTAGCGCATTGTTTTTAATGCCTAGCGCACATGCGGCTAGTTGTAAAGTCCCAAAAAGTTATTACAAAAACGTCTCCTGCACGGCCAGTAGTAATTATTTTTTGGCGATTAAAGACTTTGGTGCGCCGGTGGCTTTAATTGATAAAAAAGGCAAACGAGTCGTTGATTTATCGCGTTATCAAAAAGTCGATGCCGATAAGCTATCGGGCGGTCTGTTGCCTGTACTGCGCAACAGTCGCGTTGGTTATCTTAATATGCAGGGCCGCGAAGTCGTGCCTGCCATGTACGATATATTGACAGAGAGTCAAGGTTGGGCGCGCCCTGTATCGGATGGACGTATCGTGGTAAAAAAAGAGGGTAACTATGGTGTGATTAACACAGCTAATAGTACTGTTGTCTCGTTTTCTGCAGTGATTGATGATATCGACAATTATCGTAATGGGGTGGCGCGTGTACGCAAAGGCCATGCAACCAGTTGGGTGGATAAAAACGGTAATGCAGCGAATGATCCGAATGCCCAGAACGACACTCAGGCAGTGAATAAATCCACTTCCTCTAACGAAAAATCTAGCGCAGCATCACAGTCTGTACCAGCGCGTTTTACGACGCTTCAATCGCGTCAGCAAGATGGTAAATGGGGTTTCGTCGATGACAATAATGTCACGATGATTACGTACTCATTTGATGAAGTGCGTCCGTTTTCTGAGGAATATGCTGGCGTGCGTATCGGTGAAGAGTGGGGCTTTGTCAATTTAGGCGGTGAGCTGGTGATTCCTTTTCGCTTTGCTAATAGTGGTGTGAACGCCAACGATAGCTATCAGGGTAAACCATCCTTTGTATTTACCGGTAGTAAGGCGTGGATTGGTAATCTAAAGAACGGAAATAAAATGTGTATAGATAAGGAAGGTGCTGGCGTTGCTTGTGATTGATGCAATTGCTAGGGCGTGTCCTCATTTGAAAAATGGTGATAAAAATGAGATAAATCGTAGTCAAACAAGGAAAATAGCGCAGATAATATCGAGATATTAGTCAGCTATTTGACACAATTTGGCAAGATTTAACCATTTTTAACCCATTTAGATAACTATCGATTGAATTGAGGACACGCCCTAGGATTAAATAGACAATAAAAAAGAGTGCAAAACCTGTGATTTTTCGCTAGGTTTTGCACTCTTTTTTCGACATCGATGCTTTTAAAGCTATTTGCTCGATAAATGATTACTGATTAAGTCAACCATATAAGGCTGATAATACTCTGGAATATCGTGTGCCATACCTTCGATGAGATGGAACGTAGCATTAGGAATGGTCTTGGCAACGACTCGGCCCTGCGAAGCCGGCAGGAGTCCATCAGCGCTACCATGTAATACAATCGTTGGTGCTTTAACTTGCTTACTAAATCGGCTGATAGAGCCTGATGCTAAGATAGCATTGAGCTGCTGTACTGTACCAAGCGGGTGGAAGTTGCGTTGATAACGAATCTTAGCGATTTCACGGACCATACGCACATTCACATGACCTGGTGTACCAACGGTCTTCATAAACCAAACGCTATGACGCACGATATCACGCTCAGAGTGGCTCTCTGGACGATTGATAAGGGTGTATAGCTGTTTGGGCTTTGGCGGCTTCAAAAACGCACGATTGGTCGTTGTAAACATAAGTGCCATTCGCTGCACTAAGCTCGGATAACGTGCTGCCACGATTTGTGCAATCATACCGCCCATCGAAGCCCCAAGCAGATGTGTCTTACCAAGCTTTAGTGCTTTAATTAGACGTGCGGTGTCTTCAGCCATGTCCGTCAAGTTATAAGCAACCTGTGTGCTTTTATTAGACAGCCCTGTTTGTAGACGTACCATCATTTTGAGTTGGCTAATACGCGGCAAGCCTTCTATCTGTACTTTAGAAGACAAGCCGATATCACGATTATCAAAACGAATCACAAAAAAACCAGCATCGATAAAGCGCTTAATAAAATTGTCTGGCCAAAATATCATTTGTGAGCCTAGCCCCATAATCATCAGTAGCGGCGGATTATTAGGATTACCGCCAGCTTCGACACACAACTCAATACCATCACCGATGTCAATCATTGCTTGACGAAGGTGCTTACTCAAGTCAGAGTCGCGCCATTGATGCTCCCCAAATTTGCGCCACTCAGGAGTAGGGTAGTTATTCAGATGATCTTCTAGATTGTTATCTAGCGTTTCAGGCAATTTGGCACTATTGATGTCATTTGATTTTGTCATGAAGTGTCCTAATTAGAGGGTCATCTACTACAGCTCAAGCATCTCAAAATCAAGCTTGCCGACACCGCACTCAGGGCAAGTCCAGTCATCAGGGATGTCTTCCCACTTAGTACCAGGTGCGATACCTTCTTCTGGGCAGCCAAGCGCCTCATCATATATCCAGCCGCAGACGATACATTCATAACGTTTCATAAATAGTCCTATCGATCATTACCAGTATTACAGTTACAGCGTGCTATAAACGCTCATTTTTAATATTACAGCTATTATATTAGACTGCAAAAACGCACGTAGTTTAGCATATAACCGCAATTTTCATAGTTAAGTTTACACTTGTATATTGAGATGACTTTTCTTTTATCAAGTCAATCACATACGTTACCTTATTAGCGCTTGATAACAAGACTGGACGCCCGCCCGCCATACGAAAACCAATTATGCTATAATAATCGCCGCTAAATTCACAGTAATGCTTAGCATTTATCGCTGATATATCATCCAGTTGTTGTCTTATCTAAACTAACTAAACCATCTAAATACATAAGTTAAGGGTCATCATGAGTACCAATGCCGCCGCCACATCCGCCACCAACAATGAGACGTCTCATGTGCTCAATACTGACCATCCGTTTTGGCAGATTATTCGCACAGTACCAGACTTTCCAAAAGCTGGCATTGATTTTTATGACATTACCCCGTTACTACGCAGTCATATTGACGCTGTCATCGATGCGCTGCTTGCCGCATTGCCAGAAGGGCTTATGGACGAGGTAGATTGTCTGGGCGCAGTAGAAGCGCGCGGTTTTGTATTTGCCAGTATGCTAGCAGGTCGTCTGGGCAAAGGCATGATCTTGCTACGTAAACCAGGTAAGCTACCACCCCCTGTAGCCAACAAGGCCTATGCACTGGAGTATGGTAAAGACACGCTTGAGATGCAAAACAATCTACCGCCTGAGCGCGTACTATTGGTCGATGATATCTTGGCGACTGGTGGTACGTTGACTACCGCTTACGAGCTGTGTCAATCGGCTGACCATACTGTGGTCGGTGCGCTAGTGTTATTGGACTTGGTCGATTTGCATGGCGAGTTCCCAGTACCTGTCTATACGGTACTAAAAGCTTAAAATGAATGGCTATGTTTTTGACTACTAGACAGGTTGTATTGTCGATATATAGTCGGTGAACTACTAAATCGCTACGGCGTTACCCTCCTTAGATGTATTATTTGTACAATCTGCAGTCGGCTGCCTTGTACCCATTTTAGAGTTCTTTGACTATAGTTAAACGATTCTCCAAATAAAAAGCGCCCTGATACTATGTCAGGGCGCTTTTTCGATACTGTATTGATGTTTTTTAGTATTGTGTTAAGTAGGCTGTATTTATTGCTCTTCGTCTTGTTCGTAGTCCTTACAAGACTGCTCTATCACCGTACGACCGACTGTCTTTGGGGTGGTGACTTTAAAATCTTTTGTGGTCAATATTGGTTTTTCTGACTGCCATGACTTGGTTACTTTACCTTCAGCATCGTAGTTAACAAAGGCTCGTCTATAGTAACTGGCATCTTTGCATGAAATGAGTAGTTGTTGCTCACTATTGTCAATACTGTTTTTTTCTTCCTTCGAGTCATCGGATTTAGTATCTTTGTCTTTAGGATAGGTTCTAAGGATAGATACCGTGATATTTTCGACGTCTTTTTCATCTATGATACTGATATCAGAGCTTTCAATAGAATCCAAATCTATACTAAAAATTGATCCAGAGCTGCTCTCGGACACCTCTACCCAGTTGACTGCCTGGGCACTGATCGCTAAAGCACTGCCTGCCAATAATATTGATAGCCGTTTCATATAAGCCTTGCTTCTTGTCATTTGAAGTAGGTAATGATAGCCAACTTACTATTAGTAGGCAAATATCTTTTGTGCCAGCCCAGTATCCGTCGTGCTCTGTCGTGTGGCTATTATTGGCCGCGAATAGCTGCCAATGTCTTAGCCAGCTCGTCACGCGCTCCGATAAAACCATCAATACCCTTAGGCAACAAGTCCTGTGTAACCTTGTCTTGCTGATACGCAGCACTAAACTCTTCATGCGTTAAGCTTACCTGAGTCATCGCCTTCATATCCATCGACATACTCGGAGACAGTTGGCGAGTTACCTCGGTATCCATGGCTGCCAACTCATCAATGAGGTTGGGAGCTATCGTCAACAAGTCACAACCTGCCAATGCCAAAATCTGCTCGGTAGAGCGGAAACTGGCGCCCATTACTTGCGTCTCGTAACCGTGCTGTTTGTAATACTGATAAATGAGCTTGACTGACTGTACGCCCATGTCATCAGAAGCTGGTACGTTTTGACGGCTTTGTTGGCGTTTTTGCCAATCTAGAATACGGCCAACGAAAGGTGATATCAGGGTCACACCAGCATCTGCACAGGCAATCGCTTGGTGTTGTCCAAACAGTAGGGTCAGGTTGCAGTGGATATTTTGAGTCTCAAGATAGCGCGCCGCCTCGATACCTTGCCAAGTTGCCGCCATTTTGATCAATACTCGCTCTGAATCGATGCCCGCTTTTTGGTAAGCATCCATAAAGGCCAGTGCCTTATCTATCGTCGCTTGAGTATCATAAGATAAGCGAGCGTCCACTTCGGTAGAGACTCGGCCTTCGATCAGCTCTAAAATATCGCAGCCAACCTGAATGGTCAGCGCATCGATCACGGCATCCACGTCACCATTGTGACTGCTCATGGTCTCTGACAACATGCCTTGGTTGTCAGGATGAATCAGAGCCTTGGTAATAAGGCTTGGGTTGGTGGTTGCATCGATAGGTTTTAAACGGGCAATAGCGGCAAGGTCACCAGTATCAGCAACAATCGTGGTCATAGTGCGTAGCTGTTGTAATGCGCTCATCAGGTATCCTTTTTTTATTAATCATATGATGCTCCTCTTATATATAACAGGGTAGGGAGCTGAACTGGAACTGTAACACAGTTTTGGGCAGGTGTTGCCTCATAGTTATGCTATGCGTCGCTGTTATCTGGCTCAGCTGTGCTAATATCAATAACAGTTGGTATATTTATACGCATTTACGCATGGGCACTGACCTTAGTTTTTGCTATAGTAGAGCCGGCTATGTATCAAGCTGCTGTATTTGGCAGTAAATATAGCATTAACGCCAAATGGCACTAGCAATATAGGGTGTTTTTGATAGACTGTTTTGAGGTTGATTTTGAATATAGTTTCTACTATCAGGCTCTAACTAAAAAAAACAGTCAGATTTGGCAATAGTGCTACCTAAGTAATAGCAATATAATAGTAGAGTTTAAATAATAGTAATATCTAACAGCGATAAAATCTAAAAAGGATGGGCGGTAATGAGCGAGCAGTCACCAGAGCAAACAATGGATAATCTAAATCAAACCACTACAGGCGCTAGCGATACCGCAACTGAAAAAGAGTTTTTAGACAATATTCGCCAAAATATTGACGCAGTAGACTGTGAGATCCAAACGTTAATCAATAACCGTGCAAAGCTGGCTCAGCAAGTAGCCATGGTAAAGAAAAATCATACCGCTGCTGATGACAATAGCAATCCTATCTTTTACCGCCCTGAGCGTGAAGCACAGGTGCTAAAAGCTGTCATGGAGCGTAATGCGGGTCCCATTGCTGATGAGAAAATGGCGCGTTTATTCCGTGAAATCATGTCAGTATGCTTGGATTTAGAAGCGCCGCAGCGTATTGCCTTCTTGGGCCCTGTCGGCACCTTTACGCATGCCGCTGCGCTCAAGCACTTTGGTAAAGCCGCTGATACTGTGCCAATGACAACCATTACTGATGTGTTCCGCGAAGTCGAAGCGGGGACAGCGATGTATGGCGTGGTTCCTGTCGAGAACTCTTCAGAAGGCGTAGTCAACCATACTCTAGATGGCTTCTTATCTTCTACTTTGAAAATCATTGGTGAAGTTGAACTACCAATTCACCAAAACTTCTTGGTTGCTGAGCATACTAAAATTGATGGCTTGAGCCGTATTTATTCGCACCAGCAGTCGCTTGCTCAGTGCCGTCATTGGCTAGATGTAAACTTCCCTAATGTCGAACGCGTTGCTGTATCAAGCAATGGTGAAGCCGCTCGCCGCCTCAAAAACGAATGGCATTCAGCTGCGATTGCAGGTGACGTTGCTGTTGCAGAGTATGGCCTACATAAGCTTTACTCAAATATCGAAGACAATCCAAGCAACACCACACGCTTCCTTATTATTGGTCATGAGGCGATTGCGCCATCTGGTCAAGACAAAACTTCTATCGTCGTCTCCGCTCACGACAAAGCAGGCGCACTGATCGAAATCTTGAAACCTTTGTCATACCATGGTGTATCGATGACTAGCATTGAGACACGTCCTGAGCGTCCTAACAAGTGGGCATACGTATTCTTTATCGATATGAATGGTCATGTTAATGATCCAAACGTTAGCGCTGCCATCAATGATATTCGTCCATTGGTCAAAGATTTGCGCATATTAGGCTCATATCCAAAAGCTGTCCTATAGACAACTATAGGCTTACTCACTGGTATTCATACATAATAGATGGGTCTTAGCTTTTGCAGATAGTATTCAAAAAAAGCATTTACAGACACCATCTAAGGATAAACCATGCAGACTACTCAATTGACCGCGTCAGATCTATCGCCGTTAACGCCAGCTTACGACAGTATTTTGGCATTAGCACCTTATCAAACCGGTAAGCCAATTGAGGAGCTGACACGTGAGTATGGTGTCTCAGACGTGGTCAAGCTGGCTAGTAATGAGAATCCAATGGGATGCTCCCCACGAGTGACGCTAGCAGTGACTGAGCAGTTAGGGCAGTTGTCGCGCTATCCTGATGGCAATGGTTACTATCTAAAGCAAGCGCTGGCTGATTTTAACGATGTCAATGCCAATCAAATTACCTTAGGTAATGGCTCTGATGATTTGCTCGATATTTTAGCACGCAGCTTTGTGGGTGCTGATGATGCCATCGTTTATAGCCAGTATGCTTTTGTGGTATATCCTATGCTAGCGAAGATGCAAGGTGCCACGGGAATTGAAGTACCTGCTCAACGCTTCGGCCATAATCTAAAAGCCATGAGCCAAGCGGTTCAAGACAATCCGAATACCAAAATCGTCTTTATTGCCAATCCGAACAATCCAACGGGTACGCAGCTAGAGCAAAAAGAGCTGTATCAGTTCGTTGCCAGTGTACCAAGCTCAGTCTTGGTGGTACTAGATGAAGCTTATATCGAGTATAGTCCTGAGAGTAACAACCGCGCCTTATTGGATGAATTCGATAATGTCATTATTGTGCGCACTTTTTCCAAAGCTTACGGGCTGGCAGGTTTACGCGTCGGTTATGCTCTAAGCTCGGTGGCAGTGGCGGATTTACTAAACCGAATTCGTCAGCCATTTAATGTCAGCCGTGTTGGTTTGGCTGCTGCTGCTGCTGCGCTTGCCGATCAAGACTTCATCGAAAAAACTCGTCTGATAAATGATGAGCAAATGCGTTGGTTAGAAAAGCAGTTTGACGCGCTAGGATTGGGTTTTGTGAAGTCGCATGCCAATTTTATTATGGTCGAAGTGCAGGTTGAGATGGAAGATATAACTGCTGCTTCTATCCATCAGGCACTACTTGAACAAGGCGTTATTGTCCGTCCGTTGGATGCTTATGGATTGCCTAACTGGCTGCGTATCACAGTAGGTGTGGCTGAAGACAATCTGCGTTTGATTGATACTTTGCGTTCTATTTTGACTGAAGACTAAGTGCATCCATTAATATTTTGTAATTTAAAAACTGTTCTTAATTAGCCATTAAAATTTATAACACTAAGACTGGCCCTATCTATGTCTTAGTGTGTCCAACGAGAAAAGCCGTGAGTAGTCAGAAAAATAATAAACTTCAATCGTCTCTAAATACTACGCCACCTATATTTAAACAAGTTTGTGTGATTGGACTTGGGCTGATTGGTGCCAGTTTTGCGCAAGCTATTAAAGATAATGACTTGAGCGAGCGTTTAGTAGCAGTCGATAGACATGCGCCAAGTATCACAGAAGCCATCGAGCATGGTCTGCTAGATGCAGGTAGTGCAAACTTACAGGACGTCATCGCTGGCAGTGATTTAATCATTATTGCAGTACCAGTACAGGCAGTCCAAGCAGTGTTTGTTGATATCAAGCAAGCGATGGATAACGGACAGCTTGCCAGTGACTGCATCATGACGGATGTCTGTAGTACTAAGGTCAATATCATTGATGCCGCTAAAGCAGTGTTCGGCTCGCTGCCGATAGGATTAGTGCCAGCGCATCCAATTGCTGGGGCTGAAAATTCAGGGTATCATGCGCGCCGCGCCAGTTTATTTGTCAATCATAGCGTCATTATTTGCGAGCTACCGACAACCAGTGCAACTGCTATTGCAAAGTTGCGACTATTATGGGAATCAGTAGGCGCAACTGTCATGTCAATGGACGCTGAGCATCATGATGCTATCTTGGCGCACACCAGTCATTTACCGCACCTGCTGGCATTTAATTTGGTTGAACAGCTGGCAAGTCATGATGATAATTTAGATATGTTTCGCTATGCTGCAGGTGGCTTCCGCGACTTTAGCCGAATTGCTGCCAGTGACCCTAAAATGTGGCATGATATATTTTTTGCCAATCAAAGCGCGATTGTGAGCGCCCTTGATGAGTATGGTGTTTATTTACAGACCATGCGCCAACTTATTATTGATAAAGATTCAACCGCCCTGATGGGACTTTTGGGCCGCGCGCAAGCCGCACGGCGACATTTCGGCCATATGTTAGCCAGCACCCCTTATACGGATACTTCTGCTATGTCAGCTTCTTATAATATTACCCCTAGCAATACTGTTTCTGGCACCATCGCGATTCCTGGTGACAAATCTATCTCGCATCGCAGCATCATGCTTGGTAGTCTAGCCACTGGCGTCACCAACGTCACTGGGTTTTTGGAAGGGGAAGATGCGCTGGCTACCTTGCAGGCGTTTCGTGATATGGGCGTGAGCATTGAAGGCCCTGACAATGGCAACTTGACCATCCATGGTGTCGGTATGAATGGTTTAAAACCTAGCAAAACGCCACTGTATATGGGTAACTCTGGTACCAGTATGCGCCTGCTGTCTGGTATCTTGGCAGCGCAATCGTTTGATAGCGTGTTGACAGGTGATACTAGCTTGAATAAACGCCCGATGGAGCGCGTGGCGGCACCGCTACGGTCTATGGGAGCTGTGATTCAGAGTACTGGTCATAGTGGTACGGCGCCGCTGAGTATCACTGGTCGTGACACGGTTGGCAAGCCATTACAAGGCACTGAATATGATATGCCAGTTGCTTCAGCTCAGGTAAAGTCTTGCTTGCTACTAGCAGGTCTATGGGCAGAGGGTACGACAACAGTCACACAGCCTGAGATCAGCCGTGACCATACTGAGCGTATGCTATCGGCCTTTGGTTATCCGGTAACCGTAGAAGGCAATCGCATCAGTGTCATCGGTGGCGGCACACTAACAGGCGGCGATATCGCGGTTCCTGCCGATATCTCATCTGCAGCGTTTTTTATGGTGGCAGCGGCCATCAGTCAAAACAGCGAGTTGACCTTGACCCAAGTAGGTATCAACCCTACGCGTACTGGCGTCATTAATATTCTAAAATTAATGAATGCAGATATTAGCCTAAGCAATGAGACACACGTGGGCGGCGAGCCAGTTGCTGATATTACGATTCGCAGCTCAAACCTAGTCGGTATTGAGATACCAGAGCATCTCGTACCACTGGCGATTGATGAGTTCCCTGTGCTGTTTATTGCGGCTAGCTGTGCACAAGGTCGGACGGTATTGACTGGTGCCAAAGAGCTGCGTGTCAAAGAATCGGACCGTATCGCTGTGATGGCAGAAGGTTTACAGACGCTTGGCATCGATTGTACTGTCACTGATGATGGGCTGATTATTGAAGGTAAAGGCGTGGCTACTGACAACGGCGACATAAATAATAGCCAACCTGTCTTTGGTAGCGGTCATATTGTCTCGCATCATGATCACCGTATTGCAATGAGCTTCTCTGTTGCCAGTCTGCGTGCATCCCAGCAAATTACCATTGAAGGGGTTGAAACGGTTAATACCAGCTTCCCAGGATTTGCTGAACTTGCCAACCAAATTGGTATGTCTATCCAAGTGGATACTGGTGCTGAGTAAGTCGCTAAGCTACCGTTAACTCTTAAAGATTTAATCTAACATCGTTAGCAATGTACTCATGTCACTATTGGCATGAGTACATTGCTTTTTACCTTATAATCTCACTGTAGTAACCCTGCGCTTTCACGATTCAATTGACAATAATAATTAGAATTAGGTGAGAGTGCGCTTTGCTCTAAAAAGTTGTCCTATATTATGACTACCCAAAATGTCATCAAAAAACCCGTTGCCCCGATAACCACAACCAGACGCGGCATTATTACTGCGCTTATCGCGTTCTTTATTTGGGGTGGATTTCCGTTATACTTCAAACAGCTATCTGATTATGATGCAACGGAGATCATTGGTCACCGTATCGTTTGGACGTTTTGTTGCCTATTGATTGTATTAGTGGCTACCAAACGCTGGGGGTGGATAGAAACACTCAAGCAAAACCCAAGATGGATTGCACTATCTCTATTGTCCAGTGTGATTATCGCAACCAACTGGCTGACTTATGTATGGGCGGTCAATCAAGACCGTATCCTTGAGGCCAGTTTGGGCTATTTTATTGGGCCATTGGTTGGCGTTGCACTATCCATGATTTTATTCAAAGAGCGTTTGCGTCCTTTGCAATGGGTAGCCATTGGCTTTGCATTACTGTCTGTGGTCATTCAAGTGGTGATGCTTGGTAGTCTGCCGTGGATATCGTTGATTTTGGCATTTAGCTTTAGTACTTACGGGACTATTCAACGACAAACGCCATTGACTGCTGTCGATGCTATGTTTGTCGAGACCGCAATGCTAGTACCGTTATGTCTGTGGTGGTTTTGGCAATCTGATGTAGCAAGTCATCAACTGAGCTTTTGGTTTAGCTCAAATATTTGGCTGCTTATGATCGCAGGTCCGATTACGCTAATACCACTTTTATTATTCAATAAATCTACCAAGCTCGTGGCATACAGTATTCTGAGCTTTATGAATTATCTAACGCCGACCTTTATTTTCTTTTTGGCGGTGTTCTATTATAAAGAACCATTCGATTTACATCGTTTAGCAGTATTTGGTTTGATTTGGTTAGGTCTGCTATTATTCAGCATCGACCTGTGGCGCCATCGTCCAAGTAAAGTGTTAAAAGCGGCGCGCCTACGTGAAGAAGCGCTAAAATCGGCTAAGTAAATATTAAAAACACGAAAAAAATTAGCAAACAAGGATGAAAGGATGTTTCATACTCAGTCTGATGTTGTATTTATAAAAGGTCTAAAAATTGAAGCGGTAATTGGCGTTTTTGACTGGGAGCGTGCTATCACTCAGCCATTACTCATTGATATCGCGCTTGAGACTGACGTTAGCCGTGCTGCTGTGTCAGATGATGTCAGCGATGCCCTGAGTTATAAAGAAGTCTGCGATGATGTGAGCGAGTGGTGCAAAGCGATTAAGGCACAGTTGCTTGAACACCTAGCCGGGCAAATCGCTGATAAGCTGCTGGAAAAATATGCGAGTCATAAAGTGACGTTAAGCATTGCCAAGCCGACTGCTATCACTCAAGCCGACGCGGTCGGGGTGCAAATAACACGCTATGCACCAGCATCAGCTAACGAGCCGGCTACTAAAGACGCTAATGACAGCCAAACCGATGACGCATAAAACGTCGATAGATTTAGAAACGCTAACACAGGGCGAGCCTGAGACTCTGCAGACACAGCCTGTGGTAGAGGTAGTGTTAGCGCTGGGTAGCAACTATCAAGCTGACAAATATCTTCCGCTTGCTCGAAAGCGTTTAGCAGCGTTAGGCAAAGTAGATCTGTCCACAGCGTTTCAAAATCCTGACTTTACCGCGAGTTTAGACCAGCCAAAACCTGACTATACCAATCAATGTGTCCATCTAGTACTGACAACGCCAATGAGCCTGCAGCGACTACAGCAAACCTTCAAATCTCTTGAAGGGGACTGTAATAGATGCCGAAAAACTGAACCGAATCAAGTGCGGCGGGTGACAATGGATATTGATATTCTGATGATTAAATTGGCTAACGTAGAAAATAGCCTAAGCAGAAAATTAGCATCCAAACCAATGCCTGATTGGATAGTAATGGCCGATCGTTATCCGTTTAAAGCGCATGAAAATGCAGGGATTCAAGAATTGATTTCAACCAAGCTCTAATTTGGCTAGTAAATGGCCGTATCTTAATCACCATTATATCTTTTTATCTGAAACCATCGCTGTTCAGTATTCACTCTGCCTCAACCCATCAGTTTCCTAGACAAAAATCTAATAAAAACTATGCGATTATCTAAGCAATTGTTAGTATAAGTGACGATGTAATCCTCAAGATACTACTACCTATGCAAAAACCAATGAACCTTTCGAAGAAAAAAATAATCAAGAGTTTATTAGTAATAATAACCTACACTTTATCAGCCTGCGATAGCAGTCCTATCGAACAAGTAAAATCACTCACCGCAGACAAATATCCTGTGGTAAATATGCCAGATGAGCCGTTAGAAACCCCACTTGAGATTAACATTGAACCTAAGCGCCTTGCGATGACCAGCTCATGGAGTGCAGGGGTAAAAGACGATGGTACGCTTTGGACATGGGGTACAGATGGTCTACTGCGCGAGACTAAGACAGGACAAGACCCAACGCCTAGGCAAGTCGAGGGCGTGAATGATGCGGTAGCCGTATCAGGTGCGGGTCATATGCTACTACTGAAAGATGATGGCACAGTATGGGGTTGGGGTAGTAACTATCATGGAGAGATAGACCCTAGTGATGGTGACATCTTTATTGAAGAATTGAGACAGATTAAAGGGATTGAGAATGTTGTAGATATCGCTGCTGGTGAAATGGACTCCATATTCTTAACTAATAACGGTGAAGTCTATGTATTAGGCAGTAATGAAGGTGGTTGGGTTAATGAAATCCCAA
The DNA here is from genome assembly GCF_022129405.1 of Psychrobacter sp. Ps2. Taxonomy (NCBI): domain Bacteria; kingdom Pseudomonadati; phylum Pseudomonadota; class Gammaproteobacteria; order Moraxellales; family Moraxellaceae; genus Psychrobacter; species Psychrobacter sp. Ps2. The sequence goes on along the minus strand of NZ_JADQAM010000061.1, from coordinate 18,337 downwards.
AGCAACTTATTATCCCAACTAAAGTTCCTAATCTTTCAGATATAATCCGTATTGAATTTAGAAATGGAGTTCTATTAGCGTTAGATAAAAAAGGCGAGTTGTACTCTACAGGAAAATCAGAACGTGCGTTAGGACGTCTTCTCTATCAATCACAAGAACCTGAAATAGAATATCATCCTGCTGCTAAAGTCGCATTACCTAAAAAAACTATCGATTTCTCAGTAACCTCTACAAGCGCAATGGCAGTTCTTGAAGATGGAAGCGTATGGAACTGGGGAAGCAACAGCTCTGATAACCTAGCCTTATCAGATTCTGAAGATATTAAAATGCCAGAAAAAAATCCATATTTACATAAGGTTGTAAATATTGGAATACATGCTGCTGTAACTTCTCAAGGTGACTTATATACTTGGAGTAAATACGGGTTTGGGAAGAATAAAAACTCTATTTCAGCGTATACATATAATAAACCTTTTTTAATAATGCAAAATATTGATCCAGACCAAATAGTTTATGGGTACTTATCATATGCTGTGGTCACAAATGATGGCAATGTCTGGTTTTGGAATTGGAATGAAAATGGGCAACGCGGCACGGGTGAAATTGTAGAAAGCATGGAAAAAGATTATGTATTAACCCCCGAAAAATCACTATTTACGTTAAATTAAACTTCTTAATTATCAGGAAACTTACTATGTCACAGTCCATCAAAGATATCTTTTATTATGCGCTACTAACTCGTGCTGCTTACTCTGAGATGGAAAGCAACGATTTGCTAAGTCAGAATTTGCTAGAAAATTAAGAAGGTTAACCTACCATGTATGCGGACATGGTAGATTCTATCCAATCCTGCTTTAATTTCATTGTTTCTTCACTAAAATCTATATAAGCATTTGTTATCAGTCTATACGGCAATAGTACTGCCTACATTTAACGACTGTCTTAGCGATTTTTCTCATTATCTACGTCATTGATATCAGCACGACCAATCACATCTAAATCCTCTAGACACAGCTTATCGTATTTTTTCTTGCAGAAGCTAGGGTCGATATCGCACATTGCTGACTGCAATTGATCTAGGCGATTCTCTGATTGCTGAATGTGCTCAAGCATTTTAGCAAATGCTTCTGCGACAGGGTCTTGCGAATAGGGATCGATACCATAAGCGCGGAAGGTATTGGTACGTTTCGCGGTAGGGGTGGTATCAGCTGTTTGATCTTCGCTGCTGTCACCTGCTTTCGCAATTTTCTCTTGCTGCTTGGCATCTTGTACCTTAGTCGTAAGCGGGTTGCCTTTTTCATCATGATAATCTGAGATCATACGAGCCGCACTACCGACCATCGTTGCACCTGCTGGTACCGGTTTGACCACCACTGCATTCGAGCCGATTTTAGCGTTTTTACCGACTGTAAATGGTCCCAAAACTTTTGCACCAGCACCGACCGTTACACCGTCTTCTAGCGTTGGGTGACGCTTGCCATTATTCCAAGACACACCGCCCAAAGTAACACCATGGTATAGCGTCACGTCGTTACCAATCTCAGCAGTCTCACCGATGACGACGCCAACACCATGATCGATAAAAAAGCGTCTACCAATCTTGGCAGCAGGGTGAATCTCGATACCCGTCATGATGCGCGAGCCGTAAGAGATCACGCGAGCGGCTAGTTTCTGTTCATTGTTCCAAAGGCAGTGTGCACCGCGATGCAAAACAAGCGCATGTATGCCCGGATAAGTTAGGATCACTTCCAGACTATTACGCGCCGCAGGATCTCGGGTGAATACTGCATCAATATCTTCTTTCAAATCGTTCTTGATGGTAACAAGTGATTTGAACAATTTGGATGGCAATGACATAAAGCGTCCTATCTATTCGTCGGTAGAGTGTCGTTGCGAAAACAGCGATGCCTCTAATCTGTGGTCATAAAGTTCGGATAATCAGGAATATATATTTTCGCTAAGCTTCTGCAAGTTATACCAGCTTTATACGGCAAAATATAGTAAAAAGCTGTCAAATAAAGGCAAGCTCATAAACTATGGCTTGTTTTAGTCTTTTGATAGTTTTGCAATCAAAGCGCTTAATAGCTGATATTCTTTTTGATCAAGCTGTAGGCGTGACCCAAGTCTAGACAAGCGTGATGGCAATGACTTTAGATGTTCGCTATTTGCCAGACCACGCTGCACCATAAGGTCAGTGGTGCGCTGAGTGAGCTGTTGCAGCTGCTGCTGATTAATAGCAGGCTCATCCCATTGCTGACGCAAATTCACATTGATTGTCGATTGGGCGTCTGTTCTTGTATCCGAATCTAAACTATCAGCTGTCTGAGTGTGCGTTTGAGCATAAGCAAAGATAAAGCTGGCGATGACTTGCACCGCTGATGCGACATTTAGCACAGGGTAAGCAGGATTGGCGTCAATTTGAATATGATAATCGGCATAAGCCAATTCTTCATTGGTCAATCCACGGTCTTCACGTCCAAACAATATAGCAATATTTGGTTTGTTAGAAGTAGCAACAGATGAGGTATCAGCATTACTATCGTCTACACTTAGAGCTGCCTGTGCATCGATAAAGTCGAACATAATCTTAGCGGCTTGCGTAGGTGTCACGACGGGGCGCGGCATATGACGGCTACGACTGCTAGCGGCAAACACCAACTGACAGCCAGAGATAGCAGACTCTAAAGTAGGTGCAATCAAAGCTGACGATAGTAACTCATTGCCACCCGCTGCATGAGACACACTGGTTTCGTCAATCGGTAATTTGGGATCGACCACCGTTAAGCGAGATAAGCCCATGGTATGCATCGCGCGGGCAGCCGAACCAATATTGGCAGGCAAAGTTGTATTGACCATGACTACTTGTAGGCAATCAAGGTAGTCGTTCACTGTGCGTGATGATACGGCTAATGAATCGTCGTTACTCATTATTGTCCCAGTCTCTGATTGATTTCTTGTTCAGCACGGTGTAATGCAATGGCAATCTCTTCGATCAGGACGGCTTGCTCATTGATACGGCGCTCACGGCAGTATTCTTGTAACTGGCTGCTAAGACGGACTAATTGAGTCGTACCTAAGTTGGCGCTGGCACCTTTTAAAGCATGAGCAGTTTCAAAACCATTGGCGTTATCGTCTTTTTGATGGGCAATTCGCAGCGCTGCAACTCTTTGCTTGCTATCAGCAAAATATACTTGTATCAAATCAACAAAGTCTTCTTCGAGCAGGTCACGCATGTCCTCGAACTGTTCATGATTGATAATTTCTTCATCAGTTTGTCCGAGCATATTATTATTTGTAGTGTCATCCATGGTGGTTGTCCAATTTATAAAAGTTAAAGCAATAAGATTACTATAATGAATTTTTAAAACGTAATGTACGTCTTAGCTGTAATGGAAATGTAAGTTCTCTTCACTGACCAAAGTCTTTAATGTCTGCAAGTTATCGTCATTTGGGTAAACGCGCCAGTGCTCAGAAAGTCCAACATTTGCGATGCCATAGACTTCATAAATGCTTAGTCCAAGTGGCAGACAATTATCATTGATAGAAGTGTCAGTATTACTTAGGGCATTATTGGCATAACTGGCTGACATACCGTTCTGATTGGCCGCATCATGGTTCATGTCGCTCTCTAATGCCAGTAAATCATTACCGTTTTCATCATACAAACTGCCACCCATTGCAGGGTCGTAGGTACTATTACTGCTACTACCTTGCTCGTCTTGATCTTGGTTATAAGCCAGACGCGGCTCGGGAATAATGTCAGCTTGGGCTGATTTGAGTAATGGCTGTAGACGTGTGAGCAAATTAATATCACTACCGTGAACTTTGATACTGATTTTTTTGAGCCAACGTAGTCTGGCATCTACCATGCTCATGGCACTATCAAGACGTGCAAACAAACGTCCATCACGCTCACGGATGCTGCCTTTGATGATGACGACTTCATCGATTTTCAACTGTTCTTTGACACGGTTAAAACGCTCAGCATAACAGCTGACCTCGAGTCTCGATGTACCGTCATCTAAAGTAATCACGTTGCGATTACCAAAGTTGGCAATATCTATAATAAGCCCCGAGAAATAGCAGCTGCCGTTATAGCCTGTATCGGTCAACTTGTCGAGACGCGCACCAGAGGTATAGCGTTTCAACTCATCCAAATACTCATTGATTGGATGTCCCGTTAAGTACAGTCCCAAGGTGTTCTTTTCCGCTTTTAGGCGGTGCTTGTCACCCCAGATGAGTTCTGGCGTCATCACTAACGGCGGGGCTGCAACCACACCATCCATTTCACCAAACAAATCCATCATACCGATTTCGCGGTTTTGACGATCTTGCTCAGCGGCTTGTACCGCGCTTGGCAATTGACTCATTAGCGCACCGCGAATCTCGTAAGCTTCGTCGGCTGGCAAGTCAGGTCGTAGCGTGGCGGCAAAGTCATCAAAACAGCCAGCGCTGACCAATGCTTCAAGTGTGCGCTTATTGACTTTTTTGATGTCGACACGGCGGCAGAAGTCATATAAGTCTTTAAAAGGACCTTCGCGGCGGCGTGCATCTACGATAGACTCTACCGCGCCTTCACCCACGCCTTTAATTGCACCAAGACCATAGATGATATTGGTCGGAGTATCGGCAACGAAATGCCATTCACTGCGATTGACTGAAGGATTGACTACGGTTAGCCCAAAGTTTTCACGGCAGTCATTGATAAAGAACACGACGTTGTCGGTGTTGTTCATATCTGAAGTTAAGACCGCTGCCATAAATTCAGCAGGGTAGTATTGCTTTAGGTAGGCCGTTTGATAAGCTAATACCCCATAAGCCGCAGAATGCGAGCGGTTAAAACCGTAACCTGCGAACTTTTCCATCAAGTCAAATACACCGCCTGACGTGACCTCATCGATACCTTGTGAGGTGGCACCAGTGACAAAAATATCGCGCTGCTTGGCCATCTCTTCAGGTTTCTTTTTACCCATCGCACGGCGTAGCATATCCGCACCGCCCAGACTATAACCTGCCATCACCTGCGAGATTTGCATCACCTGTTCTTGATAGACAATAACGCCATTGGTGTTTTCTAAAATCGGCTCAAGATTGGGATGATCATAAATGACTTCTTCGCGACCATGCTTACGGTCGATATACATCTCTACCATGCCTGCATCGAGTGGGCCGGGACGATACAGCGCACACATAGCGATGACATCTTCGATATTGGTCGGTTGCAGTTTGGCCAGATATTTTTTCATGCCCATACTTTCTAGCTGAAAGACCGCCGTGGTTTTGGCATCTTGCAGCAGCTTATAGGCTTTGCTGTCATCTAACGGCAAATCTTCCAAAACTAAGGCAGGTACGTTTTCTTTTGCACGGCGCAAGTTGATGTTTTCAACTGCCGCATTGATAACGGTTAGGTTACGTAAACCCAAAAAGTCAAACTTCACCAAACCAACAGCTTCTACATCGTCTTTATCAAACTGGCTGACACGGTGACCTTCGTCATCACAGTAAATGGCACTAAAGTCAGTGATCTTGTGCGGAGCAATCAATACACCGCCGGCATGTTTACCGACGTTTCGGCAGACGCCTTCAAGCTTAATCGCCATCTCCCAAATCTCGATGGCATCTTCATAATCCATATTGTCAGGATTAGAGATCAAGTCTTTGAGCTGTGGCTCTTGTTCAAGCGCTTGACTCAGTGTGATGCCAGGCGTTTTTGGAATCAGCTTGGATATTTTATTGGCCAAAAAGTACGATTTGCTTTGTACGCGTGCCACATCACGCACAACAGCTTTTGCGGCCATAGTACCAAAGGTAATAATCTGCGATACGGCATCACGACCATAGGTTTGCGCGACATAATCAATGACGCGGTCACGACCTTCGATACAAAAGTCGATATCGAAATCGGGCATCGATACACGCTCAGGGTTCAAGAAGCGCTCGAATAGTAGATCGTAATGAATCGGGTCAAGGTCGGTAATGTTTAGTGCATAGGCGACCAACGAACCTGCACCAGAACCACGTCCAGGGCCTACTGGTACGCCATTGGCTTTTGCCCAGCGGATAAAGTCCATGACGATTAGGAAGTAACCCGGGAAGCCCATGGATAGAATAATATCTAACTCATATGCAAGGCGCTCATCGTATCTCTGACGGAAGTCGTTCCAATTATCCGTACGTGCTTCGACAGGAAACAGCTTATCTAAGCGCTGCTCAAGACCGCGTTGTGACTCGGCACGGAAAAACGATTCAATCGTCTCGCCTTCAGGCACAGGAAAATCAGGTAGGACGTTAATACCAAGCGTTAAGGTGACATTGCAGCGTGTAGCGAGGCGCAAGGTATTGTCAATGACCTGCGGAATATCAGCAAATAATTGCTCCATCTGAGCTTGTGTTTTTAGATACTGCTCATCCGAGTAAGTCTGCGGGCGGTTTGGATCAGCAAGGACATAAGAGCCTGCAATACACACGCGGGCTTCATGAGCATCAAAATCATCTTGCTCTAAGAAACGCACGTCATTATGCGCAATGATAGGGATGTTGTGTTTGGCACCTGAATGGATGGCTGCTCTAATAAAAGCATCTTCGCCCGAACGATTGGTACGCTTGATCGCAAAGTACAAACGATCGTCAAATTTTGCCTGCCATTCAGTAAGTAGTTCATCGGCCTTTTCTGGCATCGAGCCGACCAATGCTTGACCCACGTCTGACTTTTCGGTGAGCAGTACAATCACACCTGCTGCATGCTCTAGTATATGACTGCGCTTAATAACCGGCGTACCATGATTGATAGGATCAGCACGACCTTCGGTAAACCCAAGCGATACGATACGGGTAATGTTTTGATACCCTTCGTTATTCATTGCAAGTAAAGTAAGGCGTGTGTCTTCATTGTCCATGATGACTTCACTACCAATAATAGGCTTGATACCCGCACCTAAGCAGGCACGATAAAATTTCACCGTGGCATATAAATTGGACAAATCAGTCAATGCCAACGCGCGCTGATTGTCAGCCGCAGCAGCTTTTACCAGCGGTTTGATACGCACGATAGAATCGGTGATGGAATATTCGCTGTGAATGCCAAGATGTACAAATGCCATAGAAGACTCTTACTGGTACGATCAAAGAAATAAGCTACCGTTAAAATAATTGATTATTATCAATCAATTATACTGATATCTAGAGGCCGACAAGACCTCGATAGCCATATTGATACGTTTTAAATGGGGTCGTCAATAATAGCATTATTTGCCGCAGACAGCCACAGGTTCAAAGGGTTTAATCTGAGTGAGAGGATTTGTTTTTCTTACTTATTAATATGAAATTTTGCTGCGTTTTCTCTCAATAGTTGTTAGCATAAACATTTGTTTTTAAATAATTGTAATGCTATGCCGATTTCACTATATTATTCACGCAATCAAAAAAGACGATAATACTATGAGTAATATTACTAAGCTGCCTGCATTTGGCGACATGTTAAATGCTGGAATACAAACTATAAAAAATTTAAGTACGCGAAATACTATTGGGCGCACTGTATTTTACAGAGAGTTTGAGAAATTAGCGCAAATCGTAAATGATCATAAAGACATCAACTATATGAGTAATTACGATATACGCCATGAATGTCATGATGGTTCGCCTTGCTACGACGAAATTATTGATTTGATCTTAGTATGCTTATCTGCAATGGGCTTGGTTAAGGAAGATAAATTTAGTTTGATTCCTAATCTAAATCAGAACTTTGCCAATTTTATTACTTTCGATGAGAAAGTAACGCCTAAAAATATCATACGTTTAGACCCTTTCGGTAAAGTTTATTTTTGGCTGGCGGGTAATAATTTTAATCAATATATTGGTGAAGGAATACCAAATGGTGATTATATTGCTAACTTTAAACGCTTCGATAGCAAATCTTTTGCTGATTTGCAAAAAGTTAATATTGCTGCTTATGGCAAAAATGGTGACGCACTTATTAGTCATTTGATTGACGAAACTAAACGTCGAACCTCTATATTTATGAATAATTATGCAGATGCTGCTGTTGGTAATGATTTTGTCAAAGTGACGCCTGATATGATCATGGCTCAGCTTGAAAGCTTATCACCTTTGCAGTTTGAGTGGTTTTGTTTGAAATTAATTGAGAGATCCTTAGAGATAGAAAGTCCTGAAAGTAATCTAACCTCTCGTCATACAGGGCGGTCTAACGATAATGGTATTGATGGACTAATTATTCAGGACTTTCCAGATGGTGAGGTGCACAATTATTATATACAGGCCAAGCTCTATAGTAATGGCAATAATATATCTAATGGCGACTTGAGAAATTTCATAGGTGCATATCCTCCACAAAAAACCAATCATCATGGCATCTTTATTACTACCACTAGCTTTACTAAGCCTGCTCAAGACTATGCTAATTCGACTGATTCGCACAGTCTTATTCTCATTGATCAGATGAACTTGATCGAGTTAATGATGCAACATAAAGTCGGTTTAAAAGAGGTGAATGCCAGACCAAAATTATTATTGGACAATGACTTTTTTGAAAGAATCAAGCTATATTAAAGCAGGTCAGTATTTACTTATTTATACAAGAAAAGCTCTATGAGTTATAGCAACACATAGAGCTTTTTATAATGACTAGAGGCATATATTCATAACTTAGTAACCAACCACCGCTGCATCGACAATACGTGGGTCTGAAGATCCGTAAACACCGTTTGGTGTGAGCATGATCGATTGTGTAGATCCCATTGCAGATTTTGGACTGACCGTATGACCCATTGATTCGAGCTTTTTCACTGTGTCGATATTCAGTGCTTTTTCGACTCGAATTTCATCAGGTAACCATTGATCGTGGATACGCGGCGCATGTGTTGCCTCAGCGATATTCATATCATGGTCGATGACGTTGGAAATAATCTGGGTGACAGTCGTGATGATACGGCTACCACCTGGGCTACCAGTAACGATGTAAGGTTTACTGTCTTTGAATACAAGCGTTGGACTCATAGAGGACAGTGGACGCTTATTGGCTTCCACCGCATTGGCGTCGCCACCAAGTAATCCGTAGCCGTTTGGTACGCCAGGTTTGGCAGAGAAATCATCCATTTCATTATTAAGCAGAATGCCCGTGCCATCCGCAACGAGACCAGTACCATAAGAGAAGTTTAACGTATAAGTATTGGCTATCGCATTGCCATCTTTATCAACGATAGAGAAATGCGTGGTCTGATCACTTTCGTACGGCACAGGATTGTTTGCTTTGATAGTGGCTGCTGGCGTGGCTTTATTGGGGTCAATCAATGTACGCAGTTTGTCCGCATAGGCTTGTGACGTTAAGCCGCTGGCAGGTACATCGATAAAGTCGGCATCTCCCAGATACTCAGCTCGATCTGCATACGCCAACTGCATCGCTTCAGCCATTAGATGAATAGTCTGTGCGCTGTTTTGTCCGTAGTCTTTGAGCGGATAGCCTTCTAAGATATTCAAAATCTGCACGATATGAATACCGCCAGAGGAAGGCGGTGGCATAGAGACAATCTCATAGCCACGGTAGTCGCCTTTGACAGGTTCTCGAGCAATGGCTTTATAATTGGCCAAATCTTGCAGGCTCATGCTACCGCCTGCTTCGTTGACTGCTTTGACCAGTTTTTGAGCGGTTTCACCCTTATAAAACCCATCGGTACCCTGTATCGCAATCCGCTTTAGCGAACGCGCAAGCTCAGGCTGCTTTAAACGTTCGCCCGGCTGATAAGCGCTGCCATCAGGCTTAAAAAACACTTTTTTGGTACTTGGCCATTTTTGCAAGCGATCACTCAACGCCGTGAGTGACTCGGACAAGCCAGCGGTGACTTCTATGCCGTCTTCAGCCAGTGCTATCGCTGGTGCCATGACTTGCTCGCGGCTCATCGTACCATGCTCTTCTAGCGCTTTTAGTAGTCCTGCTACTGTCCCTGGCACGCCAACGGCCAAGCCATGATAGCGAGATAAGTCGCTGACAGCATTGCCTGCTTCATCGAGGTACATATCGCGCGAGGCGCTACTCGGTGCTTTCTCACGGTAATCAAGCGCCACCGTTTTGCCTTGCTTGGCATCATAAATCATCATAAAACCGCCACCACCGATATTACCTGCACGCGGCAAGGTTACTGCTAGGGCAAAACCTACTGCAACGCCAGCATCTACCGCATTACCGCCGTCCTTTAGAATCTGTAAACCGATATCAGAGGCAAGCGCTTCTTGGGTAGCGACCATGCCGTTTTTTGCCCAAACGGGATGATGAATGGCGTCTTCAGAATAGATGGCTTGGTCACTATTAGTATTGTTAGCATTGTTCGATGTGGTGCTAAGGGTATTTGTCTTCGCTCGCGTGATGCGCTTGGTTTCAGAGAGTACCATTGGACTATCAGCCATGATGGCCAAGTTTATAGCACTGGTATTGATTGATGTGTTGTTGACCGTGGCGTTACTTGTTGAGGTCGTTGGCTCTACAGCCTGTGCGGATATAGATAGCAGTAGCGTACTGGTAATGAGCACGACGCTAGATTTGAGTAAGGTATTAATTTTTGGTTTACGCTGCTGAGCGGTTCGATGGTGGCGAGATAATAACTGTGACATCGCAAAGTCCTTTTTACGCGAGTGGAGAGAATAGAGCTAGGAAATAGATAAGCCTAAATAGTAACGAAAATATGAAATAGTAGAAAGTTGTTTATTATCTTTTGTGGTGTACGCTTTTATAGCGTTTAGCTGTATTTCAAATAAACGAAGCTAATTTTCAAGTAGATGAAGCTAATGATAAGACAGCTGTTATGCAGAGAAAATTATTTATGAATGAAGAAATTCTTTAAAAATATTCGCTAATATTACTAAATTGTAACGTCTTGTGATATAAATAACGGTACCAATGCACACTCATTATCGACTGTCTATTCATACAAAGAGATTACTATGTCATCACACCATATTAATAACCGCAATCGACAGCGCTACTCTGAGACTGCGCCTGCTTGTTTATCTAACACTGATCATAAAAACTATAATGGTAAAAATAATAACGGTCATCTATATCCAGCCGGTAAATTCACTTCTATCGCCTTGATGGTTGGTAGTGCTTCACTTGTACTCGCAGGTTGCCAATCAACTCCAGCCAGCTCATCTTCCAATCTGTCGTCGAATAGCAGCGTCTCTAGTACCATGATGGACTTTAGTGTCGCAGATGCCGCGCAGAGCCAACGTCAGGGTCAAGCTTTTACTGCCAGTCAAAACGCTCAGGCCGCGCGTTATGAGCAGCTGTTTGATCAAGAGAAGTATCCAAATACCGAAAACCAAGCCAAATCACACTTGCTTGCAGCCATTCGTCAACACTTGGCGACCGAGCATGTCGCAGTCGCTACAGCCAACTATCGCTCAGCACCATTCATTGACCCAGATAGTATCGATGTAGGATCGAGTAGTTTGCTCAGAACGATTATAGAAACCTATGCGTATCAGCCTGAGAGTGCATATAGCGAAAGTGATGATGAGCCATACAATGATGACTATAACGATTATGATGACGCAAAAGATTCGATAGAGTCCGACTATCCTAGTGACTATGATAAGTCTAAAGCAGAAGCTGAAGCAGAGAGAAGAGCGATTGCTGCTATATTGGCTGAAGCGGGGGAGAATGAGCCGACGAGCAATGACGCTAGCAGCGATAACGAGTATGCTTACGATACAGCAGATGACTATAGTAGCGATAATTATAGTAGTGACGACTATGATAATTATGATGAATACAGTAGCGGTACTGAAGGTATGCTCTCAGGAATGTCAGGGTTAAGTCCCAAATCAATGGCTGCAAAGTATGAAGCCATGCAAATGGAAAAACAGCAAGCTAAGACAGAGACGGTAAATCGTGGCAGCCTACCAATGTCATCTACAGGCATGATTGGCAATATACTTGATATGTTCCACCGCACTCCTGAGCAAATAGCTGCATCCAATGCTTATCAGTATGAGCATTTAACATTCAATAGTGTCAGTCAATACCGTCCCAAGCAGCGCCAATTACAAAGCGTCTATAGCTACGACTACGCCACACCAACGATTAGCTCATCGATACAGATACCGTTAGCATTTGATTTTAATAACAGCAGTGTCGTAGTTGATCCATCGGCCATTATGCCGATTGTTGCACTTGTCAACCCTGAAAATACGCCATTACCAGCACAGATGACCTCGCACACGGTGAGCTTTGGTTTGCCTGAAAGTATCACGGCGCAGTTGCCACCAGCGGTGCTCTATGATGCGGTGCTCAACGCAATACAGAACAGCATGGCTGAGCTCGCGCCTGAGCATTTTAGCGCAGTCGATATCAGTGGTGACACGTTTGCCAAAGAAGTTGGTGCGACTCGCGCAGTAAAAGTCTATTTTGGTAGCCAGCAAAGCGGTGAAGTAATTGGCAAGATGCTCAAATATGTGACGAAATCACTGCAAGAATACGTAGATGCCAATCCAGAAAAATATCCTGATGGTGCTGCACTGAAGACAGCACTGGCTAAAGTACAATTGTACAATAAAGGCTATCAAAGCGCGGATGTCGGTTCGCTATTGCAGCTTATCGAAGCTATCGGTCCTATCTCGTTTAATCAAATCAACTACTATTACTTAGACAGCTCAGATCGACTGCTGGCCAAGCAGCAACGTGTCAATATCGGTAGTGATTTTATGGGGTCGACCACAACCATGCTAAACCAAGTACGTTACGATAAAGCCAGCTTTAACCATAATGCCTTGACACCGCTACTTGCTGAGTCTTTTGGTTCAGATGCTACGCCTCCTATCGATGGCAATGCATGGATAGCTACGCAGCGCGAGAAAAAAGACAGATTACAAACGGCTCGCTATGCACGTTACGACTATCAAGATAGCGGTGTCGAAGGTGCTTATAGCAGTGATGAGTATGGCAGCGATGAATATGGTAACGATAATGGCAATGGCGCAGACGCTGTCGATGAGAGCCGAGTTGACGATGCTCAAGATGATATGAATGAAAAATAGAAATCAAATGACCTCATCTTATTGCATTTACGCTCATATCTATTAAGGATAAAAAATGAAAACAGTACATCACACCATTGCACAACGTCTGCCATTTAAGACTAAAAATAATCTGCTAATAACCAGCGCATTTTTGACAGGGGTGCTGTTGTTAACAGGTTGCCAGTCTACCAGTTTGGGCCAGTCCAACACGGCGGCTGTAAAACAAGCACCTAGCATTGCCAAAAAAACACTAGAGACAGCCCTGAAAAAACAGCGACGTCAGTCCTTTAGCTATCATAGCAATCTTGAGATTGGCAATAACCAACAATTTACAGATGCTGATGCCGATGCCGATGCTGGTACTGGTACTAGTACTAGTACGGAGAAAATGGCGGCATCAGACTATGTAGATGAACACTGCGAAGAGGCACATGACCAAGCGTACGCCGCTCTAATCCTGCAAGCCGAACAGCAAAACAAAGATATCTCGGCTGTAGATTACGATACTAAGCGTGACAGCATAAGGCAGTCGTATTTTGAGTGCGTAGCTGCCTATCATGCATGGGATGACCATCAATACGATAGCGATGTAAAAGTAGCACCAGATTATCAAGCGCTATTTGATAACTATGAGGATAAACAAAGACCGTTAGATAGGAAGAAAGCACAGTTATTAGATGAGTACCTACTAAAGCCTCTCTCTATCGACTCTCAAGGGGTCTATCAACCGATGGCAGGCAAGGCTACGATGCTCGCTAGTGCGCAATATCAAGCACGTAATCATCACAGCAGTATCAACCAGCCTATTTATATGGATTTTAAAAACGGTGATATTTACCTATGGGCAGATAATTTTGCGATTCTAAACTCAGAATTGTTAGATGATAAACTCGGTACAAAATGGCAAAACAAGTGGTTAAAAATAGCCATTGATGATGGTACGTTACCTAAAGGATTTGGTGGTGAAGTAATCAAAAGCCACTTTGCGGCGTTAGATGCGACTTATGACGCGGCTCCTGTCAGCCAGTTTAATTATGTTGCTCCTAACTCACTTGCTTCACTGTCTCCAAAGCTGCCCGCGCACCAGTTATCGGCTATGCTACCAAGCGATCAAATCATTCGCCGAGTACAACGCTTTGGGGACTATCAAGCGTCGCAACAGAAATATATGCAGATTTTCTACGATCGGATCAGTGAAAAATACCCAGAGCTGGTACAAGAACCCGAACCGATGACAGCGTTTGAGTCGATTCAAAATCCAAAGGCATTCACCAGTAAGTCTGTTGTACAAAAAATACTGGCTATGATAAAAGATCAAATGAATGAGGAAGCAACGACAGGTGAGACTGTTGTCAATACAGAAGTACAGGAACTGTACGGGTTTGATAAACGCGGTCAACTCAAATGGGAGCACTTACGTCGTCAGTTAGATAACACTAGCGAAGCGAATAACAACAAAGGCATGAGGATAGATGTGTTGCAGCAGTATTCTGCTATCAGCACCAAGGACTTGGCGTTTCCTAACCTACCAAGTAATGTGCAGTCGCCGAACGATAGCAATAGCATTGATTTACGAAAGTATGCTCCAGAGCTGCTGCAATACTACCAAGATGGTAATGGCACGGCAGTAGGTAAAATGGTATTTAACATGTTGCCGATGGTCAGAGAGCGTTTTGGTTCGGTTGAGTAACTGATTAGAGTATTAATAAGTAAATAGAAAGCATTACTAGTTTTTGAACAGGATAATTTTGCATTAAAAAAAGCGCACCTATTAACGGCGCGCTTTTTTAGTTTATACGTATACAGCTGGGTAAAATAACACTTTTCCGGAGTGGTTTATTACATACCTTGCTGTGCACGATCACCACGTTGCTCACGATGGTCTGGACCACGACGGCCTTCGTCGTCACCTTTTCTATCTTCTTTCATTTGTGCAAGTTTTGCACGTTGCTCAGCAGTCAACACTTGAGCGATGGCGTGTTGTGTTTGTACACGTTCGATAAAGCGTTGCTTTTCTTTTGCCGCACGTTGATCAGCCAGACGGTTCAAAGCAGCAGTATTCAAAGTGCTGGCATTGGTCAGTGCTTGTATTTGCTGATCCATTTGCGCGCGTTCTGCTTGATGTTCTGCACGGTCAGCAGTGCGATCGCCACGTTTGTTTTGCATGATGGCTTTGATTTGCGCTTGCTGTGTCGCTGTTAGATCCAATTTTGACATTGGGCCTCTCATCTCACCTTTTTTCATGCCATCTTTGTGGTTCTTGTGCATTTGTGCAGTTGGCGTTGTATCAGTAGTCGCGTTAACACTAGTGCAAGCCGTTACTGTAAATATGCTAGACGCTGCTAATACTGAGCCTAATAGTAATTTTTTCATCATAATATCCTTGATTACATTGAGTTTGGTTTAATAAACACTAAATTTTTATCTCGCAAGTACCATCTGTTGAACGTTATCGCTCGTTATGGTCAGCCATCTTAGAAATGCAATACTTGCTGTTGATAGGAGTATATTACGACAGTTAAAGGTTACGAACATTTATGAAGTATTAAGAAAGGTAACGTTTCTGGTGAATTGGCAAGTACTTGCCTGATAATATGGTTAACTACCGTCTACCGACAATAAAAATGCCACGGCGGCAATTTCGCTAACCATATCAAAATGACACTTGTACGCGGACTTATTGCGCCATGATTACTATAGATTGAGTAAATAGAGATAAATAAAAATTAAAGGAGAGAAGCATGCCAAACATCCTGATAGGCGATGACGACGAAGAGTTGACTCAGTTATTGCAAGAGTACTTGGACAATCACGGCATTCGCTGTGACTGCGTGCATGATGGTGCAGCAGTCATACAAAGACTCAAGGCAGTAGCACACGAAGATACGGTCTATGATTTACTCGTACTCGATATTATGATGCCAAAATTAGATGGATTAAGTGTGCTGCGTCAATTACCAAATATTATTGATATTCCTGTCATTATGTTAACGGCGAAAGGGGAGGAGATTGATCGTATTATTGGTCTAGAGCTTGGGGCCGATGACTATATCACCAAACCTTGTAACCCTCGAGAGCTGCTAGCGCGTATCAATGCAGTGATTAAACGTACCAATACGACCGCATCAGAGCATACTCCGTTGCCAGAGAGTCGTTTGCATCTCGATCAAAACCAACGCGCCTGTCAGATAGATGGGGTAACGCTACAAGTCACTGGTACAGAGTTTGATCTACTTGTTGCCTTACTCAAACAAAAAGGGGAAGTGGTGAGTAAAGCATGGCTGTCAGAAAATATCTTGCAGCGTGAGTTGCAGCCGTTTGACCGTAGCCTTGATGTGCATGTATCTCGCTTACGCAAAAAACTTCAACCTTTCCACGATGAGCCAATAAAAGCGGTGCGTGGCAAAGGTTATCAACTGGTGTTGTAATGACGGACATATCGATGAAAGCTTCTGAGCAGACCCTCAAAAAAGCACCTAAGTTTAAGGTGCGCATTACCTTGTTTTGGCGTATGTTTCTGAGCTTATTACTAACGATTCTAATCACCTCTGTATTGTCTATCGTGGTAGAGCGCTGGCTGGCTGAAAAAGAGCTGACCTCTCGTATGGACGTAAAAATCGATAGTCTATTGATAAAGCGTGAAGAGATGGTCGCGGCGCTACGGGCTGGTGATGTAGACTCTGTCAGGCAGATGTATCGTCAAGACCGCCAGCTGATGAATCAAATCAGAGTCTATGATGAGCAGGGCGCTATTATATTCCCGCGTTACCGTGACCAAGACGATCGTGCGCAAGGACAGTTGCAAAGTGGTCGGCGGCTAATGGATCGTGCGATACAACCGTTGCAGCAAATACCACCTAGGCCACCTAGAGTAGAGAATAACGTTTATGGTCTAGAAGGTCGCAATGCTGACAATAGACTTCGTGAACACGACAATGAAATACCGAAAATTGAGCCGTCTTTTTGGCAAAAGTTCCTAAGACCAAGAACAGCAAGTAGTGCAGCAGTAGCTGATATCGATACTCGTCCTGAACTGGCTGATATGTCTGTTGAATTACCTGATGGTCAGTCAATTATCATACAGTTGCGTCCGCACTTGCGTTTTTCAGACGTGGTAGAGCTACAGCACGGTAATTTTCCAATACGTTTGCTATTGATCGTTATCTTTAGTGTATTGGTCTGCATATGGCTCAGTCGTACGCTAACCCAGCGAATTGGCCGTGTACAAAATACCGTACACCGTATGATTGATGGTAATTATCAAGCCAACCCAGAACTGTCTAAGATGGGTGATGATGAGTTGGGGCTACTTGCCAAAGACGTTGCCCATCTCTCGACCAGACTGGTTGACAGTGAGCTGGCACGTAAGCAAATGCTCAGTGATATCTCACATGAGCTGCGTTCGCCACTTGCTCGTCTGGATGTAGCGACTGAGCTGACTCGAGATTTTGCGCCCAATGCTAACCGTTATCTAGACCGTATCGATAAAGAATCCACACGAATGAATGAGCTAATTGAGCAAATCATTCATATTCAATCCCTGCAAATGCAGCAATATACCGTCGATAATTTGGAGAGTGAGGCAGTCGATATATCCGACACTATTAGTAATATCGGAGAGGATGTCTGCTTTGAATTTCAACATAAAGACGTGCATTGGCAATGGCAACCGCCTGTAGCCTCAGCGCTAGATGATTTGGCAGGATTTTGGACAGTCCAAGGTAATGCCGAACAGTTGTATAGTGCACTTGAAAATGTTATTCGCAATGCCTTTATGCACACGGCAGCGGGTTCGACAGTGATTGCGGAAATCAAAGCAATACAAATGGACAATAAGGCACCAGCTGTTCAAATTAATATAACAGACGAAGGTGGCGGTGTCGCAGACAAAGACTTAGAACGTATTTTCCATCCCTTTGTACGGCTCGATACTGCTCGGCATCGTGATACTGGCGGCTATGGTCTTGGATTGGCCATTGTTCATGCTGTAGTCATGGCGCATAAAGGATATATCAATGCTCATAACCGGCAAGATGGTGTTCAAGGGTTAGTGGTTCAAATAGTGCTACCTAGCAGATAAAAAGATAAATAATGCAGAAATAATTTATGTAACCAATATGCGCTTATCATGTATTTTTAATGTGAACCGCCCCGGGATTGTCGGAGACTCAATTTTCTGAGAGAATATGACAATGAAAACACGAAATTATACCCCTGAAATGAAAGAGAGCGCCGTCCGTATGCTGATTGCAGCTAAAGACGATTACCCATCCACCTGGTCAGCCATCAAAGCCATAGCGCCAAAGAT